>JAYRLC010000027.1:0-52949 GCA_041905405.1 Ramlibacter sp. | reverse complement strand
GCTTCTGGCGCTGCGGGTCGTCCACGTGCAGTAGCGTGAGCAGCTTGGCGCCGATGTCGTCGTGCATGTCGCGCGCCACGCGCAGGCGCTCCTCGCGGATGCCGCGCTCGTGCGCATCGCGGCCTTCGGCGGCCTGGTCCATCAGCGTGCACAGCGAGGTGGTGAACTCCACGTCGCGACCCGAGAACAGGCGTTTGCCGTTGTCGCGAAAGCGCAGCACGCGCGCGCCCACGCCGCCGCAGGCCGGCAACCGCAGCGCGAGGCCGTCGTCGGCCAGTTCGGGCTGGCTGATGGGCGCGCCGTCATCCGGCGTGCTTTTGAGCGGGTTGAACAGGTTCTGCAGTGCGTTGCCCCAAAGCCGCTCGCGTTCGGTGGCAGACGGGGAGAATGCGATGCGCACCAGTTCGGGCAGCATCTGCTGCACCGTCGCGCTGCCGCGTTCGACCAGCCGCGCCCACAGCCATTGGCGCACCGGAAAGTACAGCGCACCGCACACCAGCAGCGTGGTGCCCAGCGACAGCGTGGCATTCCAGCGCAGCCACAACACCAGCACGGCGTCGATCACCACCACCAGCGCCACGCCCAGCGCCCACAGCAGCACGCGGTACGCCCATTCGTCCAGGTCGAACAGGCGGTAGCGGCCCACGCCCAGCGCCAGGCCAAAGAACATGATCAGGAAGAAGCCGAACGCGTAGCCCTGTTCCAGCGGCGGGAACAGGCCAAACACGCCGACCGACACCACCATCAGCACGAACATGCCGCAGCCCACCAGCGCCGACAGCGCCAGCCAGCGCAATGCGGCACGCTCGGCCGGCTGGCCGCGGCTGCGCCGCCACTGCACGACGGCCAGCACGATGGCCAGCAGCATCTCGGTCATGATCGGAAAGCGCGCGCCCCAGTCCTGGTCGGGCGCGAAGCGCCAGACATCGGCGGCCAGCCATAGGCCGAACACCAGCGGTAACAGCCACAGCCAGCGCGGACGCACGAGCAGGCGTGGGTGCGTCAGAAAGATCGCCACCAGCCCGCAGCCAAAGCCCAAGGCACCCAGGTGGTTGGCCGACGACAGCCAGCGGAACACTGTCCCGTCGATCGCCAGTTCACGCGTGCTGTAGGCCGCCGCGGTGATCGTGGACACGGGGAACATGAGCCCGCACAGCGCCAGCATGCGCGGCCCCCAGTCGGCGGGGCGCAGCGCGAACACCCAGGCGCCAATCAGCAGGCTGGCGCTGCCCGCGAACAGCTGGAACCAGAACACCAACGGAAGCGACGCAATGTCGCGGTTGGGCGCCATGTTCAGTGTGGTGGCCTGCTCGGTGCCGCCGTCGGCCGGGCGCCAGTGCAGCACCACGCGCGGCTCGGCCAGCATGGCGGCCAGCCGTGTCTGGCGGGCAAAGAAGCCGTCCATTTCGGCGTAGGTGTCGAAGAAGTCGGGTTCTTCGATCAGGTCGGTGGCGCGCAGCTCCAGCACATCGCGCGTGCCCTGCAGCCGCACGGCGATCGCGCCTTCGGGCGGGCCATCGGGGCCGCTGCGCGCCACGCGCAGGGCGGCGGGCGCGTCCTTGTCCGCAACCTGTTCGGGCGCCAGGCGCACGGTCATGGACGGCTGGGCCAGCGCGAAGGCCAGCGCGGTGACGCACGCCACCAGCACCAGGGCCACGGCGGCGAGCAGGGTGATGCGCGGCGTGCGGGGCAGGGCGGGGCCGGCCATGCGGTCAGACGCCCAGGTACTGTTCGAGCAGTTGCGGCTGGGCGTGCAGTTGTGCCGACGTGCCGGCAAACACCACTTCGCCCTTGACCAGGATCACGTTGCGGTCGGTGATCTGGGTGACGTGCTTCCAGTTCTTGTCGACGATGACGCTGCTGATGCCCGATTCACGGATGACGCCGCAGATGCGCCAGATCTCGCGCGCGATCAGCGGCGCCAGGCCTTCGGTTGCTTCGTCCAGGATCAGCACGTCGGGGTTGGTCATGAGCGCGCGGCCGATGGTCAGCATCTGCTGTTCGCCGCCCGACAGCTGCTGGCCGCCGTGGCCCAGGCGTTCTTTCAGGCGGGGAAAGGTGTCCAGCACGCGGTCGTAGGTCCAGTCCTTTTGTCCCTTGGTGCCGGGGCGCGCGGCCATCTTGAGGTTTTCCACCACGCTGAGGTTGCCGAAGATGCCGCGGCCTTCAGGCACGTAGGCGATGCCCAGTTGCGCGATCTCGTACGGCGCGCGGCTCGTCATGTCGCGGCCCATGATCTGCACCGAGCCGCCGCGTGGCTTGACCAGGCCCATCAGGCTTTTGAGCAGCGTGCTCTTTCCCATGCCGTTGCGGCCCATGAGGCCGATGGTTTCGCCGCGCGCGACCGAGAAGTCGATGCCGCGCAGGATGTGGCTGGCGCCGTAGTAGGTCTGCAGGCCCTTGGCGCTGATGAGTTGTTCGGTCATTGCTGTTCCTGCACCTCGCGGCAAAGCTGCGCCTGCGGGCATACCGCTGTGGGGGCTTCACTGTGACGGTCGCCTTCGGCGACTGCCCTGCGCTGCTCACGGTTCGGTCGCACCGCAGAACTCGCTACGCGCTGCGCGCGCCGACACTCACCCCTGCGCTGCTCGGCGTCACAGAGGCGCCCCCACAGCGGTATGCCCGCAGGCGCAGCTTTGCAGATGCACTGTTGGTGCACCACTAGTGGCCTGACGGGATTCGGGGTTCGCGGCGGGCGCAGTGCGGCGGGGCGATTTCTGCGGTGGCGAGAAGCGCAGGGGGGAGTGTCGGCGCGCGCAAGCGCGCATCGTGAACATGCTCGCTGCGGCTGTTTGAGCGGAACGAAGCGAAGCGTAGTGCAGCGAGTTCCGCAGCGCGACCGACCCCCGAGCATCGCAGCGCAGTTTTTGCGCAGCAAAAACCACCGCAGCATGAGCCCCGCCGCACTGCGCCCGCCGCGAACCCCAGCGAGTGATACCAAAGCCACGCTCAGTGCTCCTCGCCCAGGTAAGCCGCCTGCACATTCGCGTCGGAGCGAACAGCAGCAGGCAACCCGCTCGCAATGACCTGCCCGTTGACCATGACCGTGAGGTGGTCCGCCAAGGCAAACACCGCATCCATGTCGTGTTCGACCAGCATCATCGCGTGCGATGCCTTGAGCCTGAGCAGCAGTTGCACCATGCGCTCGGCTTCGGCCACGCCCATGCCGGCCAGGGGCTCGTCCAGCAGCAGCACCTGCGGCTCGGTGGCCAGGGTCATGGCGATCTCGAGCTGGCGCTGCTCGCCGTGGCTGATGGTGCCGGCCACGGCGTTGCGGCGTGGCGTGAGGCCCGCGAGCTCCAGTGCGCGTTCGGCGCGCTCGTTGGTGGGGGCAAAGCCGCTGGCCTGCTTGAGCCAGCGCCAGGCGTGCGGCGCACGCGACTGGGCGGCCAGGCGCACGTTGTCCCAGACAGTGAAGGGCAGGAAGATGTTGGTCTTCTGGTAGCTGCGGCCCAGGCCGCCGCGCGAGATTTTTTCGGGCTTGTGGCCGGTCACATCGGCGCCGCCCAGCGTGACGGTGCCGGCCGTGGGCGGCAAGTCGCCCGAGAGCAAATTGGTCAGCGTGGACTTGCCGGCGCCGTTGGGGCCGATTACCGCATGGATGCGGTCGCGCCACAGGTCCACCGACACGTCGTTCACGGCGGCCAGGCCGCCGAAGCGCTTGGTCAGATTGCGCGCAGTCAGCAGGACTTCACTCATGGCCGGCCTCCGCCTTGGCTTTGCGCGAGAACAGCTTCTCGGCCAGCCCCATGATGCCGCGCGGCGCAAACACCACCAGCAGCACGATGAACAGGCCCATCCACAGCTGCCAGTGCTTGCCCATGCGGAAGGCACCCACCGTCGGTAAATCCTTGAACACATGCAGCACGTACTCGAACGCGAACGCGCCGACGATGGCCCCCGCAAAGTTGCCCATGCCGCCCAAGATGACCATCATGATCGCGTGCGCGCTCATGTGAAAGCCCATGAGCTCGGGATTCACGAAACCCGTCTGTGCACCCCACAGGTAGCCTGCCAGCCCGGCGAGCGCGCCGGCCAGCGTGAAGGCCGCCAGTTTGTAGCCGAAGGTGCCGTAGCCCATGGCGCGCATGCGGTGCTCGTTGACGCGGATGCCCGCCAGCGCGCGACCGAACGGGCTGAACAGCAACCGACGCAAAAAGAAATACGTGGCTAGCAGGCAGGCGAGGGTGAAGTAGTAGAAAACGCGCTTGTTCTCAAGGTCGAAGATGCCTGCCTCGGGCTTGAAGTTGATGTACAGCCCGTCGGAGCCGCCCAGGACCTTGTTGTCGAAGAACAGGTAGAACACCATCTGCGCGAATGCCATGGTGACCATGATGAAGTAGATGCCGTGCGTGCGCACGACGAAAAAGCCGATGACCAGCGCCGCCAGCGCCGAGCCCAGCACGGCCAGTGGCAGTGTCCACCACAGGCTCACGGGCGCGTCGGCCGGGGTCATGAACGCCAGCGCGTAACCCGCGACGCCGAAGAACGCCGCATGGCCCAGCGACACCAGGCCGGTGACGCCCTGCAGCAGATCCAGGCTCATGGCGAAGATCGCCATGATCATCATGCGCGCGACCATCTGCGCGTAGAAGTCGGTGCCGACGAACGGGAACGCCGCGAGCGCCACCACGCCCAGCGCCAGCGCCACCTGCACGCCGCGCGGCAGGATTTCCAGATTGGCTTTCGCAGTGCTCATTGTTTAAACAGCCCTTCGGGCTTCCACAGCAGCACGGCCGCCATCAACATGTAAACCAGCATGCCCGCAACTTGAGGCAGCAGCACCTTGCCGAAGGTATCGACCAGCCCCACCAGCAGCGCAGCGATCAGCGCGCCGCGCACCGAGCCGATGCCGCCGATCACCACGACGACGAAGCACATGATCAGCACCTGCGAGCCCATATTGGGATAGACGCTGGAGATCGGCGCGGCGATCATGCCGGCCACCGTCGCCAGGCCCACGCCCAGCGCGAACACGACGGCATGGATCAGCTTGATGTTGATGCCCAGCGACTCGGCCATGTCGCGGTTGAACGCACCGGCGCGGATCTTCATGCCCAGGCGCGTCTTGCTGATCAGCAGGTACAGGCCGACGGCCAGCGCGATGCACACGCCCGACATGAACAGGCGGTACACGGGGTAGGACAGCGTGTCGGTCAGCGGGATGGAAGCGGACAGCAGTTGGGGAATGGCCACGCCGTGCACGTCGTCGCCCCACAGGATGGAGCGCAGCTCTTCAAAGATGTAGATCAGCCCGAAGGTCAGCAGCACCTGGTCCAGGTGGTCGCGGTGGTAGAAGTGGCGGAACAGCAGCCATTCGAGCGCCAGGCCGAACAGCACGGCCAGCACGGCGCCGCCCAGGATCGCCAGCGTCAGGCTGCCGAAGTACAGCGACAGCGACCACGCCAGGTACGCGCCCAGCATGTAGAAGCTGCCGTGCGCGAGATTGACCACGCCCATGATGCCGAAGATCAGCGTCAGGCCGGCGGCCAGCATGAACAGCAGCAGCCCGTACTGAACGCTGTTGAGCAGCTGGATGAGGAAGTTGGCAAGGGTCATGCGAAAGTCAGGCCGAGCGTCGGGTGAGGAGCAGCAGGCCGCCCATCAGCGTGAACAGTCCGCCGCAGATGCGGTTGATCCATTTCACCGGGCCGCTGGTCTTGAGCAGCGGCACCAGGCGCGACACGCCCAGCGCGCACAGCGTCAGCACGGAAAATTCGAACCCGACGAAGGTCGCCGCCAGCGCAGCCAGCTGCGGCGCCAGCGGCGCGGCGGGGTTGATGAACTGCGGAAAGAACGCGGCAAAGAACAGCACGGCCTTGGGGTTGCTCGCGCCCACCAGCAGGCCTTGCACGTAGAACGAGCGGCCCTGCGCCGCAGCGTTGCCCAGTTGCAGCGCGGCGTTGCTGCGAAAGGTCTTGATGCCCAGCCAGATCAGATACGCCGCGCCCGCGACCTTGACCACGGTGAACGCGGTTTCAGACGCGGCCAGCAGTGCGCCCAACCCCATGGCCGACAACACCATCACACCCAGCACGGCTGTCACCGCGCCAGCTACCGAGGTCATGGCGGGGCGCTGCCCATGGTTCAGTGCATTGGTCATGCACATAAGCATGGTCGGCCCGGGTGTGAGGATCAGCAGCGCGACGGCCGCGACGTACAAAAGGTAAGTGGAAAGCGTCATGAAAGGCGAAGCTGCAGGCCTGAACAGTCAAAAAAATGGGAGGCGTCACCTCCCATTTTGCGTGCAAGCAAGGCTTACGCCATGCGGCAACCGGCGCCGGAATCGGCCAGCGCCTTGGCGGCGGTGCCGATCACGACGTTTTCGCGGTTCTTCACCTCGCGCAGGTAGATGTCCTGCACCGGGTTGTGCGACTTGCTCATGGTCCACTTGCCGCGCGGGCTGTCGATGGTGGCGGTCTCCATCGCGGTGTAAAGCGCCTTCTTGTTGTTCAGGTCGCCCTTGACGGCGGCCGCGCCCTGGGCCAACAGCAGGCCCGTGTCGTAGCCCTGCACGGCGTACACGTCGGGCTGCAGCTTGAACTGCGTGGCATAGGCCGTGCGGAACTGCTTGTTGCGCGGGGTGTCCAGCGAATCGCTGTAGTGCATGGTCGTGATGATGCCGTCGGCAGCCGGGCCGGCCGCGTCCAGCACGCCTTCGGTCAGGAAGCCCGAGCCGTACAGCGGGATCTTGCCCTTCAGGCCCGCGGCGGCGTAGTCGCGGATGAACTTGGCCGCGCCGCCGCCGGCAAAGAAGCAGGCCACGGCATCAGGCTTGAGCGCGGCGATCTCGGTCAGCAGGGCCTGGAACTCGACGTTGGGGAAGGGCAGGCCCAGTTCCTTGACGATGGTGCCGCCGGCCGCGGTGTAGCTTTCCTTGAAGCCCTCAAACGCTTCGTCGCCGGCCGCGTACTTCCAGGTGATCCACACCGCCTTCTTGTGGCCCTTGGCCACCATGGCCTGGCCCAGCGCGCGCGTGGGCTGGCTGTTGCTGAACGAGGTGCGGAACACGTTGGGTGCGCACAGGGCGCGGGTGGCGGCATGCACGCCGGCGTTGGGGATCAGGTTGAGCACACCCGACTCGCGTGCGACGCGCTGGATGCCCATCTGCACGCCCGAGTGCACGGTGCCGATCAGCACGTCGACCTTGTCTCGCTGCACCAGTTTGGTGGCGTTCTCGACGCCCTTGGACGGCTCGGATTCGTCGTCGACCTTGAACCACTCGATCTCGCGGCCGCCGAGCTTGCCGCCTTTTTCGTCGATGGCCATGCGCACGCCGTTCTCGATCGCCACGCCCAGCTGTGCGAAGGTGCCGGTGTACGGGAGCATGAAGCCCACGCGCACCTTGTTGCCCTGGGCGCGGGCGATCTGGGGCAGCAGCAGACCGGTGGAGGCTGCGCCCACGATGGCGGCGCTGCGGGTCAGGACGAGACGGCGTGTGGTCATGGAGATCTCCTTTTGTTTAGGCTTAAAGCAATTTAACCGGGTTGCCCGTGTCGCGCAACATGGGTAACCCGCACAAGGCGCATTTTTACTGGGCCGCGCGCAGCTTGAACCGCTGGATTTTGCCTGTGGCGGTCTTGGGCAGCTCCGGCACGAACTCGATCCAGCGCGGGTACTTGTACGGGGCGAGCTGGTTCTTCACGTGGATCTTCAGGTCGTCCACGCTCACGCTCTGGCCGGGCTTGAGCACGACGTAGGCCTTGGGCTTGATGAGCTCGTCGGTGTCGGCCACGCCGATGACGGCGGCTTCCAGGATGGCCGCATGGGTCATGAGCGAGGCTTCGACCTCAAACGGGCTCACGTAGATACCACCGACCTTGAGCATGTCGTCGCTGCGCCCGCCATAGGTGTAGTAGCCGTCTGCGTCACGCGTGTACTTGTCGCCGCTGCGCGTCCATTCGCCGCAGAACGTGGCTTTGGTCTTGGCACGGTTGTTCCAGTACATGATCGCTGCGCTGGGGCCGCTGATCTGCAGTTCGCCGATCTCGCCCGCGCCGCATTCGCGCCCGTCGTCGCCCACGATGCGCAGGTCGTAGCCCGGCACGGCCTGGCCCGTGGTGCCGTAGCGCACCGCGCCGGGGCGGTTGCTCAGGAAGATGTGCAGCATCTCGGTGGAGCCGATGCCGTCCAGGATCTCGCAGCCGTAGTCGGCCGTCCACCGCTTGCCGATCTCGGCCGGCAGGGCCTCGCCGGCGCTGGTGCACACGCGCAGCGACAGTTCCGCGCGCTGCGGGCGCGCGGCGTCAGCCAGCAGCGCGGCGTACAGCGTGGGCACGCCGTAGAAGATGGTGGGCTGGAATTTCTTGAGCACACCGAACACGTCGGCCGGCGTGGGGCGCGACGGCAACAGGACCGCCGTGGCGCCCACGCTCATGGGAAAGGTCAGGCCGTTGCCCAGGCCATAGGCAAAGAACAGCTTGGCGGCGGAATACACGACGTCGTTTTCGCGGATGCCCAGGATGGGGCGCGCGTACAACTCGGCTGTCTGGATCAGGTGCGCATGCAGGTGCACGGTGCCCTTGGGCGTGCCGGTGGAGCCGCTGGAATACAGCCAGAAGCAGGGGTCGTCGGCGCCTGTGGGCGCTACCTGTTGCGCGGCATCACCGCTGGCAATCATGGCCGCGACGGAATCGGGGCCGCTGGTACCGGCGTGCACGACGAATTTCAGTTGCGGCAGTGTGCCGGCGAACGGCTCGAACGTTGGCCACAGCGCCTGCGACACGAACAGCATCTGCGCGCGCGAATCGCGCAGCATGAACTCGAAGTCCCTCGCCGTCAGCAGCGTGTTGGCCGCCACCGGCACCACGCCGGCCAGGATGCAGCCCAGGAACACAACAGGCCATTCGGGTGTATCCAGCATGGCGACCAGCACGCGCGACTCGGGCGCGACGCCGCGGGCGCGCAGCGCGTTGGCGAAGCGGTGGGCCTGGTCGGTGAGTTGGCCGTAGGTCAGCGTCGCGCCGGTAGATGCGTCGATGAACGCCACCTTGCCCGCGCGCTGCGCGTTGCGCGCCAGCAGGTCGTGCGCGGCGTTGTAGTCGCGCGGGATGTCCACACGCGGCGGGCTGGTGCTGTGGTCGGCGCTGCTCAGGTTCATTGTTCTGTCTCCTCTTCGGGGGGGCATCGTCATGCCGGGCTTGACCCGGCATCCATTGTGGTGTGCCTACATGGATCCCGGGTCGAGCCCGGGATGACAGCGCTCAGGCAGTCTGGGCGGGGGTCATCGCCAAGGCCAGCCATTCGCGACACCACGCTGTGCCCAGTTCTTCAGGCAGGGTCCCCGCACTCGCGTTGTGGCACCACACCTCGCCGATGCGCTGCGCGCCCAGGCCTTGCAGGCGTTCGTCGAACTTCTTGCCGCCGAAGCAGAAGGTCTGCTGGTAGGTGCTGTCGCCCAAAGCGATCACACCGTAGCGCACATGGCCCAAGTACTTGGGCTGGCTGTCCAGCGAGTCGTACAGGTTGCGGGCGTTGTCGGGGACGTCGCCAGAACCGTAGGTGGAGGTGCAGATGAGATAAATTGCATCTTCATCGAATGCGCTGATATCCAGGCCATCCATCAGCTGAACTTCGATATCTTCTACAAGGTCGGCGCAGTCCATCTGGATGGCTTGCGCGACATAGTCGGCGGTACTGGTCATGGTGCCGACAAGGATCTTGAGTTTCATGACGGGGTCTCCAAACGGAAGATGCAATAAACTGCTTGACACTCGATTGACAGGAAGTATACTGCAATCTTGATCTGCGTCAAACATATTTCAGATGACCGAGTCCACCATTGCCTCCATGCCGGAAGCTGAAGCCAAAGCCACCATGGCGGAACTGGGTGCGCGGGTGCGCGCCTGGCGTGCCCGCCGCGGCATGACACGCAAGGTCCTGGCGGCAGACTCGGGCCTGAGCGAACGCTTTCTGGCCGACGTGGAAAGCGGCAAGGGCAATGTGTCCATCAACTCGCTGGAGGCCGCGGCCCGCGCCCTGAACATCTCCCTGCTCGACCTGCTGCAGGACGCGCCGCGTCCCGCATTGGCCCGCCTGCACGGCCTGCTCGCGAGGCTGGACGACAGCCAGCTCGACCAGGCCTATTCGCTGCTGGGCAGTACCTTTGGCATGGCGGATTCGCTGGGCCGCGACAAGCGCGTGGCGCTGATCGGCCTGCGCGGCGCGGGCAAGACCACGCTGGGCGCCGAGCTGGCCGCTCAGCGCGGCGTGCCCTTCGTGGAACTGGACCGTGAGATCGAGCGCGAAGCCGGCACCAGCATGAACGAAATATTGCTGCTGCACGGACAGGCCGGCTACCGCCGCTACGAACGCCGCGCGCTGCTGCGCATTGCCGAGGAACACCCCAACGGCGTGGTCATGACTACGGGCGGCAGCATCGTGAGCGAGCGTGAGACGTTTGACCTGCTGCAAAGCCATTTCTGGTGCGTCTGGCTCAAGGCCAGCCCCGAAGAGCACATGAGCCGTGTGGTGGCCCAGGGCGACATGCGGCCGTTCGACGCTGGCGACAACGCCAAGGGCGGAGCCACGCGTGAGGCGCTGGACGACATCCGCCGCATTCTCGCGAGCCGCGAAGCGTTGTACGCCCGCGCCGACGCCGTGGTGGACACTGCCGCGCGCACCGTCAAGCAATCCCTCAAGGACCTGGAACGCGCTGTTGCGGGCCCGAACTGAACACCAAGGAGACGAACGATGAATGCCATGACCGAACCGCTGCTGTTCAAGCAGGGCGACAGGGAACTGGTGCGCTTCCAGACGCACCCGACGAAATACCAGCACTGGACGCTCAGCGTCGAAGGCGACGTTGCGCGCCTGAAGCTCAACATCAACGAAGACGGCGGCATCAAGCCCGGCTACAAGCTCAAGCTCAACAGCTACGACCTGGGCGTGGACATCGAGCTGCATGACGCGGTCAACCGCATCCGCTTCGAGCACCCGGCCGTGAAGGTGGTGGTGTTCGAATCCGGCAAGGAAAAGATCTGGTGCTCGGGCGCCAACATCTACATGCTGGGCCTGTCCACCCATGCCTGGAAGGTGAACTTCTGCAAGTTCACCAACGAGACGCGCAACGGGCTGGAGGATTCGTCGCGCCACGACGGTCTGAAAGCCATTGCGGCCGTCACCGGTGCCTGCGCCGGCGGCGGCTACGAGCTGGCGCTGGCCTGTGACCGCATCGTGATGGTGGACGACCGCAGCTCCACCGTGAGCCTGCCCGAAGTCCCGCTCTTGGGCGTGCTGCCCGGAACCGGCGGCCTGACCCGCGTGACCGACAAACGCAAGGTGCGCCGTGACCTGGCCGACATCTTCTGCACCACCAGCGAAGGCGTGCGCGCCGACCGTGCCAAGGACTGGAAGCTGATCGACGCCCATGCCAAGCCGCAGCAGTTCGGCGCGCTGGTTGACGCCGAGGTGGCGGCGCTGCGTGCGCAGTCCACCCGTTCAGGGGGCAAGGGCATAGCACTCACGCCGCTTGAGGTCACCGTCGACGACACCGGCTACCACTACAGCACGGTGGACGCGCAGGTGGACCGCGCCACGCGCATCGCCACGATCACGGTGAACGCGCCCGCAGCCGCCGTCGAATCGACGCCCGACGCCATCGAAGCCGCGGGCGTCAACTGGTGGCCGCTGAAGATGCAGCGCGAGCTGGACGACGCCATCCTGAACCTGCGCACCAACGAGCTGGAAGTGGGCACCTGGGTCATCAAGACGCGCGGCGACGCCAACCGCGTGATGCAGGCCGATGCCGTGTTGGAGCAGCACAAGGACCACTGGCTGGTGCGCGAAACCACGGGCGCGCTGCGCCGTACGCTGGCCCGCATCGACGTGACCAGCCGTTCGCTGATCGCGCTGGTGGACGAAGGCTCGTGCTTTGCCGGCACGTACTATGAGCTTGCCGCTGCCTGCGACCGCATTTACATGCTGGACCTGCCCGACAGCCCCGACGCCGCGCCGGCGCTGCAACTGAACGCCGCCAACTTTGGCCGTTACCCCATGGTCAACGGCCTGACGCGCCTGCAAACCCGCTTCAATGAGGACGCGCAAACCATCGCGCAATTGCAAGGCCTGCAGGACAGCGCGCTGCGCGCCGACCAGGCGCTGGCACTGGGCCTGGTCACACTGACGCCCGACGACATCGACTGGGAAGACGAGATCCGCATCATGCTGGAGGAGCGCGCCAGCCTGTCGCCCGATGCCATGACCGGCATGGAAGCCAGCCTGCGCTTCCCCGGGAAGGAGACGATGGAAACGCGCGTGTTCGGCCGGCTGTCCGCCTGGCAGAACTGGATCTTCATCCGCCCCAACGCGGTGGGTGAAGACGGCGCCTTGAAGCTGTTTGGCACCGGCAAGAAAGCCAAGTTCGACTGGAAGCGTATTTAAGGCGGGATCGGACCTCCGTACGCAGAGGGCGCGGAAATTACGCAGAGGACGCAGAAGAAAACCAAAAAAGATTTGGATTTCTTTCTTTGAATTCTTCTGCGTCCTCTGCGAAACCTTTGCGCCCTCTGCGTACGGAGGTCCGCTTTCCCAACGAAAGCACAAGGAAAACACCATGAGCACCATAGACCTGCAAGCCCTGATCCCCAACAACGTCAGCCTGGGCGACAACCGCCAGCTGCAGCGCGCGCTGGAGCACTGGCAGCCCGCTTTCCTGAACTGGTGGGACGAAATGGGCCCGAGCGACTTCAAGGCCAAAGAGGTCTACCTGCGTACCGCCGTCGGCGTGGACGCGCAGGGCTGGGCCAGCTACGGCTACACGCCCATGCCCGACTACCGCTGGGGCATCTTCCTGGCCGACAAGGAAGAGGGCCGCAAGATCGGGTTCGGCGACCACATGGGCCAGGACGTCTGGCAGGACGTGCCGGGCGAGTACCGCAGCACCTTCCGCCGCCTGATCGTGACACAGGGTGACACCGAGCCCGCGTCAGTGGAGCAGCAGCGCATGCTGGGCCACACGGCGCCCAGCCTGTACGACCTGCGCAACCTGTTCCAGGTCAACGTGGAAGAGGGCCGCCACCTGTGGGCCATGGTGTACCTGCTGCACGCGCATTTCGGACGGGACGGCCGCGAAGAAGCTGAAGAGCTCCTCATGCGCCACAGCGGCGATGCCGACAAGCCGCGCATCCTGGGCACGTTCAACGAGCCCATGGACAACTGGCTGAGCTTCTTCATGTTCACGTACTTCACCGACCGTGACGGCAAGTTCCAGCTCAAGAGCTTTGCCGAAAGCGCTTTCGACCCGCTGGCGCGCACCACGCGCTTCATGCTGACCGAGGAAGCGCACCACATGTTCGTGGGCGAAACCGGCGTGGGCCGCGTCATCAAGCGCACGCTGGAAGTCATGAAAGAGCTGGACACCGACGACGTTGCCACGCTGCGCAAGGCCGGCGTCATCGACCTGCCGACCATCCAGCGCTTCATGAACTTCTGGTTCACGAGCTCGCTGGACCTGTTCGGGTCCGAGTCGTCGTCCAACGCGGCCAACTACTTCAGCAACGGCATCAAGGGCCGCCCGGACGAAGCCAAGTTTGCCGACCATGTCGAGTCCGAGACCGAAATGACCATCCAGGTGCCCGACGGCAATGGTGGTCTGAAGAACGAAACGATTTCCGTGCGCAACGGCATGAACGAGATCACGCGCCTGGAATACGTGAAGGACTGCAACGTTGGCGTCACGCGCTGGAACATGGCGATCAAGCGCGCCGGCGTGGACTTTGAATTGAAGCTGCCGTCCACGCGCTTTCGCCGTGAGGTGGGCGTGTGGTCGGGCGTGCCGACCGACCCGCAGGGCAACCCGATCAGCCAGGCCGAGTTCGACGCGAAGAAGGCCGAATGGTTGCCCAGCGAAGCCGACACGACTTTCGTCAAGAGCCTGATGCACCGCGTGACCGAGCCCGGCAAGATGGCCGCATGGATCGCGCCGCCGGACCGCGGCATCAACGCCAACCCGGTCGAATACGAGTACGTGAAACTCTGATCAACCGTTGATCGCTGCGCCCCGTTCCTGCAGCAGCTCGCGCAGCAGCGAACGGTGGCAACGGGCCTCGTTCTCGCAGTAGCAGCCCATCGAGAAATTCGACTGATGGGACAGCGCCGCCAGCAGGTCCAGGTTGCGGCTCGCATCGGCCTCGGCCATTTCGCTACGGTACTTCTTGCGGAAAGCCGCCCATTCCTTGTCGGATTCCACGGCCTGCCCGAGCTGCATGGTCTCTGGGCTGGGCGCGAGGTTGGGGTACCACACGTCGTACCAGTTTTGCGACGCGAATTCGGCCTTGGGCACGCCGCGCGGCGGACGGCGCACGGTGCCGATGCGCAGGCCTTCGCCGTCGGCGCGCGGGGTGCCCAGGCGGACGATGCGGATGCTCATGGCGAACTCCTTCTCTGAAAGACGGTGACGTCCACGCCCAGGCTGTTGGACGGAAAGCGCAGACGCAACAGCCGCTGGCCCGGGTGCAGCACGAAAAAGATGTCGTCGGCGTCCTCGCAGCCTTCGCCGCGGATGCGGGTACTGCGGTAGCGCGGGCCGGGCAGGCTGGCCAGGATCTTCTGAGCCGTGTCGAATTCTTTTCGCAGGCCCACCAGTTGCGCGGGGTCGGTGCCGGCGGGCCAGTGGCGGGCATCCATCTGCCACAGCTGCAGCGCCAGGACGCGCCGGGCCAGCGCCGCCGGCTCGACCATGGTGTCATAGCCCAGCGCGCAGGGCTGGCCCATCTGCGTGAGCAGCGATTGCGCACCCTTGCGGCTGATCGTCAGCGACGCGCCGGGGCGGCCTTGCGTTGTTTCGGTGGCCACCCATTCGCCGTCCCAGGCAGCGTTCAGCGCCTGCCCCGGCGCTTGCGCCAACGCGGGCGCGGACGCTGACGGCAGCAGCACCGCTGCGGCCAGCAGGAGTGCGCGGGCTGCCTTCATGTTCCCACCACGCCGCCGTCGGCGCGCCGTATGGCCAAGATGGCCGATCGCGGCCGCGCGTTGCCGCCGTCGGGCCAGCTGCCTTCGGAGCCGCCGTCGTCGCTGGTTTCGCCGGGGTGCTGGATGTTCACGAACAGCGTGCGCCGGTCGGGCGTGACGACGCAGCCCGTGATCTCGCAGCCGCGCGGCCCCGTCATGAAGCGGCGGATGTGGCCCGTGGCCACGTTGGCGCACAGCATCTGGTTGTTGCCCAGGCCGGCCATCGCGCCCTTGTGCATGAGCTGGCCCGACATGTCGGTCTGTATCCACAGCAGTCCGCCTGCGTCGAAGTGCAGGCCATCGGGCGAGCCGAACGCGTCGGCGCCGGCTGCAGGGTAGCGGCTGGCGCTGCCTGGCACGGCCGGGTCGCCGGCCAGCAGGAACAGGCTCCAGTCGAAACTGTCAGCGGCCGCATCGCCACGCGCTTCGCGCCAGCGGATGATGTGGCCCGTGCCGTTGCCGGCGCGTGGATTGGCGGCATCCACCCCCGGGCGGCCGGGCATGCCGCGCTGGGTGTTGTTGGTCAGCGTGACAAATACTTCGCCGCTGGCGGGGTGCACGGCAATCCACTCAGGCCGGTCCATGGGCGTTGCGCCAGCGGCATCGGCCGCGCCGCGGGCGTTGATCACCACGTCGGCCTGCGTGGCGAAGCCGCCCGCACCCGCCACGAGCGGCAGCCAGCGCCCGCGCCCATCCGCGTCAAAGCGCGCGGCATACAGCGTGCCGCGGTCCAGCAGGTCGCGGTTGGCTGCGTAGCCGCCGGGTTGCACACGGCCTTCGCTCACGAACTTGTAGATGTATTCGAAGCGGCTGTCGTCACCCATGTAGACCGCCACGCGGCCGTCGCGCGTGAGCGTGCAGGTGGCGCTTTCCTGCCGCTTGCGGCCCAGGGCTGTGCGCTTGACCGGCGTGGCGCCCGGGTCCATGGGGTCGATCTCCACCACCCAGCCGAAGCGGTGCGCTTCATGCGGATGGCGCGTGACGTCAAAGCGTTCGTCGTGCTGCCACCAGTCCACCCACTGGCCGCCGGGCGCGACGCCGTAGCGGGTCAGGCTCGCGGGCCAGTCCGGCGGCGCCTTGCCCGGCCCGCCGAAATAGCCGTGAAAGTTCTCTTCACAGGTCAGGTAGGTGCCCCACGGCGTCACGCCCATCGCGCAGTTCGCGAAGGTGCCGCGCACGGTGTCGCCCGCCGGGTCCAGTGCGGTGCGCATGGCTGGCGCACCCGCGGCCGGGCCGGCGATGCGCATGGGCGTGTTGCCGTGGATGCGCCGGGCGTAGGCCGACGGCCGCACCTGCCGCCAGCCGCCCGGGCCGGCCGCGACCTCGATGACGGACACGCCCATGGCGTGCTGGGACTTGCGCACGCGCTCCAGCGAGTTGGCGCCGCGTGCACCATCCGCATGCAGCAGGGCCTCGTCCGTGTATTCATGGTTCAGCACGAGCAGGCCGCGCGTGCCGTCGCGGCCCAGCGGCAAGAAGTGCATGCCGTCGTGGTGCATGCCGGCCTGCAGCGCCTGTTCGGCGGCCGTGTTGGTGCCATCGGGCCGCCACGGCGGCTGCGCGCCCGCAATGCCGGTGGGCTCGCCCCACTTGTAGAGCACGGCGGCCTCGTAGCCCGCCGGCACGTGTACGGCGTGGTCGGCCGCGGGCGGCACGGACGCAAAGCCGGGCAGGGCAGGGGCGTCGTGGCCGGGCAGGGTGGACGGCAAGGCAGCCGGGTTGGCGCAGCCGCCAGCCATCAGGCCCACGACGGTGGCAACACCAGACGAAAGGACAAGCCGGCGGCCGGCGTCGTGGGTCGGCAGGGGTTCTGACATGCGCAAGGGATGGGTACAGATAGAATCGGTCGCTTCGGAGCGTAGCGCAGTCTGGTAGCGCATCTGGTTTGGGACCAGAGGGTCGTAGGTTCGAATCCTATCGCTCCGACCAATCACACCATCCCACTCACTGCCCGTAGCTCAACTGGATAGAGCAGCTGCCTTCTAAGCAGCAGGTCGGGGGTTCGAGTCCCTCCGGGCAGGCCAATCTTTTCGTTTCTTCCTGGGTTGCACCATTCGGTGCGCAACTGCCGTGCGACCTCATACCTAAGTCTTGCCGGCTTGCATGCTTGCGTCTGATTAATACACTTTGTTTCACTTTTAACAAGGAGACGCGTCATGGGTAATGCGAAGGTTCCTTTCGTGAGGTGGGGCATTTTGGCGGCTGCCGCCTGCGCCCCGGCAGTGGGTCAGGCGGCCACCGCCGCGCCGCAGATCAACGGCGCCGACACGGCCTGGATGCTGGTGTCCACCGTGCTGGTCCTGATGATGACCATGCCGGGCATCATGCTGTTCTACGGCGGCATGCTGCGAACGCGCAATACGCTGTCCATCATGGCGCAGACCATCGCCGGCATCGGCGTCATCACGGTCATGTGGGCACTGGTGGGCTATTCGCTGGCCTTCACCCCCGGCAACGCCTGGATCGGTGACCTGCGGCGCGTGATGGCCGAGGGCCTGCTGGGCGTGACGGCATCCCACCCCATCGCGCCCACCATTCCCGAGTCGGTCTTCTTCCTGTACCAGATGGCGTTTGCCATCATCACCTTCGCGCTGATTCTGGGCGCGACCGCCGAGCGGCTGCGCATCGGCGCGAGCATGGTGTTCGGCGCCATCTGGCTGGTTCTGGTTTATGCGCCGGTGGCGCACTGGGTGTGGCACCCGAATGGCTGGCTTGCCGCCATGGGGCACATGGATTTTGCGGGTGGCACGGTTGTGCACATTCAGGCCGGCGCCGCCGGCCTGGCGGCGG
Source organism: Ramlibacter sp. (assembly GCA_041905405.1). Classification (GTDB taxonomy): domain Bacteria; phylum Pseudomonadota; class Gammaproteobacteria; order Burkholderiales; family Burkholderiaceae_C; genus RAM1. Next base: position 35,210 of record JAYRLC010000027.1, on the reverse strand, counting down.
CCATAGCGGTCGGCCCGCGCCACGGTTTCGGCAAGCAGCCGATGGTTCCCCACAACCTGTCGCTCACGGTGCTGGGCGCGGGCTTGCTGTGGGCGGGCTGGTTCGGCTTCAATGCCGGCTCGTCCTACGAGGCCAGCGCCCGCGCCGCCGGTGCGCTGCTGGCCACGCAGCTGGCCGCCGGCGCCGGTGCGCTGTGCTGGGGTGTGGTCGAGATGTTCCGCCGCCAGCAGATGAGCGTGCTGGGCATGGCCACCGGCGCCATCGCCGGGCTGATTGCCGTGACGCCCGCGTCGGGCTATGTCGGTGTGGGCGGGGCGCTGGCGATCGGCGCCGCCTCCGGAATCATCTGTTTCCTGGTGGTGACCACGTTCAAGCGCCTGACCAACATCGACGATTCGCTGGACGTGTTCGCGCTGCATGGCGTGGGCGGGCTGGTGGGCACGGTGCTGACGCCGGTGTTCGCGCTGAAGGCCATCGCGCCGGTCACGGCGGACGTCTGGACCAATGCACTGGGCGCCTTTGCCGTCATGGCCTACACGGGGCTGATGACCTGGGGCATCCTGAAGGGGCTGGACTTCATCGCAGGCCTGCGGGTGACGGCGCGTGACGAACAGGTCGGACTGGACCTGTCGCAGCACGGCGAGAGCCTGGCGTCCTGACGGCGCAATTCCCAGGAGTACCCAGGAGATCATCATGGCCGCGACCATTTCCAATTCAGACGTTATCAGCCTGGGCATGCGCATGGTTGTGCGGGTGCGCCATGAGTTCGGATGCAGCATCGACGTCATGAGCCTGCTGCACGACCAGACCTACGCGCGCTCGGTTATCGACATGGCGCGGCGCAGCACCAGCGAACAGTTGCGCGAGCAGGGCGCCTACCTGGAGCAAATGATCATGGGGCCGCGCGACCGGGGCGCCCCGCCCGTGCCGCGGGCCACGGTCCCGGCCACGCCCGCCCCGGCAGTTCCGATGGCAGAGGATGGTGACGCCGAGCGTGCCCGCGCGGCCGTGTTGCGCAAATACCAATCCGGCCTTCGCTGACGCGGCGCACCATTTGCCTGCCCCTGTAGCGCTGTCTACCATCGGGATTCCGATGGTTACTGGACGGTTGCACTATGACAGGCAGGCGCATTTACTGGATGGGAGCCTCTGCGGCCTTGCTGGCCGCATGCGGCGGCGGACAGCCCGGCGGCAATGCGCCGGTGTCCCAGCCACAGGCGCCCCAGGCCGTCACGGCGGGGCCGGCCACCCTGTATGGGCTGACCAGCATGGCCTACAGCGGTGCCCGGGCCAACTACGCCATCACCGTGAGCAACGGCGCCGTGACCATCCGCGACACCGTGGGCAGCGACGGCACCGTGACCTACAACGGCCTGAAGCGCGTGTACTTCAGCGACGCCGCAGTGGCCTTCGACCTGGATGGCGTGGGCGGGCAGGTGTACAGGCTCTACAAGGCGGCCTTTGACCGCGCGCCGGACAGCGCGGGCCTGGGCTACCAGATCGCCGCTGTGGAAGCGTCGGGCCTGTCACTGGTGCAGGTCGGCGGCAACTTCGCGGCCAGCCCCGAATACAGCAGCCGCTACGGCAATACGACCAACCGCCAGTTCGTCACGCAGCTGTACCTGAACGCGCTGCACCGCGCCGGTGAGACCACCGGCATCGACTACCACTCGACCGAGCTGGACGCCGGCCGTACGCCGCGGGCGCAGATTCTGGTGAACTTCTCCGAGTCGGCTGAAAACCAGGCCCAGGTGCTGGCCGACATCCGCAACGGCATCACCTACACGCCGTACAACGCGCCGGTGCTGACCTCGGTGCCCGCAGCGCCTGTCGCCACCGGCGCGACACCGGGCAATGCAAGCGCGGCCATCGCGTTCACCGCACCGTCCATGACCGGCAACCTGCCGCTGACCAGCTACACCGCCAGCTGCACCGGCGGCGGCGCGACCCGCAGCGCCACGGGCGCGGCAAGCCCGCTGACCGTGAGTGGGCTGACCAACGGCACAGCGTACAGCTGCACCGTGGTCGCATCCAATTCCGCGGGCGCAGGCGCGGCGTCCGCCGCCGTCACCGCCACGCCGGCCCAGGTCACGGCCAACATCACGGGGCAGCAGCTGTGTGGCTACAGCGCGACCGTGTTCAACACGACGCTGAACCTGAACAGCACGGTGTCCACCACCTGCACGGCCACGCGACGCACCATGACGGCCAACGGCGTTCCGGACCATGCACCCGGAACCTTCCCCAATTCAGGCAACCCCAACACCATCAAGGCGGTGAACGTCAATTTCCTCACCACGCTCAACCCGGCATCGGCTGCGCAATCGGACATCGCGCACGTGGTGGGCTACGTGAACAACGGCGTCAAGCTGGACCCTTCCACGGCCGAGAGTTACCAGAACGCGGGCGTGTGGAAGATCGAGGCGCTGAACCAGACCTACTTCGCCTTCGGTGTCGACGCCAGCAACGCGCATGTGCAGCCCGACGGCGCTTACCACTACCACGGCATGCCCGAGGGCTACATCACGCGCCAGAACAAGGGCACGGCCATGACCATGGTGGGGTTTGCGGTGGACGGCTTCCCGATCTACGCGCGTTACGGCTACGCTACGGCTACCGATGCGTCCAGCGGCACGCGCAAGATCAACGCCAGCTACCGGCTGAAGACCACCGCCAGCGCAGGGCGGCCGTCCACGTCAGCCGTCCCCATGGGCACGTTCACGCAGGACTATGAATACGTTGCCGGCCTGGGTGACCTGGACGAATGCAACGGCCGCTTCGGCGTGACGCCCGAGTTCCCGTCGGGCATCTACCACTACTACATCACCGAGGGCTACCCCTACATCCAGCGCTGCGTCAAGGGAACCGTGTCGCCCAACCCGTGATGCAACCCTGGTTTCGCGCGGCGCGGGCCGCCCTGCTTGCGGTGCTGGCCTGCATGGCCGGTGCGCTGGCCCATGCGCACCTGATGCCGGCGGGGCAGGGCACCGTGCGCATCGTGGGCGATTCCGCCTATGTGGTGCTGGCCGTTCCCTCGGGCCTGCTGTCGCAGGCGGATGACAACCGGGACGGGCGCATCGGCGTGATGGAAATCGAAAGGCACAGGCCGGCCATCGGCGCCACCGTGTCCCGGCAATTTGCGCTGGCCTGCGGGGCAACGCCCGCGAGGCTGCTGTTTGAAGACCTGCTCCTGTCCCATCCCGAGGAGCTGCGCGGTGGCGGCGCCGACTCCGTGGTGGTCGCGCGGCGCTACCAGTGTGACGCCCCGATCACGCAACTGCGGGTCCGGGCGGACCTGCTGCCCCCCGGCATGGACAACGCGACCTATGCCATGACGGCCCTGAAAGGGGAACTGCGCGAAACCATGCTGCTGGCGCCCGGCAATAGCGAAGCGGTGTTCTTTGCCGGTGACGCGGCCACGTTTGCGCGCTACCTGTTGCTGGGTGCCCAGCACATCCTGGCGGGTGCGGACCATCTGCTGTTCCTGCTGACGGTCGTGGTGGCCGCCGCCGGCTGGCGTTACTGGCTTGCGGTGGTGACGGCGTTCACGGTGGCCCACAGCATCACCCTGGCGCTGGCCGCCTGGGGGCTGGTGCAGGCGCCCGCACAGGTGGTGGAGCCGCTGATTGCGGCCAGTGTCGCGCTGCTGGCGCTGGACAATCTGCTGCGGCGCGCCCCCCATCTGCGCCAGCGCCTGGTGCTGGTTTTTGGCTGCGGGTTGCTGCACGGGCTGGGCATTGCGTCGGTCCTGTCGGATGCGCCCATTGCCAGCCATCACATGCTGGCCAGCCTGGCGGGCTTCAACCTGGGCGTGGAGCTGGGCCAGATGGCATTCGTTGCGGTCGTGCTGGCGCTGATGCAGCTGGCGCGTCGCCTGTCGCCGCAGGCGGGCGCGCTGTGGCTGGCGCGTGGCGGGTCCGCCGCTGCGGCGGTGATGGGCTGCTTCTGGTTCGTGCAGCGGGTGTGGTTCTGACGGCGCGCGGTCAGCGCTTGTCGTACTGCGTCTTGCCGAACAGAACTTCGCGGGCCTTGTCGTCGGTGATGGGCTTGCGCAGGTCCGCCAGCACCTGCACGCCGCGTTGCACGGCGGGGCGCTGGCTGATGGCATCGAACCATTTCTTCAGGTGCGGGTAGTCGGTCAGGGTGATGCCCTGGTTCTGCCAGCTGCGCAGCCACGGGAAGGTGGCGATGTCTGCGATGGAGTATTCGTCGCCGCCCAGGAACGCGCTGTGCGACAGGCGCTTGTCGATCACGCCGTACAGGCGCTTGGCTTCATTGCTGTAGCGGTCGATGGCGTAGGGGATTTTCTCGGGCGCGTACATGCGGAAGTGGTGCGCCTGGCCCAGCATGGGCCCCACGCCGCCCATCTGGAACATCAGCCACTGCAGTACCTCGTAGCGTGCCCTGTCGCCGCGCGGCAGGAAGCGGCCGGTCTTGCCGGCCAGGTACACCAGGATGGCGCCCGATTCGAACAGCGAGATGGGCTGGCCGTCGGGGCCCTGCGGGTCGGTGATGGCGGGGATTTTGTTGTTGGGGCTGATGGCCAGGAAGCCGGGCTTGAACTGGTCGCCCGCGCCGATGTTCACGGGGATGGCGCGGTAAGGCAGGCCGCACTCCTCGAGCATGATGTGAACTTTATGGCCATTTGGCGTGGGCCATGAGTAAACGTCGATCATCGCGCGTGCCCTTTTTGCTGGTTTGCTCCAATAATGTGACTTTAGGGGAAACAGCGACTCCATGTTCGACCGACTCAAAAAGGCCTTCTCCAAGGACGCCAAAGAGGGCTTTCAGCCCAGCTCGCAGCAGGCGAGCACGCAGGTGTCCGAGTGGGCCGGCACGCAGGGTTTCGGTTTCACGGGCATGGACGCCGGCAAGGGTTTTTCGCTCACGGGCAAGGTCAGCGGCAAGCCCTGGCGCATGGAACTGGGCAAGCCCTCGCGCAACTTCATCCGCGGCGAGGAACTGCGCGCCCGGGCCGAGCTGGGCATCAACGAGGACGCGGCCGTGCTCGTCATGAACCGCCCGCTGAAAGAGGCGCTGGAGAAAAAGGCGTATTCCATCTACACCGACAGCCTGCAGACCACAGCCGACCCCAATCTGCCCGAAGAGATGCGCTGGCTGTCCATGTACGAAGAGGTGGGCTGGGACAGCCTGCCGCGGCCGTTCTGGGAACGCTATGCCATCCTGGCGGACCAGCGCGAGAACGCGCTGGCCTTCATGGACGCCGGGCTGGCGGACCTGCTGCTCGCCTGGCCGGAACACGCGCCGTCGGCCGAGGTGCCGTTCATGCTGATGCTGCTGCGCGGCAAGGCTTACCTGCGCATGGAATACTCGCCGGCTGAAATGGCAACGCTGCAGCATGCAGCCGCGATCTTTACCAGCGCCTGCGAGTCCGCGCTGGGCGGACTGTCCACTGACATCGCGATCTAGGGCATGTTGGCATTCTTCGTGTCTGCGGGTTTTCTTCGGCGGGACGCCTGACGGGACAGCGCCCTGTCCGCGCCACCAGAGCCCGGCCCCCTTCGGGGGGAGCCGCTGCAGTACTCCCCACGGGATCGCTGCACCTCACACACCGGAATGACCCCGCCCCGTGGGTCCGTGCTTCGCGCCCGGGCTTTTGATCGGTGGCGCGAACAGGGCGCCATCCCGTCAGGCTTGCGGCGCTGGAGCGAGTGGACTGCGGACTTCTGCAACGCTGCCCCGCCGCGACGGGCGTTCACTCCGGGGAAAGCAAAAAGAAAGTAGCTCGAGCAGAGCCCAGCCGCTGCGCCGCAGCGGCCGTGCTGGTCAGCTGCCGCGCGTGATCGGCACGGATGCGTCGCGGCCGTAGCTGCCGTACTTGCCCAGCTCCCACTTGGCGATCGCGTTGCGGTGCACTTCGTCCGGGCCGTCGGCAAAGCGCAGCGTACGGGCATGGGCATAGCTGTAGGCCAGCGGGAAGTCGTCGCTCATGCCGCCGCCGCCGTGGACCTGCATGGCCCAGTCGATGACCTGGCAGGCCATGCTGGGCGCCACCACCTTGATCATGGCGATCTCGGTGCGCGCGACCTTGTTGCCGGCCACGTCCATCATCCATGCCGCCTTGAGCGTGAGCAGGCGCGCCATGTCGATCTTGCAGCGCGCCTCGGCGATGCGTTCCTGCGTCACCGTCTGCTGCGCCACCGTCTTGCCGAAGGCCGTGCGCGACGAGGCGCGCTTGCACATCAGCTCCAGCGCGCGCTCGGCCTGGCCGATCAGGCGCATGCAGTGGTGGATGCGCCCGGGGCCCAGGCGCCCCTGGGCGATCTCGAAGCCGCGGCCTTCGCCCAGCAGGATGTTGCTGACCGGCACGCGCACGTTTTCGAAGTACATCTCCACGTGGCCGTGCGGCGCGTCGTCGTACCCCATGACGTTGAGCGGCCGCACGATGCGGATGCCCTTGGCGTCGGCCGGCACCAGCACCATGCTTTGCTGCGAATGCTTGGGCGCTTCGGGGTCGGTCTTGCCCATGGTGATGTAGACCGTGCAGCGCGGGTCGGCCGCGCCGGAGATCCACCACTTGTGCCCGTTGATGACGTATTCGTCACCCTGGCGTTCGATGCGGGTGCAGATGTTGGTGGCGTCGCTGGACGCGACCTCGGGCTCCGTCATGGCAAAGGCAGAGCGGATTTTTCCTTCGAGCAGCGGCTTGAGCCAGCGCGCCTTGTTGGCGTCGTCACCATAGCGCGCGATCGTTTCCATGTTGCCGGTGTCGGGGGCCGAGCAGTTGAACACCTCGGACGCCCAGACCACGCGGCCCATGATCTCGGCCAGCGGGGCGTATTCCTGGTTGGTCAGGCCCGCGCCGGTGTAGCCGGACGCGGCCGCGCTGTCCACCGGCAGGAACAGGTTCCACAGCCCGGCGGCCTGTGCCTTGGGCTTGAGGTTTTCAATGGTCTGCAGCGCGCTCCAGCGCTTGCCGGCGGCCGTGTTGGCTTCGAGCTCGTCCTTGTAGGCTTTCTCGTTCGGGTAGATGTGGTCGTCCATGAACTTCAGCAGGCGGGCCTGAAGGTCTTTTGTCTTGGGCGAGTAGTCGAAATCCATGGTGTTCTCTCCGGAGTATTCGGGGCAGTGGGAATCAGGCTTTTTGCGCGAAGGACCAGGCCATCTGTGCCAGGGGCCGCGCCCCCGCGGCGGAGCTGGCGGCCTGCGCGCTGGAGGCCGTGCCGGCTTCGACCCGCTTGGCGATGCCCTGCAGGATGGCGGCCAGGCGGAACAGGTTGTAGGCCATGTAGAAGTTCCAGTCGTGCTGCAGCGCATCGGGTGTGGTGATGCCCGTGCGCTCGCAGTAGCGGCGGATGTATTCGGATTCGCGCGGAATGCCCAGGCTGTCCACGTCCAGTCCGCCAATGCCGCGGAACGATCCGGGCGGGATGTGCCAGGCCATGCAGTGGTAGCTGAAGTCGGCCAGCGGATGGCCCAGCGTGGACAGTTCCCAGTCGAGCACGGCGATCACGCGTGGCTCGCTCGCGTGGAACATCAGGTTGTCCAGGCGGTAGTCGCCGTGGACGATGGAGACCCTGGTTTCGTCGCGCGCGTCGGCCGGAATGTGGGCCGGCAGCCATTCCATGAGCCGGTCCATCTCGGGAATGGGCTGGGTGATGGAGGCCACGTACTGCTTGCTCCAGCGCCCGATCTGCCGCTCGAAGTAGTTGCCCGGCTTGCCGTAGCCCGCCAGCCCCCGGTCCGCGAACCGGACCGTGTGCAGGGCCGAGATGACGCGGTTCATCTCGTCATAGATCTCGCCGCGCTGCGCGGGCGTCATGCCCGGCAGCGACTGGTCCCACAGCACGCGGCCCTGCATGAACTCCATGACGTAGAACGCGCGGCCAATGACGGATTCGTCCTCGCACAGGCAGTACATCTGCGGCACGGGCACGCCGGTGCCGTACAGGCCGCGCATGACCGCGTATTCACGTTCGATGGCGTGCGCGGACGGCAGCAGCTTGGCCACCGGACCCGGCTTGGCGCGCATGACATAGCTGCGCGACGGCGTGATGAGCTTGTACGTGGGGTTGGACTGGCCGCCCTTGAACAGCTCCACCGTCAGCGGGCCTGCAAAGCCGTCCAGGTGGGTGTCGAGCCAGGCGGACAGCGCGGCCGTGTCGAAGGCATGCTGGTCGGAGACGGGGCGCGTGCCGGTGAAATGCTCGTAGTTGTCCATGGGCCTGGCGGTCAATGCGGGGTCAGTTGTCTGTTTCGATGATGCGCATGAGCGCTTCGCGGTTGCGCACCACCAGGCCGCCCGGCTCGATGCGGATCACGTTGTCGCGCTCCATCGCCTTCAGTTCCTGGTTCACGCGCTGGCGCGACGCGCCCAGCAGCTGGGCCAGCTCTTCCTGCGCAAGCTGCAGGCCGATGCGCACCTCGCGCCCGTCGGACAGCGACGGCACGCCATAGCTGCGCACCAGGTGCACCAGCTGCTTGGCCAGCCGCGCGCGCAGGGGCAGGGTGTTGAGGTCTTCCACCAGCCCGAACAGCTGCCGGATGCGGCGTGCGTGCAGGCGCAGCAGCGCTTCGTACAGCTCGGTGTGCTGGCTCAGGATTTTGCGCAGGTCGCCGCGCGCCACGCACAGGATCGTGGTGTCCCCATGCGCATAGGCATCGTGCGTGCGCCGGTCGCCGTCGAAGATCGCCACGTCGCCGAACCAGATGCCCGGCTCCACGTAGGTCAGTGTGACCTGCTTGCCCGAGATCGACGTGGAGCTCACGCGCACCGCGCCCATCGCGCAGGCGATCCACTCCTCGGGCGGATCGCCGCGGGCGGCGATCAGCTCGCCGTCCTTGTAGCGTTTGACGTAGGCGCATCGGAGTATGTCGTGCCGCAGCGAAGGTGAAAGGGATGAAAACCAGCGACCTGAGTTGATCGCCTCTCGTTCTTCGATGTTAAGAATGGGGTCGTCCATTGGCCTGTCTTATGCGTGACTGATGACAGGGACGATTGTCGCGTGCGGGACCAGGGCCCAGCCTCAGGGTTGTCACCTGAAGCACAACTTGCATCCGGCCGTGGCGGCCGCTACTCGTAACGAGGTGTCTGCTTGTCCAGGAACGCGGCAATGCCGATGCCGCCGTTGACGTGGTGCAGGTTGCGCACGAAATGGTCGCGCTCGGCGGCCAGGTGCGTGTTCAGCGTGTTGTGCACGGCTTCGCCCAGCAGTTCCTTGGCGCTGGCCAGTGCATTGGGTGCGCGCATGTTCAACCGCTCGCCCAGCGTCAGCGCCTCGGCCAGCGCCTGGCCGGGGGCGGTGACGCGGTTCACCACGCCCAGCTCATGCAGGCGTTGCGCGCCGATGCGCTCGCCGCACAGCAGCAGCTCGGATGCCAGCTGGCGGGGCAGGGCGCGCGCCAGGCTCCAGCTGCCGCCGCCGTCCGGAGACAGCGCCACGGTGCTGTACGCCATGACGAAGACCGCGTCGCTGGCCGCCACGATCAGGTCGCAGGCCAGCGCCAGCGAGAAACCCGCGCCCGCGGCCGGGCCCTCAACGGCGGCGACGACCGGCTTGGGGAAAGCACGAATGGCCTCGATCCAGGTGTGCAGGCCCTCGATGCTTTGTGCCTGCACCTCGGGCGGCTGCTGGCGGTTGGCCTGCAGCCGGCCCAGGTTGCCGCCCGCGCAGAAGATGGCGCCCGCGCCCGTGATGACGACGCTGCGCACCTCGGGGCTTGTTTCGGCGACGTTCAGCGCCTCCACGCCGGCGGCGTACATCTCGGGGCCGAGCGCATTGCGCTGCTCGGGGTTGCTCAGGGTCAGCACCATGGTCTGGCCATGGCTCGTGCTTTTGAGTTCTGCGGGCATGGCGGTGCTTCCGGGCGATCAGGCTTCTTCGTGCAGCAGGGACAGGCCGATGGCGCCGCGGCGGCGCAGCCAGGGGCTGGGGCGATAGCGGGGATCCCCGTAGACCGTTCCCATGTTGAACAGCACTTCCAGGATGTTGGCCGGACCGCAGCGATCCCCAAGCGCCAAAGGCCCCTGCGGATAACCCAGGCCCAGCGTGACGGCGGTTTCCAGGTCGCGCGGTGTGCAGATGCGTTGCTGGCAGATATCGGACGCAATGTTCACGATGGCGGCCACCACGCGCTGGGTGACGAAGCCGCCGCTGTCGCGGATGACGCTGACCGGCTTGCCGTCGCGGGCGAACAGGGCATGTGCCGCATCGCGCATGTCGGTCCGCGTGGCGGGGTTGGTGGCCAGCACGCGGCGCTTGGTGGCCGTGTCGTCCATGAGCATGTCGATGCCCACGGTGCGCGCGGGGTCCAGCCGTTCCACGACGGCCACGGTGGTGACGTCAAAGCCCAGCGGCGCGACCAGCGTCAGCGCCTGCATCGACGGTGACTGGCCGGTTTCGATCCGCGCGCCCAGGTCCTTGAGCAACTGGTACAGCTCGGCCCGGCGCGTGGCGCGCGTGGACACCCACACGGGCGGCAGCTCGGCGACCTGCGGTACGGCCGGCTCGGCGGGGACCTGCTGCGCACCATCCACGTAACGGTAGAAACCTTCGGACGTCTTGCGGCCCAGCACGCCGCCGGATACGCGCTGCGCGCCGATCACGCTGGGTCGGTAGCGTGGCTCGTCGTAATACTGGCGGTAGATGGATTCCATGACCGGCTGGGACACGTCCAGCCCGGTCAGGTCCATCAGCTCGAACGGCCCCAGCTTGAAGCCTGCCTGGTCCTTCAGGATGCGGTCGATGGTGGCGTAGTCGGCCACGCCCTCGGTGACGATGCGCAGCGCCTCGGTGTTGTAGCCACGGCCGGCGTGGTTGACGATGAAGCCGGGCGTGTCCTGCGCCTGCACGGGTGTATGGCCCATCTGGCGGGCGTAGCCGGCCAGCCTGTCGCAGGCCGCCATGTCGGTCTTCAGGCCGGCGATCACTTCGACCACCTTCATGAGCGGGACCGGATTGAAGAAGTGGTAGCCGGCGAAACGCCCCGGATGTTTGAGCCCGGCAGCGATGCTGGTGACGGACAGCGACGAGGTGTTGGTGGCCAGAACGGCCGCGGGGGTGACAAGGCCTTCGAGTTCGGCGAACAGCGATTTCTTGACGTCCAGCCGTTCCACCACGGCCTCTATGACCAGGTCGCAGCCGGAAAGCTCAGCCAGCGTGGGCGCCTGGTGCAGCCGTGCCTTGAAGGCTTCAACCTGGGCCGCGTCGAGCCGGCCCTTTTCCTGCAGCTTGTCCCATTGCGCAAAGACCGCGTCACGCGCGCGGGCGACGGCATCCGGCTGTGTGTCGAAGAGCAGGACCGTGCTGCCGGCCTGCGTCGCAATCTGGGCAATGCCCCGTCCCATGGCGCCAGCGCCCACGACGCCTACGGTATTGAAGATCAGATTCATGGAGGGCGATTATCACGTAGCGCTTTTCGCGGATGCGCGCACCCGCCGCGCCTGCCCCGGCCCGCCATGCCTGTGCCAAAATCGGCGGCAGTCCATGAAATCCACACTGAAGCTGCGCCAAACCGTTCTCGGAACCGTGCTGTTGCTCGCCGCGCTGGGCAGCACCGCCATGACGCTGGGGCGTACGCGGGGTGCGGTCCTCATCGGCCGGCCGCTGGATCTGACTGTCGAGGTTCGCCTGGACGCGGCGGACACGGCGGGGCAGGCTTGCTACGAAGCCGACGTCTTTCACGGCGAAAGCCGCGTGAGCGGCGAGCGGGTATCGGTTGAATACCGGGCGCCCCGCCCGGGCTCGCTGGACGCAACGCTGCTCCTGCGTTCTTCAGCGGTGGTCGATGAGCCCGTGGTCACCGTCTATCTGCGCGCCGGCTGCTCGCAGAAGGTTACGCGGCGCTACGTGCTGCTGGCTGACGTTCTTTCCGAAACGGCCCAGCCAGCACCGCAGCCTCAGGTCTCGCTTCCTGTCGTGACGATACCGGTGCCTGCACCCGCACCTGCACCGGCAGCTGTGCCGGCCACTGCTGCGTCCCCGGTGGCGGTTGCGTCAGGCACCCCGGTTGAAGCCGCGTCTGCCGCTGCGCCCCGCCGTCGTTCGCAAAGGCCTCCGGCGGCAGCCGCCCCCGCCGCTGCACCGACGGCCCCGGCGGCCGCTCCCCCGGTCGCGGCGCCCAAGCCCGCAGCGGTGGTTCGCCGTCCGGCCGCTGCACCGACGCGCTCAAGGCTCAAGCTGGATCCGCTGGACCTTCTGGCCGAGCGCGACCCGACGTTGCGTGCGTCAACGGAACTGCTGACGACACCGGCGGCCGATGCGCAGCAGCGCGCCCAGGCGGCTGCGCTGTGGCGCGCCATCAACGCACAACCGCAGGACATCCTGCGTGATGACCAGCGCATGCAGGCGCTCGAAGCCGACGTCAAGGGCCTGCGGGCGCAATCCACCCGCAACCAGGCCAGCCTGAACGAGCTGCGGGCCCAATTGCACAAGGCCGAGAGCGAGCGCTATGCCAACGGACTGGTCTATGGGCTGCTCGGCCTGCTGGCGCTGACACTGGCGGCGGCCGGCTATCTGTGGCAGCGCTCGCGCAACGGCTCCTTTGTCAGCCAGGACTGGTGGCGCCGCGGCGAAACGGCCGGCGGCGACCTGGACGTGCTGGGCGGCGACTCACTCATGCCCGCGCCGCCCCCGGCGCGCAAGTCCGGCCCGCAGTCCCGCACGCAGGACCCCGTTCAATCGGTGGATGTGGACCTGGACGTGGACGAGTCCATGTTTGCGACGCTGAAAACCGCGCGCCCCGCCGCCCCCGAACCTGCCGCAGCCGAAGTCCGGCCCGCATCCCGGGCGGATCATGGCGACTTCATCGCGAGCATTCCGGGCAGCGCGCGAGCAGTCAACGCTGAAGAGCTGTTCGACATCCAGCAGCAGGCCGATTTCTTCATCTCGCTGGGCCAGCATGAGCAGGCCATCGAGGTCCTGAAGAACCACATCAGCGACAACGTCGAGACCAGCGCGCTGGCGTACCTGGACCTGCTCAAGATCTACCATTCGCTGGACCGCCGCGCCGAATACGACCAGCTGCGCGAGGACTTCAACAAGGTCTTCAACGCCCAGGTGCCGGTGTTCGACGCCTTCAGCGACAAGAGCAGCGGGCTGGAGGCGTATCACAACGCACTGGCACGGATCGAAGCACTGTGGCCGTCGCCCAAGGTGCTGGAAATCATCGAAGAGTCCATCTTCCGCAAGCCGGGCAGCGGCGACGGCGAGGCGTTTGGTCTGGAGGCCTACCGCGAACTCCTGCTGCTCTACGCCATGGCCAAGGACGTCGTGGAGCGCGGCGGCAGCGTCATGGACTTCGATCTGGCCAATTCCTCGCTGCCCCCTGGCATCGAAGGCGGCCAGCCATCGGGGTTCTCCAATACGTCCATCCAGCCGTTGTCCGCGTCCCTGGACATGGGACGCCGGTCCAGCTTCGGACGGGATTCGTCAGGCAGTTCACTGGGCAATTCGGGCGGCAACTCCCTTGGCAACTCGCTCGGCAATTCCCTGGGGAGTGCCGACGAAGAAGACTCGCCCCTGCCGGAAATTGCCATGCCTCGCCCGTCACCGCGGCTGGGTCTGGACATCGACCTTTCCGAGCCCGTGCCGCTGACCTCGTCCTTCATGGAAATCAGCGACAACCAGCCGCCCCGCGAGCTGGAGCCGCTGGAGCTGTCGCCGGACCTGTCCATGGATTCGATCGACAGCGGCAAGGACGACGGCAAGCCCGCGCAGGACAGCAACCTTGTGGACTTTGACCTGTTCGACGCCGCGACGGAGCGCGACATCGCTCCGCGCAAACCACCCCGCCGCTAGGCGATCCGCGCGTCGCGGGCGGCAAGTCGTCGGCCTGCGCGCGTTGCCAGGGCGCTCATGCCCAACGCCGCCAGCAGGCCAGCCAGCGCCGCCCAATGGAGCCTGTCCATGTGGCCTTGGGCGATCAGCCAGCCGCCGCCCGCGGCGCCTGCGGCCTGGCCGGCATACATGGCCGAGGTGTTCAGCGCGATGGAACCTGCCGCCAGCGCCGGCGCGATGCCCACGAGCCGCGCCTGTTGCGCCGAGTTGGACGAGAAACAACCCAATGCCCACGGCGCAACCACCAGCGCCATGGACACCAGACCCGTGCCCAGCGGCCACACCAGCATGCTCAGCGCCATGCAGGCGATGGCGAGCATGACGGCACGCGGCGCGCCGATCCGGTCGATATTGCGTGACATCAGCACGTTGCCCAGCAGGCCGAACGCGCCGAACCACATGAAACACAGGCTCATCTCGGTTGGCGACAGATTCAGCTTGGCCTTGTAGTAAGGCGACAGGTAGGAAAACAGCACGAACTGTCCCGCCGCATACAGCACCGTGACACCCACGCAGAGCATGAGCGGGCGCGACCGCAGGGTTTCCTTCCAGGCCTCAAGCGTCAGGGCGGGTGGCTTCACGCCATCGGGCATGGACCGCCAGACCCACACGGCGCTTGCCAGGCTCAGCAGCGCCACAATCACGAACGCGCTGCGCCAGCCCCAGGTGCCACCGATCATGGCCCCCATGGGCATGCCCAGCACGGACGCCACCGACCAACCCAGAAAAACGAATGTGATCGCCCGGCCGCGCTGCTCTGGTGGCACGAGCAGCCCCACGCAGGCGGCAGCCTGCGGGGTGAAGATGGCGGGCGATACCAGCGCCAGCACGCGCATGGGCAGCAACGCGGCGAAGCTGGGCATGGCCGCGCAGGCCAGATGCAGTACTGCGTACCACAGCATGGACAGCGCCAGCAGGCGCCGGCGGTCCCAGCCCGCCACGACGGCCGCGCACAACGGCGCGCCCAGGCACATCAGCAGCGCGCCGGCGGATATGAGCTGGCCCGCGACGGCGGCCGACACATTGAACGACGTGCTGATGTCGTTGAGCGTGCCCGGCACGACCATCACGCCGGTGCCGATCACGAAGTTGCCGAACAGAAGCGCCCAGAGGACGCCGGGCTGAGGGGCGGGCGAAGGCATGGCGCTGGAAGATGTCATGTATGGCGCCCGGTCAGCGCCGCACCTGCAGCGCCCCGGGATTCACGATGTTGGTCGGCGTTCCCTTGATGAAGTTGATCACATTGTCAAAAGCCGTGCTGAAGTACAGCTCATAGCTTTCCTGCTCGACGTAGCCGATATGGGGCGTGCAGATGCAGTTCTCCAGCCGCAGCAGCGCATGGCCCTGCAGGATGGGCTCGCTCTCGAACACGTCGATCGCGGCCAGGCCCGGACGGCCGCGGTTCAGCGCGACCAGCAGCGCGTCTGGCTCCAGCAGCTCGGCCCGCGACGTGTTCACGAACAGGCCGGTAGGCTTCATGCGCGACAGGTCTTCCAGCGTGACGATGCCTGCGGTCTCCTCGTTCAGCCGCAGATGGACTGACAGCACGTCGCTGTTGGCGAACAGGTCCTGGCGGCTTGGCGCGACGGTGTAGCCGTCTGCCAGCGCACGCTCGCAGGACGGCTGGCGGCCCCACACCATGACGTTCATGCCGAATGCACGGCCGTAGCCCGCGACGATCTGGCCGATCTTGCCGTAGCCCCAGACGCCCAGCGTCTTGCCGCGCAGCACGGTACCCAGCCCGAAATTGGGAGGCATCGACGCGGCCTTGAGCCCCGACTGCTGCCAGCCGCCATGCTTGAGCATGCTGATGTACTGCGGCAGCCGTCGGGTAGCCGCCATGATGAGTGCCCAGGTCAGCTCGGCGGGTGCCACGGGCGAACCCACGCCTTCGGCCACCGCAATGCCGCGCTCTGTACAGGCCGGGACGTCAATGTGGGAGCCGACGCGGCCGGTCTGGGCGATCAGTTTCAGGCGGGGCAGCTTCTCGACAAGCTGCCGCGTGATGTGCGTGCGTTCCCGGATCAGCACGATGACGTCGGCGTCGCGCAGGCGGATCGACAGCTGGCCGATGCCCTTGACGGTGTTGGTGTAGACCTTGGCCTGGTAGGCGTCCAGCTTCTGCGCGCAATTGAGCTTGCGCACGGCATCCTGATAGTCGTCAAGGATCACGATATTCATGCACGGGATTGTGCCTTGCAGCCGCCGTTGCCCGGGCTCCAGCAGGATTTGGCGCGCGCCGCTACGATGGCGGCCGCGCGTGTTGCGCCATCCCACCCCAAGGAGACCTCATGTCCGTTTCAATGTCGTCCGCCAGCCTGCCGGTGTTCAATCACATGCTCGGCAACCTGTCCCACTTTCTGGACAAGGCCCAGGCCCATGCGGATGCAAAAAAGTTTGATGCCGGCGTGCTGCTGCAGTCGCGGCTGGCCCCTGACATGCTGCCCTTCACGCGTCAGGTGCTGATTGCCTGTGATGCCGCCAAGAACGGGGTGGCGCGCCTGTCCGGTGTGGAAGCGCCGAAGTTCGACGACACCGAGTCCACGCTGGCTGAACTGAAGGAGCGCGTTGCCAAAACGCTGGCCTGGCTGGCCACCGTGCCGGCGGACAAGCTGGATGGCAATGAGACCCGGGACATCACATTTCCCGTCGGACGGGACAAGACCCGCACGATGAAGGGCGAGGACTACCTGCGCTACTGGATGCTGCCCAACTTTTACTTCCACGTGACCACGGCCTACGCCATCCTCCGCCACAACGGCGTCGAGCTGGGCAAGCAGGACTACCTGACCGGCGGGCGAGGCTGAGCGCGAACCTCAGTGCCGCAATTGTTCGAGTGCGGCCAGGCGGTCGAGTTCGGCGCAGACGTCCGCCATGCGGCCGGAGATGACCATGCGGTTGCCGGCCCGCGCGCGGTTGCCATCGCGGTCCATGACGCGCACCACACGCAGTGGACGTGACGCCTGGCGCCCGCAGGCCGCGGCCTGAAGTGCAGACGGCATGACGGCGCGCGACGAGCCGGCTTGCCCGCGGCTTGCAGCGGGGCAGGGCCGTGCCGGGCGGGCAGGAGCAACCGGCGTGGGCTGTATCGGCGAGAGCAGCCAGGACACCAGATCCTGCAGCGGGGTGAAAAGGCCATGAAAGGCCGACAGTGCGATTCCCATGTGAAACTCCTAAACAACAGAGGTCGGACACAGGCAGGATTCAAGGATCAGGGCTTCCACAGGGTGATGGCGACAGCCGCCATACGCCCGCCACCTGTGGCAGACCTTGCGTGACAGCAGATCTACATGAGCATGGTGTTGCGGATCAGGCCGACAGCCAGGCCTTCGATCTCGAACGGTTCGCCAGGCTCCACGACGATGGTCTGGTAGTCAGGGTTTTCAGCGTGCAGCTCGATCAGGTGTTTGTTGCGGCGAAAGCGCTTGACCGTGACCTCATCGCCCAGCCGCGCCACGACGATCTGGCCATTCTTGGCATCCTTGGTGGCCTGCACGGCCAAAAGGTCACCGTCCATGATGCCGGCGTCACGCATGGACATGCCCCGTACCTTGAGCAGGTAGTCGGGCTTGCGCTGGAACAGGCTGCTTTCCACGTAATAGGTCTGGTCCACGTGTTCCTGCGCGAGAATGGGCGAGCCCGCCGCCACGCGGCCGACCAGAGGCAGCGCCAGTTGTGCCAGGCTGGGCAGTGGCAGCGAGAATTGTTTGATCCGGGATTCGTTGATGGAGCGCAGCGTATCGCTCTTGAGTCGGATGCCGCGCGAGGTGCCGCTGACCAGCTCGATCACGCCTTTGCGGGCGAGCGCCTGAAGGTGTTCCTCGGCGGCGTTGGCGGATTTGAAGCCAAGCTCGGCGGCGATCTCGGCACGCGTGGGCGGGGCGCCTGTGCGGGCAATGGCGCTCTGGATGAGCTCCAGAATCTGCTGCTGCCGCGCGGTGAGTTTCGGGCTTTCGGTCATGGCGGATTCCTGTCTTAATATCCAGTTACTGTATTTTTAACCAGTTTTTGAGAGTTTGCAAGTGAGCATCGGAAAAATTGTGGTTCTGGGCACGGGCGGCACCATTGCCGGCACGGCTGCCACGGCCGGAGACAACGTTGGCTACACCGCGGCGCAGGTAGGCGTGGCGCAGCTGCTGGCGGCCATTCCGGCCCTGCAGGGCCAGGCGCTGGAAATCGAGCAGGTCGCCCAGCTGGACAGCAAGGACATGGACTTCACGGTCTGGCGCAAGCTTGCGCAGCGCTGCGCGCACTGGCTGGACCAGCCCGACGTGCAGGGCATTGTCATCACGCACGGCACCGACACGCTGGAAGAAACGGCGTACTTCCTGCAAGCGGTGCTGGCGCCGGCCAAGCCCGTCGTACTGACCTGCGCGATGCGCCCGTCGACCGCGCTGGTTCCCGACGGACCGCAGAACCTGCTGGATGCGGTGGCGGTGGCCCGTTCGCCGCAGTCCCGGGGCGTGGTGGCGGTGTGTGCCGGCGTGATCCATGGCGCTGCCGACGTGCAGAAGACTCACCCGTATCGCCTGGACGCCTTCGGCTCGGGCGATGCCGGGCCCATTGGTTATGTCGAAGAGGGGCGCTTGCGGTTGATGCGCGAATGGCCGCAGGGCGATGCGGACGTGGCCGCGCGCCGGTTGGCGGGCATTCTGGCTGCGCCAGACATGCCGCCGGTGGAGATCGTCATGAGCCATGCGGGCGCGTCCGGCGCGCTCGTGCAGGCGCTGGTGGCACAAGGGGTGTGCGGCATCGTCGTGGCGGCGACCGGTAACGGAACCGTCCACCATGCCTTGCTGGCAGCGCTGCTGCGTGCGCGCGATGCAGGCGTGCGCGTGGTGCGGGCCACCCGCTGCGCACATGGGCGCGTCCTGGAGACGGCGGCCGATGCATTGCCGGACTCGGCGGGTCTCTCGCCGGTGAAGGCCCGCATCGCGCTGGCGCTGCAGCTGATGGACTGAAAGAACCCACCGTGTTCACCGCCATCAAGACGCATGCGTGGGCCTATCCCGTGCTGGAAATCGTGCACATCGCCGGCATTGCGCTGCTGCTGGGCAATCTCGTGCTGCTGGAGCTGCGCGTGTTTGGCCGCGGCGCGGCGCTGCCGGTGCGCGAGCTGGCGCGGCTGAGCCTGTCGGTCGCGTTGGTGGGCTTTTCGCTCGCGGCGCTGTCGGGCCTGCTCATGTTCGCGTCCAATGCCGCGGAACTTCTGGCCAACCGCGCATTCACCCTGAAGATGCTGCTGTTGTTCACGGCCGGATGCAATGCCGCATGGTTTCACGGGCGCGGGTCGCTTGAGCGGCAGGACGGAATGGCCCGCGCGCAGATGCTTGCCTCAACCCTGATCTGGCTGGCCGTGATCGTGTGCGGCCGCTGGATTGCCTACCTCTAGGAGATGACCATGATGAAACGACGCGTCCTGCTTCTTTCCGCCGCCTGTGCGCCTGTGGCGGCGCTGGCCCACCATGGCTGGAGCAGCTTCGATCAGGATCGCCCGATCTACCTGGAAGGCAAGGTGACCAAGGCCAGGTGGCAGAACCCGCATGCCGAACTGGAGCTGGAAGTCCCCGCCGGACTGAAGCTGCCGGCCGATCTGGCCCAGCGCGCTGTGCCGGCCCAGACCGCTTCGGTGGACGGCAAGGCGTTGTTGGCCAAGACCGTGGTGCCCACGCGCAAGGACCGCAAGTGGGAAGTGGAGCTGGCGCCGCTGACGCGCATGGAAGCCTGGAAGGTGGCCGAAATCAAGCCCGGCGCGACGATCTCCCTGGTCGGCTTTACCTTCAAGGAAGAAAAGGGACAGGCGATCGTGCGCGTGGAATACCTGTTCGTGGACGGCAAGGCCTATGGCCTGCGGTCCGGCCCCGCCTGAGTGGGGCCCCTGAGCAACATCAGCCGGCCAGGGCCTTCAATGCGCGGCCCGTGATCTCTTCGACCGACCCCGTGCCGCTGATGGCGCGGTACTGGGGCGCATTGGCCGGGTCGGCCTTGGCCCAGCTGGAGTAGTAGTCCACCAGCGGACGGGTCTGGGCGCTGTACACCTCCAGGCGCTTCTTGACGGTTTCTTCACGGTCGTCATCGCGCTGGATCAGCGGCTCGCCGGTGACGTCGTCCTTGCCTTCGGCCTTGGGCGGGTTGAACTTGATGTGGTAGGTGCGGCCCGAGGCGGGGTGCGAACGGCGGCCACTCATGCGCTCGATGATGGCATCAAAGGGCACGTCGATTTCCAGCACGTAGTCCAGCTTGACGCCGGCCGACTTCATCGCGTCGGCCTGGGGAATCGTGCGGGGGAAGCCGTCGAACAGGAAGCCCTTGGCGCAGTCGGGCTGCGCGATGCGTTCCTTGACCAGGCTGATGATGAGGTCGTCACTGACCAGTGCGCCGGATTTCATGACTGCGTCGGCCTGCAGGCCCAGCGGCGTGCCGGCCTTGACGGCGGCGCGCAGCATGTCGCCGGTGGAGATCTGGGGGATGCCGTACTTCTGGCAGATGAACGCAGCCTGCGTCCCTTTGCCGGCGCCGGGCGCGCCCAACAAAATCAGTCTCATGGAAGTCCTCGGGATGGTGTGAATTCGCGTACGCTGCAGGCCCAGGCGTCTCCGATCCGCGGGCCGTTGCGCATCATTGGCTCAGAGGATAGCATGCGTGCCCTTTGCGGGACTTACAGCGAAACCCCGGTTCCCGAGGGGGCTGCGGTGCACCTAGACCAGCCGGCGGACGCGTTCCAGGTCTTCAGGCGTGTCCACGCCGGGGCCGGGCGCCCGGTCGGTCACATGCACCGCAATGCGCCAGCCGTGCCACATGGCACGGAGCTGCTCCAGTGCCTCGGTGACCTCCATGGGCGCCTGCGGCAACTGGGGAAATCGGCGCAGCGATTCGACCCGGTAGCCGTAGATGCCGATGTGGCGCAGTGGCGCCGGGTTCGGCAGCGCGTGGATGCCCAGGGCGAATCCGTCCCGCCACCAGGGGATGGGCGCGCGGCTGAAGTACAAGGCCAGGCCCTTGGCGTCGGTCAGCACCTTGACGACATTGGGGTTGATGAAGTCAGCCACGCTGCTGATGGGGTGCGCGGCCGTGCTCATGGCGGCCTCGGGCCGGTCGGCCAGCATGGCGGCCACGGCGTCGATCAGAGTCGGGGCGATCAGCGGCTCGTCGCCCTGGACGTTGACAACATGTTCATCGTCCGCCAGGCCCAGCAGGTCGCAGGCTTCGGCAAGACGATCGCTGCCGGACGGATGGTCGGTACGGGTCAGCAGGGCGTGGATGCCGTGCGCTTCGCAGGCCTGCACCGTGCGGGCGTGGTCTGCCGCCACCACCACGCGCGCAGCGCCCGACTGCGCGGCGCGCTGCGCGACGCGCACCACCATGGGCAGGCCGCCGATGTCTGCCAGCGGCTTGTCGGGCAGGCGCGTGGATGCCAGCCGTGCAGGGACGATGACCGTGAAGCTCATCCTGCCAGCGGCGCGCGCTCGGGCAGTTGCTCGATTTCCTCGTCGCTGAGCGCGCGGGCTTCGGCCTCCAGCATGACCGGGATGCCGTCACGTACCGGGTAGGCCAGGCGCGCGCTGCGCGACACCAGCTCGGCTTTGTCACGGTCCAGCAGCAGCGGGCCCTTGGTGACGGGGCACACCAGCAGTTCAAGCAGTTTGGGATCCATTGGCCAATGATAGCTTTGCATCCAGCAGCGAATCGAAGGCTTTTGTCAGGCCGTCGTCCAGCGTGACCTGCAGCGGCACGGCCCATGCGTCGGGCCGGTACTTCCAGAGCTTGACGGCATCCTTTTCCGTGCAGACCACGGTAGCGTCGGTGGCAAGGGCTGGCGCGGCGGTGGAAAAATCGGCATGGTCGGGCAGGGCGATGGTTCGCGCGGGCGCCAGGCCCCGGTCGCGCAGCATGGTGAAGAAGGCCTGCGGTTGGGCAATGCCGGCGACCGCCGTGACCGGCGTTGCCGCCAGCGCGGCCAGTGGCATGGTGCCGCCGTCGGCGCGCACGGCATGGTCTGCCAGCGTCCGCCGCGCGCGCCAGCCGGCAAAGGCCGGGTGTTCTCCGGTATGGACGACCAGGTCCGCATGACGCGGCCAGGGTTCGCGTAAAGGGCCGGCGGGCAGCAACCAGCCATTGCCGACGCCCCGGCCGTCGAAGACGCAGATCTCGATGTCGCGCGCAAGGGCCAGATGCTGCAACCCATCATCGCTGAGGATCACCTGAACGTCCGGATGGGCCTGTAGCAGCGCGCGCACCGCCGCAGGCCGGTCAGCGCAGACGAAGACCGGCACGCCAGCCCGGCGCGCGATCAGCATAGGCTCGTCTCCAGCCTCCTGCGGGGGCGTTTGTGCCGTGACCTCGGTGCAGCCGCTGGCCGTGCGCCCGTGGCCGCGTGAAACGACGCCGGCACGCACGCCCCGGCGGGCCAGATGATCGAGCAGCGCGAGCGTGATCGGTGTCTTCCCCGCGCCGCCGGCCACCACATTGCCCACCACCACCACCGGAATGGGCGCCCGGTAGGCGTCCAGCCAGCCTGCGCGGTACAGGACGCGGCGAACCGCCGCTGCTGCCCCCAGCAACCGGGCCAGGGGCCAGAGCAGCCGCGCCAGCACGCCGCGCTGCGTCCAGGCGCGCAGCAGGACCTGGCTCATGATGGTGTGGGCACCTCAACGGCCGCCAGCCTGCGCCGACGACTGTGTTGCGAAGGTGATCTGCGTCAGGCCTGACCGGCGCGCGGCCTCCATCACCGCGATGACCGACTGGTGCGCCGCCGATGCGTCGGCGCTGATGATCACCGTGGTGTCCTTGCCGGCCTTGGCGGCTTCCACCAGCGCCATGGACAGGGCTTCGACGCTGCGTCCCGTCACGGGCGTCTTGTTGATGGCGTAGCGGCCGTCGCTGCTGACGGCCACGATGACTTCGCGCGGGTAGTCGCGCTGGGCGTCCGTGTCGGCCACGGGGAGTTTCAGCTGCAGTTCGGTGAACTTGCTGTAGGTGGTGGACAGCATGAGGAAGATCAGCACCACCAGCAGCACGTCGATGAAGGGGATCAGGTTGATCTCGGGCTCGTCGTTCTTGCGGGGGCGGAAGTTCATGGCAGGTGTCCTCAGCCCTTGCGCAGCGTGTTCAGGTGGCGCACGAAGCGCTCTGCAGCCAGCTCCAGCGTGAGCAGGTAGCCATCGACCCGCGAGCGGAAGTAACGCCAGAAGATCAGCGCCGGAATGGCCACGATCAGGCCGAACGCCGTGTTGTACAGCGCGATCGAAATGCCGTGGGCCAGCTGCGCCGGGTTGCCGCCCGTGGCGCCGCCGGATGGCGCCTGCGAGCCGAAGATTTCGATCATGCCGATCACCGTGCCCAGCAGGCCCAGCAGCGGTGCCGCCGACGCGATCGTGGCCAGCGCCGTCAGGTAGCGCTCCAGCCGATGGGCGACGGCGCGGCCGGTCGACTCCATCTGGGCGCGCAGGTCCGCTTCGGAGCAGCGCGGATTGCTGTTCAGCGCGCGAAAGCCGCTGGCCAGCACCTCGCCCAGGGCAGAGTTCTGTTCGAGCTGGGTGACCACATCAGGTGTCGGAACGGCGGTGCGCGACACAGCCAGGGCTTCGTCCAGTAGCCGGGGTGGGGCCACCCGCGCGGTTTTCAGGCTCAGAAAGCGTTCGATGACGAGGGCCAGCGCCAGAACAGAGCAGGCAACCAGCGGCCATATCGGCCAGCCTGCGGCTTGTATGATCGAAAGCAAAAGAGGTCTCCGCGGGGGTGAAGGCATGCGCCGGGGTGCGGCGATTATGGCCCAGCAACACGGGCCTTCCCGCGCGATGCAGACCACTGTTCCCGGCCGGCCCTGCTGTCAGACATCGCCCACAGATCTTGTGGATAACTTTGTGCAGAAACCTGCTGGCAATGCCCGCAAACCCGCGCCAATACGTCGCCGTGACAGATCGATGACAATTTGAGCAGAAAAAAATCCAATGAAATCAAAGGCTTGCTCGGAGAAATCAGCGTTTTGGCGTGGGATCACCCCAAACCACCCCCCAGGGCTGCCGCTGTGGACTAAATGCCCCTTCCAAACCGGCGGGAAAGCGCGGATTTGCTCATGGTGACGGGCCAGAACCCAGCAACGGCGCCGCGAATCTGGCAAGTTGGCGCGCTGTGCCGCGCCATTGCTGATGCGCTGGACGCAAGGTTCAATCCCGTTGCGGTCCGCGGCGAGATTTCGGGCTTCTCGCGCGCAGCCAGCGGGCATTGCTACTTCGCGCTGAAGGACGAAAACGGGCAGATCCGCTGCGCCATGTTCCGGCGCTCGGCCAGCCTGCTGGACTTCACGCCGCGCGACGGTGAACTCGTCGAGGTCCGCGGCCGCCTGGGCGTGTATGAGCCCCGTGGCGACCTGCAGATGGTGGTGGAATCCATGAGCCGGGCGGGGCAGGGCGCGCTGTTCGAGCAGTTTTTGCAACTGAAGGCGCGGCTGGAATCCGAAGGGCTGTTCGATCCGGCGCGCAAGCGCCCCTTGCCGCTCATGCCGCGTGGCATCGGCGTGGTGACATCGCTTCAGGCTGCGGCGTTGCACGACGTGGTGACCGCCCTTCGTCGGCGCGTGCCGCACATCCCCGTGGTGATCTCCGCTGCAGCGGTTCAGGGTGCGGCCGCGCCTTTGGAACTGGTTTCCGCGCTGTCAAAGCTGTACCAGTCCGAAAACACGGGCGTGCCCGTGGACGTGATCCTGCTGGTGCGCGGCGGCGGCTCCATCGACGACCTGTGGGCCTTCAACGACGAGCGGCTGGCGCGCACCATCGTGCAAAGCCCCGTGCCGCTGGTCAGTGGCGTGGGCCATGAAACAGACTTCACCATTGCGGATTTTTGCGCCGACCTGCGCGCGCCGACGCCCACGGCCGCCGCCGAACTCGTGGCGCAACCGCGTGACGCATGGCTGGGAGCGCTGGAACTGCTGGCGCAGCGTGTCGCGGGCGCCGTGCTGTCCCACGTGGACCGGCAAAGCCAGCGGCTGGACCTGGCGGCGTCGCGTCTGGGCAGGCCGTCCGGCATGGTGGCGCGCCAGCAACTGCGCCTGGCAGGCCAGGCCCAGCAGCTGCGCTACGGCGTGCGCGATGGGTTGGCGGCTCATCGCGCGCGACTGGATGGCGCCGGCCTGCGCCTGGATGTGGCGGTGCGCACCGCGGCGCAGACAGCCGCGCTGCGGCTGGACCGTGCGCGGCTGCGGCTGGACCTGATGGATCCGCGCCTCGTCCTGCAGCGCGGCTATGCGCTGCTGCAGGACATGGATGGGCATGCGGTGACGCGGGCCGCCGCAACCCGGCCGGGCCAGGGCCTGCGCGCAACCCTTGCCGATGGCGAGGTTGATCTCACGGTGTTACCGCCGCGCCTCATTTAATTCCTATACTCGACCCTTTCAGACCAACAATCACGAGGAAAACACCCCATGGAACACACGCTCCCGCCTCTGCCGTACCCCATCGATTCGCTGGCCCCGAACTATTCGAAGGAAACGCTCGAGTTCCACCACGGCAAGCACCACAACGCCTACGTCGTGAACCTGAACAACCTGCAAAAGGGCACCGAGTTCGAGAGCATGACGCTGGAAGAAATCATCAAGAAGTCCAGCGGCGGCATCTACAACAACGCCGCGCAGATCTGGAACCACACGTTCTTCTGGAACTGCATGAAGCCCGCCGGTGGCGGCGAGCCCGCGGGCGCCCTGGCCGCAGCCATCAATGCCAAGTGGGGCAGCTACGCAGCCTTCAAGGAAGCCTTCGTCAAGTCGGCCGTGGGCAACTTCGGCTCGGGCTGGACCTGGCTGGTCAAGAAGCCGGACGGCTCCGTGGACATCGTGAACACCGGCGCCGCCGGCACGCCGCTGACCACCGCCGACAAGGCGCTGCTGACCGTGGACGTGTGGGAGCATGCCTACTACATCGACTACCGCAACCTGCGTCCCAAGTTTGTCGAGACCTTCCTGGACAAGCTGGTGAACTGGGGTTTCGCCGAGGCGAACTTCGCCTGACACTTGCCGTCCTGAAAGCAGAAGGGCCGCTGTCGCGGCCCTTTTTCATTTGCCCTGAAAGGGCGGTCCGGCGAGCTTGAAGCCGGCCTTGATGTTTTTCTTTGCGAACCAGCCCTGATTCATCTCCAGCACATAACGAACGGGCTGGGCCGAGCAGTGGGAATCGGTCGTCTGCGGCTTCATGTCGGCCAGGTTGACGATGGTGCCGTCGTCCGCCACGAAGGCTGCGGTCAGCGGCAGCAAGGTGTTCTTCATCCAGAAGCACTGCATGGACGGCTGTTCAAAGACAAACAGCATGCCTTCGTGCTGGGGCATGTCCTTGCGGTACATCAGGCCGGTGCTGCGCTGCTCGGGCGTGGACGCGACCTGGCTGTCGATCAGGTGCATGCCGGCCGACAGCTTCACGCGCGGCAGGTTCATCTGCGGGTCCTGCGCCGCTGCGCTGAATGCGCAAAGCAGGGCAGCGATGGCGATCAAGGAGCGAATCGTTTTCATGGGGTGATTGTGCGGCAACTACCCAAAGAAAATGCCCGCGCGAGGCGGGCATTTTGCTGAAGGGAAATCCTGAATCAGGACTTCTTTTCTTCTTTCTTCTCAGCCTTCTTGTCGGCCTTTTTGTCAGCCTTCTTGTCGGCCTTCTTTTCTTCCTTTTTGGCTTCGGCCTTTTCTTCCTTCTTGGCGGCCGGGGCGGCAGCGGCGGCCGGAGCGGCGGCGGCGGGCGCGGCAGCTGCGGGCTTGGCTTCTTCCTTCTTGGCGGCCGGAGCGGCGGCTTGGGCGAACACGCCAACAGAGAACAGACCGGCGATCAGGGCAGCGATGAGCTTGTTCATTTCAAGAGTCCTTAGGGTGAAATTTACTTTTCGAAAAATACCTTCTGACTTTCAGGAGGCCCATCCGTAACGGGGCCCGTTGACGGCTGGTTGACAGCAGTTCCAAAAATATTTGACGCTAGAATCCTAGGGTTTTGCCTAACCTGCTGGGCCTGTCGTTCAGCAATTCACCCCCGGAGACGTCTCTTCCATGTACCAGCACATCAAGGTGCCCGCCGAAGGCCAGAAAATCACCGTCAACGCCGACATGTCCCTGAACGTGCCGGACCAGCCGATCATTCCGTACATCGAAGGTGACGGCACCGGCTTCGACATCACCCCGGTGATGCTCAAGGTGGTCGACGCCGCGGTGGCCAAGGCCTATGGCGGCAAGAAGAAGATCCACTGGATGGAAGTCTTTGCCGGCGAGAAGGCCACCAAGGTGTATGGTCCCGACGTGTGGCTGCCCCAGGAAACGCTGGACGTGGTCAAGGACTACGTGGTGTCCATCAAGGGCCCGCTGACCACGCCCGTGGGCGGTGGCATCCGTTCGCTGAACGTGGCCCTGCGCCAGGAACTGGACCTGTACGTCTGCCTGCGCCCCATCCAGTACTTCAAGGGCGTGCCGTCGCCGCTGAAGGAACCGGAAAAGACCAACATGGTCATCTTCCGTGAGAACTCCGAAGACATCTACGCCGGCATCGAGTGGGAAGCCGAGTCCGACAAGGCCAAGAAGGTCATCGATTTCCTGATCAAGGAAATGGGCGTCAAGAAGATCCGTTTCCCCGGTACGTCGGGCATTGGCGTCAAGCCCGTGTCGCGCGAAGGCACCGAGCGCCTGGTGCGCAAGGCGATCCAGTACGCCATCGACAACGACAAGCCCAGCGTGACCATCGTGCACAAGGGCAACATCATGAAGTTCACAGAAGGTGGCTTCCGGGACTGGTCCTATGCACTGGCGCAAAAGGAATTCGGCGCTGTTGAGATCGACGGCGGTCCGTGGTGCAAGTTCAAGAACCCCAAGACGGGCAAGGAAATCACCGTCAAGGACAGCATCGCCGACGCGTTCCTGCAGCAGATTCTGCTGCGCCCGGCCGAGTACAGCGTGGTGGCCACGCTGAACCTGAACGGCGACTACGTGTCCGACGCCCTGGCCGCCCAGGTCGGTGGCATCGGCATCGCCCCCGGCGCGAACCTGAGCGACTCCGTCGCCATGTTCGAAGCCACCCATGGCACCGCGCCCAAGTACGCCGGCAAGGACTACGTGAACCCAGGTTCCGAAATCCTGTCCGCCGAAATGATGTTGCGCCACATGGGCTGGAAGGAAGCCGCGGACCTGATCATCAGCTCGCTGGAAAAGTCCATCGCCAGCAAGAAGGTGACCTACGACTTCGCCCGCCTGATGGACGGCGCCACGCAGGTCAGCTGCTCGGGCTTTGGCCAGGTGATGATCGACAACATGTGATCGCGCTGCGGGCCGCTCGCCGGTCCGCCATGCAAAAACCGCCAAAAACCGCCTGTGGCGCAAGCCCAGGCGGTTTTGTCTTGGCCAGGTGTCAGTCGCCCTGGGACGCGGCGTGAAACTGCGGCGCCCGCACGCGGGATGCCCGGGCCGGATGGCGATTCTCGGCCGGCTCGACGGCGATGCTCACTGGCGGTGCTTCCGAACGGATGTTCTGGGCCAACTGGCCTTTGGGGCCGTCGACCAGGTCGAAGCTCACGCGGGCCCCCTGCTTGAGGGTCTTGAAGCCGTCCATGGCAATGGCCGAAAAATGGGCAAATATGTCTGGCCCGCCACCTTCAGGTTCAATGAACCCGAAGCCCTTTGCATCGTTGAACCACTTGACCGTCCCCATTGCCATTTTGTTGCTCCACGTCGCCCTCAAACCTTATTCAGTGTGAGGGCATCGGGGGTGAAATGTCAACATTTTCAGTAATCGGCCTTTTGTGCCGTTTCTTCGCGCTTCGGCGCGCCGGAAGGGAGTAAAAATGAGGTTGAAGTCACGCAGCGGTGTCGCTTGAATGTCACGGAAGAAAGCCCATCTGAAAGCCTTGGTGCAGCGCACCAGCACGCTCGATAGAATGAAATTCATGGCAACGAATACCCCGTCCAAGCCGCCGGCGCCCCACAACAAGCCGGCCCGTGGGGACGACGCCGGCTCCGTCGTGCTGGAGCGGCGCACTCAAAAGACAAAACCCCCCCAGATGTACCAGGTCGTCATGCTCAACGACGACTACACGCCCATGGAGTTCGTGGTCGTGGTGATCCAGGAGTTCTTCAACAAGGACCGCGAAACGGCAACCCAGATCATGCTGAAGATCCATCTGGACGGCAAAGGCATCTGCGGTGTCTATTCGCGAGATGTGGCCGCCACCAAGGTGGACCAGGTGCAGGAGGCCGCAAAGCAGGCCGGGCACCCGCTGCAGTGCGTGAGTGAACCGGTTGAATAAATCAGGGTCGGACTGAACTAGAGTTGAATCAACAGCAAGGCAAAAAGGAAGTCACATGATTGCCCAGGAATTGGAAGTCAGCCTGCATATGGCCTTTGTCGAGGCCCGGCAGCAGCGCCACGAGTTCATCACGGTGGAGCACCTGCTGCTTGCCCTGCTGGACAACCCGAGCGCCGCAGAGGTCCTGCGTGCCTGCTCGGCCAACATCGACGACCTGCGAAAGTCGCTCACGAACTTCATCAAGGACAACACGCCCCAGGTTGCCGGGACCGACGACGTGGACACCCAGCCGACGCTGGGCTT
The DNA here is from genome assembly GCA_041905405.1 of Ramlibacter sp. GTDB lineage: Bacteria > Pseudomonadota > Gammaproteobacteria > Burkholderiales > Burkholderiaceae_C > RAM1. The sequence continues at coordinate 5,847 of JAYRLC010000027.1, read as the reverse complement.
CCAGCGCGTGATCCAGCGCGCCATCATGCACGTGCAGTCCACCGGCAACGGCAAGAAGGAAGTGACCGGCGCCAATGTGCTGGTCGCCATCTTTGGGGAAAAGGACTCCCATGCCGTGTACTACCTGCACCAGCAGGGCGTGACGCGCCTGGACGTGGTGAACTTCATCGCCCACGGCATCAAGAAGAGCGATCCGCCCGAGCCGGCCAAGAGCAATGAAGCCGGCGGCGCGCCCGAAGGCGAAGAGGGCGGCGAAAAGAACGAAAAGGCGTCCCCGCTGGAGCAGTTCACCCAGAACCTGAACCAGTCGGCCAAGGACGGCAAGATCGACCCGCTGATCGGCCGCGACTACGAGGTCGAGCGCGTGATCCAGATCCTGTGCCGCCGCCGCAAGAACAACCCGCTGCTGGTGGGCGAAGCCGGCGTGGGCAAGACCGCCATCGCCGAAGGCCTGGCCTGGCGCATCGTGCAGAAGGACGTGCCCGAGATCCTGGCGGACTCCAACGTGTACTCTCTGGATATGGGCGCGCTGCTGGCGGGCACCAAGTACCGTGGCGATTTCGAGCAGCGCCTGAAGGGCGTGCTCAAGTCGCTGAAGGACAAGCCCAACGCCATCCTGTTCATCGACGAAATCCACACGCTGATCGGCGCGGGTGCTGCGTCGGGCGGTACGCTGGACGCGTCCAACCTGCTCAAGCCGGCGCTGTCCAGCGGCCAACTCAAGTGCATCGGCGCGACGACGTTCACCGAGTACCGCGGCATCTTCGAAAAAGACGCGGCGCTGTCGCGCCGCTTCCAGAAGGTGGACGTGGTGGAGCCGACCGTGCAGGAAACCATCGAGATCCTCAAGGGCCTGAAGTCGCGCTTTGAAGAGCACCACAGCGTCAAGTACGCTGCGGCGGCGTTGCAGGCGGCTGCCGAACTGTCGGCCAAGTACATCAACGACCGCCATCTGCCCGACAAGGCGATCGACGTGATCGACGAGGCAGGCGCCGCCCAGCGCATCCTGCCCGTGAGCAAGCGCAAGAAGACCATCTCGCGTACCGAGGTCGAGGAAATCGTGGCCAAGATCGCGCGCATCCCGCCTGCGAACGTTTCCAACGACGACCGCAGCAAGCTGCAGACGCTGGAGCGCGACCTCAAGAGCGTGGTGTTCGGCCAGGACAAGGCGCTGGACGTGCTGGCCGGCGCCGTCAAGATGGCGCGCTCGGGCCTGGGCAAGGGCGACAAGCCCATCGGCTCGTTCCTGTTCAGCGGCCCCACGGGCGTGGGCAAGACCGAGGCTGCCAAGCAGCTCGCGTTCATCATGGGCATCGAGCTGATCCGCTTTGACATGTCCGAGTACATGGAGCGTCACGCCGTGAGCCGCCTGATCGGCGCGCCCCCGGGCTACGTGGGCTTTGACCAGGGCGGGCTGCTGACCGAGGCCGTCACCAAGAAGCCGCACGCCGTGCTGCTGCTGGACGAGATCGAAAAGGCGCACCCGGACATCTTCAATGTGCTGCTGCAGGTCATGGACCACGGCACGCTGACCGACAACAACGGGCGCAAGGCCGACTTCCGCAACGTCATCATCATCATGACGACGAACGCGGGCGCCGAGACCATGAACAAGGCCACCATCGGTTTCACCAACCCGCGCCAGGCCGGCGACGAAATGGGCGACATCAAGCGCCTGTTCACGCCCGAGTTCCGCAACCGGCTGGATGCGATCGTGAGCTTCAAGGCGCTGGACGAGCAAATCATCCTGCGCGTGGTGGACAAGTTCCTGCTCGTGCTGGAAAACCAGCTGGCCGAGAAGAAGGTCGAGGTCACCTTCACCGACACGTTGCGCAAGCACCTGGCCAAGAAGGGCTTCGATCCGCTGATGGGCGCGCGGCCGATGCAGCGCCTGATCCAGGACACCATCCGCCGGGCACTGGCCGACGAACTGCTGTTCGGCCGCCTGACCGACGGCGGTCGCCTGACGGTCGACCTGGACGACAAGGAAGAGGTCCAGCTGGACATCACCCCGCTGCCCAAGAAGGAAGGCAAGGCCAAGCCCGAGCCCGAGGAAATCTCCAGCGAATGATGCCGTGCCGCGCGGCTCTCCACAAAAAAGCCGCCCTCGGGCGGCTTTTTTGTGGGCGGTGAAGAATCACCGCGCCGAAATCAGGGCGCCATGAACTGGTGGCGTATGGCCTCGACCCGCGCGCGGTTCACGCCGCGGTCGCCGTGGCCAATCCGGCTGGCCGAGCGCACGTGGATCACGCCGGCCGTCTCGTCCAGCCAGAACTCGATGTCGTCGGTGAAGCGCATCAGCCGCGTGGTGCACTGGGCGTACAGGTAGCCGGGCTGGTCGGTGATGAGTTCGGTGCGTTCCATGCCGCGCAGGATGCCCGCGATCTTGCGCATGGCGGCTTTGCCGTCGCCGCTGTAGCGCAGCGGCGCAATGGCGGCGCGTTGCGCCTGCGGGTGGCCGGGGTACAGCGCCGCCTGGCTGGTGACGCTGTTGGGCGTATTGGACGGCGGCTTCAGCCGCCCGTCGCGCACGCCCAGGTCCGTGGGCGGCGTGCCCCGCAGGGCGCCAAACTGCGCGGCGACCAGCACGGCCAATGGCAGCACGACGATGAGGATCAGCAGGGTCATGAGGGTCTTTCGCAGGACAGGTTTCATGCGCTGACTCTACCGCCGCTCAACCCGACAGCCCCACGTACACGTTCTGCACGTCGTCGTTGGCGTCGATGCCGGCCAGGAAGGTCTCGACCTCTTCCAGTTGTTCAGCGCTCAGGTTGGCCGGGTCCACCGGGTTCTTGGGCTTGTAGCCCAGCTTGGCGGACAGCACGGTGAAGCCCTGGGCGGGCAGGGCGCGGCTGACGATGTCCAGCTCGGTCGGTTCGGTGATGAACAGCGTGGTGCCCTCGGCGTCGCCGGGCTCCAGGTCCTGCGCGCCGGCCTCGATGGCAGCCATCTCGGGGTCGGCGCCGGCGGCGGTGGGCTCGGCCTCGATCATTCCGACGTGGCTGAAGTCCCAGCTCACCGACCCCGACGCGCCCAGCTGCCCCTTGCGGAACAGCACGCGCATTTCGGGCGCGGTGCGTTTGACGTTGTCGGTCAGGCATTCGACCATGACCGGCACCTGGTGCGGGGCGAAGCCTTCGTAGATCACGTGCTCGAAGTTGACGGTCTCACCGGTCAGGCCGGCGCCTTTCTTGATGGCGCGGTCCAGCGTGTCCTTGGGCATGGACACCTTGCGGGCCTGCTCGATCACCAGCCGCAACCGGGCGTTCAGCGACGGGTCGGCGCCCGCGCGCGCGGCGACCATGATGTCCTTGGCCAGGCGGCCGAAGAGTTTGCCCCGTGCGTCTGCCGCCGCTGCCTTGCCTTTTGCTTTCCACTGCGCGCCCATGTGAGTTCCTTTTACTTTGTCTGTGCCTGGAGGGCGACAATCGTAAACTGCCGGCTGACCCAAGCCAACGCACCCCATGACCGAAATCGACGACACGCAGGAAAAGATCACCCAGGACCGCCTCTGGCGCGACAACGGCTGGACCGCCCAGGTCATCAAGAACGAAGACGATGACGGCTGGGCCGTGGCCATGACGCCCGACGGTCAGGCCGAACCTGCCCTGGTCGGCCCCTGGACCATGGGCCGCGACAAGAAGAACCCCAAGCCGCTGGACACGTCGGCCTTCAACACCCTGGTCAAGACAGCGAGCGAATTCGTGCGGCGGCACGAGCAGCAACTGCACGCCACGCTGCACCAGGCCATCGACATCATGCACGGCACCGGGCGCGTCACCGTCAGCCTGGACATCGAGCCTGACGAGGACAACCCCAGCGCCATGCTGCGCGCCACGGATGCCGCAGGTGATGTTCTGGGCGAGGCGCGTGTGACGCCGTCGTTCAAGCTGACGCGCAGCAGCGCGGCAGCCTGGGCCGACGCGAGCTTTAGCCCGCAGGCGGTTCGCCAACCCTGAAAGCGCAACGCGATGACACCCGCGCCACGCTGGCCGCCGCGCCTGATAACTGCCGCATTCATGGTCCTGCCTGCGGCGGCGTTCCTGCCGCTGTTGAGCTGGTGGCTGGCGATTGACTACAACACCATCGGCGACAACACCGACAATGTGCTGCGCGGCATCGTGCCGATGGTGGCGCTGTCGTTGCTGTGGGGGCTGGTGGTGTCGTTTCGCGCGGGCTGGTCGGGCGTGATCTGGCGGCGCCGGGTACCGCTGGCCATGCCCCGGGTTTTCTGGCTCATTCCCATCGGCTGGCTGCTGCTGGTGGCGGTGCGCCTGACGGCAACGCCGTGGGCCACCCTGGACCCGACCTACATCGTGGTGTTGGGCCTGGCCATGGTCATGGTCGGCTTGAATGAAGAGCTGCTGTTTCGCGGCATTGTGGCCACCGGCGCACGGGGCACGGGTGCTGCGAGCGAGGCGCGCGTGCTGCTGGTGTCGGCCGCCGCGTTCGGGCTGTTTCATCTGCCCAATGCGCTGGCCGGGCAGGCGCTGGACGCCACCCTGGGCCAGGTGTTTTATGCCTTTGTGATGGGTTGCGCGCTGTACATCAGCATGCGGCTGGCCGGCAGCATCCTGCTGCCTGTGGCGCTGCATGCGCTGTGGGATTTCAGCGTGTTCAGCAGCAAAGGGGTTGACCTGAGCGTTGCCGGCAACGCCGTGAGTTCCCTGCTGACGCTAATGACCGTGGCCCTGACCCTGACCGCCGCCGTGTGGGCCCTGCGCCGGGCGCGCCGTGGCGCTGCAGGGTAGCCCGGTGCTGCCTAGAATCGCCCGCATGACCCCAACCCTCAAAGTCGCCGTCATGGGCGCAGGCGCTGTGGGCTGCTATTACGGCGGCATGCTGGCGCGTGCCGGCCACAGCGTGACGCTGATCGCCCGGCCCCAGCATGTACAAGCCATCGAACAGAACGGCCTGCGCATGCAGACCCGCACGTTTGACGAACACGTACGAGTGCAGGCCACCAGCGAGCCCACCGGTGTGCAGGGCGCGGACCTGGTGATGTTCTGTGTGAAGTCCAACGACACCGAGGCCGCAGGCGCACAGATCTGCCAGCACCTGTCGCCACAGGCGATGGTGCTGACCCTGCAAAACGGCGTGGACAACGCCGACCGGCTGCGCGCAGTGATCCCCGCGCAGCAGGTGGCTGCATCGGTGGTCTATGTGGGCACCGAGATGGCGGGGCCTGGCCACGTGCGCCACCATGGGCGTGGCGAGCTCATCATCGAGCCCGGGCTGCGCAGCGCGGAGGTGGCGCAGGCGCTGGCCGCAGCCGGCGTGCCCACTGAAATATCAGACAACGTGCGCGGCGCGCTGTGGGGAAAGTTCATCCTGAACTGCGCCTACAACGCCGTGTCGGCCATCGCGCAGCGGCCCTATGGCGAAAACGTCCAGAGTCCGGGCATCACCGACGTGATGGGGGACGTGCTGGACGAATGCCTGGCCGTCGCCCGCGCCGAAGGCGTCATGGTGCAGCCGGACATCCGCGATGTGGTGTTCCGGCTGGCGTCCACCATGCCGGGCCAGTCGTCGTCCACCGCGCAGGACCTGGCACGCGGCAAGCCGACCGAGATCGACTACCTCAACGGCCTGGTCGTGCGCCTGGGCGCCGCGCATGGCATTGCCACGCCGGCCAACCGGACACTGTGGGCGCTGGTAAAACTGATCGAGAGCAAGGCCGGCTGAAGCGGGCCCGTCACTTCGGCGCTGGCGGCTGCGGCAGCCAGCGCAGCAGCAGGGCGCCCAGCACCAGCATGGCGGCGATCGACGCCATGACGGCGGTGTAGGGCTCCACACCCATCGCCGCGGCGGCGGACGCCACCTGGCCGGTCAGCGACTGCATGATGG
>JAYRLC010000026.1:0-57757 GCA_041905405.1 Ramlibacter sp. | reverse complement strand
CCATAACCAGCAAACCGAAGCTTGGCCGACATTTGCGGCTAGACGCAACGAACCTGCGAAGCGCAAATAGTCGCGGCGGGCGACACAAATAGTTGCGGGGGTGGCCTGACCTTCGATCACTTTTTTTCAAGTCTGGCGGTGGAGGTTATTGTGACCTCGCCCACCTCCACAAAGTAGACCGGCTGACTCCTAACCTCTTCGCCGCGTTCGTCCGACTCCCACCACACTCAGCCAGCACCCGCGCCACCTCCGCCGCCGTCGGCGCCCCCACAGCAGCCGGCACCGCATCACCCGCCCGCACTCCCACAAACAACTCCGGACAATCCCCCTCCACCTCCGCATACCCCTCCGCAGAAATCCGACCCTGTCCACCAAACACCACCGCCACCCGCTCGCACACGTTCTCCAGCTCCCGCACGTTCCCCGGCCACGCGTAGCCGCGCACGCGCTGCGCCAGCGGGGCCAGCAGCTCGGCTGCGTCGATGCGGCTGCCCTGCGCTTTCAGCGCGCGTGACGTGAACACGCGCGCCAGGGCATACGCGTCGTCGCCGCGCTCGCGCAGGGGCGGCAGCTGCAGCCGCAGGATGTTCAGGCGGTAGTACAGGTCGGCCCTGAATTTGCGCTGGGCCACCAGGTCGGCCAGGGGCTGGTGCGTGGCAGCAATCACGCGCACGTCCACCGGCACGGGCATGACGCCGCCCACGCGCACCACTTCCCGCTCCTGCAGCACGCGCAGCAGGCGCGTTTGCAGCAGCACGGGCATGTCGCCGATTTCGTCCAGGAACAGGGTGCCGGTGTGCGCGGCTTCCAGCAGGCCGACCTTGCCGCCCTTGCGCGCGCCGGTGAAGGCGCCTTCTTCATGGCCGAACAGTTCGCTTTCCAGCAAGGCCTCCGGCACGGCCGCGCAGTTGATCGCCATGAACGGGCGGCCGTGGCGCGCGCTGGCGTTGTGGATGGCCTGCGCAAACAGTTCCTTGCCCGTGCCGCTTTCGCCCGTGACCAGCACGGTTTTGTCCACGGCAGCGAAGCGCCGGGCACTGGCGCGCGCCCGATCGAACGCGGGGCTATCACCTTGCAGCTGGTCAAAGTGCCAGCGCGCGCCGGGGCGCTGGCCGCTTTTGCGCTGGCTGCGCAGCGCGGTGTCGGCGGCCTGGATGGTGGTGGCGTCGTACAGCGTGACCATGGCGCCCACCACGTCGCCGCGTTCGCGCATGAGCGTGCGGTTGGTCAGCCATTCGCGGCGGTTGATCTGGCTTACGCGCTGGCGGTCCTCGGCCCCGCTTTGCAGCGTGTCGTCCAGCGACAGTTCGGGGTGCACGTCGGCCAGGCGCCGACCCAGCAGCGTCTGGCGCTGCTGGCCCAGCACACGCTCCATGGGCGAGTTCAGCGCGATCACCGTGCCCTGCGTGTCCACGGCCAGCACGGCCTCCTGCAGGTTGTGCAGCACGCCATTGAGCTGGTCGTAGCGCGCGGCGTCGCGCTGCGCGGCGCGGGCCAGCTCCACCGCGTCCTGAAAGCCCTGGCGCACCGACGCCGGCGAATACGCCAGGATGCCCTGCAGCCCCGCCAGCTCGGCCTGCTCCACCACGATGCTGGAGCCGATGAACACGCCGTAGCCGTCGGCCACCAGCGCCTGGAAGGCCTGGCGCGCGTCCTCCAGCGTGCGGTAGGCGCGCTGCGCGATGGCGATGTCCAGCAGGCCCTTGACCCCGTCCAGCTCGGCGATGGTGTCGCCGTAGGTGATGATGGCCACACGCCGCGCCATCTGCCGCGCGGTGCGCAGCGCCACCAGGATGTCGTAGCCCGTGACCTTGATGCTGGCCACGGGCGCGCGCAGTGTGCCGCGCAGCAGCGCGGCATTGGAGCCCGCGCTCACGAACGCGTCAACGGCCTGGGACTGCTCCCGCTCGCGCGCATGGGCCACGGCCGTGTCGAACGCGCGGTCGACGAACTCGATGTCGGCCACGGCCTCGAATTCCGCCGCGACTTCCATCGCCAGACGGCTCAGGTGCGAATAGCTCAGAAAGCACAGGCGAACCTTGCGCGGAGGGGATTCAGGTCTCATGCCGTTGTTTCAAATAGGGTGTTTCATGCGTTTCATGAAACGTCTCATGGATTGTCTTGCGACACTTCAATCCACGCAAGTCCTTGATTTATATAGACCCCTACGGTGGCACAGGGTTTGCAAAACCTGCGGCATGAAACCCCTTGAAGGCAAACTCGTCCTGGACCTCACCCACATGCTGTCCGGCCCTTACGGCACCATGCTGCTCACCGACCTGGGGGCGCGCACCGTCAAGGTCGAGCCGCCCGGCCGCGGCGAAGGCACGCGCGAGCTGCTGGCGCGCGACCCGCACTATGCGCGCGACGGCATGGGCGCCTACTACCTGACGCTGAACCGGGGCAAAGAGAGCATTTGCCTGGACCTGAAAAGTGAAGCCGGGCGCGCCGTGTTCTACGACCTGGTGAAGCAGGCCGACGTGGTGTTCGACAACTTCGGCGCGGGCGTCACGCAGCGCCTGCAGATCGACCACGACACGCTGTCGCGTATCAACCCGCGCATCGTCACCTGCTCGGTCACGGGGTTTGGCGAGACCGGCCCCGACATTCACCGGCCCGCATTCGACCAGGTCGTTCAGGCCATGGGCGGCGGCATGAGCATCACCGGGCTGGCGGACGGGCCGCCGATCCGCTCAGGCATTCCCATCGGCGACCTGGGCGGCGGCGTGTTTGGCGCCTTGGGCGTGCTGGCGGCGCTGACCGCGCGCGAGGTCACCGGCAAAGGCCAGCACGTGGATGTGTCGATGCTGGACGTGCAGGTGTCCATGCTCAACTACATGGCCACCATGCACCTGATGTCGGGCCACCTGCCCCAGCGCATCGGCAACGAACACTTTGTGCATGTGCCGTACAACACCTATGCCACGCGCGACGGCCACGTGATCGTCGCCTGCATCGGCGACGCGTTCTTTGAGCGCTTTCTGCAGGTCGTGGACCACCCCGAGCTGCAAAGGCCCGAGTACCGCCAGCAGCCCGCCCGACTGGCGGCCAAGGCACGCATCGACGCGATCGTGGGCGAATACTTTGCCAAAGAGACCACCGCCACCTGGCTGCAACGCCTGCGCGACGCGCGCGTGCCCTGCGGACCGGTCAATGACTTTGCGCAGGCCATGGGCGACCCGCAGATTCAGGCGCGCCACATGGTGGTGGATGTGCCGCTGGCCACCGGCGGCAGCGTGCGCATGCCGGGCAACCCGGTCAAGCTGTCGGGCATGACGGATGAGGACCAGACCCGCTTCACGCCGCCGCCCCCGCTGGGGCAGGACACGGCCGAAGTGCTGAAGAGCCTGCTGGGCTATGCGCCTGAGCGGGTAGCGCAACTGCGCAGCACGGGAGCCATTGCCTGATGGACACGGTGTTGATCACCGACGTGGCCCCGCGCGACGGCTTGCAGAACCAGCCCGTGCACCTGTCCACAGCCGCCAAGCTGGAACTCATCCGCCTGCTGCAGGCGGCCGGCCTGCAGAGCGTGGAAGTCGCCAGCTTCGTCTCGCCCAAGGCTGTGCCGCAGATGGCCGATGCGGCGGATGTCGTGGCCGGGGTGGCACAAGCCGCCCCGGGCCTGCGCACGTCGGTGCTCACGCCCAATGTGCGCGGCCTGCAGCGCGCGATCGAGGCCGGCGCGCGCGAGGCCGCCGTGGTGCTGTCGGCAACCGAGACCATGAACCAGCGCAACATCAACATGAGCCTGGCCACGGCCACCGCCGTGTCGCAAGAGACGGTGCGCGCCGCGAAAGCCGCGGGCCTGGCCGCGCGCGCCTACATCGCCGTGGCGGTCGAATGCCCGTTTGAGGGGCTGGTTGCGCCCGCCGTCGTGGTGGCGCTGGCCGAACAAATGCTGGCCGCGGGCGCGGATGAAATCGTGTTTGCCGACACCATCGGCGCCGCGTCGCCGGGGCAGGTCAGAACCTTGCTCCAGGCTGCTGCGCCATCCGTCCCCATCGGGCAGACCGCCGTGCATCTGCACGACACGCGCGGGTTCGGCGTGGCCGGAGCCTGGGCGGCGCTGGAATGCGGCGTACGCCGCTTTGACGCCAGCGTGGGCGGCATCGGCGGCTGCCCGTTCGCGCCCGGCGCAGCCGGCAATGTCGCGACCGAAGACCTGGTGCTGCTGGCACAGCAAAGCGGGCTGCACACCGGCATTGCACTCGACGGGCTGGCCGCGGCAGTCGCCTTTGCCGAACAGCAGCTGGACCGGCCACTGGGCGGGCGCAGCATGGGCTGGCACAGGCGCAAGCAGCTCAAGCAGGCTGCCGCCGCGTAGGGCAGAGCCAACGAACAACCAACGAAGGAGACAAGCCATGAACCTCAAGCAAACCACCCGCCGCCTGCTACTGACTGCATCGCTGCTGGCCGCCGGCGCCCTGTCGCTGCCTGCGCTCGCTCAGGCGCAGGTGCCCGCCTGGCCCAGCAAGCCCATCCGCCTGATCGTGCCGTTCACGCCCGGCGGCGTGACCGACACCAGCGGCCGCGTGGTGGCCGAGTTCCTGGGCAAGCGCCTGGGCCAGCAGGTGGTGGTGGACAACAAGCCGGGCGCGTCCGGCAACATCGGCATGGCGCTGGCCAGGGACGCCGCGCCTGACGGCTACACGCTGGTGCTGGGCTTTGACGGCACGGTCGTCATCAACCCCCATGTGTTCGCCAAGGTGCCGTTCGATTCGGTCAAGGACTTCACCCCCATCGGCAAGATCGGCAACGCCACGCTGGTGCTGGTGGCCCACCCGGCCGTGCCGGCGCGCAATCTGACCGAACTGATCGCGCTGTCCAAATCGACCGCGGGCGGCCTGTCGTTCGGCACGTCGGGCACGGGCGGCACGCCGCACATCGCGGGCGAACTGCTCAAGATGCGGGCAGGCGCCAACCTGACCCACGTGCCGTACAAGGGCGGCGGCCAGGCGCTGACCGATGTGGTGGGCGGCAGCATTCCGCTGGTGTACACGGCGGTCGCGGGCGCGCACGGCTTTGTGAAGAACGGCAAGCTGCGCGCGCTGGGCGTGTCCAGCGCGGCGCGCTCGTCGGCCCTGCCCGATGTGCCCACGTTCGTGGAGGCGGGCGTGCCCGACTTTGTGGTGGACTCGTGGGTCAGCATCCTGGCGCCGGCCAACCTGCCGCCGGCCATTGCCACCCGCCTGACCACCGAGCTCAACGCCGTGCTGAACGACCCCGAGGCGCGCGAGAAGCTGCGCAACCTGGGTATCGAGGCCACGCCCGGCAGCGCCGCGCAGTTCCAGGCCGAGATCGTGCGCGACCTGGCCCGCTACGGCCAGGTGGTGAAGGCCGCCGGCATCAAGATCGAATAGGAGACCCGTAGACATGAGCAGAGACAACATCCACAAAACCACGCTGAACGGCAAGCCGCTGGGCTCGCGCCTGGATCTGACCATGGTCGGCGACTGGGGCACGGCCAACTTCCACACCATCTGGGGCTGGGTGTCGGCGCACCTGCGCTGGCGCTCGGCGCCGCTGTCCAAATTCACCATCCGCACCGGCAGCGCGTACCGCGACAGCGTCGATCTGGTGGGCATGGGCGAGGCCGATCTGGCCGTCACCACGCCGATCCATATCGGCGTGCGCTGGGCGCGCGAGGGCAAGCACTTCTACGAAGGCACGCCCTACCCCAACCTGCGCACGCTGGGCCACCTGCCGCAGGACGACCGGCTCACGCTGGCCGTGCGGGCCGACACGGGCATCAAGAGCTTTGCCGACATCCGCGAGAAAAAGCCGGCGCTGCACATCGCCATGCCGCCGCGCCAGGACGATTGCCTGTGCAGCTACGTGATCGACCTGATCTTCCGCGCGCACGGGATCGAGCCCATGGACATCGTGAAATGGGGCGGCTCGTACTGGGAGCATGAGAACCCGCGTGCCACGATCAAGCAGGCCCAGGCCGGCGAATGCAACGCCGTGTTCAACGAAGCCATCATGGTCAGCAACTGGAGCGAGCTGGTGGCGCAGCACGCCATGAACTTCATCCCCATCGAGCCCGAGGCCATGCGCATCCTGACGGAGCAGTACGGCCTGAAGCCCGCCGTGCTGGAAAAAGGCCGCCTGCGCAATGAGCAGGAAGTGCCCTGCCTGGACTGGTCCAACTGGGGCATCCTGTGCCGCGACGACATGCCGGACGACGTGGCCTACCGCGTCACCGCGGTGATGGTCGAAGAGCGCGCGGAGTTCGAGGCACGCTTTCGCCACATTCCCGTACAGAACAGTCCGCTGACCTACCCGATCGATCCCAGGCGCATGCCGCATGGGGTGGACCTGCCATTGCACCCGGGCGCCGAGCGCTACTACAAAGAACACGGCTATCTCTGAAGACGAGGCATACATGACACACGACATTTCACGCCGCACCGTGCTCGGTGCATCGCTGCTGGCCGCCGCGTCCCTGGTGCGCGCGCAAACGCCCGCCTATCCCTCGCGCCCCGTGAGCATCATCGTGCCGTTCGGCGCGGGCAATGCCTACGACACCATGGCCCGCACGCTGGCCGACCGCCTGCGCGAAGCGACCGGGCAGGCCTTCATCGTCGACGCCAAGCAGGGCGCGCTGGGCAGCGTGGCCGCGTCGTTCGTCGCGCGCGCGCCGGCCGACGGCCACACGCTGCTGTTCGGCGCCAACTCCACTCACGCGGCCAACGTGCACCTGTTCAAGAAGATCGCCTACGACCCGGTGGCCGACTTCGCGCCCATCACCACGCTGGCGACCATTCCGCAGGTGCTGGTCGTGTCACCCACGGTCAAGGTCAATACACTGCGCGAGCTGATCGCGCTGGCCAAGAGCCAGCCGGGCAAGCTGAACTACGGCAGCTCCAGCGCCACGGGCCGCGTGGCGAGCGAGGCGTTCCGCATGGCTGCCGGCATCGACGCGGTGCATATCCCGTACAAGACCTCGGCCCAGGCCATCACGGACCTGATCAGCGGGCAGCTGCACTTCCTGGTGACCGACGCGGGCCTGGGCGTGGCGCAATGGCAAGGCGGCAAGGTCAAGGCGCTGGGCATCACGTCGGCCCATCGCGTGCCGGCCGTGGCCGACCTGCCCACCATCGCCGAGGCGGGCCTGCCCGGCTTCGAGTTCACGGCGTGGCTCGCGCTGTTCGCGCCGGCCAGGACGCCGCAGCCCGTCGTGGCCCGGCTGTCCGAGCTGGTCAACGGCATCATCCGCAGCCCGGCCATGGCCGAATCGCTGGCCCGCCTGTATGCCCTGCCCTACCCCGGCACGCCTGAGTCGCTCAAGCAGCTGGTGGACAAGGACACGGCGCGCTGGGGCCAGCTAATCAAAGCGGCGGGGATCGAGCCGGAATAAACCTTCGCGTTTCGTCCGCCGCGTTTCGTCCGTCGCGTTTCAGCAGCGGCGCGCCGCACGCTGCAGTGCGTTGCACTCCGCGCCAACGGGTGCGGCCGCGGGGCTGGCGCCCCGGCCCTGCCCGCCCGCCATGGGCGTGCAGATGGCGTCCGAATGCGGCGTCTGGCCGAAGCTCATGGCGCGCTGGAACCCCGTGGCGCTGTACATGTAGCAGGTAAAGGTTGCCCCATCCTGCGCCTTGACCGTGTAGTTGATGCGTCCGCCCGTTTCTTCGCTGCGGCCACTGATGGTGAACTGGCCCACGGAGCGGCCAATGGCCTGCGCCGTGCGCTGCTCCAGCCCGCCCTGGTCGATGGTGGCGGCGCAGCCACCCAGCAGGGCCACGAAGGCAGGAATAACGGTCAGGAGGGCAATGCGTCGTCGTGTCATGAATGTCTCCAGGCCTTCAGCGGCCAAAACAGTTGTCGGTGGGGATCCTGCTCAGGGTGTTGGCAACGTCGGCCAGCGTTGGCTGGATGGTGGGCATTTCGTCACCGACCAGGCACAGCAGGTTGTTGGGGCGCAATGTCCAGATGGTGCCCACGCGCGTGTTGGTCACGGTCTGGAAGACACCCCAGTAGGCGCTCAGGCTCGGCGTGGCCTCAGACTTCGCGAACGTCACGACGCCCAGCCGCGTCGGGCCGGCCTGCGTGGGCGTTCCCGCGCACTCGTTGCCGGTGAAGCTCAGCACGCCTTCGTCATAGTTGAGGGTGGTGGGGCTGGTCACAGTGGCACGCAGGATCCGCTTGAAAGACTGTCCGCCCGTGCGCACGCAGCCCCTGAGCACCCAGTCACCCGCCAGCGCTTCGATCTGCGCGGGCAGCGGCAGCGCATCGCCCGGGTTGGGCGCGGGGCCGGACGGCGGCGGGGGCGGCGGTTCGGCATCGCCACCACCACCCCCGCCGCCGCAGGCAGCCAGCGCCAGCGTGGTGGCGGTGATCGTGACCAGCGCCCAGCGGCGCGCGGCGCCCTTGTGAAGTGAATAAGCAGTCATGTACAGCTCCTTGATGCTTGTGGTTGGGAAAAAACAGGCGAACGAAAGCCCGGCCTTCATGAAGGTCCGTGAGCAAATGCGGGGGAACGTCAGTCCGGCTTGCGCGCCACGATGAACACCCGGAAGTCCCTGCCCCGGGTGCCGTGCCGCTCGACGGCTTCGATCTGCAGGCCCTGCCGGACCATGGCCGCCTGCAGTTGTTCTGCGTCCAGGCACAGCAAGACGTCAGGCGCCTTGCCGATGGCGCGCATCAGCGGCAGCGCCGCCCAGCGCACCAGCGGATTCATCTCCGAGATGCAAGGCGTCTTGGAGATCAGCACGCCGCCGGGGCGCAGCGCGCGCACGGCCTGGCCCAGCGCCTGGTCCAGGTCACTGACCAGATGCAGCATGTTGAACGCCAGCACAGCGTCGTAAATTCCCTGGCCAAACACCTGCGCGTCGGCGTCGGCCGCTGCGAAGGCCAGCTGCGCCATGGGCTGGGCCGCCAGCTTCTCGCGGGCGATGCTGATCATCTGCTGCGACACGTCGGTGGCCAGCAGGCGGCGGGTGAATGGCGCCACGCGCAGCGCGGTGGTGCCGGTGCCGCAGCCGATCTCCAGCACGTCATGGCCCGGATTCAGCAGGGCCACCACGCGTTGCAATGTGGCCTCGTAGCCGGCCATGTCGGCAATCGGGTCGGCGGCGTACTTGCGTGCAATCCGGTCCCAGAAGCGGGCCTTGTGGGCCGCCGAGGCGTGGGCCAGGGGACCGGTGGGCGCCACAGCAAGCGGTGCGGTAGGTAAAGATGCCATGCACCGGATGCTATCCATACACAACAGCGCAGGGAACTGCGGTAAATTGCAGCGAACCTATACATAAACGCATGGATGAACTCGACTGGAATCAGCTAAAGGCATTCCTGGCCACGGCCGAGGCCGGCTCGCTGTCGGCGGCGGCGCGCAAGCTGGGCCTGACCCAGCCCACCCTGAGCCGCCAGGTGGCCGCGATCGAAAAGCGCATGGGCGTGACGCTGTTCGAGCGCGTGGGCAAGGCCATGGCGCTGACCAGCACCGGGCTGGACCTGCTGGAACACGCGCGCGCCATGGGCACGGCGGCGCAGGCGCTGGCACTGTCGGCCACGGGCCGGTCGCAGGCGGTGGGCGGCGTGGTGTCGGTGTCGGCCACCGACGCCGTGGCCGCGTACCTGCTGCCGCCGCTGGTGCGCGAGCTGCACGACCAGGACCCGAGCATCGCGGTGGAGGTGATCTCGTCCAACGCGCTGAGCGACCTGCTGCGGCGCGAGGCCGACATCGCCATCCGCCATGTGAAGCCCGAGCAGCCCGAGCTGATCGCGCGGCTGGTGCGCGACGCATCGGCCAGCTTCTACGCGTCCGAGGAATGGGTCCGGCGGCACGGCCACCCGCGCCGTGCCGAAGACGCAGCGAACCTGCCGTTTGTGGGCGCCGAACAGAAAGGCCCTTACCTGGCCTATCTGCAGCAGCACGGACTGCCGGTGACCGAGGCCAGCTTCAGTTGCTATGCCGAGCATTCCACGGCCAACTGGGGGCTGGTGCGCGCCGGCATGGGCATCGGCGCCATGATGGACGAGATCGCCCGCCAGACGCCGGGCGTGGTGCGGGTGCTGGACGAGGTGGCGCCGGTCGTCTTCCCGATATGGCTGGTCAGCCACCGCGAGCTGCGCACGTCGCGCTGCATCCGCGTGGTGTTCGAGGCGCTGGCGCGGGGGCTGGCCTGACACAACGCCCCACAGCATTGGCCTAAGGGCCTACCATGGGCCCATGAACACACCCAAGAACACCATCTGCCTCTGGTACAACGGCGACGCCGAGGCCGCCGCCCGCTTCTACGCGCAGACATTTCCGGACAGCAACGTGGGCCCCATCATGCGCGCGCCGGGCGACTACCCTGACGGCAAGCAGGGCAACGTGCTCACCGTGCAGTTCACCGTCTGTGGCATCCCCTGCCTGGGCCTGAACGGCGGCCCGCAGTTTCCGCAGACCGAAGCGTTCTCGTTCCAGATCGCCACGGAAGACCAGGCCGAAACGGACCGGCTGTGGAACGCGATCGTGGGCAACGGCGGCGCCGAAAGCGATTGCGGCTGGTGCAAGGACAAGTGGGGCCTGAACTGGCAGATCACCCCGCGCGTGCTGAGCGAGGGCGTGGCCGACCCGGACCCGGCCGTGGCCAAACGCGTGTTCGACGCGATGATGACGATGAAGAAGATCGACGTCGCCGCCATCGAGGCGGCGCGCCGGGGCTGATACGGCAGGCGCCGCAGGCCTGCCCGCTCAGCGGGCCATGTCCAGTTCGCGGTGTTCGCCCAGATTCCGGGGCGGCTGGCCGGTGAGGGCCGCCTTGGCCATCTTCAGCACCTGCGCGATCTTGCTTTCCTTGACGTTCCAGTATTCGGCATGGTCGGGCTGGACAGCCAGCAGCGCCAGGTCGGGGTCGTCCTGTCCACCCGGAAACCAGGCCTTCGCCGCGGGCGACCACAGCTCGGCAATGCGCGCCCGGTCGTCGCTGAGCCGCGCTGTACCCGACACGGACACGTAGCTGTCATCGTCGGTGTTGGCATAGGCCAGGTTCACCTGCGCATCCGCCGCGATGCGTTGTGCCACATGCGAACTGCGCGAGATAAAGAAGTACAGCGGCTCGCCATGGTCCAGCGACCGGTTCTGGGTGGTGAGCGGCTGAGAATGCAGCTGGCCGTCCGCGTCGCGGTGGGTCAGCATGGCAAAGCGGGTTTTCTTGATGAGTTCCCACAGGGTTTCGTGGGCCTTGTCCTGCGAGGTGGAAATTTGGGTCATGGTGTGCTCCATTAGGTTGGGGCCTTCCGGCCATCAAACCAATGTAGGGCCCGGTCCGGCCGCCCTGCGACGGCCCAGCGCCCGCGCGCCTGTGCGTTCAGGCTGACAGGTCAACCTTCGTTCTCACCCATTCGAGGGAGGCAAACATCTAGAAACATATGTAACATGCCTCCTCTGACGCTCCAGGTCCGGGCCGTCCTTCCCTCCTTCGATCTGCGAGCGCCATGGCCAACTTTGTCTTCACCAACGAGTTCGACAACTTCACCGGCAGTGAAGCGACCGACACCTTCACCGGCACCGCCGCCAACATCCAGAACGGCGACAGCGTCAACGGCGGCGGCGGTGGCAACGACCAGTTGCACCTGACCGGCGGCGGCACGTTCAACCTGACCGGCGTCACGCTCACCGGCATCCTCAAGATCCTGTCGGACAACAGCACCGCCACGATCCGCCTGCCGGGTGGCTACACCGGCATCGTGGGCTGGACCGCCGCCACGGTCACCGTCACGGGTGGCAGCGGCGGCGAAAGCTACACGCCCGAAGTCGCCACCACCAACGTCACGCTGGACGCGGGCGCGGGCAACGACACGTTCAACGTCATCTCGGGCGCCAACCTGACGGGCTCCAGCCTGAACGGCGGCGACGGCACCGACACGCTGTCGGTGGGCGACGCCAGCTTCGTGCTCACCACGCTCACGTCGTTCACCAACTTCGAGCGGATCACGCTCACGTCCGGCGGCGGCAACAAGACACTGACCGGCACCACGGCGCTGCTGAACGGGCTGACCCTCATCGGCGGCACCGGCACCGACACGATTGCCAGCGCCGGGTCGCTGGACCTGAGCGCGGCCACGCTGACCAATGTGGAGCGCATCGTCACCACGTCCGGCGCCGGCGTGACGCTGACCGGCACTGCGGATGCCCACACGATGGTGGGCGGCGCGGGCAATGACACGATCATCGGCGGCGGCGGCGCCGACACGCTGACCGGCAACGGCGGCAACGACACGTTCCGCGGCACGTCGGCGCAGCTGCGCGGCGTGACCATCAGCGACTTCAACCCGGGCGACCGCATCGAGCTCACCGACCTGGCCGTGGGCAATGCGTCGGTCACGGTCGAAGGCAACACCATCAGCGTGCTGAACAACGGCGCGAATGCCGTCAACATCATCCTGACCGGCAGCACGGCCACCAGCTTTTCACTGGCGACCAACGGTGCAGGCGGCACGTACGTCACGCTGGGCAACATGCCCAGCACGCCGGACCTGCTGGCGGCCAGCGACTCGGGCGTGTCGTCAACCGACAACATCACCAATGCAACGTCGCTGAGCTTCACGGGCACGACGGGTGCGGCCAGCGGCTACATCCACCTGTTCATCGATGCGGACAACAACGGCCGCCTGAGCGGCAACCTGGGCAGCGGCGACCAGTCTTTCAGCGGCACCATCGCCAACAACGCGTGGACCGTGAGCAACGTGCCCGTCGGCGCGCTGCAGGGCACCTACAACGTCTATGCGTTCTACAGCGCGACTGAAATCGCGGTCGACCCCGGAACCTACAGCGGCGCGTTGTCCGTCACCCTGGATCGCACGGCGCCCACCGCCACGGTGGGCAGCACCATCGCGCTGTCCGCCGACACGGGTGCGTCGGCGACCGACTTCATTACCTCCACCGCAGCGCAGACCATCAGCGGCACGCTCAGCGCGGGCCTGGTCACGGGTGAGACGCTGCAGGTGTCGCTGGACAACGGCACGACCTGGAACGGCGCCGCCATCGACGGAACAAACTGGAGCTACGGCGCCACGCTGACGGCCAGCAACACGCTGCAGGTACGCGTGACCGACGCCGCCGGCAACGCGTCCGCCGCCGTCTCCAAGGCGTACGTGCTGGACACGACCGCGCCGGTGTTCCAGAGCGGGCAGGTCAGCGGCAGCAGCATCGTGCTGACCTACACCGAGGCGTCGCAGCTGGACGCCACCAACCTCCCCGCCAACGGCACGTTCCGCGTGCAGGTAGGCACGGGCGGCGGCGAGCCACTGAACCCCACGGCGGTAACTGTCAACGCCACGGCCAAAACGGTGACGCTGACCATGGCGTCGGCGATCGCGGCCGGCACGGCCGTGACGGTTTCCTACACCGACCCCAGCGGCGGCAACGACACCGCGGCCGTACAGGACGCGGCCGGCAACGACGCGGCGTCGTTCGCGGCCACGGCCGTGTCCAACCCGGTGCCGGCGCCGCCGGCCGCCCCCGCGCCACCCCCGCCGCCCGCCGCGCCGCCCACGCCCGCGCCACGCGGCGTGGACATTTCAGAGTTCAGCAGCGTGCAGGCCGGCACGACCGGCGCGGACAACCTGAAGGGCGGCACCGAACGCGACCTGTTCTATGCCAGCGGCAACGACACCTTCGACGGTGGCGCGGGCCTGGACACCGTCGTGCTCACGGGCAACCGCAGCGACTACACCATGACGCGAAGCGACGACGGCGCCATCGTCCTGGTGGGCCCGGGCCCGTCGACTGTCACGCTGCACAACGTCGAGCGCCTGCAGTTCGGCGACAAGGTGTTTGCGATGAACACGACGCCCGACACACGTGCACTGGCAGCCGCCTATTCGATGCTTGGTCGCAACCCCGAAAGCGATGGATTCGAGTACTGGAGTCAAAGGCAGGCCGACGGCTACGACGTGTACACATTGGCAAGAGAAATCGTGGCCAGCGACGAGTTCCAGAATCTGTACGGCGCCAGGAGGGCCGAAGCCTACGTCGAGAATCTCTACGAGAATTTTCTCGGCCGACGACCCACTGGCGGGGAAATGAGGTTCTACCTCCGTATGGCAGATGACATCGTCTCTGGGAGTTCGGACAACCCCGTTGTGAACCAGAGGGCACAGGCAAGGCTGCTCACGGCCTTTCTGGAAAGCAGGCAGGTCGAAGCCAAGTTCACCGGCGTGGTGGACAACGGGATCGAGCTGGCGGTCTAACCCCGGAACTCGACCGCCACCGCAATCGCCGCCAGCCGATTGCGCAGCTCTGGCTCACGCGCCAGATCCTGCATCGTCACCACCGCAGACAGCACGCCGGCCTGCTCCACGGCCTGCACCCGCACACCGGGCACGTCGGCCAGCATGTCCGTGAGCTTGTCCTCGATCGCGCGCAGGCGCAGCGTGGGCTTGTAGATCTTGCCGATGGCCGTCACCGGCATGGCGTCGATCACCGTCACGCGCTTTGGCGTGGCGGGCCGCTCATAGACATGCGGCGCCACGTCGGCCAGCAGCTGTGCGACGTCCACCACCGCGCCCGGCTTGAGCGTGACGAAGGCCACCGGCAGTTCGCCCGCATAGGCGTCGGGCTCGCCCACCACGGCGCACAGCGCCACGGCCGGGTGCGCCAGGAAGGCTTCTTCGACCAAGCCGGGATCGATGTTGTGCGAGCCGCGGATGATCACGTCCTTGGCCCGGCCGGTGATGTGCACATAGCCCTGCGCATCCACATGGCCCAGGTCGCCCGAGACGAGCCAGCCTGATTCGAACATGCCCGCGTTGCGCGCGGCGTCGGTGTAGCCGGGGCTCATGTGCGGGCCGCGCAGCACGATCACGCCTGTGGCGCCGGACGCACAGCGTTCGGTCAGCTGGGCCTGCCCGTCGCGCCAGGGCACGGCGTGCACATCGGTGTAGGGCAAGCGCAGCCCCGTGGCGCCCGGCACGCGGGGTGCGGCCAGCGGCTCGATCGTGACCAGCCCCGCGCATTCAGTCATGCCCAGGATGTTGCGCACCGGGATACCCAGGCGCTGCTCGAACTGCGCGGCCAGCTCCGTGGGCAGCGGCGAGCCGCCCGTGTAGGCCACCCGCACGGCCGCGATGTCCGCGTCCACCGGCAGGTTGACCAGCGTGGCCATGATGGTGGGCACGCAGGCCAGCGCGGTGACGCGTTCGCGTTCGCAGAATTTCCAGTAGCTCCTGACGAACGTGGCGTTGCGCATGCCGCTGACGGTGGGCAGCACCTGCGTGGCGCCGATGGCCAGCAGCGCGAGCCCATACACGAACGCACCCGCCACATGGAACAGCGGAAAGCCGTTGACCTCCACCGTGTGTTCATCAAACCCGTAGTAGTAGTGCGCGAACCAGCCTGTGTGGGCCTCATTGCCGTGCGTGTGCTGGGCAAGCTTGGGTGCGCCGGTGGTGCCGCCGGTGTGGAAGAACGCGGCGATGCGATCAGGCGTCAGCGCGGGGTCGAAGACAAGCTGTTCTGGCTGCGTCTGCAGCTGCTCGAAGTGGCCCGGTGCAATGCGCAGCACGGGAATGTCGTGCAACGCCAGCACCTTCTGCGCGGTGCTCCACACGTCCAGTTCGTCGTTGGGGCCCAGCGCCACCAGCAGCTTCGCGCCGGCAGCCTTCAGCAGCGCGGCGATGTGGTCCGGCTGCAGCAGGAAGTTGATGGGGCAGGCGCGGCCGGCCACCTGCGCGCCCCACAGGGCGTACTGCGTTTCCGGGATGTTGGGGGCCAGGATGGCAACCGCGTCATCAGGCCCCACACCCAGCGAGCGGAACAGGTTGGCCGCGCGGTGGATGTTGGCCAGCAGCTGCGCATAGCTCACGCGCACGGGCGGCGTGGCCGGGTCGCCGTCGGGCAGGTAGGTGAAAGCCGTACGGCCCGCGTGCTGCCTGACCGCCGCGGCGATCAGGCCGTAGGTGGTGCGCGCGGGCAGCGCCTGGTCGTAGGGGCCGGCCTCCAGTGCGGCGACGTCGGCCAGCGACGCGATCACGCCAGCCCCAGCAGCCTTACGGCGTTGCCTTTCAGGATGCCGGGCATGACCTCGGGCTTGAAACCGGCCTCTTCAAAGTCCTTCATCCAGCGCTCGGGCGTGATCAGCGGGTAGTCGCTGCCGAACAGCACACGGTCCTTCAGCAACGTGTTGGCGTACTGCACGAGCTGCTTGGGAAAGTACTTGGGGCTCCAGCCGCTCAGGTCGATCCACACGTTGGGCTTGTGCGTGGCAACGGACAGCGCCTCGTCCTGCCACGGGAAGCTGGGGTGCGCCATGACGATCTGCATGTCGGGGAAATCGATGGCCACGTCGTCCAGGTGCATGGGGTTGCTGTATTCCAGCCGCAGGCCGCCGCCGCAGCGCATGCCGCTGCCGATGCCGCTGTGGCCGGTGTGGAAGATCGCGGGCAGCTTGTGCGCGTTGATCACCTCGTAGATCGGCCAGGCCATGCGGTCGTAGGGGTGGTAGCCCTGCACCGTGGGGTGGAACTTGAAGCCGCGGATGCCTTCCTCCTTGATCAGCCGCTCGGCCTCGCGCGCGCCCATCTTGCCCTTGTGCGGGTCGATGCTGCCGAACGCGATCATCATGTCGCTGTTCTCGCGCGCGGCCTGCGCGATTTCTTCGTTGGGAATGCGGCGACGGCCCAGCTTGGACTCGCTGTCCACGGTGAACATGACCAGGCCGATCTTCTTTTCACGGTAGTGCGCGATGGTCTCGGCAATGGTCGGACGGCGGCTGTTGCGGAAGTACTTGTCCGCCGCGCGGTCGTATTCTTCGCCGTAGTTGTCAAACGGGTTCCAGCAACTCACCTCGGCATGCGTGTGCACGTCGATGGCGACGAGGTTCTGGTGGTCCATGCTGTCTCCTTGCTATCAGGGTAAGCCCTTACGACACAGGGCTTCATGTTGCTTGAATTTGGTTATGGTTTATAACAATAATCCACCCAATCCGCAAATACCGACCATGACATCCAAAGACATTTCCCTTGACATCCGCGGCCCGGTGGCCGTGATCCGCCTGACCCGTCCCGCCAAGCGCAACGCCCTGTCCGACGGGCTCATTCTGGCGCTGCGCGACACGTTTGAAAACCTGCCCGACACCGTGCGCGCCGCGGTGCTCGACGGCGAAGGCGATCACTTCTGCGCCGGGCTGGACCTGTCCGAACTGAAGGAGCGCGACGCCGGCCAGGGCCTGCACCATTCGCGCATGTGGCACGCCGCGCTGGAGCGTGTGCAGTACGGCCCCGTGCCCGTTATCGCCGCGCTGCACGGCGCCGTGGTGGGTGGCGGACTGGAGCTGGCCAGCGCCTGCCACATCCGCGTGGCCGACGAGTCCACCTTCTACGCCCTGCCCGAAGGCTCGCGCGGCATCTTCGTGGGCGGCGGCGGCGCGGTGCGCATCCCGCGCCTGATCGGCGCGGCACGCATGACCGACATGATGCTGACCGGCCGCGTCTACAACGCCGTGGACGGCGAGCGCGCTGGCTTTGCGCAGTACCTGGTGCCCACCGGCCAGGCGTTCGACAAGGCGTTCGAGCTGGCCAGCCACGTGGCCGAAAACGCGCCGCTGACCAACTACGCGCTCATGCATGCCCTGCCGCGCATCGCCGAACAGCCGGCCGACCAGGGCTTCATGACCGAGGCGCTCATGGCCGCCATCGCCCAGAGCGCACCCGAGGCCAAGGAACGCGTGCGCGCCTTCCTGGAAGGCAAGGCCGCCAAGGTCAAGAAGGCCTGACACCCACCGGCAGCACAAGAACATGAGCGAGACAAACCCCTCTTCCACAGCCTCCCCAAAGTACCGGCCGCTGACATTCGGCGTGACGCGCGTCGTCATGCGCGACGGCGCGGACGGCACGCGCTACATGCGCGCCGACCAGCCGCTGCAGGCCCATGCCCACCGCCTGACCGACCGGCTGGTGCACTGGGCGCAGACCACGCCCGACCGCACGTTCATGGCCCGCCGCGTGCGCAACGCCGACGGCACCGGCGGCGACTGGCGCCACATCAGCTACGCACAGGCGCTGGCCAGCGCGCGCAGCATCGGCCAGGCGTTGCTGGACCGCGGCCTGAATGCCGACCGGCCCGTGGTCATCCTGAGCGAAAACGACCTGGAACATGCCTTGCTCGCGCTGGGCTGCCTGTACGCCGGCGTGCCGTACTGCCCCGCGTCGCCGCCCTATTCCACCGTGAGCCAGGACTACGACAAGCTGCGCCACGTGCTGTCCACGCTGACGCCGGGGCTGGTGTTCGCGGCCGATGCCGCACGCTATGGCAAGGCCATTGCCGCCACGGTGGGCCACGATGTCGAGGTGGTGTTGACCGCCGGGGCGCTGGACGGCCGCGCGGCCACTTCGTTCCAGGCGCTGCTGGACACGCCCGCCACCCCCGCCGTCGATGCGGCCATGCAGGCCACCGGCCCCAACACCATCACCAAGTTCCTGTTCACGTCCGGCTCCACCAAGCTGCCCAAGGCCGTGATCAACACGCACGGCATGTGGTGCGCCAACCAGCAGCAAATGCGCCAGAGCATGCCGGTGCTGGCCGGTGAGATCGACGGGTCCGGCCCCGTGCTGGTGGACTGGCTGCCCTGGAACCACACCTTCGGCGGCAATCACAACTTCGGCCTGACCGTCTACAACGGCGGCACGCTGTACATCGACGACGGCAAGCCCACGCCCGCGCTCATGGGCGAGACGCTGCGTAACCTGCGCGAGATCGCGCCCACGGTGTACTTCAACGTGCCCACGGGGTTCGAGGCCATCGCCAACGCCATGAAGACCGACGACGCGCTGCGCAAGAACCTGCTGTCGCGCGTGCAGATGTTCTTCTATGCCGGTGCGGCGCTGGCCCAGCCGGTGTGGGATGCGCTGCACGAAAGCCAGGAGCGCGAGATCGGCGAGCGCATCGTCATGGGCACGGGCCTGGGCATGACGGAGTCGTCGCCGTTCGCGATCTTCATCACCAACCCCAATGTCAAGGCGGGCTACCTGGGCGTGCCCACGCCCGGCCTGGAACTCAAGCTCGTGCCGGTGGACGGCAAGACCGAGGTCCGCTACAAGGGCCCCAACATCACCCCCGGCTACTGGCGCGCGCCCGACGCCACCGCCGAAGCATTCGACGACGAAGGCTTTTTCTGCACCGGCGACGCCGTGCTGTGGATCGACGATGCCGACGTGCACCAGGGCCTGAAGTTCGACGGGCGCATCGCCGAGGACTTCAAGCTCGCCACCGGCACCTTCGTGAGCGTGGGGCCCATGCGCAGCAAGATCATCGCGGCCGGCGCACCCTACGTGCAGGACGCCGTGCTCACGGGCATCAACCTCAAGGAAGTGGGCGCGCTGATTTTCCCGACCCAGGCGGTACGTCAGCTTGCCGGTCTGCCGCCAGATGCACCGTTGCAGCAGGTGCTGCAAAGCGCGCCGGTCCAGGCTCATTTCCAGAAGGTGCTGAACGAGCTGGCCCGCAACGCCACCGGCAGCGCCAACCGCGTCGCGCGGCTGCACCTGATGCATGAGCCGCCGTCCATCGACAAGGGCGAAGTCACCGACAAGGGCTCCATCAACCAGCGCGCCGTGCTCAAGCACCGCGACGCGCTAGTGCAGGCCCTGCACGGCGGCACGCTCCCCTTCACCCTTCTTCCGCAGGAGACCAAGCAATGAATATCCAGGGACAGGCCGCGCTCGTGACAGGCGGCGCATCGGGTCTGGGCGAAGCCACCGCGCGCGAGCTGGCGCGGCTGGGCGCCAAGGTCGCCGTGCTCGACGTCAACATGGCGCTGGCCGAAAAGGTCGCGGCCGATATCGGTGGCGTGGCGTGCCAGTGCGACATCACCAACACCGACAGCGTGGCCGCCGCGCTGGACAAGGCCGCCGCCGCGCATGGCCCGGCGCGCATCCTCATGAACATCGCCGGCATCGGCACGGCCAAGCGCATCGTCGGCAAGGACGGTAACGCCGCGCCGCTGGAAGACTTTGCCAAAGTCATCAACGTCAACCTGATCGGCAGCTACAACATCAGCCGGCTGTTTGCCGCCGCCTGCGTCAAGCTGCACCCGCTGGAAGACGGCGAGCGTGGCGTGATGATGTTCACCGCGTCGGTCGCCGCATTCGACGGCCAGGTGGGCCAGCAGGCCTACAGCGCGAGCAAAGGCGGCCTGGTCGGCATGACGCTGCCCATGGCGCGCGACCTGGCGCAGCACGGCATCCGCGTGTGCACGGTCGCCCCAGGCCTGTTCGCCACGCCGCTCATGAAGCAGTTGCCCGAGCCCGTGCAGGCGTCGCTGGCGGCATCCATTCCGTTCCCGTCGCGTCTGGGCAAGCCCGAAGAATTCGCGCAGCTTGCGGCGCACATCGTGACGAACACGCACCTCAATGGCGAGGTCATTCGTCTCGATGGCGCTTTGCGCATGGCACCACGCTAAATCCATTCACTACCAGGAGACAAACCATGGACCGTCGTCATTTCGTTCAATCCGCCGCGGCGCTCGCCGCTGGCGCGGGCCTGCCGCTGTCGGCGCTGGCCCAGGCCAACATCGAGCTGGCCAAAATCATCTGCGGCTTTCCGCCCGGCGGCACCAGCGACGCCATGTCGCGGCGCATTGCCGACAAGCTGCGCGGTGGCTATGCCACCAACGTGGTGGTCGAAAACAAGCCCGGCGCGGGCGGCCAGATCGGCGTGACCACGCTGCGCGACAGCGCGGCCGACGGCAGCTCCATGCTGCTCACGCCGTCGTCCATGCTGTCGATCTACCCGTTCGTCTACAAGTCGCTGCCCTACAAGCCGCTGGAGGACGTGCAGCCCGTGTCGCTGGCCTGCTACTTCAACCATGCCTTCGGTGTCGGCCCCGCCGTGCCCGAAAGTGTGAAGACCATCAAGGACTTCCTGGCCTGGGCCAAGGCCAACCCCACCAAGGCCAACTACGGCTCGCCGGGCGCGGGCTCCATGCCGCACCTGATCGTGGGTCTGCTCAACAAGCTGACCGGCAGCGACCTCAAGCACATTCCCTACCGCGGCTCGGCGCCCGGCATCCAGGACCTGCTGGGCGGCCAGATCTCGGCCATGTCCTCGCCGGTGGGTGACTACCTGCCCTACCTCAAGAGCGGGCGCCTGCGCCTGCTGGCGATCTCGGGCACCAACCGCAGCCCGTTCGTGCCGGACGTGCCCACCTACCGCCAGCAGGGCTACCCCATCACCGTGCGCGAGTGGTATGGCGTCTTCCTGCCCGGCAAGGCCAGCCCCGCCGTGGTGAGCCGCGCGGCGGCCTACCTGCAGCCTGCGCTGGCGCAGCCCGACCTCATCAGCAGCATGGCCCAGGTCGGGATGGAAGTGCAGTCGTCCTCGCCCCAGGTGCTGGGCGACCTGCTGCGCGCGGATGCCGAGGAATGGCGCCGCCTCATCAAGCAGATCGGGTTCACCGCAGAGAGCTGACCCACCCCCGAAGCGCCTGCGGCGCTTCCCCCTCGAAGGGGGCGACACCGGTGGACCGGCGGAGCCGGTTCCACGGTGTCACTGGTTTTTTTGCTTCGCGTGGAGACACTATGAAATTCCCCATTTCTTCCGCATTCGTGGCGGCCTTTGCGGGCCTGCTGGCTGGTTGTTCGACGGCGCCTTCTGCGCCGCCCCTCAAGGCGGCAACGCCTGCCGGCATCAAGCAGTGCGAGGCGCTGGCCGGCACCTTCCGCTTCGAGCAGACCACGCTCGCGTCGGCGGCGTCCATGCCGGCCGGTGCGCTGGTCATTGGCGGGCAGCCCGTCGCGGCGCACTGCCTGGTCAAGGGCGCGATGCACGCGCGCAAGGGCAGCGACGGGCGCGACTACACCATCGCTTTCGAGATGCGGCTGCCGCAGGACTGGAACGGACGCTTCTATTACCAGGGCAACGGCGGGCTGGACGGCGCGGTGCGCCCGGCCGAAGGCGCTCTGGGCGGCGGGCCGCTGACCGGCGCGCTGATGCAGGGCTTTGCCGTGATCAGCTCGGACGCCGGCCACACCGGCGCGCAGACACCCTATTTCGGCTCGGAGCCGCAGGCCCGACTGGACTACGGCTGGCAGGCTGTGGCCAAGCTCACGCCCATGGCCAAAGGGCTGATCGCCACCGCCTATGGCAAGGGCCCCGACCGCTCGTACATTGGCGGCTGCTCCAACGGCGGACGCCATGCCATGGTGGCCGCCGCGCGCATCGGCGACCAGTACGACGGCTACCTGGTGGGTGCACCGGGCTACCGCCTGCCCAACGCCGCCATGGCGCAACTGTGGGGCGTGCAGCAGTGGTCGCCGCTGGCCACACCGGGCGCCACGGTCAAGCACCCGCTCGCACCCAACGTGAACATCGCCGACCTGGGCACGGCCTTCACCCCCGCAGAGCGCCAGACTGTGGCGCGCGCTGTACTGGACAAATGCGATGCGCTGGACGGCCTGCGCGACGGCATGGTACAGGCCACGCAAGCCTGCCAGGCCGCGTTCGACATCCGGCGCGATGTGCCGTCATGCGGCGCCGCAGGCCGTGACGGCAGCTGCCTCACGCCCGCGCAGAAGGACGTGCTGGCCGCCGCATTCAGCGGCGCCACCACCCGCGGCGGCCGCGCGCTGTACAGCGCCTTCCCCATCGACCCCGGCGTGGCCGGCGCCAACTGGGCGCAATGGAAGTTCGTGAATGCGCTGGCGCTGGACCCGCTGTCGGTGGGCACGGTGTTCAGCGTGCCGCCCACGCCCGTGGACCCGCTGAAAGATGACCTGGACGCACGCCTGGCCATGCTGTCGGCCACCAACGACACCTACCGCGAATCAGGCCTCTCGCTGATGTCACCGCCGGGGCACGAGAGTGCCGCCGGCATGGCCGCGCTGCAGTCGCGCGGCGCACGCATGGTGCTGTACCACGGCGTGAGCGACGCCATCTTCTCGGCCGAGGACACGCGCCAGTGGATGCTGCGCATGGACCAGGCGCTGGGCGGCCGGGGCGCGGACTTTGCGCGCTATTTCCCGGTGCCGGGCATGAACCACTGCAGCGCCGGCCCCACGGCCGACCAGTTCGACCTGCTCGCGCCGCTGGTCAAGTGGGTGGAGCAAGGCACGGCGCCCGACAGCGTGGTGGCCTCCGTGCGTGGTGCGGGCAACCCGGGCGGCGTCAACGCCGAGCTGCCTGCCGGCTGGTCGCCCACGCGGACCCGCCCGCTGTGCGCGTGGCCCGCGGTGGCGCGCTACAACGGCAGCGGCGATCCCGAGCGCGCTTCCAGCTTCAGCTGCAAACCCTGAGAGTCCCAGAACCTGCTGATGCACTACCAGCCCCGTCCCGACGATGCCGGCTTCCTGCTGGAGCAGGTGCTGGGCGCCGCCACGCAGCTGCAGCCCCTGCCCGCCTTCCACGACACCGACGCGGACCTGCGCGCTCAGGTGCTGACCGAAGCCGGCCGGTTCGTCGGCGAGGTCGTCGCGCCGCTGCACGCCACGGGTGACGCGCCGGGCTGCCGCTTCGACGCGGGGTCGGTCACCACGCCACCCGGTTTCCGCGACGCCTACCAGGCGTTCTGGCAGGCGGGCTGGCCGGCACTGTCCTGCGCCACCGAAGACGGCGGCCAGGGCCTGCCCTGGGTGCTGGAAGGCGTGCTGTACGAATGGCTGAGCGCGGCCAACCACGGCTGGACCATGGCGCCGGGCCTGCTGCATGGCGCCTACGAATGCCTCAAGCACCACGGCAGCGATGCGCTGAAGTCCCGCTACCTGGGCAGGATCGCCAGCGGCGAATGGCTGGCCACCATGTGCCTGACCGAGCCCCAGGCAGGCAGCGACCTGGGCCTGGTCCGCACGCGCGCCCAGCCACAGGCCGACGGCAGCTGGTCGTTGAGCGGCAGCAAGATTTTCATATCGGGCGGCGAACACGACCTGACGGACAACATCGTGCACCTGGTGCTCGCGCGTTTGCCCGACGCACCGCCGGGACCGCGGGGCCTGTCGCTGTTCCTCGCGCCCAAGGTCCTGCCGGACGGTTCGCGCAATGCCGTTCATTGCGACCGCATCGAGGAAAAGATGGGCCTGCATGGCAGCCCCACCTGCGCGATGCGCTTTGACGGCGCCACCGGCTGGCTGATCGGCGAGCCAGGCCGCGGCCTGAACGCCATGTTCGTGATGATGAACGCGGCCCGCCTGCATGTGGCGCTGCAGGGGCTGGGCCTACTGGATGCCGCGTGGCAGAAGGCTGACGCCTATGCGCGCGAGCGCACGCAGATGCGCGTGCCGGGTCCGCGCGATGCGTCGGTCCCTTCGGACCCGATCATTGGCCACCCGGCCGTTCAGCGCCTGCTGGACACGCAACGCGCCTGGGTGGACTGCGGCCGCGTGCTGGCCTACCAGACCGGGCTGGAGCTGGACATGGCGCGCCACCATCCCGACGCCAGACGCCGCGACGCGGCACAGCGCTGGTGCAGCCTGGTCACGCCAGTGCTCAAGTCGGCCATGACGCACCAGGCCTTTCACGGCGCGAGCGACTGCCTGCAGGTTTTCGGCGGGCATGGCTACATCCGCGAATGGGGGGTCGAGCAGATCGTGCGCGACTCGCGGGTGGCCATGATCTACGAAGGCACGAACGAAATCCAGGCCATCGACCTGCTGGTGCGCAAGGTGCTGGCCGACGGCGGCAACGCCATGTCCGCGCTGCTTCTGGACTTGCGCGCGACACTGGACGCCGCGCAGGCGGACCAGGCGGAGGTGCTGCGCCGCCTGGCCGAACTGCGCTACGTCACCACGCAGCTCGTGCATGCGTCACGGCACGATGCGCAGCTGCCCTACTGGATTGCCGACGACTACCTGCGCGCCGTGGCACTGGCCCTGCTGGCCTGGGCGGCCACGCGCATCGACGCGGCGGCAGACCATGCCCCAGACCCCGCCCGTTGGTGCCGGTCGACCGCAGCATTGCGCCGCTGGGTCCTGCCGGAATTTGCCATGCGCATGGGCCTGTTGAAGGATCACGCCGGCCCAGCCGCTATGCTTGGGGCTGAGCATCCGTCCCCCGCCACAGCGCCATGACCACCCGCAAGTCCACCGCCGCCGTCCCGTATGTCGAGCAGGTGGACACCACCTACCTTGAAGGCCTGATCGGCTACAACGCGCGCCGCGCTGCGCTGTCGGTGATCGAAGTGTTCCTGGACCGCATGGCTGTGTACGGCATGCGGCCCGTGGACTTTTCGGTGCTGTCGCTCATCACCCACAACCCGGGCATCACCTCGCGCCAGCTGTGCACGTCGCTGGGCATGTTGCCGCCCAACCTGGTGGGCATGATCAACAACTTCGAAAAGCGCGACCTGGTGCTGCGCCAGCCGCACCCGCGCGACGGCCGCGCCATGGGCCTGCACCTGACGCCCGCGGGACACAAGCTCATGCGCGACGCCGAGCGCACCGCGTCGCAACTGGAGCGCGACGTGGCGTCCCGGCTGAGCGGTGCCGAATGCAAAACACTCATCCGGCTGCTGCAGAAGATCTACCTGCACCAGGACGAGCCCGGCCGCCGCGGGGCCTGACCGCGGGCTGACCGGGCGCAACTGCAGACGCCGCATAACACGCCACTGGTGAAACCCCCGATATGCGGTGGCCTGGCGCTATTGTTTGTGTAGCAAAACCTGCGTACACTTCACGTCCGGCTGCGAGGGCCGCGCACGAGGAGTCAGCCTGGGATGAGTACGAAGGAAAACGCGGCGGTCGGCCAGCTTTTGAGCTTGCTGGAATCCCGCTACGCGATGCGCGTGCTCTGGGCCCTGCGTGACGGCCACCCCCAGACCTTCCGCCTGCTGCAGGACAGCGTGGGCGGCATCACCCCCAACACCCTGAACACCCGCCTGAAAGAGCTGCGCGAAGCCGGCCTGGTCGGCCACGGCACCGACGGCTACATCGTCACCCCCATGGGCGTGGACCTGCTCAAGCGCCTGAGCGACCTGCAGGCCTTCGCCATCAAGTGGACCGCGCTGCAGGCCCGCAAGAAACAACAACCCTGACCATGCTGCAACACCTGAGCCTTTCCGCCGCCCTGCCCGCTGACCACGAACGCGCCGTGCTGATCGGCCGCATCTGGGTCGAAGGCACGGGTCCCGTCCTGGTGCGCGTGCGCGAGGAAGGCATCTACGACATCTCGCACATCGCCGCCACCGCCAGCCAACTTTTGGAGATGGCCGACCCCGTGGGCACGGTGCGCGAATACGCGGTGGACCGCATCGCCGCCACGGCCGACGTGCTGGCCAACAGCGCGCACGACCGGCGCGACCCCGCCGTGCCCTGGCTGCTCGCGCCCTGCGACCTGCAGGCCATCAAGGCGGCCGGCGTCACGTTCGTGGCCAGCATGCTCGAACGCGTGATCGAGGAACAGGCCCGCGGCGATGCCGGCAGGGCCGAATCGGTGCGCCGCGCGGTGGTGGCCGTGATCGGCGACAACCTGGCCAGCGTGAAGCCGGGCTCGCCCGAGGCCATGAAACTCAAGGACGTGCTGATCGCCCAGGGCGTGTGGAGCCAGTACCTGGAAGTGGGCATCGGCCCCGACGCCGAGATCTTCACCAAGTCGCAGCCGCTGAGCGCCGTGGGCACGGGCAGCGAGGTCGGCATCCATCCCAAAAGCGAATGGAACAACCCCGAGCCCGAGATCGTGCTGGCCGTCAACAGCCGCGGCGAAGTTCGGGGCGCGGCGCTGGGCAACGACGTGAACCTGCGCGACTTCGAAGGCCGCAGCGCGCTGCTTCTGGGCAAGGCCAAGGACAACAACGCGAGCTGCGCGATCGGCCCGTTCATCCGCCTGTTCGACGGGCATTTCAGCATCGACACCGTGCGCGGCTGCGACCTGGCAATGCAGGTCACGGGCGCGGACGGCTTCGTCATGCAGGGCGCCAGCTCGCTCAGCAAGATCAGCCGCGACCCACTGGACCTGGCGGCCCAGGCCTGCGGACCCAACCACCAGTACCCCGACGGCTTCATGCTGTTCCTGGGCACCATGTTCGCGCCCACGCAGGACCGCTTTGGTCCCGGCCAGGGCTTTACCCACGCGGTGGGCGACGTCGTCACCGTGGCCACCCCGGCGCTGGGTACACTCGCCAACCGCGTGAACCACAGCGACAAGGTCGCGCCCTGGACCTACGGCGCCGCCGCCCTCATGCGCGATCTGGCACGCCGTGGACTCCTCAACTGAAAAGGAAACCCAACATGATCACCACCCCCTCCGGCCTGCAATATGAAGACACCACCGTGGGCGACGGCGCGCAGGCCCAGGCCGGCCAGCACGTGACCGTGCACTACACGGGCTGGCTCTACAACGACGGCCAGCAGGGCGCCAAGTTCGACTCCAGCAAGGACCGCAACGACCCGTTCGACTTTCCGCTGGGCGCGGGCCACGTGATCAAGGGTTGGGACGAAGGCGTCGCCGGCATGAAGATCGGCGGCAAGCGCACGCTGATCATCCCCGCCGCCCTGGGCTACGGCGCACGCGGCGCGGGTGGTGTGATCCCCCCCAACGCGACCCTGAAATTCGACGTGGAGCTGCTGGGCCTGGACTGAACCACCCGTCATGCGCGCCAGCCCCTTCTTTCGTATAGGTAGCTGGCGCGCAAGCCCGTCCGCAGAATACGTCCACCATGGACAGACTCAGCATTGCGGACGCGCTCAACGACCTGCTCAAAAATCTGGCGCGCTGGAAGGCCCAGCAGCCTGATCTGGCACCTGACATCCACCGGATTTCTGTCTGTCTGCTGAAACACCGGTTCACTGACGGCAGGCTGGACCTGACAAGCCTTGAGGGAAACCGCGCCCTGCCCCTGCTGCCGTTGCCGGTCTGGACATCGCTGAAGCAACTGTTCAGCGCGCACGACCAGGACAACCTGACCGTCCACATGGCCCGGCACACCGCCGAGCCGCCGGTCACTGTTTGCGAGCCGTAACCTCGATCTCGATGCGCATGCGCGGGTCGGCCAGACCAGCCGAAATCATCATGGCGGCCGGCCGGATGTCACCGAAGTATTTGCGCAGCACCGGCCAGCACTGCGGGAACTCATCGCCCCTGGGCACCACATAAGTGACCCGCACCACGTCGCGCAAGCCGGACCCCGCCTGCTCCAGCGCCGACGCAATGTTCTTCAGGCACTGCTCGGTCTGCTCCACGATGCCCTCGGCAATCGTCATGGTGGCGTAGTCGAACCCCGTCGTGCCCGACACAAACACCCAGTCGCCATCCACCACGGCGCGTGAATAGCCGATCTCCTGCTCAAACGTGGAGCCGGAGCTGATGAGCTGTCTTGGCATTTCTGTTTCTCCTGTCTGGTTTGTTTCAAGCATAGCTTTTGGCACCTGCGTGGTTCGCGGCGGGCGCAGCTTTGCCGCGAGGTGCCGTCCAGAAAAAGCCCCCACTACAATCCAAGCCGCCCGATAGCGGCGCACGGCCCCCCAAAACCGGCCAAAAATCGCAAATTCCCCGTCTTGAAAAGGGCTTTCAGGCCCCAAGCTGCCACGCAGCGTTAACAGAACATAGTTATCCGAGCATGAGCGAACCCCAATCCAACGACCCGAACCAGCCCCTGTCCGGCGCACCGAGCCCCGAGGAACTGGAAGCCGCCCAGGCCGCCAACGAGGCCGATGCGCTGAGCGCCGCCCAGGCCGAGTTGGCCGTGCTGAAGGCCAAGAATGCCGATCTGGCCGACCAGTACCTGCGCGGCCAGGCCGAGGTGCAGAACGCCCGCCGCCGCGCCGACGAGGAAGTCTCCAAGGCCCGCAAATTCGCCGTGGAATCTTTCGCCGAAAGCCTGCTGCCCGTGTGCGACAGCCTCGAAGCAGGCCTTGCCATCAAGGACGCCACGCCCGAGCAGATCCGCGAAGGCGCCGAAGCCACCCTGCGCCAGCTCAAAAGCGCACTGGAGCGCAACAAGGTGCTGGAGATCAATCCCGGCCCCGGCACCAAATTCGACCCCCACCAGCACCAGGCCATCAGCATGGTGCCCGCAGACCAGGAAGCCAACACCGTCGTAACGGTGCTGCAAAAGGGCTACCTGATCGCCGACCGCGTGCTGCGCCCTGCGCTGGTCACGGTCAGCGCCCCCAAATAAAAGTCTTGAAACGGGGCTACTTATCCACAAGTAACCCACATCTGAATCTGATCTGACATCTGGAGAAACAACATGGGCAAGATGATTGGCATTGACCTGGGCACCACGAACTCGTGCGTGGCCATCATGGAAGGCAACACCACCAAGGTGATCGAGAACGCCGAGGGCGCGCGCACCACGCCGTCCATCGTGGCCTACCAGGAAGACGGCGAAGTGCTGGTCGGCGCGTCCGCCAAGCGCCAGGCCGTCACCAACCCCAAGAACACGCTGTACGCGATCAAGCGTCTGATCGGCCGCAAGTTCACCGAGAAGGAAGTCCAGAAGGACATCGACCTCATGCCCTACGCCATCGTGGCCGCCGACAACGGCGACGCCTGGGTGGAAGTGCGCGGCAAGAAGATCTCGGCCCAGCAGGTGTCCGCCGACATCCTGCGCAAGATGAAGAAGACCGCCGAGGACTACCTGGGCGAGCCCGTGACCGAGGCCGTGATCACCGTGCCCGCGTACTTCAACGACGCGCAGCGCCAGGCCACCAAGGACGCCGGCCGCATCGCCGGCCTGGACGTCAAGCGCATCATCAACGAGCCCACCGCCGCGGCCCTGGCCTTCGGCCTGGACAAGCAGGAAAAGGGCGACCGCAAGATCGCCGTGTACGACCTGGGCGGCGGCACGTTCGACGTGTCCATCATCGAGATCGCCGACGTCGACGGTGAGAAGCAGTTCGAGGTGCTGTCCACCAACGGCGACACCTTCCTGGGCGGCGAGGACTTCGACCAGCGCATCATCGACTACATCATTGCCGAGTTCAAGAAAGAGCAAGGCGTGGACCTGTCCAAGGACGTGCTGGCCCTGCAGCGCCTGAAGGAAGCCGCCGAAAAGGCCAAGATCGAGCTGTCCAACAGCGCGCAGACCGACATCAACCTGCCTTACATCACGGCCGACGCGTCGGGTCCCAAGCACCTGAACATCAAGCTCAGCCGCGCCAAGCTGGAAGCCTTGGTCGAGGAGCTGATCGAGCGCACCATCGCGCCGTGCCGCACCGCGATCAAGGACGCTGGCGTGAGCGTGTCCGACATCCATGACGTGATCCTGGTGGGCGGCATGACCCGCATGCCCAAGGTGCAGGACAAGGTCAAGGAGTTCTTCGGCA
The DNA here is from genome assembly GCA_041905405.1 of Ramlibacter sp. Taxonomy (GTDB): domain Bacteria; phylum Pseudomonadota; class Gammaproteobacteria; order Burkholderiales; family Burkholderiaceae_C; genus RAM1. The sequence goes on along the minus strand of JAYRLC010000026.1, from coordinate 27,580 downwards.
AGGACCCGCGCAAGGACGTGAACCCCGACGAGGCCGTTGCCGTGGGCGCCGCGATCCAGGGCCAGGTGCTGTCGGGCGACCGCAAGGACGTTCTGCTGCTGGACGTGACGCCGCTGTCCCTGGGCATTGAAACCCTGGGCGGTGTCATGACCAAGATGATCACCAAGAACACGACCATCCCGACCAAGTTCGCGCAAACCTTCAGCACCGCCGACGACAACCAGCCGGCCGTGACGATCAAGGTGTTCCAGGGCGAACGCGAGATGGCGTCGGGCAACAAGCTGCTGGGCGAGTTCAACCTCGAGGGCATCCCCCCCGCCGCGCGCGGCACGCCGCAGATCGAGGTGTCGTTCGACATCGACGCCAACGGCATCCTGCACGTGGGCGCCAAGGACAAGGGCACTGGCAAGGAAAACAAGATCACCATCAAGGCCAACTCGGGCCTGTCCGAAGAAGAGATCCAGAAGATGGTGAAGGACGCCGAGCTGAACGCGGCCGAGGACAAGAAGCGCCTGGAGCTGGTGCAGGCCAAAAACCAGGGCGAAGCGCTGGTGCACAGCGTGAAGAAGAGCCTGACCGAGTACGGCGACAAGCTGGAAGCCGGCGAAAAGGAAAAGATCGAGGCCGCCGTCAAGGAAGTCGAGGACGCGCTCAAGGGCGAGGACAAGGCCGCCATCGACGACAAGAGCAACGCGCTCATGTCCGTGAGCCAGAAGCTGGGCGAGAAGATGTACGCCGACATGCAGGCGGCGCAGGCTGCCCAGGCCGCAGCGGGTGGTGCCGGCGGCGCGGCCGGCGCGGAAGCTGCATCGGCATCGTCCAAGCCGGCTGACGACAACGTGGTCGACGCCGAGGTGAAGGAAGTCAAGAAGGGCTAAGCCGCACGAGGCTTCGACAGGCTCAGCCCGAACGGAGAAAACTTCGTTCGGGCTGCCGCGTTTTTATCTGGTACCACCATGGCCACCAAAAGAGACTTTTACGAAATCCTGGGCGTCCCGAAGAACGCCTCGGAAGAAGAAATCAAAAAGGCTTATCGCAAGCTCGCGATGAAGTTCCACCCTGACCGCAACCAGGGGGACGCCGCCAAGGACGCCGAGGTCAAGTTCAAGGAGGCCAAGGAAGCCTACGAAATGCTGTCCGACGCCGAGAAGCGCGCGGCCTACGACCAGTTCGGCCATGCCGGCGTGGACCCCAACATGCGCGGACCCGGCGGCCCCGGGGCCGAAGGCTTTGGCGGTTTTGCCGAGGCGTTTGGCGACATCTTTGGCGACGTGTTCGGCGGCGGGCGCGGACGTGGGGGCGGCGGCCGTCAGGTCTACCGCGGCAGCGACCTGAGCTATGCAATGGAAGTCACGCTGGAAGAAGCCGCCAACGGCAAGGAAGCGCAGATCCGCATCCCCAGCTGGGACAGCTGCGACACCTGCCACGGCAGCGGCGCCAAGCCCGGCACGCAGGCCAAGACCTGCACCACCTGCCACGGCCAGGGCGTGGTGCAGATGCGCCAGGGTTTCTTCAGCGTGCAGCAGACCTGCCCGCACTGCCGAGGCACGGGCAAGATCATTCCCGAGCCCTGCACAACCTGCCACGGCCAGGGCAAGATCAAGCGCCAGAAGACACTGGAAGTGAAAATCCCCGCCGGCATCGACGACGGCATGCGCATCCGCAGCGCCGGCAACGGCGAGCCGGGCACCAACGGCGGGCCGCCGGGCGACCTGTTCATCGAGATCCGGCTGAAGAAGCACGAGATCTTCGAGCGCGAGGGCGACGACCTGCACTGCGCCGTGCCCATCAGCATCACCACGGCCGCGCTGGGCGGCGAGATCGAGGTGCCCACACTGGCGGGCAAGGCCGCCATCGACATCCCCGAAGGCACGCAGGCCGGCAAGCAGTTCCGCCTGCGCGGCAAGGGCATCAAGGGCGTGCGCTCCAGCTACCCCGGCGACCTGTACTGCCACATCACGGTGGAAACACCCGTCAAGCTCACCGAACACCAGCGCAAGCTGCTCAAGGACCTGGACGATTCGCTGCGCAAGGGCGGCGCCAAACACTCGCCGGCCGGCGAAAGCTGGACCGACAAGCTCAAGGGCTTCTTCAACGGCTGACGGCGCGGCGCGGCATCCGGCACGCGGTCACATGAACATGTGAAACGACCGGGGCAGTCGGGCGGTATGCTCGCGGCATGCCCTCCACCAGTCCGCCGCCCGACTTGTCCATTGCCGTGGTGGAAGACGACGCGCCATTGCGCGACATGCTGTGCTCCGCCATCTCCGCAACGGCCGGCATGCAGGTGGCGGCGCAGTTTGCCGCCGTCGGCCCGGCCCTGCAGTGGCTGACCGGGCACCCCATCGACGTGCTGCTCACTGACCTGGGCTTGCCGGACGGCTCGGGCATCGACCTGATCCGGCATTGCAGCGCATTGCACCCGCAATGCGACATCATGGTCATCACCATGTTCGGCGACGAAAAGAACGTGCTGGCCGCCATCGAAGCCGGCGCCGTCGGCTACATCCTGAAAGACTCAGGCCACCTCGACGTGGCGCGCTTCATCGCCGACTTGCGCCAGGGCGGCTCGCCCATGAGCCCACTGGTCGCGCGCAAGCTTCTCACACGTGCCCAGCCGCCGTCGCGGCCCGCGCCGAACGCACCGGCGGCAGAGCCCATCAAGCTCACGCCGCGTGAGCTGGAGGCGCTGGACCTGATCGCGCGCGGCTACACCTATGGCGAGATCGCCACGCTGCTGGGCGTGTCGGTCAACACGGTGCAAACCCACATCAAGAACACTTACGCCAAGCTGGCGGTGCGCAGCCGCGGTGAGGCCGTGTTCGAGGCGCACAAGCTCGGCCTGCTGCGCCCCGGGCTGCTGCAGGCCGACGATCAGCGGCAACCGGCGGCATGAGCCTGACCTGGCGGCTGCTGCTTGCGCTGCTGCTGGCCGTGGCTGGCCACGCAGGCCCCGCATGGGCGGCCATTGCGCAGATCGACCACGCCGACGTCACCGGCACGGCGGGCGGCCAGGCCATTGCCCTGAGCGATGCACGCCTGCCCTACCACTGGGACCGGCGGCATGGCGCCGTGGGTGGCCAGGCCACGTTCAGGCTGCGCGTGAACGTGGCCGATCCCACGCAGCCGCTGGGGCTGTACATCCCCCGCATGGGCAATACATTTGCCATTCGCGTCAACGGCGACCAGTTTGCAAGCTTTGGCGACGTGCCAGCCAATCTGTACGACGACTCGGCGATGGAGCCGCGCTACTTCGTCGTGCCGCCAAGGCTTCTGCTGACGGACACGGTGATCGAGATCGACATTGGCGCCATTGCCGCCCGCCAGGCCGGGCTGACCGCGGTGACGGTTGGCCCCGAGGATGAGGTTTACCGTCGGTATCAGGCTTCCCACTTCGCGCAGATCACTGGCGCGCGCATTGTGGTGGTGGTCAGTTGCGTGCTGGGGTTGCTGGGGCTGCTGCTGTGGTTTCGCCAGCGCGATCCGGCCTACCTGGCCTACGGTGCGGGCGAATTGCTGTGGGCGGTGCAGACCCTGCGCGTGCTGGTCGAGCATGCGCCGCTGCCCTGGCCCTGGTGGGGCGTGATCCCGCTGGCGGCGTTCAATGCCGCGCCGCCGCTGCTGTGCCGCTTCGCGCTCATCATCATGGGCGCCGACAAAGGACGGGTGGCGTTGATGGCCAACGCGCTGGTACTGCTGGCGTTGCCGGCGGCCCTGCTGACCATGCTGGGTGGGTTGCTCTTTCTGGCGCCGCTGTTCCAGCTCTTCATCACCATCACCAGCGTCTGCATGGCCTGGGTGGTGATTCGCGCCGCCATGCGCAGCAACGTCCACGAGAAGCGCATTCTGGGCGTGGCGGTGTTTCTGATCGTGGCCTGCGCGGTGCGCGACGTACTCGTGCTGCGTCTGGCCACCAACAATTACGACGTTGTGCCCTGGATACGTTTTGCGTGGGTGGGGTTCGGCATGTCGCTGGCCTGGATCATCGCCGAGCGGCTGCGCAAGGAAAGCGCCGCGGCCCGCGCCGCGCATGACAATCTGGCCGAACAGCTGCGCGCGCGGGACGCCGAGCTGGGCGCGGCGTTCGAGCGTCAGCGCGCCGAAGAGAAACTGCTGGGCGCTGCCGAAGAGCGCCAGCGCCTCATGCGCGATCTGCACGACGGCCTGGGCAGCCAACTGGTCGGCGCGCTGCGGGTCGCGCAGCAGCCCGGCGCATCGCGTGACGACATCACGCGCCAGCTGCGCGGCGCGGTGGACCAGCTCAAGCTCACGGTGGACGCCATGCAGGAAACCGACGGCGACATCGCGTCGGTGCTGGGTTCCACGCGCTACCGGCTGGCCCCGCGGCTGGAAGCGGCCGCGATCGGCCTGCAGTGGGACGTGGACCGGCTGCCTGTGGTGCCCGGATGGGGCGTGCGCCAGTCGTACGAGCTGCAGATGATCCTGTTCGAGGCGTTCACCAACATGGTGGTCCACTCCGGCGCGCAGTCCGCGCGGCTGACGGCGCAATACAAACACCACGCCAGCGGCGGTGCGGTTGAAATCGAAATCGCGGACGATGGCAAGGGCTTCGACGTGGCTGACACGCAGGCCGGACACGGCCTGGCCAACATGAAGTCTCGCGCCCACACGCTGGGCGCGACGTTGAGCATCGCCTCACAACCCGGCGAAACCGTCATCCGGATCGGCATTCCGGTCGATACGGACCCGCCGGCCTGACGCGGGCTTTCAGAACAGCGCCTGCTGCCCCACCGCCGACGGCCGGCGGAACGCCGTGGTGTCGAAGCTGAACCGTTCGCGGTTGAAGCCCAGGCGCGCACAGGCCTTCAGGAACCGCTGGCGGATCAGCTCCGCCCACAGGCCCTGCCCCTTCATGCGCGTGGCGAAGTCGGCGTCGTAGTCCTTGCCGCCGCGCATGTCCTGCACGCGCGCCATCACGCGGTCGGCTCGCTGCGGGTAGTGCACGGCCAGCCATTCGCGGAATAGCGGCGCCACCTCCCAGGGCAGGCGCAGCACGGTGTAGAACGCGCTGCGCGCGCCGGCGTCCCAGCAGGCCTCCAGCACCTGTTCCATGTCGTCGTTGATGAACGGGATCTGCGGCGCCACGCTCACCCCCACGGGGATCCCAGCCTCGGCCAGCGTACGGATGGTGCGCAGCCGCCGGTGCGGCGCAGCGGCGCGCGGCTCCAGCGTGCGGGCCAGCTGCGGGTCCAGCGTGGTGACGGTCACGTACACGGCCGAGAGCCGCCGCTGCGCCATGGGCACCAGCAGGTCCATGTCGCGCTCCACGCCGCTCGATTTGGTGACCAGCCCCAGCGGATGGCTGGTTTCATTGAACAGCTCGATGACCGATCGCGTGAGCTTGAGCTCGCGCTCGATGGGCTGGTAGCAGTCGGTCACGGTGCCCACGGCAATGCCGGTGGGTCGGTACGAAGGCCTGGCCAGTTCGCTGCGCAGGACCTGCGCAATGTTTCGCTTGGCGATCAGCTTGGTCTCGAAGTCCAGCCCCGGCGACAGGTTCAGGTAGCTGTGCGTGGGCCGCGCATAGCAGTAGATGCAGCCATGCTCGCAGCCGCGGTACGGGTTGATCGAATGCTCGAAATAGATGTCGGGCGAGTCGTTGCGGCTGATGATGCTGCGCGCGTCCTCGAACGTGACCTGCGTTTGCAGCGGCGCGCGCGGTTCGCCGTGTTCCGCGTCCGCCGTGCCCCAGCCGTCATCAAACGCGTCGCGCGTATCCAGCTCGAACCGGTGCGCCATGCGGCTGGCCGCGCCACGACCCTTGATAGCAGAGATCGGGACAGAAATACTGTTCATTTAAACAGTATATGCATGCGCCTGATATCTTGAATTTTCAGGAATTATTGAAAACTCAGGAAAATTTGATTAACATCAAACCCATGCCGCTGCACGACCATCTGCCCCCCCTCAATGCCCAGTTTGTCGCCCACTTCGGCGAGATGGGCAGCAAATGGGGCATCAACCGCACCGTGGGCCAGATCTACGCGCTGATCTTCATTTCGCAGCGCGCGCTGAATGCCGACGAAATCGCCGAGGCGCTGGAGTTCTCGCGCTCCAACGTGAGCATGGGCCTGAAGGAGCTGCAGGCCTGGCGGCTGGTCAAGCTGCGCCACCAGAGCGGCGACCGGCGCGAATACTTCGAGGCGCCGGGCGACGTGTGGGAGATCTTTCGCGTGCTGGCCGAAGAGCGCCGCCGCCGCGAGATCGAGCCCACGCTGTCCATGCTGCGCATGGCGCTGCTCGAATCGCCCACCAACGACGCCGAACGTCACGCGCAGGAACGCATGCGCCAGATGCACGAGCTGATCGACCGGCTCATGACCTGGTTCGACGACGTGCAAAAACTTGCACCTGAAACCGCGCTGCAACTCATGGGCATGGGCGCGACCGTGACGCGCGTGCTCGAATTCAAGGACCGCATGACGGGACGCTCGCCCCGCGCGGCCCGGGAGGAATGACGATGGACCCGTTGCTGCTTTCCCGCATCCAGTTCGCCGCGAACATCAGCTTTCACATCCTGTTCCCGACCATCAACATCGCGCTGTGCTGGTTCCTGGTGTACTTCCGCCTGCGCCACACCAGCGCCCGGCAGGCGGGCAACGCCGCCGCCGCGCAGGCCTGGGAAGAGGCCTACTACCTCTGGACCAAAGTGTTCGCGCTGAGCTTTGCGCTGGGTGTCGTGTCCGGCATCACCATGAGCTTCCAGTTCGGCACCAACTGGCCGGGCTTCATGGAAAAGGCCGGCAACATCGCGGGCCCGCTGCTGGGGTACGAAGTGCTCACGGCGTTCTTCCTGGAAGCCACGTTCCTGGGCGTGATGCTGTTTGGCCGCGGCCGCGTGTCGGACCGCGTGCACATGCTGGCCACGCTGATGGTCGCCGCCGGCACCACGCTGTCGGCGTTCTGGATCCTGAGCCTGAACTCGTGGATGCAGACACCCGCAGGCTACAAGATCATCGACGGCGTGCTGCACGCCGACAGCTGGTGGGACATCGTGTTCAACCCCTCGTTCCCCTACCGGCTGGCCCACAAGCTGCTGGCATCCACGCTGACGGCGGCGTTCCTGATCGCGGGGCTCTCCGCATGGCAGCTTCTGCGCAAAACGGCCAATGGCGGCACGTATCGCGCGCTGCACACGGCCGTGGTGGCTGCGGCCATCGCCATTCCTGTCCAGATCCTGGCGGGTGACATGCACGGCCTGAACACGCTTGAGCACCAGCCCGCCAAGATCGCCGCGATCGAAGGCATCTGGCACACCGAAAAGAGTGCGCCGCTCACCCTCTTTGGCTGGCCCAACGAAAAGGCCGGGCGCACCGACTACGCCGTGCAGGTGCCCAAGCTCGCCAGCCTGATCCTGGCGCACGACATCAACGCCGAGATCAAGGGGCTCAATGAGTTTCCGGGCGCCCACCCGCCCGTAGCGCCGCTGTTCTGGAGCTTTCGCGTGATGGTGGGCATGGGCGTGCTGATGCTGGCGGTGTCATGGTGGACGGCATGGACGCTGTGGCGCAAGCGGCGCCACCCCCGGGCGGAAGGCACGCCGCTGTCCCGCTGGCAGCTGCGCCTGCTGGCCGGCATGACCTTCTCGGGCTGGATCGCCACGCTGGCCGGCTGGTACGTGACCGAGATCGGCCGCCAGCCGTTCCTGGTGTATGGCGTGCTGCGCACGGCCGACCTGGTGGCGCCGCATTCGGGCGGCATGGTGCTGGCCACGCTGGTGGCCTACCTGGCCGTCTACGCCTTCCTGCTGGTGTCGTACGTGCTGGTGCTGATGTACATGGCGCAGCACCCGGCCATGCCCACGCCCGAAGCGCCCCAGAGCCCCAAGGCCGCCACGCCCATCGGCGGGCCGGCCTGACCCGGAGAACCGCATGAGCTGGAACGAAATCCTCCCCCTGATCTTCATGGCCGTCATGGGCCTGTCGCTGCTGGCCTACGTGGTGCTGGACGGCTACGACCTGGGCGTGGGCATCCTGCTGCCGTTCGCGGACAACGCAGAGAAAGACATCATGGTGTCCAGCATCGGCCCGTTCTGGGACGCGAACGAAACCTGGCTGGTGCTGGGCATCGGCGTGCTGCTGGTGGCCTTTCCCAAGGCGCACGGCCTGGTGCTGTCGGCGCTGTACCTGCCGGTGGCCGTCATGCTGATCGGCCTGATCCTGCGCGGCGTGTCGTTCGACTTCCGCGTGAAGGCGCGGGCCGAGCGCAAGACGCTGTGGAACCGCCTGTTCGCACTGGGCTCGCTGATGGCCGCGATGGCGCAGGGCTGGATGCTGGGCGCCTGGCTCACGGGCTTTGACCGCGGGCTGTGGGCCACGCTGTTCTCGCTGGGCATCGCGCTCACGCTGCCCACCGCGTACGCCATGCTGGGCGCGGGCTGGCTCATCATGAAGACCTGGGACGCGCTGCAGCTCAAGGCCGTGGGCTGGGCGCGCGCCGTGATCCTGCCCATGGGCGCGGCGCTGGTGGGCATCTCGCTGGCCACGCCGCTGGTGAGCCGTTCGGTGTTCAACAAATGGTTCAGCATGCCCGAGTTCATCGGCCTGCTGCCCATCCCCGTGGCCTGTGCCGCGGCGTTCTACGCGGCGTTCCACGTCATCAGCAAACCCAAGGTCGTGGCGGCGGGCTATGGCTGGGTGGTGTTCGCCAGCACGGTGCTGCTGTTCGTGCTGGCCTTCCTGGGGCTGGCGTACAGCATCTACCCCTACATCGTGATCGACAAGCTCACCGTCTGGCAGGCCGCGAGCGCGCACGAGTCGCTGGTGGTGATCTTCATCGGCACGGCCATCACGCTGCCGGTGATCGTGGTTTACACGGTCTTCATGTACCGGGTGTTCTGGGGGCGGGCGAGTGTGTTGAGTTATATGGCGCCGGTGAAACAAAGCCAGGGGCTGTAGACACTGCTTTCTGCTTTCTCCGGGGGGGCGCCCGTCGGGGCGGGGCGGCGCTTTCGCCACCAGAGCCCGGTCCCCTTCGGGGCGAGCCGCTGCAGTACTCAGGCCGGCGGATGGCAATCGGGCCTCCGTCCATGCCCGTGCGCCAGCCCTCCGTGCTTCGCGCCCGGACTCTTGATCGGTGGCGAAAGCGCCGCCCCACCCCGACGGGCTTGAGGCCAACGTTTCAGAAGTCCGCAGTCCACTCGCTCGAGCGCCACAAGCCTGACGGGATGGCGCCCTGTCCGCGCCACCGATCAAGAGCCCGGGCGCGAAGCACGGAGGGTCGGCGCACCGGGGTGGGTGGAGGGCGCGGTGGATGTCGCCGGCCTGAGTACTGCAGCGGCTCGCCCCGAAGGGGCCGGGCTCTGGTGGCGCGGACAGGGCGCCGTCCCTTCAGGCGTCCCGGCCGGAGAAACTTTCGAGCACACCCTATCATCTGCGCCTATGTTTCGCCTCCGCCTCTTGCTTGCCGCTGCATGTCTGGCCCACATCGCAGCCCATGCCGACATTCCCGCTTCATACGCACCCCTGGTCCCGCAACCCGCCTTCAGCTTCACCCAGCGCCTGTTCGACCTGACGCCTGCCTTCACGCAGGCGCGCGCGCAGAGCAAGCCGGTGTTCGTTTACCTGGGCGCGTCGGACTGCCCGCCCTGCGTGGACTACGTGAAGTTTCTGGACAGGCAGCGCGACGCGCTCAAGCCCGCGTTCGACGGTGTGGTACTGGTGGACCTGCGGACCTGGCTGCGCGGGCCGGCCGTGAAGCTCGCGCTGGACGGCAAGGAATACACCGTGCCGCAGTTCAAGGCGATGGTGGGTGACCAGAACCCGGGGTTCTCATACCCGTGGTTCTGGCTGTTGTCGCCGGGCGGCAAGCAGCTGAGGCAGTTGCCCTATGGCCTGGACCCGTTCATGACGGTGGCCGGACACACCCAACTGCTGCGGCCGTAAGCCGTTCAGCGCAAACGCGCTTTCGCCTCTTCGTATTCGCGCTTCAGGCGCGCCACCATGTCGGCGGTGCTGGTCACCGCGGTAACGGCGCCGATGCCCTGGCCACAGCCCCAGATGTCTTTCCAGGCCTTGGCCTTGCTGCCGTCGCCGGACGCGAAGTTCATGGTCTTGACGTCGCCTTCGGGCAGGTTGTCGGGGTCCATGCCGGCGGCCACGATGCTGGGGCGCAGGTAGTTGCCGTGCACGCCGGTGAACAGGCTGGAATACACGATGTCGTCGCTGTTGCCGTCCACGATGGCCTGCTTGTACGCGTCGCTCGCGCGCGCCTCGTGCGTGGCGATGAAGGCCGAGCCGATGTAGGCAAAGTCGGCGCCCATGGCCTGCGCGGCCAGCACGGCGCCGCCCGTGGCGATGGAGCCGCTCAGCGCCAGCGGGCCGTCGAACCACTGGCGGATTTCCTGGATCAGCGCGAACGGGCTCTTCACGCCCGCGTGGCCGCCAGCGCCGGCCGCCACGGCGATCAGGCCGTCGGCGCCCTTTTCGATGGCCTTGCGGGCGAACATGTTGTTGATGATGTCGTGCAGCACCACGCCGCCGTAGCTGTGGATCGCGTCGTTCACGTCGGTGCGCGCGCCAAGGCTGGTGATGATGACGGGCACCTTGTACTTCACGACCATTTCCATGTCGTGCTCGAGCCGGTCATTGCTCTTGTGCACGATCTGGTTGATGGCGAACGGCGCGGCGGGCTTGTCGGGGTTGGCCTTGTTGTACGCGGCGAGCGTCTCGGTGATCTCGGCCAGCCACTCGTCCAGCTGCGAGGCCGGGCGCGCGTTCAGCGCGGGCATGGAGCCGATGATGCCGGCCTTGCACTGCTCGATGACGAGCTTGGGGTTGCTGATGATGAACAGCGGCGAGCCGATCACGGGCAGCGCCAGGTTCTGCAGGGCTTGGGGCAGTTTGGACAAGTCTCTCTCCGTCAATGCTTGTTGTTCAGAACGATTCAGAAGGCGTCGAGTGCCAGCGCGGTCACGCTGTCGGCGCCGTCGACGATGCTGTCGCGCGTGCCCGGTGCCTTGCTCAGAATATGCTCCGCATAGAAGCGCGCGGTTGTCGCCTTGGCGTCCATGAAGGCCTTTTCCTCACCCTTGGCCGACAGTTCTTCGGCCACGAGCAACGCGCGGGCCAGTTGCCAGCCGGCCACCAGGTTGCCCGCCAGCATGAGGTAGGGGACGCTGCCTGCGAACACCGCGTTGGGCGATGCTTTCGTGTTGCCCGCGACGAAGTCCACCACGTCCACGAACGCCTCACGCGCAGCCGTCAGGCGTTTGCCCACGGCCTGCGCATTGGCGCTGCCCTTGGCCAGCTGCGCCTCGGTCGCCTCGATCTGCTTCGCAATCGCCTTGGCCGTCTGGCCGCCGTCGCGCGCCGTCTTGCGGCCCACCAGGTCATTGGCCTGGATGGCCGTGGTGCCTTCGTAGATGGTCAGGATCTTGGCGTCGCGGTAGTACTGAGCAGCGCCCGTTTCTTCGATGAAGCCCATGCCGCCGTGCACCTGCACGCCCAGGCTGGTGACTTCCAGGCTCATTTCGGTGCTGTAGCCCTTGACCAGCGGCACCATGAACTCATAGAACGCCGCGTTCTGCTTGCGCACGTCGGCATCGGGGTGGTGGTGCGCGGCGTCATACGCGGCGGCGGCCACCGACGCCATGGCGCGGCAACCCTCGGTGTACGCGCGCATGGTCATCAGCATGCGCTTGACGTCGGGGTGATGAATGATGGGCGCGCTGGCGGCAATGCTGCCGTCCACCGGTCGGCTCTGCACACGGTCCCTGGCGTACTGCACGGCCTTCTGGTACGCACGCTCGGCAATCGCGATGCCCTGCACGCCCACGGCATAGCGTGCGGCATTCATCATGATGAACATGTATTCGAGGCCGCGGTTCTCCTGGCCCACCAGATAACCGATGGCGCCACCATGGTCGCCGTACTGCAGCACGGCGGTGGGCGACGCCTTGATGCCCATCTTGTGCTCGATGCTCACGCAGTGCACGTCGTTGCGCGCGCCCAGCGACCCGTCCTTGTTCACCATGAACTTGGGGCAAACGAACAGGCTGATGCCCTTGACGCCCTCGGGCGCGCCCTGCACGCGGGCCAGCACCAGATGGACGATGTTCTCGGCCATGTCGTGCTCACCGTAGGTGATGAAAATCTTGGTGCCAAAGATCTTGTACGTGCCGTCGGGCTGCGGCTCGGCGCGCGTGCGCACCAGCGCCAGGTCGCTGCCGGCCTGCGGCTCGGTCAGGTTCATGGTGCCGGTCCATTGGCCGGAGATCAGCTTCTCCAGGTACGTGGCCTTCAGCTCGTCACTGCCCGCGGTCAAAAGCGCCTCGATCGCGCCATCGGACAGCAGCGGGCACAGCGCGAAGCTCATGTTGGCGGAGTTGAGCATTTCGCCGCAGGCCGCGCCGATGGTTTTGGGCAGGCCCTGGCCGCCAAAGTCCACCGGATGCTGCAGGCCCTGCCAGCCGCCTTCGGCGTACTGGCGGAACGCATCCTTGAATCCCGGCGTGGTGGTCACGACGCCGTCCTTCAGTGACGACGGGTTCTTGTCGCCGTCGAAGTTCAGCGGCGCGATCACGCCTTCGTTGAGCTTGGCGCACTCTTCCAGCACGGCTTGTGCGGTTTCCAGGCCGGCCTCTTCAAAGCCGGGGATCTTCGCGACCTGCTCAATGTCGGCCAGGTGCTGGATGTTGAAGAGCATGTCCTTCAACGGTGCGGTGTAGCTCATGTTGTGTCTCCGTTGGGGTGTCATGCCGGACCTGATCCGGCATCCATGGAAGCGTGCCGCCATGGATTGCGGGTCAAGCCCGCAATGACAGTCCTTGCTTGTTGTGTTTACAGGGCTTTGACCAGCTCGGGCACGGCAGTGAACAGGTCAGCCTCCAGGCCATAGTCGGCCACCGCGAAGATCGGCGCCTCGGGGTCCTTGTTGATCGCCACGATCACCTTGGAGTCCTTCATGCCGGCCAGGTGCTGGATGGCGCCCGAGATGCCCGCGGCGATGTACAGCTGCGGGGCCACGATCTTGCCCGTCTGGCCCACCTGCAGATCGTTGGGTGCGTAGCCCGCGTCCACCGCCGCGCGGCTGGCGCCGATGGCCGCGCCCAGCTTGTCGGCCAGGGGCGTCATCACTTCGTTGAACTTCTCGCTGGAGCCCAGGGCCCGGCCGCCGGACACGATGATCTTGGCTGCCGTCAGCTCGGGCCGGTCGCTCTTGGCGATTTCGGCGCCCACGAAGCTGCTCTTGCCGCTGTCGGCTGCCGCTGCTGCGGACTCCACCGCCGCGCTGCCGCCCGTGGCCGCTGCCGCGTCAAAGCCCGTCGTGCGCACCGTGATGACCTTGGTCGCGTCGGCGCTTTGCACCGTGGCAATCGCGTTGCCCGCGTAGATCGGGCGCTCGAACGTGTCGGGGCCGTCCACCTTGGTGATGTCGCTGATCTGCGCCACGTCCAGCTTGGCCGCCACGCGCGGGGCCACGTTCTTGCCGCCGGCCGTGGCCGGGAACAGGATATGGCTGTAGTTGGAGGCGATGGCAAGCACCTGCGCCGCAACGTTCTCGGCCAGCCCGTGGCCCAGCTGCTCGCCGTCGGCATGAATGACCTTGGCAACGCCAGCGATCTGGGCCGCCGCCTTGGCGGCTTCACCGGCGTTGTGGCCAGCCACCAGCACGTGCACGTCACCGCCGCAAGCCACAGCGGCCGTCACGGTGTTCAGCGTCGCGCCCTTGATCGTGGCGTTGTCGTGTTCTGCAATTACAAGAGCCGCCATTTAGATCACCTTCGCTTCGTTCTTGAGTTTCTCGACCAGGGCGGCCACGTCGGCCACCTTCACACCGGCGCCGCGCTTGGGCGGCTCCACGACCTTCAGCGTCTTCAGGCGCGGCTTGACGTCCACGCCCAGGTCCTCGGGCTTGACGATGTCCAGCTGCTTTTTCTTGGCCTTCATGATGTTGGGCAGCGTCACGTAGCGCGGCTCGTTCAGGCGCAGGTCCGTGGTGATCACCGCCGGGGTGCTGACGCTCAGCGTCTCCAGGCCACCGTCCACTTCGCGCGTGACCTTGGCCTTGTCACCCTCGATTTCGACCTTGGACGCGAACGTGGCTTGCGGCAAATCAGCCAGCGCGGCCAGCATCTGGCCCGTCTGGTTGCAGTCGTCATCAATTGCCTGTTTGCCCAGGATGATCAGGCCGGGCTGTTCCTTGTCCACCAGCGCCTTCAGCAGCTTGGCAACCGCCAGGGGCTGCAGTTCTTCAGACGTTTCGACCAGGATCGCGCGGTCGGCGCCGATCGCCATGGCCGTGCGCAGGGTTTCCTGGCACTGCGTGACGCCGCAGGACACGGCGATCACTTCGGTGGCCGCGCCCTTTTCCTTCAGGCGCACGGCTTCTTCCACCGCGATTTCATCGAACGGATTCATGCTCATCTTCACGTTGGCAATGTCCACCCCGCTTCCATCCGATTTCACTCGGACTTTCACGTTGTAGTCCACCACGCGCTTGACTGGGACGAGGACCTTCATGCTTGGTTGGCTCCAGAGTTGTTGAATTGACGTAAACGTAAACTTGACGATTCTATGCGGCGGTGCATCAAGACCGGTCAATGCCAGCGGGATCAAGGGGAAAGCGGCAAAAATAGAACGGTCGTTCTTTTTTAATTATAGGCGGCGATCCGGGATGGGTTAGAGGCTCGCGCCCAAACACTGTCCGCCCCCGGACAATTGACCGACCGCACAGTTGGTTAATTCGGGTAATTCATAGGAACATTCCGCGGGCCGCGCCCCTACAGTTGCGTTGGTTCAAATGTTCCAACTGTCCCGAGGAGTCACCCCATGCGCCGTCATCTGTTCGCCCTTGCCGCCATCGCAGCGGCCACCACGTCTGCCCAGGCCCAAACCGTCCTGACCGCGTCCAGCTGGCTGCCGCCCACGCACACCCTGAGCATGGCGCAAAAGGAATGGTGCGACCTGCTGGAGAAGAACACGACCGGCAAGATGAAATGCAACATCCTGCCGCGCGGCGTGAGCCCCGCGCCCGGCACCATGGACGCCGTCAAGAACGGCCTGGCCGACATCTCGTACACCGTGCACGGCTACACGCCGGGCCGCTTCGTGCTGACGCAGATGGCCGAAGTGCCGTTCCTGGGCGACAAGGCCGAGCCGCTGTCGGTTGCGTTCCACCGCGTGGCCAGCAAGCACCCCGAGTTCGACGCCGAGCACCAGAAAGCCGGCGTCAAGCCGCTGGCGTACTTCACCCACGGCCCCGGCATCGTGTTCAACACCAAGCGGTCCATCACCAAGCCCGAGGACCTGCAAGGCCTGAAGTTCCGCGTGGGCGGCGGCATGGTCAACGAGATCAGCAAGGCGCTGGCGATGAACGTCACGCTCAAGCCCGCGCCGGATTCGTACGAGCTGCTGTCCACCGGCGTGATGGACGGAACGCTGTTCCCGGCCGAGTCGACCGACTCGTTCAAGATCGACAAGATCATCAAGTACGCCACCGTGTTCCCCGGCGGCCTGTACAACACGAGCTTCGTGTTCATGATGAACCCGGCCCGCTACGACAAGCTCACGCCCGACGAGAAGAAAGCCGTGGACGCGATCTCCGGCGAAGTGGCCGCGCGCATCTTCGGCAAGGGCTGGGACCGTGTGGACGCGGCTGCCAACGACAACATGAAGAAGAACGGCGTGGTCACCGTGCCCGCCAGCCCCGCGCTGATCAGCGAAGTGAAGATCCGCGTGAACAAGCTGGAACGTGACTGGGCCACCGCCGCAGAAGGCCGCGGGCTGAAGAATGCGTCGGGCGTCCTGTCCGAGTTCCGCTCCGAGGTCGCCAAGCTCCAGAAGTAAAACAGCGCCTTGAAAAAAATCATTGAAAACACCTGCGGCGTCGTGGCCGCAGCGGCGCTGTTCGCCATCATGGCGCTCACCTTCTTCGACGTGGGGGGGCGCAAACTTCTGTCCAACTCCATCCCCGGCTCGCTGGAGATGACCGAGCTGCTCATGGTGGCGGTGATATTTGCCGGGCTGCCTCTGGTGTCGCTCAAGAGCGAGCATGTGGTGTTCGACTCCCTGGACAACTTCGTTGGCCCCGCCGTCACGCGCATCGTCAGGGCGCTGGTGCACGTCCTGTGCGGCGCGGCCATGCTGGGGCTGGCCTGGCTCATGTGGCGCACGGGCCAGGACTTTGCGTCGTCGGGCGAAACCACGGCGCAGCTGCGCATTCCCAAGTACCCGTTCATCTACGGGATGAGCGTGCTGTGCGGGCTGACCGGGCTGGTGCATCTGGCGCTGGCCGCCAGCCCGCCGTCCGGCCAAGATGACGCCACCGGGGCTGCCGCATGACCGAGGCACTGCTGGGCTTCGTGGCCATCTTCGCGATGGCGCTCGTGCGCATCCCCCTGGCGTTTGCCATGGGCATCGTGGGCATCGTGGGCATTGGCCTGACGCGCGGGTGGATGCCGGCGCTGGCGAGCGCGGCGCAGGTCGTGCACGAGACCGGCTTTGCCTACACGCTGTCGGTGATTCCGCTGTTCATCCTGATGGGCAACTTCGTGGCACGCGCGGGGCTGGCACACGAGCTGTTCCACGCGGCCTACACCTTCATCGGCCACAAGCGCGGCGGGCTGGCGCACGCCACCATCGCGGCTTGCGCGGGCTTTGGCGCAATCTGCGGCTCGTCCATCGCGACGGCGGCCACGATGAGCAAGGTGGCATACCCGTCCATGAAGAAGCTGGGCTACAGCGACGCCCTGTCCACAGGCGTGATCGCGGCCGGCGGCACGTTGGGCATCATGATTCCGCCGTCCACCATCATGGTGATCTACGGCATCGTGACCGAAACCCACATCGGCAAACTTTTTGCCGCCGGCGTTCTGCCGGGCCTGCTGACGGCGCTGCTCATGATGGTCGCGGTGGTGGTCGTGACCTCGCGCTCACCCGAACATGCGCCTGCCGGGCAGCGGTACACGTGGGCCGAGCGCTGGTCGGCGCTGCGTGGGATCTGGGGCGTGCTGGTTCTGGTGGTGCTGGTGCTGGGCGGCATCTACGGTGGCGTGTTCACGGCCACCGAAGGCGCCGGCATCGGCGCTGCGGGCGCGTTCTTTTTTGCGCTGGGCCGACGCGCATTGACCTGGAAAATCCTGCTGCAGATCCTGGTGGAGTCCGCACGCACCACGGCCATGCTGTTCACGCTGCTGATCGCCGCGACGATCTTCGCCAACTTCGTGAACTTCACGTCCATGCCCATGCAGCTCAAGGACACGATCACGCACCTGGGGCTGTCGCCCATCATGATCGTCGCGGCGATGATGGTGATCTACGTGTTGCTGGGCACGGTGATGGAAGAGCTCACGATGGTGCTGCTGACCATTCCGCTGTTCTTCCCCATCGTCATGCAGTTGGGCTTTGACCCCGTGTGGTTCGGCGTGCTGATCGTGATGGTGATCCAGATCGGGTTGATCTCGCCGCCCGTGGGCATGAACCTGTTCGTGCTGAACACGCTGCTGCCCAAGGTGGGACTGGGCGCCATTTTCCGCGGCGTGTGGCCCTATGTCGTGGTGCAGATCGTCACGCTGGTCATTCTGCTGCTGGTGCCGCAGATCAGCCTGTGGCTTCCTTCGATGATGCGCTGAGTCCGTCCGGCGCCACCGCTGGCGCCGCCTTCAGGTGCACGACACGCTGCGGATACGGAATATCCACATCGGCGGCCCGCAAGGCCTTGAGGATGGCGGTGTTGACTTCGGACTTGACGTTGAGCTGCCCGTTGTGCGGGTCTTCGATCCAGAACAGCAGCTCGTAATCAAGCCCGTCGGCGCCAAGCTTGCCCAGGCGCGCGCCGGGGCCGGGGTCGCGCAGCACGCGCGGACTGGCCAGCGCGGCCTGCTCCAGCAGCCCGGCAACATGCTCAGGGTCACTGTCATAGCCCACCGTCACATTCACGCTGAGCAGTACGCGCGTGTCGGCCAGCGACAGGTTTTCGATGCGTTCGGTAATGAGCTTTTCATTCGGGACGATGGACTCGCGGCCGTTCATGGCGCGGATCAGCGTGTAGCGTGTCTTGATATCAACCACCCGCCCCTCAAAATTGTCCACGCGCACGGTGTCTCCGATGCGCAGCGACCGCTCGAACAGGATCACAAAGCCGCTCACGTAGTTGGCGGCCAGCTTCTGCAGGCCAAAGCCCAGGCCGACGCCCAGCGCGCCGCCCAGCACCGACAGCGCCGTCAGGTCCACGCCCACGGCCGACAGCGCAAACAGCAGCCCCACCAGCAGCAGCGTGGCGCGAATGGCGTTGGACGCGACCTTGCGCAGCGACAGGTCGCTCACGGTGTCCACCAGCACACGCCGCTCCAGCGTGGCGGACAGCCACAGCGCGCCCACCATCACCGCGCCGGCTGACAGCACGCCCTGCACGATGCCCAGTACGCTGATCTTGTTTTTTCCGACGACAAACTGGATCTCTTCCAGCTCGCGCATCACATCGGGCAGCAGGCCCACGATCCACAGCACGGCGGCGATCCAGGCCAGCCACGAGAACAGCCGCTCCACCAGCCGCGCGATGCCCGACGCGGGGAACACCACCGTGGTCACACGCGCCAGAAACCGGATGCCCACCAGCGACACCAGTACCGGCACGGCAATGCGCAGCACGGGCACGACCTGGTAGTCGTCCACGATGCGGCGCGCGATCCAGGTCAGCACCAGCGCCAGCAGCGGGAACAGCACACCGTCAAAAATCGCCCGGCCGAACCAGATGGAGTCCTTGGGTTGCCGCCGGCCCACCGCCCAGCAAATGGCAAAGGCCAGCCCCAGGCAGCCCACCAGCACGGCAAGCTCCAGCGCCACGCCTGGCTGCGCCAGCTCGCGCAGCAGTTTGTCCAGCTCGGTCATGACCGCGAGGCCCTCCAGGACGGTTCGCGCTTGCCGGCAAAGGCGGCCACGCCCTCCTGCGCCGACGCGTCCATCATGTTCACGGCCATGGTCTGCGCGGCCAGCTGGTACGCAGCCTCGATGCCCAGCTCGCGCTGGCGGTAAAACAGTTCCTTGCCCATGGCCAGCGCCGTGCGCGGCCTGTCCAGGATGCTGGCCACCAGGTTGGCCACCTCGGCGTCCAGCGCGGCGGGCTCGGCCACACGGTTGACCAGCCCGCGCTGCAGGGCCTGCTGCGCGCTGATGAAGTCACCCGTGACCAGCATTTCCATCGCCTGCTTGGCCGGCACGTTGCGCAGCAGCGGCACGCTGGGCGTGGCGCAGAACAGCCCCACGTTGATGCCGCTGACCGCAAAGCGCGCCTCGGTGGACGCCACCGCCAGGTCGCACTGCGCCACCAGCTGGCAACCCGCCGCCGTGGCCGTGCCCTGCACCCGCGCGATCACGGGCACGGGCAGCTTCTGGATCGCCAGCATCATGCGGGCGCACTGCGCGAACAGGCGCTGGTAATACGCGAGCTCGGGCGTTGCCAGCATTTCCTTGAGGTTGTGGCCGGGACAGAACGCCTTGCCTTCGGCGGCGATCACCACGGCGCGCGCGGTCTCGTCGGCCGCCACGGCGTCCAGGCCGGCCTGCAGGGCGCCCAGCATCTCTTCGCTCAGCGCGTTGAAATTGGCGGGACGGTTCATTGTCAGCGTCCACACGCCGCGGTCGTCCCGCTGCCGGATCAATGCATCGGTCATGTTCGTCAGATCAGATATCGGCGAGCTCGCGCACGTGCGCTTCCACGCTGCGCGCGAGGGCACTGAGGTTGTAGCCGCCCTCCAGGCAGGACACGATGCGACCGCCCGCGTGGCGGCGCGCCACGTCCTTGATGCGCGACGTGATCCAGCTGTAGTCGGCTTCGGTCATGCCCAGCTGCCCCAGGTCATCCTCGCGGTGGGCGTCAAAGCCCGCACTCACAAAGATCATCTCGGGCTTGAACGCATCCAGCCGCGGCATCCAGGACGCTTCGATCATCTCGCGGATGTCCATGCCCCGCGTGTAGGCCGGCACCGGCAGGTTGAGCATGTTGGACGCCGGGTGATCGGTGCCCGTGTACGGATAGAACGGGTGCTGGAAGATGCCCACCATCAGCACGCGCGGGTCGTTGCTGAGGATGTCTTCCGTCCCGTTGCCGTGGTGCACGTCAAAGTCCACCACCGCCACGCGTTGCAGGCCGTGGCGCTCCAGCGCGTAGCGCGCGGCAATGGCCACGTTGTTGAAGAAGCAGAAACCCATGGCCTTGTCGCGGCAGGCATGGTGGCCCGGCGGGCGCACGGCGCAAAAGGCGTTTTCCAGTTCGCCGGCAATCACGGCATCGGTGGCGGCCAGCGCCGCGCCCGCGGCGCGCAGCGCCGCCGTCCACGTGTGAACGTTGATGGATGTGTCGGGGTCGATCTGGGCGTGCGTGGGGCCGCCCGCGGCGATCTCTTCGGCCAGGCGGTCGCTCAGGCCGCGCAGCGCCGCCACATGCAGGCGGCCGTGCGCCAGCTCGATGTCGGCCAGCGATGCCGGTGGCGCTTCGCGCCGGTCCAGCGCGTCGCCCACGCCGGTGACCAGCAGGCGGTCGTCGATGGCATCCAGCCGCTCGGGACATTCCGGGTGGCCGGGGCCCATTTCATGCTTGCGGCAGTCTTTATGGGTGAAGTAACCAGTGGCGCCCATGTCAAAAATTTGATGTAACGTCATGCCATGGATGCACAACAAAAACTCAAGTCTCTCCTCAGCCAGCTTAACACGGTGATCGTGGGCAAACAGGCCCAGGTGCAGGACTGCGTGGCCTGCCTGCTCGCGGGCGGCCACCTGCTGATCGAGGACGTTCCGGGGGTGGGCAAAACGACGCTGGCGCACGCGCTGTCGCGCACCTTCGGCCTGCAGTTTTCACGCGTGCAGTTCACCGCCGACCTGATGCCCAGCGACCTGTCGGGCGTGTCCATCTACGAACGCGGCAAAGAGGCCTTTGTCTTTCACCCCGGCCCCGTGTTCGCCCAGGTGCTGCTGGCCGACGAGATCAACCGCGCCAGCCCCAAGACCCAGAGCGCCCTGCTCGAAGCCATGGAGGAAAAGCAGGTCACGGTCGAAGGCGAGACGCGCGCCCTGCCCACGCCGTTCTTTGTGATCGCCACGCAGAACCCGCACGACCAGCTGGGCACCTTTGCGCTGCCCGAAAGCCAGCTGGACCGCTTTCTCATGCGCATCTCGCTGGGCTACCCCGACCGCGCTGCCGAGCGCGAGCTGCTGGCCGGCGGCGACCGCCGCGACATGGTGGCGTCGCTGCCCGCCATGCTCACGCCCACCGAACTGCTGGCGCTGCAGCAGCAGGTGCTGACCGTGCATGCGGCCGAGCCGCTGCTCAACTACGTGCAGGACCTGGTGGCAGCCACCCGATCGGGCCGCTGGTTCCTGCAGGGACTGAGCCCGCGCGCGGGCATCGCCGTGGTGCGCGCCGCCAAGGCGCAGGCCCTGCTGGCCGGGCGCGACTACGTGGCGCCCGACGACGTGCAGGGCATCCTGCCGCAGACCATCGCGCACCGGCTGGTGCCCACGGGCGACGCCGGGCGCGGCCCGGTGGAGCAGGTGCGCGCCATGATCGACGCCATCCCCCTGCCGTGAACCTGGCCGCGCTCAACCCTTTCGCCGTGGCGCGGGACCGTTTCAGGCAGTGGTGGCAGTCACGCCTGCCACTGAGCGACACCACCACGCTCACGCAGCGCAACGTGTACATCCTGCCCACGCGGCCGGGTTTCATGCTGGCGGTCACCATCCTGGTGCTGCTGGTGGCCAGCATCAACTACCAGCTCAACCTGGGCTACCTGCTCACCTTTTTGCTGGCGGGCAGCGCCGTGGTGGGCATGCACGTGTGCCACGGCACGCTGCGCGGCCTGACCATGCAGCTCACGCAACCCGACCCGCAGTTCGCGAACACCAACGCCACCTTTGCCATCACGCTGGTCAATGCGCGCCGATCCACCCGCCACGGCATCGGCCTGGCCGTGCTGGACGCCACGCATGAAGACCACTGGAGCTGGACCGACGTGCCGGCCCAGGGCAGCAGCAGCGTGCGCGTGGCGTTCCGGCCCGTGCAGCGCGGCCTGCAGCGGCTGCCCGCGCTGACGGCCGAAACCCGCTTTCCGCTCGGCACGTTCCGCGTGTGGACGGTGTGGCGGCCCGCCGCGCAGCTGCTGGTCTACCCCGCACCTGAAGTGGCGCCGCCGCCCCTGCCGCCGGGCGAGCCCCGCGCCGGCGGGGCCGCGGCCGCGCGCAGCCAGAGCACGGGTGAATTCGACGGCGTGCGCGGCTACCGGCGCGGCGACCCGCTGAAGCTCGTGGTGTGGAAACAGGTCGCGCGCAGCCAGGCGCGCGGCAGCGACGAGCTGGTCAGCCGCGACACACAACAGGCCCAGCGCTGGGAGCTGTGGCTTGACTTTGCACAGGCCGGCCACCTGGACACCGAAGGCAAACTGTCCCGGCTGTGCGCCTGGGTCCTGCAGGCCGACAAGCTTGGCGTGGACTACGGCCTGCGCCTGCCCGGGCGGCAGATCAAGCCCGGCAGCGGCGAAGCCCACCGCCGCCAATGCCTGGAGGCGCTGGCGCTGTGCTGAAAACCGCCTGGCTCCGGCTCAACGCCCTGCCGCGCGACGGGCGCGACACGCTGTTTCTGCTGGCCGTGATCGGCTGGGTCGTGCTGCCACAGGTCGGCAAGCTGCCGCTGTGGTGCAGCGCGCTGGCCGCGGGCGTGCTGCTGTGGCGCGGGCGGCTGGCCTGGCTGTCGCGCCCGCTGCCGGGCAAATGGTGGCTGCTGGCCCTGCTGGCTGCCACCATCGCGGCCACGCTCATGACCCACCGCACGCTGCTGGGCCGCGAGGCGGGCGTCACGCTCATCGTCGTGCTGCTGGCGCTCAAGACGCTGGAGCTGCGCGCGCGGCGCGACGCGTTCGTGATCTTCTTCCTGGGCTTCTTCACGATGCTCACGAACTTTCTGTCGTCGCAGTCGCTGCTGACGGCGGCGGCCATGCTGCTGGCGCTGCTGGGCCTGCTGACGGCGCTGGTCAACGCGCACATGCCGGTGGGCAAGCCGCCGCTGATGCAGGCCGCGCGCACGGCGGGCAGCATGGCGCTGCTGGGCGCGCCCATCATGGTCGTGCTGTTCCTGCTGTTCCCGCGGCTCGCGCCGCTGTGGGGCATACCGGGCGACGCCGCCATGGGGCGCAGCGGCCTGTCCAGCAGCATGCAGGTGGGCAACATCGCCAGCCTGGCGCTGGACGACGCCATCGCCTTGCGTGTGCGCTTTGACGGGCCCGTGCCCCGGCAGCAGGACCTGTACTTCCGCGGCCCGGTCATGACGCGCTTTGACGGGCGCGAATGGCAGCCGCTGGACGCGCGCCAGGCCACGCGCCTGTCGCCGGGGGTCATGGGCCCATCCAACCTGCAGGTGGCCGGCGAGCCGGTGCGCTACGAGGTCACCATGGAGCCCAGCAGCCGGCCCTGGCTCATGACGCTGGACGCGACCCCGCGCGTGCCCGGAGGCCTGTCGCTGGCCGCCCTGCTCACCCCCGAACTGCAGTGGGTAACCGACCGGCCCGTGACCGACATCACCCGCTACAGCGCCGTGGCCTACCCGCAGTTCCGCTACGGCCCCACTTCACGCGCCGGTGTGCCGCCAGACTATGTGCAATTGCCCGACGGCTTCAACCCGCGCACGCGTGAGCTGGCGCAGCAGCTGCGCAGCGACCCGCGCCACGCGGGCGGCGGCACGCCCGCGCTGGTGCAGGCGGCGCTGGAGCGGCTGCGCACCGGCGGCTACGTGTACACGCTGCAACCCGGCGTGTACGGCCAGCACACGGCCGACGAATTCTGGTTCGACCGCAAGGCGGGCTTTTGCGAACACATCGCCTCGTCCTTCGTCGTGCTGATGCGGGCCATGGGTGTGCCCGCGCGCATCGTGACCGGTTACCAGGGCGGCGAACGCAACCCGGTGGACGGCTTCTGGACGCTGCGCCAGGCCGACGCCCACGCCTGGGCCGAGGTCTGGGTCGACGGCAACGGCTGGGTGCGCGTGGACCCGACATCCGCCGTGGCGCCGGGGCGCATCGGCGCGTTCGAGCGGCTGAGCGCGCCGCAGGGCGTGGTGGCCGCGGCCTTCGGCGCGGTCAACCCCACACTGGCCGCCAACCTGCGCGCCGTGTGGGAGGCCGTCAACAATGGCTGGAACCAGTGGGTGCTGAACTACACGCAGAGCAAACAGCTGGACCTGCTGAAGAACATTGGCTTCACGTCGCCCAGCTGGGAAGACCTGAGCTACGTGCTGCTGGCCCTGATCGTGCTGGCCAGCGCGGCCGGCGCCGGCTGGACGCTGTGGGACCGCCACCGGCAGGACCCGTGGCTGCGGCTGCTGCGGCGCGCGCAGCAGCGGCTGCAAAAGGCCGGCGCCACCCTGCCCGCCAACGCGCCGCCGCGCCAGACCGCCGCCGCCGCGCGCGCCGCGTTCGGCGACGCGGCGCAGGGCGTGGCCGACTGGCTGTTGCGACTGGAAGCACGCCGTTACGCGCCCCGGCCGCAGGCGAGTCTGGCTAAACTGCAACAGGAATACAAACACATCGCCTGGCCCCAGTGACCCTTCGCCTTCCGTTCACCATCGCGCTGTGCGCCGCCGCGCTGGCCCTGCCGCCGGCCCACGCCGCCAAAACCAAACACAAGCCCGCGCGCGCCAAGCCCGTCAAAACATCACAGGCCGCCCCCGCCGCTGCCGCGGGCGCCGTGGCCTATGGCACGCGCCCCGACGTGATGCGCCAGGCCGACGACATCGCCCAGCGTCGCGACCTGGACCCGGCCTGGGTGCGCCGCGCGCTGGGCGAGGCCCGCTACCTGCCCACGGTGGCGCGCCTGATGCAGCCGCCGGCCCGAGGCTTTGTGAAAAACTGGAAGGTCTACCGCAGCCGCTTCATCGACCCGGTGCGCATCGCGGCCGGCGTGCGCTTCTGGAACGCGAACGCCGACACACTGGCCCGCGCCGAGCGCGAATACGGCGTGCCGGCAGACATCATCGTGGGCATCATCGGCGTGGAAACGATCTATGGCCAGCAGATGGGTACGTTCCGCGTCATCGACGCACTGGCCACGCTGGCCTATGACTTCCCCGCGAGCCACCCGCGCGCGGCCGAGCGCACGCAGTTCTTTCGCGACGAACTGGAGCAGTTCCTGACGCTGCAGAACCGCCTGGGCGCGGACCCGGCAGCGCCCGTGGGCAGCTACGCGGGCGCCATGGGCATGCCGCAGTTCATGCCGAGCAGCCGGGTGAAATACGCGGTGGACTTTGACGGCGACGGCGTCATCGACCTGAGCAACAGCGCGGCCGACGTGATCGGCTCCGTGGCCAACTACTTCAAGGCGTTCAACTGGCATCCGGGCCTGCCCATCTACTACCCCGTGCGCTTTGACACCAGCAAACTGGACATGGACGCGCTGATGGCGCCAGACATACTGCCCACCTTCAGCGTGGCAAGCTTCACGGCCAAAGGCGCAGTGCTGGAAGGCGACGCGCTGAACCACCCCGGCCCGCTGGCGCTGGTGGAACTGCAGAACGGGCCGGACGCGCCCGCGCAGTACGTGGCGGGGACCGAAAACTTCTACGTCATCACGCGGTACAACTGGAGCAGCTACTACGCGATGTCGGTGATTGACCTGGGGCGGGAAGTGAAGGCGGCGGCGGGGCGGTAGGGGCATGCATTAAACTGGCTTCAAGCTTTCGCCGAGGCCACGGAGCAGCCCATGCAAAACACCCCAACGCCCAGAGTCAACCCGACAGACGCGCGCCGCTTCGCGGCGTTGAGCGCCGAGGACCAGCGGCTGGTTGAACTGCGCATGGCCGCAGAAATTGCACGCTTGTCCCGCCGCCGACCGCGCAAATCCCTTGTCGCGCAGTTTGAACGAGCCAGCAGTGCCATCGAAGCCAACGGCCGGGCACCGGCACTGTCCACCATCAAGCGCATGGTGAATGAAAGCCGTTGAGCGCGTCGTCACAGACACCAACGTACTCGTCAGTGCCATCCTGGCGCCGCGATCCATTCCCAATCAGTGGGTGAGCTGGTGTCTGCAGCATGCCGAACTCGTCTTTACCGACGAAACCGAAGCTGAGTTCCTGGAGGTCATTTCCAGATCCAAATTTGACCGGTTTGCCGCCGCAGAGGTCCGCGTGTCGGCGGCCCTGGCCATTGTTGGCGCTTCAGTGCGGGTGGACGTCGGCCAGATGGTGCAAGCCTGCAGGGATGCGCGGGATGACAAGTTTCTGGACGCCACGCTTGCGGGTCATGCGCGGCTACTTGTGACGGGAGATAGAGACCTTCTGGCACTCCATCCGTTTGAAGGCGTCGCGATCATCACGCCGGCGAAAGCGCTTATGGACTGGTCGGCGATGACTTGAAAGACATCAACCTCATCAGCCCCCTAAGCAACGGGGCTTGAGGATTCGGCGGGGTTGTTCCATGCCGGGCGCAACGCTAGAGGTTCGGTGGTCTGGTTGTTCAACGTGTACTCCAGGTCCAGCTACTCGCGGACTGCGGGCAGCGGGCGCCGCAGCGCCATGAATACCGCAGCCGCCTGCCGATCCGGTTGAGATCGAGTTCGCTGAATGCCATGCTAGGGGGTGAACAATTTGTTGGCCGCCGCCTTGGCGCGGGCCAGGCCCTCGGGCGACAGAAACACGGATTCCGCCCGGCCGCGAGGATTGGAAATCAACCCCTGCGCGGCCAGCGACTCCATCACGTCGAAGTCAAACCGCTTCCACGCCCGGCCATTGTCGAACTCGAAGGCACCGAGCAGGGCGAGGACAGCTTCTTCAATTTTCTGAGGGTTGTGCATGGGAGCGAGCGTACGTTGATGGCCAACTGATCTGATGAGCACTGTTGAACGATGACGCCTCAAGACTTTCAGCCAGTTGAGCGCCCTTAGGACCCGGGGTGGTGCACTGGTGCTTTGCGGTTGGGCCTCGCCTTGACCGAGGGATTAGGTTTCACTGAGCTTCTTGAGTAGGCGCTCCTTGCGCGATGCGATGCTCTTCTGGTCCGAGGGACTGATGCCTCGGATGTCCTTGTAGCTTTCGTACGCTTGGATGACATCAAGGGCTGCGGCGTAGTGCTTGCTCTTGTCAAGTAAGAGGCTGAGCCTGTTGACAGGATATCTGACCCGACGCCAAGCTGCTGCAGTGGAGCCCTGCGCGTCCAGGGCTTCGATGTCCCGCACTGCTTGCCTATAGGCTTCTATGGCTTGATGCGGGCTCTGCTCTTCGAGTGCATGCGCGGCCTGTAGTGCGCGTTCGATATCACGATCTCGATCCGTGTATGGCTTGATCGCCTTCCAGTCGGGATCAGTCTTGACAATCTCGACGAGGCACCCGTAAGGCTTCCGGTACCGGGCGAACAGTCGACCGAGTAGACCCGATCCACCGGTGACGGCGATGACAGTGGTGATTGCACCTCCACCGCCGTCGAGGTGGTTCGCCATTCGTGAGTCACCTGCCGGGAGATAGCCGATCTGCTGGTCTTTCTGTTGAACGTGTTTAGTATTTTTCCGACAGTCGCTCAATCCTGAGAGTGCCGCGCACCAGCCAGCGCGCAGGCAGGTGAGCGGCCCCCGGGCGCATTGGTACGAGG
>JAYRLC010000115.1:0-1245 GCA_041905405.1 Ramlibacter sp. | reverse complement strand
CGCCTTTTTTGCGTTCGTCGACCGCTCGGACCTGGCGGCCAAGTACGACATGTCGGACCGCCACCAGCGCAATGCCCGCATCGCCGAGCTGTACGGCGACATGCATTCGATCACGCCGTCGCGCACCACGGCCGAGTGGGTGGCCTGCTGCGAGGCGCTGGACGTGCCCTGCACGCCGATCTATGCGCTGGAGGAGCTGGTCGACCACCCGCACCTGAAGGCGGTCGACTTCTTCGAGACGGTCGAGCACCCGACCGAGGGGCGCATCCGCCGGGTGCGGCCGACGGCACGGTTCTCCGAGACACCGTTGTCGGTGCGCAGCGAGGCGCCGACGGTGGGCCAGCACACCGACGAGGTGCTGGCCGAGTTCGGGCTGTCGGCGGACGAGATCGCCGGGCTGCGTTCCGCCCGCGTCGTGGCCTGAGCACCGTTGGCCTCCACCCGGCCCTGGCTGGCCCAGGGATTGCAGGTCCTGGTCATCGGCCTGGTGGTGGTCGACAGCATGGCCGTCACGGTGCTGCTGCCCCGGGTGGCGGCGGATTTCGACAGCAGCCGGGATGCGGCGATCTGGGTGGTCAACCTGTACCAGATGGTGGTGCTGGGCCTGCTGCTGCCGCTGGCCGCGCTGGGGCAGCAGATCGGCTTCAAGCGCATCTACCTCGGCGGCCTGCTGGTGCTGGGCGGGGGCGCGCTGCTGAGCGCGGCCGCTCCGACGCTGCCGCTGCTGGTGCTGGCCCGGGTGGTGCAGGGCATCGGGGCGGCCGGCGTGATGGCGGTCAACACAGCGCTGCTGCGCGCGTCGCTGCCCGCGTCGCAGCTGGCGCGGGCGCTGGCGACCCTGTCCACCGCCACCGCGCTGTCGATGACTCTGGCGCCTACATTGGCGGCCGTGGTGCTGGCCTGGGGCTCGTGGCGCTGGCTCTACCTGTGCACTGCGTTGCTGGCGCTGGCGGGCGCCGGGGCCGCCTGGCGGCTGCTGCCACCGGCCCGGCACACTTCGGCAGCCCGTATCGACCGGACCGACGCGCTGCTGAACCTGCTGGTGTTCGGCCTGTTCCTGCTGGCGCTGCGTCTGATGCCGGCAGGCCTGGCCTGGGGCCTGCTGGCCGCCGCGTTGCTGTTGGGGTCTCCTCGTTTTCAGTGCAATAAGTGACGGTACGAAAAGCTAGCACTGGCGCGGAGGTGGTGTTGGTAGATCGTTGATTTCATTGACTTTCCTGTTCACTTTCAAATCTGCGATTCGTG
>JAYRLC010000114.1:0-1250 GCA_041905405.1 Ramlibacter sp. | reverse complement strand
TCATCCACTGAATGGATTGCTTCTCGCTCAGCGTCGAACCAAATGCCCTCCGATCACGAGCCCAGTCGATCGCAATCTCGAGTGCTTCCTGTGCGATGCCGATGCAACCCGCTGCGTACGGCACACGGCCCTCGACCAACCACCGCTCGCAAAGCGCAAAGCCCTGGCCTTCATCACCCAAGCGGTTCTCCACGGGAACTTCAACGTTGTCGAATGTGAGTTCATAGGTCGGCCATGAACGAATGACCGACACCTCACGGAGGGTCAACCCCTTGGGCTTGCCGTCGATGATGAAGCAGGTGATCCCTCCACGGGCGCCTTGCTCACCGGTGCGGGCAAAAACCAACCCCCACTTCGCACTCTGAGCACCCGAGATCCACAGTTTGGATCCGTTCAGAACATAGTGGTCACCCTTGAGTACGGCGCGCGTGCGAATAGAGCGAGCCGGGTCCGATCCGCCCGATGGCTCGCTGATCGCCATGAAGACCTTGGCCCCTTCCGCAATCGCAGGAACGGCGAACT
The DNA here is from genome assembly GCA_041905405.1 of Ramlibacter sp. Classification (GTDB taxonomy): domain Bacteria; phylum Pseudomonadota; class Gammaproteobacteria; order Burkholderiales; family Burkholderiaceae_C; genus RAM1. Next base: position 728 of record JAYRLC010000114.1, on the reverse strand, counting down.
TTTCAATCTGCTCTTTCGTGCCCAGAAGAATCGGCGCAGGCGGGTTGCTCCCGGTGGCCCCGCATGCGGGGAAGTACGCGCCCATCTTGCAGCGCGACGCCTCTTCAGCGAAGACGGTTGAAGCCTCTAGTCCCATCCCCTGGCCGCCATACTCGACTGGAGAGCGCAGGGCCCAAAGTCCGATCTCCTTCGCCTTTTGTTTGAGCGGATTCAGCAACTCTTCCGGCAACTGATAGGCATCGTGCTCCACCTTGTCTTCCGCTGGTCTCACTTCTTCTCGCATGAACCTCCGGGTAGTTTGCCGAAGATGCTCCAACTCCTCCGGGTTTGGAATAATGGATTCCATTTATCGTCCTTTACATGTTGCCAGGTGTCATTCAGGCTGAATGCCCGCGCCACGCACAGCGCGGCCCCAGTTCAGCAGTTCCTGTTCGTTGAATTTTGCGAATTCCTCGGCGGACATCGTGTCGACGCTGCCGCCGGTCTGCCTTAATCTCTCTTGACCTTCCTTGCTCTTCGTCGCCAGATTCAAGAGTTCGTTCAAACGGGCTACAACCGCAGGCGGTGTCTTTGCAGGAAGATAGGCGCCATTCCAGACCGACAGCTCGATCGGCATGCCGGCTTCGCGCATCGTCGGGACGTCTGGCAGGGTTGACACTCTGGCTGGACCGGTCACCCCAAGACCACGAAGGCGGCCCTGTTGAACCAAGGGGGTGGCCACCGTCAGA
>JAYRLC010000113.1:0-1253 GCA_041905405.1 Ramlibacter sp. | reverse complement strand
TGACCTGCCCCCACCCAGCCGTACCAGCCTGAACGAGAGGAAGTCCGTCAACCAGGAGAATGACGGACATGAAGAAGAGCAGATTCACCGACGAACAGATCATCGGGTTCATCCGCCAGGCCGAAGCCGGCATGGCGGTCAAGGAGCTGTGCCGCAAGGGCGGCTTCAGCGACGCCACGTTTTACAAGTGGCGCGCCAAGTACGGCGGCATGGAAGTGGCCGATGCCAAGCGGTTGCGTGAGCTGGAAAGCGAGAACGCCAAGCTCAAGAAGCTGCTGGCCGAGGCCCACCTGGACATTCACGCGCTCAAGGGCGTCTTCGGGGTAAAGCGCTAGCCCCACGGGCCAAGCGTGCGGCGATTGCGGGCATGGTGGAGCAGTTCCACCTGTCCGAGCGCCGTGCCTGCCGCCTCGTGGGGCTTTCCCGCGACAGCTACCGCCACCCTCCCCAGGAGAGCGAATTGAACCAGCAACTGAGCGCCAAGATCGTCGAGATCGCACACGCGCGCCGGCGATTCGGCTACCGGCGCATCCACGATCTGCTACGGCCGGAGTTCCCGCCGGTCAACCACAAGCGCATCGAGCGCCTGTACGGGCTGGCGAAGCTGTCGGTGCGCAAACGCAAGAAGGCCAAGAGGCCGACGAACGAGCGCGTGCCGCTGCAACTGGCTGCAGCCGTCAATGAGGTCTGGAGCATGGACTTCGTCAGTGACAGCCTGGCCAGCGGACGGCGCATCAAATGTCTGACCGTGGCCGACGACTTCAGCCACGAGTGCGTTCAGATCGGCGTCGACTTCGGGATCTCGGGCGGATACGTCACGCGCATGCTGGACGAGGCGGCGCGCTTTCGGGGCTACCCGCTGGCCGTTCGCACCGACAACGGCCCGGAGTTCACCAGCCGGGCCTTCATGGGATGGGCGCACAAGCATCGCATCCGCCACATCCTGATCGAACCGGGCAGGCCGATGCAGAACGGCTACATCGAGAGCTTCAACGGCAAGTTCCGCGACGAGTGCCTGAACGAGCACTGGTTCCAGACGCTCACGCAGGCCAGGGATGTCATCGGTGAGTGGCGCATCGACTACAACCAGGTGCGGCCCCACAGCAGCCTGGGGCGCATCCCGCCGGCCAAGTTCGCCGAGCTGCATCGCCAGCGCGCTGGCGATGCAGCTCAATCATCAACCCTCAGCAACATCGATTAACCTTGCAATCTCGGACTTCCATTTCACTGGTACGCCGGATGGGGGCAGGTCA
>JAYRLC010000112.1:0-1270 GCA_041905405.1 Ramlibacter sp. | reverse complement strand
CGCCAAAGAAAAACCCCGCAGAGGTGATCTGCGGGGTTTGGGATAAGGCCCTGGCGATGACCTACTCTCGCATGGCAAAGCCACACTACCATCGGCGCAGCTGTGTTTCACTTCCGAGTTCGGGATGGGATCGGGTGGGACCACAGCGCTGTTGTCACCAGGGAGAGGGTGGAGGGTCGCTTGCTTGTTTGGAAGTCTGCACAAGGATGTGCAGGCTCTTGCGCAGGGATGCGCACAACAAGTAGCGCCACGCTCTCAAGGGGGGGAAGAAGAGTGAACGAGCATTTGCGGTAAGCCATCAACGTATTGAGGCCAAGGGTTGCTTCGGCTTGCGAAGCAACTTGAGGTGATATGGTCAAGCCACACGGATCATTAGTACAGGTAAGCTCAACACATTACTGCGCTTACACACCCTGCCTATCAACCACCTGGTCTTGATGGTTCCTTCAGGGGGCTTGTGCCCCGGGAGATCTCATCTTGAGGCGCGCTTCCCGCTTAGATGCTTTCAGCGGTTATCGCTTCCGAACATAGCTACCCGGCAATGCCACTGGCGTGACAACCGGAACACCAGAGGTTCGTCCACTCCGGTCCTCTCGTACTAGGAGCAGCCCCTCTCAAATCTCCAACGCCCATGACAGATAGGGACCGAACTGTCTCACGACGTTCTGAACCCAGCTCGCGTACCACTTTAAATGGCGAACAGCCATACCCTTGGGACCGACTACAGCCCCAGGATGTGATGAGCCGACATCGAGGTGCCAAACACCGCCGTCGATATGAACTCTTGGGCGGTATCAGCCTGTTATCCCCGGAGTACCTTTTATCCGTTGAGCGATGGCCCTTCCATACAGAACCACCGGATCACTAAGTCCTAGTTTCCTACCTGCTTGATCCGTCGATCTTGCAGTCAAGCACGCTTATGCCTTTGCACACAGTGCGCGATGTCCGACCGCGCTGAGCGTACCTTCGAGCTCCTCCGTTACTCTTTGGGAGGAGACCGCCCCAGTCAAACTACCCACCATACACGGTCCCCGACCCGGATTACGGGCCCAGGTTAGAACGTCAAGCACATCAGGGTGGTATTTCAAGGTTGGCTCCATGCCAGCTAGCGCCGACACTTCACAGCCTCCCACCTATCCTACACAGACGAACTCAACGTTCAGTGTAAAGCTATAGTAAAGGTTCACGGGGTCTTTCCGTCTTGCCACGGGAACGCTGCATCTTCACAGCGATTTCAATTTCACTGAGTCTCGGGTGGAGACAGCGCCGC
>JAYRLC010000025.1:0-60002 GCA_041905405.1 Ramlibacter sp. | reverse complement strand
AGCCAGATTGACCAGGCCGGCCTCTTCGAGCTTCTTGTTGAAGTACTGGCCGGCCGGGCCGTCCAGCACGGCGTCGGCTTCTTTCTCGTTCGCGAACAGGAACGGCAGGTCGAACGCGCCCAGTTCCTTGACGATGCCCACCAGCGGGCTGGACGAGGTGCACACCATTTCCTGCGTGCCCGCGCGCAGCGCCTGGGTGGCCGGCAGGTCGCCGCCGGCCGAGCCGCCCCAGAAGGCGGCGATCTTCATCTTGCCGCCGGTCTTGGCATTGAGCACTTCCTGCATCTTCTTGACGCCCACGCCGACGGGGTGGTCTTCGTTCACGCCGTTGGTGAACTTGATGGTGCGATCCGCGAACTGGGCGAATGCGGACGTGGCGACCAGCAGCGAAGCGCCGGCCAGGACCGATACGAGGGTTCTGCGTTTGAACATGGTTGTCTCCTTGGGTTGATTGGCAGGGTTGGGAAAGGGATTCAGTGCATCCACCATTTGAGGGGGACCATCACGATGTCGGGGAACAGCACGAGCAGGAAGAGCACGGCCAGCTCCGCCAGAAAGAAAGGCATCACGCCCTTGAATGCGTCGTCCATGGTGATGCGCGAGACGCCGCACACGACGTTCAGCACCGTTCCCACGGGTGGGGTGATCAGGCCGATCGCGTTGTTCATGATGAACAGCACGCCGAAGTACACCGGGTCGATGCCAGCCTTCAGCACCACGGGCATCAGCACCGGCGTCAGGATGAGCACGGTGGGCGTGAAGTCCAGCGCCGTGCCCACCACCACGATCAGCACCATGATGACGAGCATCAGCAGCATCTTGTTGCCGATGAAGGGTGACAGCATGTTGGCGACTTCGGTCGGAATGTTGGCCACGGTGATGAGCCAGGCGCTGACCATGGCCGCCGCCACCAGGAACATCACCACGGCCGTCGTCTTGCCCGCCGCCAGAATGAGTCCGTACAGCGACGACCACTTGAGCTCGCGGTAGATGAACATGCCGACGGCGAAGCTGTAGACGGCGGCCACGACGGCGGCCTCGGTCGGCGTGAACACGCCGAACTTCATCCCGCCCAGGATCAGCACCGGCAGCGCCAGCGCGAAGATGCCCTCGCCCGTGATCTTCAGCCGCTGCACCATGTCCAGGCGCGGCGCGGGCCGCACGTCCTCCCGCCGGGCTATCCACCACCAGGTCAGGCCGATGGCGGCCCCCATCAGGATGCCTGGCACGATGCCGGCCAGGAACAGCTTGGTGATGGACACGTTGCCCGCCACGCCGAAGATGATGAGCCCGATGGACGGGGGGATCACGGGCGCGATGATGCCGCCGGCCGCGATCAGGCCGGCCGAGCGGTTCACCTGGTAGCCGGCCTGCTTCATCATGGGAATCAGCAGCGCCGCCAGCGCCGCCGTGTCGGCCACGGCCGAGCCCGACAGCGACGCCATGATGACGGCTGCGATCACGGCCACGTAGCCCAGCCCGCCGCGGAAATGGCCCACCCAGGCCATGGCCATGTTGACGATGCGCCGGCTGAGCCCGCCGGCGTTCATGAATTCACCCGCCAGCAGGAAGAACGGCACCGCCAGCAAGGGAAAGTTGTCCGCGCCGTCCACGAAGCGCTGCGCCAGGATCTGGCTGTCGAACGCGGGCAGCGCGCCCGTGCCCGCCATGTAGCCCATGAGCGCCAGGCCGCAGACCAGCAGCGAATAGGCGATGGGCATGCCGATCGCCATGGCGCCCAGCAGGCTGAACAGGAAGATCGCGACGGTCATGCGCGAGCCCCCTTGCCTGCGGGTGCTTCGGCCGGCACGTCATGCGCCACGTCCTCGGACTCGACGACCTGCACGAGTTCATCCTCGCGCAGGCGTCCGGTCACCAGGCGCCACAGCACGTTGACGTTGAACAGCCCCATGACCACCGCCACCACATAGCCGATGCCATAGATCCAGATCATGGAGATGCCCACCACGGGCGACACGTTGCTGACCTGCAGGCCGTGCATCTCGAACGTGCCCATGAAGAACAGCACGTTGCAGAACAGCATGAGCGATTCACTCACGAACAGGCAGGCCTTCTTGCCCATGAGGGGCAGGTGCTTGACCAGCGTGTCCACGCCCAGGTGGCCCTTTTCGCGCATGGCGATCATGGCGCCGATGTAGGTGAGCCAGATGAAGCAGTAGCGCGACATCTCGTCGGACACGGTGATGCCCGAGTTGAAGCCGTAGCGCAGCACCACGTTGCCGAACACCATGATCACCATGGCCACCATGCAGGCAACCACCAGGACTTCGAGCAGCTTGAAGAAATAGTCAATGGCCTTTTTCATCTCTGTTGTGCGTTGTTATGAGGTGACCTTCAGCAACGGCGCGGGAGTGTTCAGCCGCGGAAGGCGCCGGCGCGACGCCAGCACTTCCTCGATGTCCCCGCGCGCGCCGTCGATGAGCACGAGGATGGCCTTTTCGGCCTTGACCGGGTTGTGGTCGATCACGGCGTCCAGCACGGCGCGGTGCAGTGGCAGCGAATTGCGCGGCCCGTCCTTGCGCGTGGTGGAAATCTCGAAGCTCGTGCGCAGGAGCGCGCTGAGCGCCTTGCTCATCTGGCCCAGCATGCGGTTGTGGCAGGCGCGCAGCAACCCCTGGTGAAAGCGCAGGTCGTGCGTGACGTAGTCGCCGCCTTCTTCCACAGCGCGTTTCATGCCGGCGAAAGCGATCTCGATCTCGGCGATGTCGGCGGGCGTGGCGCGCTCGGCCGCCAGGCGCACGGCCGCCGGCTCCACCACGCGGCGCAAATCCTGCAGGTCGCGCAGGAATTCGGGCGTCAGCCCGGCCTTGGACTTCCAGATGATCACGTCGGGGTCGAACCAGTTCCAGTGATCGTCCTTGAGCACGCGCGTGCCGACCTTGGGCCCGGTGCTCACCAGGCCCTTGGCGACCAGGGACTTCACGGCTTCGCGCACGACGGTGCGGCTCACGCCCAGCTCCTCGCACAACATGGGCTCCGGCGGGATCGCCGAGCCCGGTGCATAGCGCCCGCCGACGATCGCCTCGCCAAGGTGATCGACCGTGTTGCCGTGGACGTTCTTGATCATGGTTTGTACTGAGCTCTCACGGTCAATGGTATGACGATAATATGAAAGACTATTCGGGACTAACCCTTACGACTGCATATGGCCGACAACAAAACCCCCCGCAAGAAGCCTTCCGAACTGCGCTCCCAGCAATGGTTCGGCCGACAGGACCGAGACGGTTTCGCCTACCGCAGCTGGGTCAAGGGCAAGGGCGTGCCGCACGACCAGTTCGACGGGCGGCCCGTCATCGGCATCTGCAACACCTTCAGCGAGCTGACACCCTGCAACAGCCATTTCCGCACGCTGGCCGAGCAGGTCAAGATCGGCGTGTACGAGGCTGGCGGCTTCCCGCTGGAATTCCCCGTGATGTCGCTGGGCGAAACGCTGCTGCGACCCACGGCCATGCTGTACCGCAACCTTGCCAGCATGGACGTGGAGGAATCCATCCGGGGCAACCCGATTGACGGCGTCGTGCTGCTCATGGGCTGCGACAAGACCACGCCGTCGCTGCTCATGGGCGCGTCCAGCGCCGGCCTGCCCACCATCGGTGTCAGCGGCGGCCCCATGCTCAACGGCAAGTGGCGCGGCCAGGAACTGGGCAGCGGCACCGGCGTGTGGAGCATGAGCGAGCAGGTGCGCGCCGGCACACTGAAGCTGCAGGACTTTTTCGAGGCCGAGAGCTGCATGCACCGCAGCCACGGCCACTGCATGACCATGGGCACGGCGTCCACCATGGCGTCGATGGTCGAGGCCCTGGGCATCGGACTGCCGGGCAACGCGGCCTACCCCGCCGTGGACGGGCGCCGCAATGTGCTGGCGCGCAGCGCGGGCCGCCGCATCGTGGAGATGGTGCACACCGACCAGACGATCAGCCAGGTGCTCACGCGCGAAGCGTTCGAGAACGCCATCCGCACGCTGGCCGCGATCGGCGGCAGCACCAACGCCGTGATCCACCTGATCGCGATCGCGGGGCGCCTGGGGCTGAAGCTCACGGTGGATGATTTCGAGAAGCTCGGCAGCGAACTGCCCTGCCTGGTCAACCTGCAGCCCAGCGGCCAGCACCTGATGGAAGACTTCTGCTATGCAGGCGGCCTGCCGGTGGTGATGAAGGAAATCCAGCATCTGCTGCACACCGACATCGTGACTGTCAGCGGAAAAACCGTGGGCGAGAACATCGCAGATGCGCAAAACTACGACCCGCGCGTAATCAAGAAATTTGACGAGCCGTTCAAGGAAAAAGCCGGCATCGCCATCCTGCGCGGCAACCTGGCGCCGCGCGGCGCGGTGATCAAGCCCAGCGCGGCCACGCCCGCGCTCATGGTGCACACGGGCCGCGCCGTGGTGTTCGAGGACAGCGACGACTTCCACAAGCGCATCGACGACGACAACCTGGACGTGGACGAGACCTGCATCCTGGTGCTGAAGAACTGCGGCCCCAAGGGCTACCCCGGCATGGCGGAAGTGGGCAACATGCCGCTGCCGCCCAAGGTGCTGAAAAAAGGCATCACCGACATGGTCCGCATCAGCGACGCGCGCATGAGCGGCACGGCCTATGGCACCGTGGTGCTGCACACCGCGCCCGAGGCAGCGGCCGGCGGGCCGCTGGCCATCGTGAAGAACGGTGACATGATCGAACTGAATGTGCCCGAGCGCAAACTCCAGTTGCTGATCAGCGACGACGAGCTGAAGGCGCGCCTGGCGCAATGGAAGGCGCCGCCGCCCGCGCTGTCGTCTGGCTACTGGAAGCTGTACATCGACCACGTGCTGCAGGCCGATGAAGGCGCGGACCTGGACTTCCTGGTCGGCCAGCGCGGCGCCTTTGTTCCGAAGGACAACCACTGACGTGGACACGCGCGCTTTCGACGTCGTGGCGCTCGGCGAGGGCATGGTCGAGTTCAACCAGACGCGCGCGGGCGAGCCCACCTACCTGCAGGGCTTTGGCGGCGACACGAGCAACGCGGTGATTGCGGCGGCACGGGCCGGCGCGCGAACGGCGTACCTGAGCCGCGTGGGCGACGACTGGTCCGGCCAGCGCCTGATGGACCTGTGGCGCGCCGAAGGCGTGGACACCCGCGCCGTCGAGGCTGCGCACGACGCGCCGACCGGCCTGTACTTCGTCACCCACGGTCCCAGCGGCCATGAGTTCGGCTACCAGCGCCGCGGCTCGGCCGCCGCGCGCATGACGCCCGTGTGGTTCAACGGCGCGCCGCGCAGCGTCGTGGAGCAGTCGCGCATCCTGCACGTGTCGGGCATTTCCATGGCCATCTCGGCCGGCGCCTGCGACACGGCACTGGCCGCCATGCGTGCGGCCCGCACGGCGGGCACACGCGTGTCGTTTGACACCAACCTGCGGCTGAAACTCTGGCCGCTGGACACGGCGCGCGCCGCCATCGCGCAGGCCGCCGCGCTGTGCGACTGGTTCCTGCCCAGCATGGACGACGCCATCCACTTGAGCGGCTGCACGCAGCCGGTGGACGTGCTCCAGTGGGCGCATGGCCTGGGCGCGGCCACCGTCGTGCTCAAGCTCGGCGGTGATGGCTGCATGGTCAGCCAGGACGGACAGGCACAACATATTGGCGGCCATGCCGTGACGCTGGTGGACGCGACCGGCGCGGGCGACTGCTTCTGCGGCAACCTGCTGGCGCGGCTGGCCGCCGGCAGCACGCTGGCCGACGCGGCGCGCTACGCCAATGCCGCGGCAGCGTTGGCCGTGCAGGATTTCGGCGCCGTGGCGCCGTTGCCACGCGCGGATGCGGTGCGCGCCTTGCTGTGAGAACATGACGCCGGACCCGATGCGAAGCTGCGAGACCACAACCAATGAACGAACTCATCGCCATCGACTGGGGCACCAGCTCATTGCGCGCGGCGCGCATGGACGCCAGCGGCCGCGTGCTGGAGGAACGCAACTCGCAGCAGGGCATCCTCACCGTCCCGCCCGGCGGCTTTCCCGATGCGTTCGACGACCTGTGCGCTGACTGGGTGAGCGACGGCACCCTGGCCCTGATGTCCGGCATGGTCGGCAGCCGCCAGGGCTGGCAGGAAGCGCCCTACTGCGCCTGCCCCGCCGGGTTCGAGGACGTAGCCGCGGCGCTGGCCTGGGTGTCGCCGCGGCAGGTCGCCATCGTGCCCGGCCTGAGCTGCGACACCGACGGCATCCCCGACGTGATGCGTGGCGAGGAAGTCCAGGTCCTGGGCGCGCTGCGCCTGCTGGGCCTGCGGGACGCCACCGTGGTGCTGCCGGGCACGCACAGCAAATGGGTCGTCGTGCGCGCCGGCCGCATCGAGCGTTTCGCCACCTGGATGACGGGCGAGTTCTATGCGCTGCTGCGCCAGCATTCGATCCTTTCGCGCACACTGCCGGCCGACGACGGGCCGCTGGACGAAGCGGCGTTCGACCGCGGCGTGGACCACGCATTGCAGTCCGCAAGCCTGCTGGGCACCGCCTTCAGCGTGCGCACGCTGTCGCTGTTCGCGCGCCTGTCCGATACGGGCCTGGCCAGCTATTTGTCGGGCCTGGTCATCGGCGAGGAGCTGCGCGCCCAGGCGCCGGGCAGCGGCAGTGTCGTGGTGGTGGGCGCGCCCGCGCTGGCGCAGCGCTATGCGCGGGCCCTGTCGCACTGCGGCATCGCGACGCAGACCCTGGGCGCCGAAGCCGCGTGGCAAGGCCTGTGGGCCATCGCCCAGGGCCTGGACGCGGCGACGCACTGAAGCAAGGGGCCCGACCATGACACCGCACGACAAACTCAACGCCGCGCTGGGCAGCCTGCCGCTCGTGGCCATCCTGCGCGGGCTGACGCCGGACGAGGCGCCCGGCGTGGGCAACGCGCTGACGCGCGCCGGCTGGCAACTGGTCGAAGTGCCGCTGAATTCACCGCAGCCGCTGCAAAGCATTGCCACCCTGGCCACGCAGCATCCGCAGGCGCTGGTGGGCGCCGGCACCGTGCTCAGCGCCGCGCAGGTTCGCGACGTGCACGCGGCCGGAGGCCAGCTCATCGTGTCACCCAACTTCAGCGCCGACGTCGTGCGCGAGGCGGCGCGGCTGGGCATGGTGTGCCTGCCGGGCGTCATGACGCCGACCGAGGCGTTCGCGGCGCTGGACGCGGGCGCGTCGGGGCTCAAGCTGTTTCCGGGCGAGATGATCACGCCGGCTGTGGTGAAGGCGTTGCGTGCCGTGCTGCCGGCTGGCACGCGCGTGCTGCCCGTGGGCGGCATCTCGCAGTCCAACATGGCCGCCTACCTGATGGCCGGCGCGGACGGTTTCGGCATCGGCTCGGCCCTGTACAAGCCGGGCATGACGGCGGCGCAGGTCGCCGCGAGCGCCAGCAGCTTCGCCACGGGGTACGCCGCTATCATGCGCGCATGACGAACATCTCATTCGGCCTGCAGGGCCGCGTGGCCATCGTGACCGGTGGCTCGCAGGGCATCGGCGAGGCCTGTGCGCGCCGGCTGGCGCGCGACGGCGCCCTGGTGGTCATCGCCGACATGGCCGACGCGCCGGGCGAAAAGCTGGCCGCCGAACTCGGCGCGCTCTACGTGCACTGCGACGTGGGCGACAAGGCGCAGGTCGACGCGCTGGTGGCGGCCACCGTCGCCAAACACGGCCGCATCGACATCCTGGTCAACAACGCCGGTATCTTCAAGGCGGCGGATTTCCTGGACGTGAGCGAGGCAGACTTCGACGCCGTGCTGCGCGTGAACCTCAAGGGCTCGTTCCTGGTCGGCCAGGCCGTGGCGCGCGAGATGGCCAAGGTAGGCAAAGGCGCGATCGTCAACATGAGCTCGGTCAACGGCACGCTGACCATCCCGACGATTGCCAGCTACAACGTGAGCAAGGGCGGCATCAACCAGCTCACGCGTGCGATGGCGCTGGCGCTGGCCGACAAGGGCATCCGCGTGAACGCGGTGGCGCCTGGCACCATCGCCACCGAACTGGCCGCCAAGGCCGTGCTGACCAGCGACGAGGCAAAGAACCGCATCATGATGCGCACCCCCATGAAGCGCCTGGGCGAGCCGTCGGAGATCGCCGACGCCGTGGCCTATCTCGCCAGCGACGCCGCCAGCTACATCACCGGCGAGATCGTCGTGGTGGACGGCGGGCGCATGACGCTCAATTACACCGTGCCGGTCTGACCATGGGCAAGGCGGCCGTCCGGGAAGACGAAGTCACCTTCACGGCCATCCGTGCCCAAGGCGCGGGCGGGCAGAACGTCAACAAGGTGTCCAGCGCGGTGCACCTGCGCTACGACGTCATGGCGTCGTCGCTGCCCGACGACATCAAGGCTCGCCTGCTGTTGCTGGGCGACCAGCGCATCACCGACGAAGGCGTCGTGGTGATCAAGGCGCAGACCAGCCGCAGCCAGGACATGAACCGCGCCGACGCGCTGCAGCGCCTGCAGGCCCTGGTGGACAGCGTGGCCACGCCGCCCAAGCCGCGCAAGGCCACGAGGCCCACGCGCGCATCGCAAGTGAAGCGCGTGGACCAGAAGACCAGCCGGGGAACGGTGAAGAAGCTGCGCGGCCGCGTGAGCGCGCACGACTGAGCGCCTTGCAGCAGCGCGGGGCGTCAGCCCTTGACGTGCATCTGGTAGAGCTTTTGCATGCCGCCGATCCAGCGGTCGTAGTCCTGCCCCTTGGCGCGGAAGTACGTGAGCACCGACGGGTGCGGCAGGATCAGGAAGGTCTCGTCGCGGATCACGGACATCACTTCGGCCGCCACCTGCGCGGGCGTGAGGATGCCGTCATGCCCCGCCGAGCCGCCGTCGCCCGTGACCATGTCGGTCTGCACAGATTGCGGGCACAGGCAGCTCACGCGCACGCCCTTGCGGCCGTAGGCGATGCGCAGCCATTCGGCGAACGCAAGCGCCGCGTGCTTGGTCACGCCATAGGGCGCGGTTTCCACGATGTTCAGCAGGCCCGCGGCCGATGCCGTGACCATGAAGCAGCCTTCGCCCCGCGCCACCATCTCGGGCACCACGGCGCGCGCGGCCCACACGTGCGCCATGCCGTGGATCTGCCACATCTTGTCCCACAGCGCGTCTTCCAGCTCGAAGCCACCCATGCGGCCCAGGATGCCGGCGTTGGAAAAGTACGCATCGACCTGGCCGAACTTCGCGCGCGTCGCAGCGACCAGCGCCTGGATGTCGGACTCCTTGCTCACGTCGCAGGCCATGGCCACGCCACCGCACTGCGCGGCCACGCCCTGGGCCCGCTCCAGGTTCACGTCGGCCACCACGATGCCCCGCGCGCCGTCCTGCGCCAGCCGCATCGCCAGCCCGGCGCCAATGCCGCTCGCGCCGCCGGTCACGATGGCCACTTTGTCACGCAGTTCCATGGGGTCGCTCCTTCAAAACCCCCGAGTATGAAAGTGCGCGCGCGGCCTGTGTGCCGCTTGGGTGACAGGGTGTAGCGCGGGCGACGGTTCAGGAATACCGGGCCGCCAGCACGGCCGGCGACCGCGGCCACCCCGGCCGCCCGAACCACGCCCCGCCCGCGATCGACCAGGCATTGACCAGCCCGTACACCACCATGGCCGCGCCCTGCGCCGCGAACACCAGGGCCAGGTTGCCGCTCAGGCGCAATGCCAACCAGCCGACCCCGGCGGCGACCACTAGGCGTGCCGCGTTGCCCAGCACCGGCCACAGCAGCCTGCCCGCGCCCTGCGATGCAAAGTACAGCACCAGCCCCAGGCCGAAAAAGCCGTAGAACGGGCCCACGATGCGCAGGTACTGGGCCCCGGCCTCGATCATGGCGGGGTCACTGTCGAACAGCGACAGCCACGCGCGCGGGAACAGCGCCGCGGCGATGCCGATGGTTTCGGCCAGGCCAAAGGCCAGCGCCGCGCCCACCCAGGTGGCACGCAGCGCCCGTTCGCGCTGCCCGGCGCCGATGCAGGTCCCCACCATGGCCAGAAGCGGCCCGCCAATGCCGAACACCAGCGGCACCAGCAGGTATTCAAGCCGCGACGCCGTGCCGTAGCCCGCGATGGCCGCCGGACCGAAGCCCCCCACCAGCGCCGTGGCAACGCCGATGCACACGTTGGTGGCAATGGCGGAAATGGCCGCGACCAGCCCCACGCGCAGGATGTCCCTGAACAGCGGCCAGCGCAGCCGCATGCGGGCGAACGACAGGCGCAACAGGCTGCGCGGCGAGCGCAGATAGGCGACCAATACCAGCGTACCCAGCACGTAGTACACGAGCAGCGCCATGGCACCGCCCGCAATGCCCATGGCCGGCACCGGCCCCCAGCCGAAGATCAGCAGCGGCGACAGCGGGACCAGCACCAGCAGGCCCACCGTTGCCACCACCGCCGGCACGGCCATGTTGCCCGTGCCCCGGATGACGGACGACAGGGCGTTGAACACCCAGATGATCACGGCGCCTGCAAACACCCACCCCGAGTAGGTGAGCGCTGCCTCCAGCGACGCGCCCGTGCCGCCCATGCGCGCGTACAGCGGCCGGCCAAACGCCAGCAACAGCATGGTGAACGCCAGCCCGAACAGCACGGCGATGGCCAGCGCATGAAGCACCAGCGCATTGGCATCGTCGCGGCGGCCACCGCCCAACGCCCGCGCAATGGCCGACGCAATGCCGCCGCCCATGGCCCCGGCCGACATCATCTGCATCAGCATCACCGTGGGGAACACCAGCGCCATGCCGGCCAGCGCGTCGGTACCCAGGCGGCCGACGAACCAGGTTTCGATCAGGCCGGACGCGGCCTGCGCCATCATGAGCAACACGTTGGGCAAGCCCAGGCGCAGCAGGGTGGGTGCAATGGGACCTTCGAGCATGACCCGCGTACGCGGGTCCATCGCTGCGCCCCGCGTGCGCGGGTCCATCGTTGCAGCAGTCATGAGCGCGTCTCAGGCAGTGGCAGGTGCGGCATTGCGCGCGGGCAGCTTCGCCTCGCGGATCGGCAGGTGGATCAGTGCCGCGCCGACGGCCAGCACGATGTCGATGTACCAGACCCAGTCGTATGCGCCAGTCGCCTCGAACACCTTGCCGCCCAGCCATGCGCCCAGGAAGCCGCCGATCTGGTGCGTGAGCATGACGATGCCAAACAGCGTGGCCATGTTGGCCGGGCCGAAGAACTTGGCCACCAGCCCCGCCGTCGGCGGCACGGTGGACAGGAACGTGAGCCCCATGACGGCGGCGAACACCAGCACCACCGGCCCCGTCTTGGGCGCCAGCAGGAACACGATCACCGCGATGGCGCGCGACGCATACACCAGCGACAGCAGCGACTTCATGCGCCAGCGGCCCACGGCCCAGCCCATGGCCACGCTGCCCACGATGTTGAAAAGCCCGATCATGGCCAGCGACCAGCCCGCCCACTGCGTGGGCAGCCCGCACGACGCGATCACGCCCGGCAGGTGCGTGGCCAGGAACGCCACGTGAAAACCGCACACAAAAAAGCCCAGACCCAGCAGCACGTAACTGCGGTTGCGCAGGGCCGTGCCAATCGCCTCGCGCGTGCCCACGACCTTCTGCCCCGCGGGGGCAGCCTGCAGCGAATTGCCTTTGAGCAGGAACGCAGCCGGCAATGCCAGCAGCACCAGCAGGCCCATGACCTGCATGGCATTGGCCCAGCCCAGGCCCACCATCAGCGCGGCGGCAATCGGCGCCATGATGAACTGGCCGAACGAGCCGCCCGCGTTCACGATGCCGGTCGCCAGGCCACGTCGCTCGGGCGGGATCAGTCGCGTGGTGGCCGCCATCAGCACGGCCGGCCCGGCCATGCCCGCGCCGCCGGCCGACAGCACGCCAATGGCCAGGATCAGGCCCAGCGTCGTCGTCATGTACGGCGTGATGAAGGTGCCCAGCGCCACCAGCAGCGCGCCCGTGAACAGCACGCGCCCCGCGCCCACCTTGTCGGCCATGGCGCCCGCAAACGGCTGCGTCAGCCCCCACCAGAGCTGGCCAAACGCGAACGCCAGGCTGATGTTGGCCAGGCCCAGGCCAGTGGAGGTATTCAGCGGGCTCAGGAACAGGCCCATGGTCTGGCGCGTGCCCATGGTCAGCGCAAACGTGCCGGCGGCGGCCAGCAGGATCAGCCACAGCGCGGTGCGCCTGGTTTCATTCGTCATCGTCTTCTCCGTCCGGGGTGGGCGCCAGCAGGGCCATGCAGTCGTCGATCAGTGCGTGCAGCGCCAGCACGTTGGCCACGCCCAGGGTGGTGTTGATGCTTTCCTGCGCGACGCGCCAGCGGCGCTGCGCCTCCTGGCGCTTGTCGCGGCCGGCCTCGGTCGCCTCGATCAGGCGGCTGCGCGCGTCGGGGCCGGGGCCCAGCGTGACCCAGCCCGCGTCGATCAACGGCCGCAGGTTGCGCGTGAGCGTGGACGGGCCGATCTTCATCTCGCGCGCCAGGTCGCCGGGGCGGATGGGGCCGAGCTTGACCACATACGACAGCAGCGAGTACTGCGTGCCCTTGAGCCCCGTCTTGCCGACCTCGGCGTCATAGTGCTGCGCCACGCGGCGCATGAGCTGGCGCAGCTTGAGGTTGGTGCAGCCCTGGGGCTTGACGGCGGTGTCCATGGCGTTTATTGTAGCTGCAATTGTTGTATATGCAAATTTAATTGGAGAATGCCTGATGAGCGATCAACTGGAAGCCTGGCTGGCTGAAGAACGTGAAGTGGCGGAGCGCATGAACGCCGGCGCCGGCGCCGGCGTGTCCCGCCCCGACCAGGTCGCCGGCAAGACCGGCATGGAGATGATGCAGGCCATGCTGCGTGGCGAGCTGCCCTACCCGCCCATCGCCAAGACGCTGGACTTCAGCCTCATGTCGGTGAGCGAAGGCGTCGCCATCTTCCAGGGCACGCCGGGCCCCGCGCACCTGAACCCCATGGGCACCATCCACGGCGGCTGGTACGCGACGCTGCTCGACTCGGCCCTGGGCTGCGCCGTGCACACCATGATGCCTGCGGGCCGCGGCTACACCACGGCGGAGCTGGGCGTGAACCTGGTGCGCGCCATTAACGTCAAAAAGGCGCCGCGCGTGCGCGCCGAGGGCAAGGTCATCCACTGCGGCCGCCAGCTCGCCACCGCCGAAGCCCGCCTGTACGGCCCGGACGGCACGCTGTACGCGCATGCCACGACGACCTGCCTGGTGTTTGAGCTCAAGCCTGCAGGCTGACGCGCCGCGCCGGATAATCGCGGCATGAGACTCCTTCACACGATGCTTCGCGTCGGCGACCTGGAACGGTCGATCGACTTCTACACCAAGGTGCTGGGCATGACGCTGCAGCGCCGTTCCGAAAACCCCGAGTACAAATACTCGCTGGCGTTCGTGGGCTACGGCGGCAACCCCGAGCATGCCGAGATCGAGCTCACCTACAACTGGGGCGTGGACAAGTACGAGCTGGGCACGGCCTACGGCCACATCGCGTTGGGCGTGCCCGACGTGGCCGCGTCCTGCGAAAAGATCAAGGCCGCCGGCGGCAACGTCACGCGCGAGCCCGGCCCGGTCAAGGGCGGCACGACGGTGATTGCGTTTGTGACCGATCCGGACGGCTACAAGATCGAGCTGATCCAGCGCGCCCACTACGCCGAGGGCGCGGGCCTGCGCTGATCAGCGTGGGGCGCTATTTCAAGGCGTCCTTGAGCCAGTTCGTCACCAGATCGGTGTACATGCCGGGCGCGCCCAGTTGCGCGTTGATGTCGGCATGGTTCAGGTCACGGCCCCAGATCGTGATGACGTGGCCGAAGTGCGCGGCCTTCTTCTCGAAGTGCAGCGCCTGGGCGCAGGGGTCGTCGTCGCGCAGCTTGCTGCAGATCATCAACAGGGCGGGCGCGCCGGGCGCCGACACATGGTGGTATGGCGACGCGGCCTGCCAGTAGGCCGGGTCCTTGCCGAACGCACGGTCATACAGGCGCGCGTGCGGGGCGCGCATGAGTTGTTCCACATCCATCGCCGCGCTGTCCAGGCTCACGGTTACGCGCCAGCGCTGCGCGCCCGCATCGGCCACCATCTTCGGCGACGCATGCAGCAGCATGGCCAGATGCGCGCCGGCCGAATGACCCATGAGCACC
This sequence comes from Ramlibacter sp., assembly GCA_041905405.1. Taxonomy (GTDB): domain Bacteria; phylum Pseudomonadota; class Gammaproteobacteria; order Burkholderiales; family Burkholderiaceae_C; genus RAM1. The sequence continues at coordinate 45,910 of JAYRLC010000025.1, read as the reverse complement.
AGCCGCTTGGGGTCGGCGCCCCACTGCGGCGCCTGCTTCTGCACCGCGGCCAGTGCGCGCGCCACGTCGGCCGCCTGCTCCACCGGCTGCGCGGCAGGCAGCATGCGGTAGTTGGCCGACACCAGCACATAGCCCAGGTCGTCGACCCAGTGGCGGACCTTGTTTTTGACGACGCCGGGCGCGGCCTTGTCGCCCACAGCCCACGCGCCGCCGTGCACCATCAGGATGACGGGCCCGGTCGGCCTGGCCGGCAGGTACACGTCGAATTTCTGGCGGGCGTCGGCGCCATACGGCACGTCACGCAGCACACGGGACGCGGCGGCCGGCTGGGCCTGCGCCGCCGCAGCGGCGAGCAAGGCCAGGGCAACGAGCCCGTGCGTGATGAAGGTGAAAATTCTTTTGCTACGGATTTGATAGCGCATGCCTACTATTGTAGGCAGCACGTTCAGGGCCGCTTCAGCGCGGCGGCTTCTTTTGCCAGCTGCGTGACGCGCGCCCAGTCACCCTGCGCCACGGCGTCGGCCGGCGTGAGCCACGAACCGCCCACGCAGGCCACGTTGGACAGCGCCAGGAATTCGGCCGCGTTGGCCGGGCTGACGCCCCCCGTGGGGCAGAAGCGCACGTCGCCAAACGGTCCCTGCCAGGCCTTGAGCATCGCCTGGCCGCCCGCCTGCATCGCGGGAAAGAACTTGAGCTCGGTGTAGCCGTCTTCCTGCGCGGCCATGATCTCGCTGCCCGTTGCCACGCCAGGCAACAGCGGCAGGCCCAGGTCATGGCAGGCACGGCCCACCGCGTGGGTGTAGCCGGGGCTGACGGCAAAGCGCGCGCCGGCCAGTGCCGCGGCCTGCGCGTCGGCCGCGCTGCGCACGGTGCCCGCGCCCACCACGGCGTCCGGCACGTCGCGCGCGATGGCTTCGATGCAGGCCAGCGCCACCGGCGTGCGCAACGTCACCTCCAGCATGCGGATGCCGCCGGCCACCAGCGCGCGCGCCAGCGGCACGGCGTGGGCGATGTCGGCCAGCACGATCACGGGGATGACGGGGGCGTCCTGCATGACGGCCAGCGGGGTCAGGGTCACAGCCATGCGCAGGCTCCTTCTTCGGCCACGTTGGCGTTGCGGCGAAAGCCCGCGAACAGTTCGCGGCCCATGCCGGCGCCGTTGCCGGTTTTCAGTTCATCCGGCATGGCGGCGGGCACGCGTGCCGCCCATTCGGCGTCGGGCACCAGCGCCTGCAGCGTGCCGGCCTCGGCGTCCAGGCGGATCAGGTCGCCGTCCTGCACGCGCGCCAGCGGACCGCCGGCTGCCGCTTCCGGCGACACATGGATGGCCGCCGGCACCTTGCCCGACGCGCCGCTCATGCGCCCGTCGGTCACCAGCGCCACGCGATGGCCGCGGCCCTGCAACACGGCCAGGGGCGGCGTGAGCTTGTGCAGCTCGGGCATGCCGTTGGCCTGCGGGCCCTGCCAGCGCACCACGCACACCACGTCGCGGTCCAGCTCGCCGGCCTTGAACGCGGCGTGCAGGGCTTCCTGCGAGTCGAACACGCGCGCCGGCGCCTCGATGATGTGCCGATCGTCCGGCACGGCGGATACCTTGATGACGCTGCGGCCCAGGTTGCCATCCAGCAGCTTGAGCCCGCCGGTGGCGCTGAACGGCGCGGACGCGGGCCGCACGATGGCTTCGTCGCGCGACGGGCCGCTGTCATGCCACACCAGCTGGTTGCCGTCCAGGGACGGCTCGCGCGTGTAGTCGCGCAGGCCGCCGGCGCTGACCGTCAGCACGTCGCCATGCAACAGGCCGGCGTCCAGCAGTTCGCGCAGCACGTAGCCGGTGCCGCCCGCGGCCTGGAACTGGTTCACGTCGGCCGAGCCGTTGGGGTACACGCGCGCCAGCAGCGGCACCACGGCCGACAGCTGCGCAAAGTCGTTCCAGTCGATATGGATGCCCGCGCTGCGCGCCACGGCGACCCAGTGGATCAGGTGGTTGGTGGAGCCGCCCGTGGCCAGCAGCGCCGTCATGGCGTTGACGATGGCGCGCTCGTCCACGACCTTGCCGATCGGCGGACAACCTTTTGCAAGCACGGCACGCGCCGACTCGCGCGTGAGCTCGTCGCGCAGCGCCCCGCCGGGGTTCACGAACGCCGTGCCCGGCACGTGCAGGCCCATGGCCTCCAGCAGCATCTGGTTGCTGTTGGCCGTGCCGTAGAAGGTGCAGGTGCCCGGTGCGTGGTAGGCGGCCTGCTCGGCCTGCAACAGCGCGTCGCGGCCCACCAGGCCCTGCGCGGCCTGTTCACGGACCTTGGCCTTGTCGCTGTTGGACAGGCCGCTGGGCATGGGCCCGGCCGGCACGAACACCGTGGGCAGGTGGCCGAAGTGCAGCGCGCCGATCAGCAGGCCTGGCACGATCTTGTCGCACACGCCCAGCATCAGCGCGCCGTCGAACATGTCGTGGCTCAGCGACACGGCCGTGGCCATGGCGATCACGTCGCGGCTGAACAGGCTGAGCTCCATGCCGGGCGTGCCCTGCGTGACGCCATCGCACATGGCGGGCACGCCGCCGGCCACCTGGGCCGTGGCGCCGTGGCGGCGCGCTTCGTCTTTCACCAGCGCGGGAAAGCGTTCCAGCGGCACGTGGGCAGACAGCATGTCGTTGTAGGCGTTGACGATGGCGATATTGGGCGCGCGTTGCGCCACGACCTTGAAGCGGTCGTCCGCCGGGATGCCCGCGAACGCATGGGCCACGTTGGCGCAGCCCAGCCGGTCCGCGCCCCGGTCGCGCCGGGCGGCCTGCTCAAGCTGGTGCAGGTACGTGGCGCGCGTGGCGCTGCTGCGGGTGCGGATACGGTCCGTGACCGTGACGATCACCGGATGAAGTTTCATGGTGGAGCGGTAACAAAATTACGTCTGCCATCGTACCCCCTCCACCCCCCGCCGTGGGGTTGCAAAGTTACAGAAGGGTTACCAACTGGCGTGCGCTGAAGGAATGCGCACGCAACGCTAAAGTGATGGTCCATGACGCCTTTGCCGCAGCCCCACCGCGATCCGGCCGCCATGCTGGCGCAGGCCCTGCACGAATGGGGCGGCCATTCGGACCTGTGGCTGTTCGGCTACGGCTCGCTGATCTGGAAGCCCGATTTCGACTACGCCGAACGCCGCCCGGCGCGCGTGCACGGCTGGCACCGGGCGCTGAAGATGTGGAGCCGCATCAACCGCGGCACGCCCGAATGCCCGGGGCTCGTGTTCGGCATGCTGTCCGGCGGCACCTGCCGCGGCGTGGTGTTCCGCATCCCGCATGCGCAGGTCCGTGCCACGATGGAAAAGCTCTGGGACCGCGAGATGATCACCGCCGTCTACGACCCGCGCTGGCTCACCTGCCACACGCCCGGCGGCGCGGTGCAGGCGCTGGCGTTCACGCTGTCACGCAAAAGCCCCAACCACACCGGCGAGCTGACCGAGGCCCAGTACCGCCAGATTTTTGCCGACGCCTGCGGCCGCTACGGCACCACGCTGGACTACGCGCGGCTCACGCATGAGGAACTGCAGCGCCACAACATCCGCGACCGGGCGCTGGAGCGGCTGCTGCGGCTGGCGCGCGACTGACCCGCGCGGTTCAGGGAACGGGGTACGCAGCGGCGGCGATGAACGCGTCCACGCTGCCGGCCTGCAGCAGGGCCAGCGCACAGGACAGCCCCGTATCCGCCAGGCCCGCCGTAAGCGCGCAGCGCTGCGGCTCCACGCGCGCCGCGGGCGACAGCGGCGCCACCATGGGCGCCTGGTCAGCGCGTGACGCGTCCGCCGCCGCGGCGACCAGCTCCACGTCGGGCGACACGCCAGCCTTGTTCACGGTGCGTCCCGCCGGGCCGTAGTACAGCGCCGTGGTGAACTTCACCGCGCCCAGGCCTTCGCCGAGCTCAAAGGTGGTCTGCACGCTGCCCTTGCCGAAGCTGCGCTGGCCCATGACCGTGGCGCGGCCGTTTTCCTGCAGCGCGGCGGCCACCAGCTCGGCCGCCGATGCGGAGTTTTTGTCCACCAGCACCACCATCGGCACGCCGGCCAGCACCTGCGCCGCATCGGCCTGCCAGCTGCGCTGGTTGGACGGCGTGCGTCCGCGCAGGGATGTGATTTCGCCCTGCGCCAGGAACGCGTCAGCCACCCGCACAGCCTCGCGCAGCAGGCCGCCCGGATTGCCGCGCAGGTCCAGCACCACCGCGCGGGGCGCCTGCGCGGACGTGGCCTGGTTGATTGCATCCGTCAGCTCCTGGCTGACCGGCCCGTTGAACGACGACAGCCGCAGCACCAGGGCGTCGCCTTCCATGCGCCAGCGCACGCGCTGCGTGCGGATGGTGTCGCGGGCCAGGGACAGCTCGAACTCGTTCGCGCCTTCACGCCGCACCAGGATGGTCACGCGCGTGCCCGCTTCGCCGCGCATGCGCGAGATCGCGTCCGACAACGGCATGCCGTGCAGCGACGTGCCGTCCACGCGCACGATCAGGTCGCCCGAGCGCATGCCGGCCCGCTCGGCGGGGCCGCCTTCCATGGGGCGCACCACACGCACCACGCCGTCGGCGGATTCCACCTCGATGCCCAGGCCCACGAAATGACCGGTGTTGTCGTTCTGGTCCTGCTCGTAGGCCTTGGGGGTCAGGTAGCGCGCGTAGTTGTCCATGGCGCGCAGGCCGGCCGTGACCGCCTTGCGGAAGGTTTCCGCCGGCTCGGCGCTGCCGGCTTCAAGCGGCTGCAGCACTTTGTAAGCCGCGTTGGCGATGAGCGAAAAATCGGCCTCGGTCACATAGCTGCGCTGCACGCGACGCAGGACGGTGCCCAGCAGCTCGCGATGGCGCTCGGCCGAATCGCCGGGTGTCACGGCCCGGCTATAGGCCGCCTGCACACTGCCCAGCAGGTCGTCGGTCAGCGGCTGCGGTTCGGCACGCGCGGCGCCAGCCAGTGCCAGGACGATGGCGAAGCCACCCCAAACCCGTCTCAAATAAAGCATGGCCGACCTGTAACAGAGTTTAAAAACCAGTATCAGGCAGGGAGGCCGCCCATGGCAAGAAGTTCCCGACCTGCACAGTGGGCCGGGTACAAGCCGGTTACTGTTACATCGGCACGTGTGGGGGCGCGAGCTGGCTACGTTCTGCCGGCCAGCACCTGCTCGGCACGCGCCAGATCCTGCACCGTGTCGACATCGGTCACCACGCCCGCGTCATCCACCGCCAGCAGGTGCACACCCCATGCCCTGGCCACCGGCGCGGCGCCCTGCTCGCCCGCCAGCGCCGCGAGCTGTTGCGCGCAGGGCGCCGCGAAGCCGACCGGATGCCCCCGCTCACCGCGGTACACCGGCGCCACCACCGCATGCGATGCCAGCGCCTGCGCGACGGCGCGCAGCGTGTGCGGCTGCACCAGCGGCAGGTCACCCGGCAGCACCAGCCAGCCGCTTGCGCCGGCCGTGGCGCGCACGCCCGCCGCAATGCTGTCGCCCATGCCGGGCCGCGACGGGTCGGCATGCACCACGTGGTGCGGCAGCCCGCTGGCGGCCACGGCGTCCAGCACGTGCTGCAGCACCGGTTTGCCGGCCATCAGGGCCTGCAGCTTGTGCGCCGTGCCGCCGGACGCCGCGAAGCGTTCACCGCGGCCTGCGGCGAGCACGATCACAACGGGGGGCTGGGCGTCCATATACTCGGCCAGTATGTCAGACCTGTCCCGATCCATCGCCGACCTGCGCAAGAGCTATGAACGAGCCGAACTCAGCGAGGACGCATCGCACGCCGACCCGCTGGCGCAGTTCGCGCAATGGCTGCAGGAAGCCATTGCGGCGCAAGTACCTGAGCCCAACGCCATGACGCTGGCCACCGTGGGCCATGACCTGCGCCCCAGCACGCGCGTGGTGCTCATCAAGGGTTATGACGCGCGCGGCATCGTCTGGTACACCAACTACGACAGCCGCAAGGGACAGGAGCTGGCCGGCAACCCGTATGCGGCACTGCAATTCCACTGGGTTGAGCTTGAACGCGTGGTGCGCATCGAAGGCCGCGTGGAGAAGACCAGCGACGATGAAAGCGACGCGTACTTCAGCAGCCGTCCGCTTGATTCACGCATCGGCGCCTGGGCCAGCCCGCAAAGCCAGGTGATCGGCGGGCGCGGCGTGCTGGTGGCCAATGCCGCCAAATACAGTGCGCAGTTCCTGCTGAACCCGCCGCGTCCGCCACACTGGGGCGGCTACCGCCTCGTGCCCGACACCTGGCAGTTCTGGCAGGGTCGCAAGAGCCGGCTGCACGACAGGCTGCGCTATGCGCTGCAGTCAGATGGTGCGTGGCTGCGCGAACGGCTCGCGCCCTGAACGCACGCATCCCGCGCCTCAGGCCGGGCGAACGGCCGACACCATGCCTTCTTCCACCCAGGTGCGCAACAACGTGGCGGCACGCAGGGGCGCTTCGGCCTGCGGCGCCCAGCGGCACAACCCGGCGCACAACCGGGCGAAGTCGCACCCTCGCGATAGGGCGCGCAGCGCCCAGGCTTCATCCGCCGGAAGGCTGCGGAACCGGGGCATCTGCTCGCGCCGCCACACAGCCCAGACACGCGGTGCGGGCTGACGCCGGGCGCGCAGCAGGCGGCCTTGCGCGTGGGCCGTCCAGATCGCCGGCGCGTTGGACTGCAGCGTGAACGTCTGCACCGCCGGGTGCAGCTGGAACGTCAGCCCCGGCCACAGTTCGGGCGACACGCGGGCCAGCGATTCGAATGTCACGACGGGAGCATCTGCCGCGTCAAAGGCCAGCCCCACCGCCCATTCGAACAGCGCCGCCTCCGCCAGCACTGGCCTGCGAGCCGCCACCTGCCGCAAATGCCGCGCAAACCCGCCGCCGAACCAGCGCAGGTTGGGGTGGCGCGACGGATGGGCCGCGATGTAGTCCCGCGCCAGCGCGTCAAAGCGCTGCTCGCCCGCCAGCGCCAGCACCACGGGATAGTCCGTCTGCAACGCTTCGATCAGCCGCAGCCGGTAGCCGCTGGAATAAATGTCCAGCCGCTGCAATGCACTGATGGCACCCGCGTCCACCACATGGCGCAGGCCGCCGGCGCCGCGCGGCGAATCAGGCCACATGATGTAGCGCTGGACGTCGCGCTGCAGGGCCTGCAGGGCGCTCATGCCGCCTCCTTCAGGGCGGCGCCGCCCAGCACGCGGGCCTGCTCCAGCTCGGTGACCAGCTCAACCAGCGGGGGGATGTTGGCGTCGCGCTCGATCATGGTGGCCACCGGTCCGAAGCGGCGCACAGCAGCCTGATAAAGATTCCAGACATCGCCCGCGACGGGCGCATCGTGCGTGTCGATGATGTAGTCACCGCAGTGGTCATGCCCGGCCAGGTGGAACTGGCGCACACGGTTGACCGGTATGCGTTCCAGGTAGGTCAACGGGTCAAACCCATGGTTGAACGCGCTGACGTAAATGTTGTTGATGTCCAGCAGGACGTCGCAGTCGGCCCGGATTGCAATGGCAGCCAGGAATTCCCACTCGTCCATCTCGGACGATGCGTAGGTCATATAGCTGGAGACGTTTTCCAGCAGGATGCGCCGGCCCAGGAAGTCCTGCACCCGGGCCACACGATCGGCCACGTGGCGGACCGCCTCGCCCGTGTAGGGCAACGGCATCAGGTCGTGCAGGTTGCGCCCGTTCACGCCGGTCCAGCACAAATGGTCAGACACCCATTCGGGCTGGATGCGCGCGGTCAATGACTTGAGTTCGCGCAGGTAGTCCATGTTCAGCGGGTCCGTGCCGCCAATGGACATGGACACGCCATGCAGCACGACCGGGTAGCGTTCGCGGATGCGCTCCAGCATGTGCACCGGCTTGCCGCCGGGCACAAGGTAGTTTTCGGTTACGGCCTCGAACCAGTCCACGGCGGGGTGGCCGTGGAGGATCTCGTCGTAGTGGACGGTGCGCAACCCGAGGCCAAAGCCCAGGGCCTGTCCGCCCGCCACGCCGCGCTGTTTCGGGGCCGCCATGGACTGCTTACTTCTTGGCAGCGGATGCCTTGTCGCAGTCGGCCTTGCTCATGAGCTTCATGCCCTGGCCCTTGCACGCGTTCTGGCCCTTGCAAGAGCTCTTGGCGCCCTTGCAGTCGCTCTGGCCTTTGCAGGCATTGGCGCCGGCACAGGCCATCTTGGCGTCCTGCGCGGCGACGGTGGTGACACCAGCGCTCATGGCGAACAGGCCGGCGGCGGCGGTGGCGAGGGTCATGCCCTTGATGACTTTGCGATTCATGTTGCGCTCCACTTTGGAAAGGTTTGAAGCAGCCGGCGCGCACCGTGCGCGAAAGTCTGCTGCCACTTCTACGCGGCAGCCCATACGTCGGATTCGCGCCCGATTTCTTTCATCACACCGGGTTTACCCTGCCCCCAGCAGCAGCATCACGGCCGACACGGTCACCAATGCCAGCAAGGTCGAAACAGCCACGCTGGCCGTCACCACCTCCCTCGCGACCTGGTAGCGCTGCGAGAACAGGAAAACATTGGCGCCAATGGGCAGCGACGCGGCGATCACCATCACCGCCAGCGGCACGCCGCGCAGGCCCAGCGCCCAGCCCGCCGCCGCCATGAGCACCGGGTGCAGCACGTTCTTGGCCAGCGCCACCATGAACGCGCCGCGCAGGTGCGCCCCCGGCGGGTTGGACGCAAGCGTGGCGCCCACCATCACCAGCGCGACTGGCCCGAACGATTGGCCCAGCAACTGCATCGGCTTGTCGATCACCTCAGGAATGTGCAGGCCCGTCTGGCCGAACAGCAGCCCCGCCAGGATGGGCAGCGGCACGGGATGGATGACCGCATTGCGCACGGCGAGCAACACGGTCGCGCGCATGGCCGCGCCGGTCACGGGCCGGCCCTGCGCCGCCTGCTCGCGCGCCACGGCAAACTCAAGCGCCACCGTGGCCACGGTCAGCAGCACCAGCGCATGCAGCGAGATCAGCGTGAAGAGAATGAACAGCCCCGCCTGCCCGTAGGCCAGACCCACCAGCGGCACGCCGATCATCACCGTGTTGCTGAAAGTGGCGGCCAGCGCCAGCACAGCCGAACGCCGGCTGAAGCCCAGCGCGGCGATCACGCCGAAATACACAGCCAGGGCCACGCCGAAATAAATGCCCAGCGCCCGGAAATCCACCGGCACGTTCTGCTGCGACGCCATGGTGCGAAACAGCAGCGCCGGCGCCAGCACCATGAACACCAGGCTGGACAGGTCCTTGACCGCGGCCGCCCCGATCCACTGCCTGCGCCCGGCCAGGTAGCCGACGCCGATGAGCAGCACAACGGGGACAAGGGCGGAGACGACGGGGTGGTTCACAAATTACCAACGGCATACGGTCGCCGCCTAATATAGCGGTCATACAGGAGTCAATGAATGCAAGCCGTTTCCATCCACGCCGTCGATGTCGCCCATGGCGCCGTCGCCCGCGGCATGAAAGTCGAAGTCTGGCGGCTGGGCGACCCAGCGCCACGCCACGTGGTGACCGGCACGGTCGGCAACAACGGCGTCGTGGACGGCCTGAACGGCCGCGAGACGCTGTTCGAGGTGGGCACCTACGAACTGCGCCTGCACATCGGCGACTACTTCCGCGCGCGCGGCACCGCCCTGCCCGAGCCTGCGTTCATGGACGTGCAGGTGTTCCGCTTCGGCCTGTCGGACCTGTCGCAGCACTACCACCTGCCCGTCAAGTTCACACCCTGGGGCCTTTCCTGCTTCCGCGGGGCCTGAGCCCCGCGGCGCGGTCGCCCCACCCGCCTCAGAAGCTGGCCTGCACGCCCAGCTTCACGCTGCGGCCTGCCAGCGGTGATTTGCCCGGCGCGGTCTGCGTGAGGATGGACGACGCGCTGTAGGCCAGCCGGTCGCCCGCGTTGTCCACGCGCGCGTACCACAGCAGGCTGGACGGCCCGGCACGCATGCGCCAGGTCAGCGCGACTTTCCACAGCGTGTAGCTGCCTGTGGCCCGTTCGCCAGCCGGCACCCTGTCCTGCGCGGCCGCATGGTCAAAGCCCAGCTGCGCACCCCAAGCCCCCTGCGACCAGACCAGCGTCGCGCCGGCCCGCGCGGGCGCGATGCGCGGCAGCGGCTCGCCCGTGTCCAGATTGACCGCGCGCACCACGTCGCCGCGCAGTTGCAGGTCCAGCGTCTGCGGCCCCGCCAGCAGGCGCACGGTGCCTTCAGCCTCCAGCCCCGTGAAGCGGGCCCGCACGGCGTTGTAGGCAAACTCGGGCAAGCCGTCCGTGACATTGCCCGTGGACTGCAGCGCGATGTAGTTGTCAAAGCGGTTGCGGTACACATTGATGCGGGCGCTGTGCGCGCCGCGCTTGTACTGCAGGCCCAGCTCGGCGTTGAGCGAGCGCTCCACACCCAGGGACGCATTGCCCACCTCATACGCGCCCGTGGCCACGTGGGCGCCGTCGGCGAACAGCTCGTAGTCGCGCGGCGCGCGCTGTGTGCGGGACAGGCCCGAGGTGAGCTGCCACTGCGGCGCCAGGTTCCACAGCGCGCCCAGCGCATAGCTGCGCGGGCTGAAGCTGCGGCTGGCGGGCACGAAGCGCGCCACGTCGGGGTTGCCGAACGATTCCACCCGCACGGATTCACCGCGCGCGCCAAAGCTCAGCCGGCCCCAGCCGGTGGTGAGCTCCTCGTGCGCGAACAGCGCGGTCTGGCGTGTGCGGCTGTAGGGCGCGAACGCCTCGTCGCCCACCGCCGAAAAGCGCGTGGATTCCCCCTGCAGGCCGATCACACCGTCCAGCGCACCCAGCTTCGCGTGGCGCGCTTCCAGGCGCCAGTCGTTGCCCTGGTTGCTGAACACCGTGCCGGGGGCACCGGCGTCGAACTCGGTGTGGCGGTAGTCCGTGTGGCCGGCTTGCAGCTTCAGGCCCTGCAGGCCCGGCAGGGGGTTGCGCCACTCGCCCTCGACAGCCTGGCGCGTGGACTTCATGCCGATGGTGACTTCGTCCTCGGCAACAGACCCATAGTTGCTGCGGTAGTCGCTGAGCGACGCGCCCAGGTAGCCGCTGTCAAAGAACAGCGACGCGCCCACGGCGCCGCCGCGCACGTCCGACGCCGAGTTGCACACGCGCCGCGCGGTGCGCGTCACGCCGCCCTGGGTGCAGTCCAGGTTGGCCGGCACGCGCAGGTCGGCGGTGCTGCGGTCGAACACATCGGCGTGCAGGCCCAGGCGGCTGGTGCCGCCCTCGACCATGAAGCCCGCGCCACGACCCCGGTTGCCACTGGACAGCCCCAGATCGGCGCGGCCCGTCACGCCGTCCAGCTGCTCGCGCGGGATGCGGTTGTCGATCACGTTGACGACGCCACCTACGGCGCTGCCGCCGTACAGCAGAGCGCCGGGGCCGCGCAGCACCTCGACCCGTTCGACAGCGATCGGGTCGACAGGCACGGCATGGTCATAGCTCAGCCCGGAAGCATCGAGCGTGGCGCCGCCGTTGGCCAGGATGCGGATGCGGTCGCCGTCCAGCCCGCGCACGACGGGCCGGTTGGCATTCGGCCCGAAATAGGTGGCACTCACGCCGGGCAAACCGTCCAGCGTGTCACCCAGCGTGGTGCCGCGGCGCAGCAGCAGCGACGCGCCAGACAGACTCACCGCCGGGGCGATCAGGTCGGCCGCGCCCAGCGGGTTGCCGGTGACGGTGACCTCACGCAGGGTCGTATCGGGCGGCACGCTGGACGGCGCGCCCGGCGTGGACGTTTGCGCGGCTGCGTGGCCGAGCGCGAGCACGGCAGCGCACACCGCGCTGCAGCGAAAAATCATGTTCATGTGAATTCGTTGAAAAAAGCGTCAGGCACCCGCAGCGCCATCAGCGCGGCGGGAACGGCGGGGTTCAGGCTTTCAACGAACGGAAGGCGGCGCGCGCGCGTCGAACAGCGCGGCATGGCGGGCCAGCACCTGGCCCTGAAGGAACTGCAACAACGCCGCCGGCAACGCCAGCGGGAGCACCACCGCGGCAATGGCGGGCATGCCATCGCCATGGCTGAGCTGGTCGTACAGGCGGCAGTCGGCTGTGTCGCCATGGCCATCGAACAGGCCGTGCAGCAACGACTGGACCCCGCCATGCCCCGTGTGGGCAGGCTGCGCGTCCACCTGGACAGGCCCGTGATGCGCAGCGGGGGCATGCGCGACGCCGTGCACCTGGCCCAGCGTCTGCGCCGCCAGCAGGGCCAGCACGCCCAGCGCCAGCCAGGCGCGCCGCCAGAAACCGCTCATGCCACGCACGGCTGGCAGCAACTACTTGACGCCCACCGCGTCGGTCACGCGGTAGTACAGGCCGTAGGGGTCGTCATTCAGGACCGCGAAGCGGCCTTCGACCGTCACGGGTTCCATGGTGTAGGCCACGGGCGTTCTGGTCTTGACCTCGACCATGCTTTCCGGGCCCCCGGGCACGCAGAACGAGCAGGTCAGCGGCACGGAGCTGAGCAGGAAATGGCGCTGCTTCTCGCCAGGCTCCAGCGGCATCATGAAGCCCTGGATGCGCTGCGTCTTCTGGTTCAGCGCCATCTGCTGCGGCGCAAACACCGGCAGGATGCGGCTCTTCTCGGTTTTGGTGGTGACCGCGGTGAGCACCGACCAGGGCACCACGTCCGTGCGCTGGGGCAGCGGTGCAAAGGGGCTGTTGGCGCCATGCACGCCCGCCCCGCTGCCCTGGGGCAGCGGCGAGCTCAGCTGGGCCTGCGCCGACAGGGCGGCCGCCAGCAGGACAACGGCGATGTACTTCATGGTGTGCTCCGGTTCCGGTGGGCGTGACAGAAGGCGAGGCGGCTTCAATGCTCGTGCCGCATCCCGCAGTATTTTCCAATCGCCAGCCCCTTGCAAGCAGCCTGCAGGTCCTTCTGGCAGGCGTCATGCTTCTTGCCGGACTCCAGGCACCTGGCTGCGGCCTCGTGTGCGGCGGCCATGGCGCGGTGGCGCTGGATGTCCGCCTTGATCTCCTTGTCGTCCTGCGCCGAAGCGGCGCCCGCGGCAAGGGCCAGCGCGGCCAGCAGGAAAGTGATGTATCGGTTCATGTGCATTACCTCGTATTGAGCAATTGGGCCACGTCCACGCGGCGCGCGGCCAGCGCAGGAATGAGCGCAGCCGCCACCGCCACCCCGGCCGCCACGGCGGGCACCCAGAATTCGGCCGGCAGCCAGAGCCACCCCGTCAGGGGCAGCGAGCGCTGGGCCTGCAGCAACCACCCTACCAGACCTGTCAACAGGTGCCCGCCGGCCAGCCCCAGCGCGCAGGCCAGCAGCGCCAGCCACAGCGCCTCGCACAGCAGCAGCGCGGCCACGCGGCGCGGCGGCGCGCCCAGCATGCGCAGCAGCGCCAGATCGGCCCGGCGTTCGCGCACGGCGCTCCACAACGCGATGAACACGCTCAGCGCCGCGGCGGCCAGCAGCACGGCCCCGAACCCGCGCAGCACGTCGGTGCCCACGCCCACCATGCGCAGCAGCCGTGTGATCTCCACCGCGGGGGCCGCGGCCTGCATGTCGGTCGTGGTGTTGACAAAGCGCGGGAACGTCACGGCCGCCAGCGGCGACCGGTAGCGGATGAGCGCCATCGTCACCTCGCGCTCGGCCTCCAGCGCCTTGCGGTCCTCTTCGTCCACGGCCGTTGCCTTTTCATGGACCTGCCAGACCGATTCGGTGGCCGTCAGGATCAGCCGGTCCAGCACGCAGCCGCAGGGCGCCAGCACGCCGGCAACGGTATACGGCGTGTCGCCATGCGCATGGCCCCCGCCGCCCAGCCCGTGCGATCCCGCGAACCGCACGCCCGGCGCCAGCGCGGCTTCGCGCGCGGCCTGTGCACCTGCCACGGCCTGCAGCGGCGCGGCCCAGGCGGTGCCCGCGGCCAGCCGCGCACCGTAGTGCGCGATGTAGTCCGGCGTGGTGCCCACGATGCGGAATCCCCGGTAGCTGTCGCCCAGGCTCAGCGGGATGACCTGCGCCACCTGCGGGTTGGCGGCCAGCGCCTGCACGTCGGCCAGCGGGACATTGCCGGGCGGCACGTCGATGTGGAACACGCCCGACAGGATGAGTTGCATCGGACTGCCCTTGGCGCCGACCACGGCATCGATGCCGGCCAGGTCGCGTTCAAACGCGCGGTCCAACTGCGCGCTGACCAGCAGCACGAACGTGATGGACGCCAGGCCCAGCGACAGGAGCAGCAGGTTCAGCAGCGCCGTGAGCGGGCGCGACACCAGGTAGCGCAGCGACAGCAGCGCGATATCCTTCATGCCGCGACCTCCTGCACGATCGCCTGCGCGATGGGCAGCACAGCCGCCTGCGGCAGCGCGTCCTGCACGCGACGGTCGTGCGTGGCGATCACCAGCGTCGCGCCGCATTCATGGGCGCAACCCGCCAGAAGCCGCAGCGCGGCGGCCGCTGCGGTGTCGTCCAGGCTGGCGGTGGGCTCGTCGGCCAGGATCACGCGCGGGCGCAGCAGCACGGCCCGCGCCAGCGCCACACGCTGCGCCTGGCCGCCGGACAGCTGGGCGGGGCGCCGCGCGGCCAGGGCCGACACATCCAGCGCCGCCAGCGCCTGCGCAATGGCGGCGGCGTCCGGCGGCAGCCCGGCCGCAAAGTGCACGAGCGCCAGATTCTGCTGCACGGTCAACGCATCGCTCAGGTGCAGCTTCTGCGGCAGAAAGCCCAGCGCGCGGGCGCGCCAGGCATCGCGCGCGGCCTGCGGCATCGCGCCGGGCTCGGCGCCCGCGACGGTCAGCGTGCCAGCCGTGGGCGTGAGCAGCCCGGCCACCAGCGCCAGCCAGGTGGATTTGCCCGACCCCGAATCGCCGCGCAGCACCAGGGTGCCGCCCTGCGGCACGTCCACGTCGGCGAAAGCCAGCGCAGGCCCGCCTGCGTACTGGTAGCGCAGCCCCTGCGACGCGATCACGCGCAGCGCCTCACGCCTTGACGCGGTCGCGGAAGGTCTGGCGGAACTTCTCGACCTTGGGCGCGGCGACCGCCATGCAGTAGCCCTGGTAGGGGTTCTTTTCGAAGAAGTCCTGGTGGTATTCCTCGGCGGGCCAGTAGTTGGACAGCGGCAGCACCTCGGTCACGATGGGCCGGCCATAGACCTTGTCCTGCGACAGCTCGCGGATCATGGCGTCGGCCACGTCCTTCTGTTCGGGCGTGGTGTAGTAGATGCCGCTGCGGTACTGCGTGCCGGTGTCGTTGCCCTGGCGGTTCAGCGTGGTGGGGTCGTGGATCAGAAAGAAGATCGCCAGTATGTCGCGCACGCCGATCTGCGCAGGGTCGTATTCGAGTTTGACCACTTCGTTGTGGCCCGTGGTGCCGGTGCACACCTGCTCGTAGCTGGGCCGCTGCGTCTGGCCGTTGCTGTAGCCCGATTCAACGTCGGTCACGCCGCGCACCTTGACGAACACGGCTTCGGTGCACCAGAAGCAGCCGCCGCCGAGCACGAGGGTTTGGGTGGTGGATTCGGTCATCAGTCAAAACTCCTGCTGAAAGCCGTTGGTCGTTTTGGGGTCGGCCATCTTACGCTGTGGTTCTTCAGCATGTGTCTCCGGTCCGCGGGGCGGCGGCGACGGAGCCCTGCTCCGCGGCTGTCCCCCGGCCGGCTACGCCGCCCTCCTCCTTTATGCCGCTGCGCAGGGCACCATCACCACCGCCCCACTACATGGTTGGAATGCCGCTGGCAGCACACCACACTTGTAGCCGGATCGGACGGGTGAGGCGCTCTGCGCAGCGACATAAAGGAGGAGGCGGGCGCAGCCCGCCGGAGGACAGTCGCGGAGCAGAGTGCCTCGGCCGTTCGATCCCGACGAGATGCAGGCACGACAACCTAAGCGCGCGAACCACCCCGCACAGCATCCACAAAAGCAGATAGCGCAAGGTGGTCCCTCGCCTCCTTCCAAAGACAGTACGTGTCATACGGCAACGCACTGTCCGACAACGCCACGAACGCGGCCCCCGGCAGCACCGACTGCCGCAGCGCCTGCGGCACCAGCGCCACGCCCAGCCCCTGCGACACCAGCGACACGACGCTGAGCCAGTGGCGCAGCTCGTAGCGGATTTCGGGAGTGAAACCCGCGTCCAGGCACAGGCTCACGATGCGCTCGTGGTAGTCGGCGGACACCGCGCGCGAAATGCAGGCGAACGGCTCGCCCTGCAGCGCCGACAGCGGCAGCTTGCGCTTGCCCGCCAGCGCATGGTCCGCGGGCAGGCAGGCCACGAATGGCTGGCTGGCCACCAGCACCTGGGCCAGCCCCGGCGGCACGCGCGTGGTGTGCACAAAGCCCAGGTCCAGCCGCTCGTTGGTCAGCTCGATGAGCTGTTCGCTGGAACTCAGCTCCTTGAGCGTCAGGCGCAGCTTGGGGTGCTGCGCCTGGAACCGCTTGAGCAGCACCGGCAGCCCCCGGTACAGCATGGTGCCGACAAAGCCGACCTGCAGGCTGCCGGCCAGCCCGTCGGCCACGTCGCGGGCGTGGCGGGCGGCCTGCTGCGCCTGTTCCAGCAACGCGCGCGCCTGCGGCACGAACGCGCGGCCGGCCTCGGTCAACTGCACCGCCTTGCTGTTGCGGGTGAAAAGCCTGGCGCCGACCGATGCTTCGAGCTGCTGAATGTTGGTGGACAGCGGCGGCTGCGAGATGGAAAGTCGCTGCGCGGCGCGGCCAAAATGCAGCTCCTCGGCCAGCACCAGGAAGTAACGCAGGTGACGGAACTCCATGATCTGAATATCCTATTGTTGTATAGGTATTCGATATTAGACGGCTATTCATGGCTGGCCGACAATAGACCATCGTTCAGCGCCATCCTCAGGAGACTTTTCCCATGAAACCGACCTTCAACTGGCAGGACCCCTTCCTCCTGGCCGACCAGCTCAGCGACGAGGAACGCGCCATCGTCGAGGCGGCCCACACCTTCTGCCAGGACAAGCTGCAGCCCCGCGTGCTGATGGCCGCGCGCCACGAAAAGTTCGACCGCGAGATCATGAACGAGGCCGGCGCCATGGGTTTCCTGGGCTCCACGATCGAAGGCTACGGCTGCGCCGGCCTGAGCTACGTGGCCTACGGCCTGATCGCGCGCGAGGTCGAGCGCGTGGACAGCGGCTACCGCAGCGCCATCAGCGTGCAGAGCTCGCTGGTCATGCACCCCATCAACGAATACGGCAGCGACGCGCAGAAGCAGAAGTACCTGCCCAAGCTCGCCACCGGTGAATGGGTGGGCTGCTTCGGCCTGACCGAGCCCAACCACGGCTCCGACCCGGCCAGCATGCTGACGCGCGCCAAGCCGGTGGACGGCGGCTACATCCTCAAGGGCGCCAAGATGTGGATCACCAACGCGCCCATCGCCGACGTGTTCGTGGTATGGGCCAAGGTCGAGGACCCCGACGGCAAGGTCGGCGGCCAGGAAAGCATCCGCGGCTTCATCCTCGAGAAGGGCATGAAGGGCCTGAGCGCCCCCAAGATCGAAGGCAAGATGAGCCTGCGCGCCAGCATCACCGGCGAGATCGTGATGGACGACGTGTTCGTGTCCGAAGCGCAGCTGATGCCCAACGTGGCCGGCCTGAAGGGCCCGTTCGGCTGCCTGAACAAGGCACGGTACGGCATCGCCTGGGGCGCGCTGGGCGCGGCCGAGGACTGCTGGCACCGCGCGCGCCAGTACACGATGGACCGCGTGCAGTTCGGCCGTCCGCTGGCGCAGAACCAGTTGATTCAAAAGAAGCTGGCCGACATGCAGACCGAGATCGCCATGGGCCTGCAGGGTTGCCTGCGCGTGGGCCGCCTGATGGACGAAGGCCGCGCCGCGCCCGAGATGGTCAGCCTGATCAAGCGCAACAGCTGCGGCAAGGCGCTGGACATCGCGCGCCTGGCCCGCGACATGCACGGCGGCAACGGCATCCACGACGAATATCATGTCATCCGCCACATGATCAACCTGGAAACCGTCAACACCTACGAAGGCACGCATGACGTGCACGCCCTGATCCTGGGCCGGGCGCAGACGGGGCTGCAGGCCTTCTACTAAAGCCTTGATCGAAGCCGGCGAACTCAAGCCCCTGCTCAGCACCCTGGTGCTGCCGCCCGCCGGCCCGTTGTTGCTGGCGGCCGCCGGCCTGTGGCTGATCAGCCGGCGCAAGACGGCAGGGGCCGTGCTGGCAGCCGGTGCGCTGCTGCTGACGTGGCTGCTGTCCTGCCATGCCGTGGCCATCGTCCTGGCGCAAACCCTGTTGCCGCAGTACGCACCGCTGCACGCTGCCACGCTCAAGGGCGGCTCCGTGAAGGCCATCGTGGTGCTGGGCGGCGGCGTGCTGCCACAGGCGCCGGAATATGGTCAGGCCCAGTTGAACGGCACGAGCGCCGCGCGCCTGCGCTACGGCCTGTGGCTGGCACGCGCCAGCGGCCTGCCAGCGGGTTTTGCCGGTGGGGTGGGCTGGGCTGCCGCCGGTATGGCCACGGACACTGAGGGTGCCGCGGCCCGACGCGCCGCACAGGAAGCCGGTGCGCCCCTGCGCTGGGTGGACGAAGCGTCCCGCGACACGGCCGAAAACGGCCGGCTGATGGCAGCCCTGCTGCAACGCGACGGCGTGCGCCATGTGGCGCTGGTGACGGATGCATGGCACATGCCGCGCTCGGTCCAGGCGTTCGAGCGCGCGGGGCTGCAGGTCACGCCCGCACCCACCGGTTTTGCACTGCCTCTGGAGCGCCCCCTGCTCGAATGGCTGCCGTCCACCCATGGCCTGCGGCTGTCGCGCACGGTGCTGCGCGAATGGCTGGGCCTGCTGGTTGCGCGGTTCGCTGGCTGATTTACATGGCTTTTACCCTCGCACCTTGACGGTGTGATGGGGCATCGGTACATTACTAACCAGTCAGTCAGTAATTTTCATGCCCCTTTCCAAGCTCATCGGCGCACGCCTGCAGGACGCATCGCCCAAGCGCGAACGCCGCAAGGAGGCCCGTCCCGGCGAACTGCTGGACGCCGCGCTGGACCTGTTCGTTGAAAAAGGCTTCGCCGCCACCCGCGCCGAGGAAGTCGCCGCGCGCGCGGGCGTGTCCAAGGGCACGCTGTTCCTGTATTTCCAGAGCAAGGAAGAGCTGTTCAAGGCCGTCATCACCGAGAACATCGCCGGACGCTTCAATGAATGGAACGCCGAGTTCGAGGCGTTCACCGGCCCATCGGCCGACATGCTGCGCTATGCCATGAACATGTGGTGGGAGCGCGTGGGCGCCACCCGCGCATCTGGCATCACCAAGCTCATCATCAGCGAGGCGCACAACTTTCCCGAGGTGACGGCGTTCTATCAGCGCGAGGTGATCGAGCCCGGTCAGGCGCTGATCCGCCGCATCCTGCAGCGCGGCGTGGACCGCGGCGAGTTCGTCGTGGCCGACATGGACCACGCGATGTACAGCGTGATTTCGGCCATGGTGTTCCTGGCCATGGCCAAGCATTCGGTGGGCGCGTGCGTGCCGGCGCAGCGGCCGCTGGACCCCAAAAAATATATCGAGTCGCAGGCCGGGATCATCCTGAACGGCCTGCTTGCGAGGGAGACCAACAAACCATGAAACGCAGCGTCAAATGGGTACTCTGGGCCGTGGTGGCCCTGGCCGTGGTGCTGGTGGCCGGCCGCATGCTTGCCGCGCGCAAGGCGCAGCAGGCCACGCCAGCAACACCGGCCGCCAGCGCAGCCGCGCCAGCCGCGATCGAGCTGGCAGCAGGCGACGTGGTCACGGCGCAGCCGCGCGACATGACCCAGGGCCTGCCGCTGTCGGGCTCCATCAAGGCCGTGAACTCCGCCGCCGTCAAGGCCCGCGTGGCCGGCGAACTGCAGGGCCTGACCCTGCGCGAAGGCGACAGCGTCAAGGCCGGCCAGATCGTGGCCCGCGTGGACCCGGCGGAGTCGCAGTCGCGCGTGCGCCAGGCACAGGAACAGGCGGACGCCGCCCGCGCGCAGATCGACATCGCCCAGCGGCAATGGGACAACAACAAGGCCCTGGTGGACCAGGGTTTCATCTCGCGCACGGCGCTGGACACGTCGGCCAACAACCTGGCCGCCGCCCAGGCCACCCACAAGGCAGCGCTGGCCGCCGTGGACGTGGCCCGCAAGGCGCTGGACGACACCGTGCTGCGTGCGCCCATCTCCGGCGTGGTGTCCCTGCGTGCGGCGCAGCCGGGCGAACGCGTGGGCGTGGACGCCCGGGTGATCGAGATCGTGGACCTGAGCCGGCTGGAGCTGGAAGCCACGCTGGGCGCGGCCGATTCCATTGCCGTGCGCACGGGCCAGGTGGCGCAGCTGCAGATCGAAGGCAACCCGCAGCCGGTCACGGCGCGCGTGGTGCGCATCAACCCCAGCGCCCAGGCCGCCAGCCGCAGCGTGATGGTGTACCTGGCGCTGGACCGCGTGGAGGGCCTGCGTCAGGGCCTGTTCGCGCAGGGCACGCTGGGCACGGGCCGGGTCAATGCCGTGGCGGTGCCGCTGTCGGCCGTGCGCACGGACCGCCCCGCACCCTATCTGCAGGTGGTGGACGGCGGCAAGGTCGCGCACCGCACGGTCGCGGCCGTGCAGCGCGGGCGGGACGCCGGCGCCAAAAGCACTGGAGGCACTGCAGGCGCCGAAGGCGAACTGCTGGTTGCCGTGCCCGAGATCGCCGCCGGCACGCAGGTCATCCAGGGCAGCGTGGGCGCGCTGCGTGAAGGCTCGGCCGTTCGCTTCACCCGCCCGGCCCCCTCCCCTGCCGCCGCCGCCAGCGCGCAGGCCCGCTGAGCCATGTGGTTCACCCGCGTCAGCCTGAACAACCCGGTCTTCGCCACCATGGTCATGCTGGCCATCGTGGTGCTGGGCCTGTTCTCATACAACCGGCTCAAGGTCGACCAGTTCCCCAACATCGACTTCCCGGTCGTGGTGGTGACGGCCGAATACCCCGGCGCCTCGCCCGAGATCGTTGAAAGCGAAGTCACCAAGAAGATCGAGGAAGGCGTCAACTCCATCGCCGGCATCAAGGCGCTGACCTCGCGCAGCTACGAAGGCCAGTCGGTCGTCATCATCGAATTCCAGCTGCACATCGACGGGCGCAAGGCCGCCGAGGACGTACGCGAGAAGATCGCCGCCATCCGCCCCACGTTCCGCGACGAGGTCAAGGAACCGCGCGTGCTGCGCTTTGACCCGGCCAGCCGTGCCGTGTGGTCGCTGGCCGTGCTGCCGGACAGCAGCAAGGGCAAGGCCATGAGCGCCGTGGAGCTGACCAACTGGGCCGACCAGGTGCTCAAGAAGCGGCTGGAGAACGTGCGCGGTGTCGGCTCCGTCACGCTGGTGGGCGGCACGCGGCGCGAAATCAACATCTACCTGAATCCGCAGGCCATGGAGGCGCTGGGCGTCACCGCCGACCAGGTCGCGCAGGCCGTGCGCAGCGAAAACCAGGACCTGCCCGTGGGCTCGGTGCGGTCGCTGCAGCAGGAACGCGTGGTGCAGGTGGACGCGCGGATGCAGCGGCCCGAGGATTTCGGCCGCATCATCGTGACGCGCAAGGGCGGCGTGCCGGTGCGCGTGGAGCAGATTGCCACCGTGGCCGATGGCGCCCAGGAGATCGACAGCCTGGCGCTGTACAACGGCGCACGCACGCTGCTGCTCACGGTGCAGAAGGCGCAGGACGACAACACCATCCAGGTGATCGACGGGCTGAAATCGACGCTGGCCGAGATGCAGGCGCAGCTGCCGCCGGGCGTACGGCTGGAGCCCATCCTGGACGGCTCGCGGCCGATCCGCGTGGCGGTCGAGAACGTGCGCCGCACGCTGATCGAAGGCGCGGCGCTCACGGTGCTGATCGTGTTCCTGTTCCTGAACTCGTGGCGCTCCACGGTCATCACGGGGCTGACGCTGCCGATCTCCATCATCGGCACGTTCCTGTTCATGTACGCGTTCGGCTTCACCATCAACATGATCACGCTGATGGCGCTGAGCCTGTGCGTGGGCCTGCTGATCGACGACGCCATCGTGGTGCGCGAGAACATCGTGCGCCACGTTCAGATGGGCAAGGACCCCTACCGCGCGTCGCTGGACGGCACGCAGGAGATCGGCCTGGCCGTGCTGGCCACCACGTTCTCGATCGTGGCGGTGTTCCTGCCCATCGGGTTCATGGGCGGCATCATCGGCAAGTTCTTCCACGAGTTCGGCATCACCATCGTGGCGGCGGTGCTGATCAGCATGTTCGTGAGCTTCACGCTGGACCCCATGTTGTCCAGCGTCTGGCACGACCCCGAGATCGAGGCGCACGGCAAGCCCCGGGGCAACAGCCTGTATGACAAGACCATCGGCCGCGTGACCGGCTGGTTCGACCGCGGCACCGAACGCCTGTCTGACGCCTACCAGCACATCCTGCGCTGGTCGCTGGCCCACCGGCTGACCACGGTGCTGGCGGCCGTGGGCATCTTCGTGGGCAGCATCTTCATGGTGCCGCTGCTGGGCACCGAGTTCGTGCCGCGGGCGGACTATTCGGAAACCTCCATCACCTTCTACACGCCCGTGGGCTCCGCGCTGGACGTGACCGAGGCCAAGGCGCGCCAGGTCGAGTCCATCGTGCGTGAATTCCCCGAGGTCCGCTACACCCTGTCCACCATCAACACCGGCAACGCGCAAGGCAAGATCTACGCGAACGTCTACGTGCGCCTGGTGGACCGCAAGCAGCGCAGCCGCAGCGTGGACCAGATGTCCGACGTGCTGCGCGCGCGGCTGGCCCAGGTGCCCGGCATCACCGTCACGCACGTGGGCCTGCTGGACGCCGTGGGCGGCAACAAGCAGGTGGAGTTCTCGCTGCAGGGCCCGGACCTGAAGGAGCTGGAACGCCTGAGCCGCATCGTCAACGAACGCATCCGCAACATCCCCGGCCTGGTGGACCTGGATTCCAGCCTCAAGCCCGACAAGCCCGTGGTGGACGTGGACGTGCGGCGCGACGTCGCGTCGGACCTGGGCCTGTCGGTGGCGCAGATCGCAGCGCAGCTGCGCACGCTGGTGGCCGGCCAGACCGTGGGCAACTGGCGCGCGAGCGACGACCAGACCTATGACGTGAACGTGCGCCTGGCGCCGGGCGCGCGCACCGCGCCGCAGGACCTGGAGCGGCTGCCGTTCACGCTGGGCAGCAACGCCGACGGCAGCCCGCGCATCGTGCGGCTGAACCAGGTGGCGACCGTGCGCGAAGGCACGGGGCCCAACCAGATCAACCGGCGCGACCTGACGCGCGAAGTGTCCATCAACGCCAACGTGGCCCGCCGCTCGGCCGGCGAGGTGTCGGCCGATGTCCGCCGCGCGCTGGACGGCGTGAGCTTTCCGCCGGGCTACCGCTACCAGTTCAGCGGCTCCACGCGCGACATGGCCGAATCGTTCGGATACGCGGTGTCGGCGCTGGCCATGGCGGTGATCTTCATATACATGATCCTGGCCAGCCAGTTCAAGAGCTTTTTGCAGCCGCTGGCGCTCATGACGTCGCTGCCGCTCACGCTGATCGGCGTGGTGCTGGCGCTCATGATGTTCCGCTCGTCGCTGTCCATGTTCTCGGTCATCGGCGTGGTGATGCTCATGGGCCTGGTGACCAAGAACGCGATTTTGCTGGTGGACTTTGCGATCCGCGCCCGGCAAGACGGCCTGGAACGCGCCGAAGCCCTGCTCCTGGCCGCCAAGGTCCGGCTGCGTCCCATCCTCATGACCACGCTGGCCATGATCTTCGGCATGGTGCCGCTGGCCTTCGCGCTGACCGAAGGCTCCGAGCAACGCGCCCCCATGGGCCAGGCCGTGATCGGCGGCGTCATCACCTCGTCCCTGCTGACGCTGGTGGTGGTGCCGGTGGTGTATTGCTACCTGGACGACCTGGCGGGCTGGCTGCGCCGGCGCTTCGGCAAGGCTCCCCCGGCGCAGCCCCCTAAAATTGAGGGTTTGTCCTGACATGCCGCTTCGGAGGTTCCCCATGAGCACGCTTTCCCCCATCGAACAAGCCCGCTTCAACATGATCGAGCAGCAGATCCGTCCCTGGGACGTGCTCGACCCCACCGTGCTGGAACTGCTGTCGGCCGTGCGCCGCGAGGATTTCGTGCCGCTGGCCCACAAGGCGCTGGCCTTCATGGACATGGAAGTTCCCCTGCCCGGTGGCGAATGCATGCTGGCCCCGCGGGTGGAAGCCCGCCTGCTGCAGGACCTGAAGGTCCAGCCGCATGAAAAAGTCCTGGAAGTAGGCGGCGGCAGCGGCTACATGGCCGCGCTGCTGGCACACCGTGCGCAGCGCGTCATCTCGCTGGAACTGAACCCCGAGCTCGTGCAGATGGCCCGCGCCAACCTGCAAAAGGCCGGCATCACCAATGCCGAAGTGCGCGAGGGCGACGGCGCGAAAGACGTGTCAGTGGACGGCCCGTTCGACGTGATCCTGCTCAGCGGCTCGGTCGCCGAAGTGCCCAAGGCCCTGCTCGCCCAGCTCAAGCAGGGCGGCCGCCTGGCGGCCATCGTGGGCGCCGAGCCCATGATGCGCGCAACCTTTGTCACCCGCACCGGCGAGGCGTCGTACACCACGACCCAGCCCTGGGACACGGTGGCGCCGCGCCTGCGCAACTTCCCGGAACCGTCCCGCTTCAGCTTCTGAACCCGAAAGCCCCTGCCATGATCGACCAGGTTCGCCCCAACGACCTTTCCGCCTGGATCCAGGCCCAGCCCGGCGCTGCCGTGGTGCTGGACGTGCGCGAACCCTGGGAACTGCAGACGGCCAGCGTGCAGGCCGACGGCTTTGCGCTGCGCGCCATCCCCATGAACGAGATTCCCGCGCGCCTGGGCGAGCTGGACCCGGCCACACCCATTGCCTGCCTGTGCCATCACGGCGCGCGCAGCCAGCGTGTGGCGTCCTACCTGGCGTCGCAGGGCTTCACGAACGTGGCCAACATCGCAGGCGGCATCGACGCCTGGTCGGCCGAGCGCGACGCGACCGTACCCCGTTATTGACTGACTGCAGATCTCCCGGAAGGACCTTCATGACACCGTTGCGGCCTCTCCCCCTGACCCTGGCGCTGTGCGCCGTGCTGGGCCCCACCGCCCACGCGCAAAGCCTGGTCGAGCTGTACGAATCGGCCCGCGCCTACGACGCCACCTGGCAGTCCGCCAAGGCGCAGTACGACGCCAACCTGTTCCGCGCAGAACAGGCGCGCGCCGGCCTGCTGCCCACGGCCGGCCTGTCGGCCGGGGTCGCCCGCACCAACCTGGAAGTCAAAAGCCCACCGTCCGAGCGCGACTACACGACCCAGAACGCAACCCTGAGCGCCGCGCAGCCGCTGTACCGCCCCGCCAACGCGGCGACCTACGAGCAAAGCCGCCGGCAGATCGAGCTGTCCCAGGCACAGCTGGGCACGGCCACGCAGGACCTGATCATCCGCGTGAGCCAGGCCTACTTTGACGTGCTGGCGGCGCAGGACACGCTGACCTTCGTGCGGGCCCAGAAAACCGCCGTGTCCGAACAGCTGGCATCGGCCAAGCGCAACTTCGAAGTGGGCACCTCCACCATCACCGACTCACGCGAGGCCCAGGCCCGCTACGACCTGGTGGTGGCCCAGGAAATCGCCGCCGAAAACGACCTACGCGTGAAAAAGCTGGCGCTGGACAACCTGGTGGGCAAAGCCAACGCCGAGCCCCGCCCGCTGGCCACGCCGGTCGTACTGCCGGTGCTGCCGGCCGACGGCGTGGACACGTGGGTGCAGCAGGCCGACCTGGCCAGCCCCACGCTGCAGCAGTTCCGCTCGGCGCTGGACATTGCGCGGCTGGAAACCGAAAAGGCCAAGGCCGGCCACAAGCCCACGCTGGACCTGACGGCCAGCTACGCCAACGCACGCGCGCCCAGCGCCACCACGGGCCTGCCCGCGCGCACGCACAACACCACGGTGGGCCTGTCGTTCAACCTGCCGCTGTTCGCGGGCTTTGCCACGCAGAACCGCATCCGTGAAACGCTGTCACTGGAAGAAAAGGCCCAATCCGACCTGGAGGCCGCGCGCCGCACGGTCGCCCAGGCCACGCGCAGCGCCTACTTTGGCGTGGTGTCCGGCCAGGGCCAGGTCAAGGCGCTGGAAGCGTCCGAGCAATCCAGCCAGCTCGCGCTGGACGCCAACAAACTGGGCTACCAGGTGGGCGTGCGCATCAACATCGACGTGCTCAACAGCCAGAGCCAGCTCTACCAGACCAAGCGCGACCTGGCCCAGGCCCGCTACAACGTGCTGCTGGGCAACCTGAAACTGCGCCAGGCCAACGGCACGCTCAAGCCCGAGGACCTGCAGCCGATCAACGGCGTGCTGGCGCGCTGACGCCTGAATTGCGACTTTTTGAAAGCCAATTTTCAGAAAGTCGCGACTTTTTGAAAGTCTGCACTAGCCGATCCTCGCACCTGAGGGACGACTTGATCCGCTGCCAGGTCAGCACGCGCGCCGGTAGTGCATGGCAACTGCGCCGCAGCGCAGCGGCGTGGCCGAAACCAGCGCAAGCCGGCGCGTGCCGGGCAACCCGCCGTCGTACAGGGTCGGGCCATGGCCGGCGATCCGGGGGTGCACGAGCAGCTTGTATTCGTCGATCAGGTCCAGCCGGTCCAGTGCATTGGCGAGCTTGCCGCTGCCCAGCAGCACACCGCCCGGTGTCGCGTCCTTGAGCCGTTGGATGCCCGCGCGCAGGTCGCCGGTGATGCAGTGGCTTTGGTTCCACGGGAAATCACGGCGCGTGGAGGACACCACGTACTTCGGCTTGGCGTCCAACTTGACCGCCCACTCTTGCAAGGCCGGCGGCGCCTGCACGTCGCCACGGGCCAGCGTGCGTCTCATCGTCGGCGATGCCTTCCTGGTGGTCGACGCAGCCGTCGAGCGTCACATTGAGGCTGAAGGTCAGAAGTCCCATGGAGTCCTCGTTGACGGGTGGGGCCTATGGTTGCAACCATAGCGCAGCAGCGCCCGCCGCATAAAGAAGCCCGATGACCAAGCAGAAGCAGAAGTATCTGAATTTTGGTGTTCGAGGCCAAGTTGATCCTGTTCAACGAGGCCTTGACTTGTAAAACTTAAAAATTAAGCTCTCGCCGTCACTCTGGGGAGGTTCAGCATGCCAATTCTTCATTGGCTGAAGGTGATGGCGGTCTGGGTCAGCGCGGCGTTGCTCAATGGCGGGCAAGTACAAGCACAGCCAGTAGCGCCTGACTACGAAGCGCAACACACGGTCGTCAAAGCCCTGCTCGCCCAGCGCGAGGACCGGCTTGATTTGGCTGAAATCAAACTGTCCATCGATGCGCTAATTGATCCAAGCACCGACAAGGCCGCGCTGGCCGCGCAACTGGAGGGAATGGCAAGCGAAGTTCGGGCCCTCTTCCCGGCCGATGCATCCAACCTGATGCGGTTCAAGGTGCTGCGCGACTACCTGTACCGGCCACCACCGGACAGCGGGCGCAAGCCCTTCCTCTACAACTTCGATGACGATCGCAACCCGCGGGCCAAGCTCATGTCGGTGTATCTGGCCACGCAGCGGGGCAACTGCATTTCGATGCCGCTGTTGTTTGCAATCCTGGCGCAGAAGCTGAGCATCCCCATCACAACCGCTACGGCGCCTTCGCACCTGTACTTGATGTTCCGCGCGGACAACGGCGCGTGGTTCGGTGTGGAGGCCACCAACGGTGGCGGTTGGACGAATGCTGATTGGCAAAAGCAGTCATTCCCCAACCTGACTCAGCGCGCCATCGAAAGCGGCCTGTACCTGCAGCCGCTGACCTTGCGGGAGACGGCTGCTGTTGTCACAGAGTCGCTGCTGGAAAACTACGAGGCTCAAGGCACTATCGCCGCTGACGAAGCACGCATCCGGCTTGGTGCGCTGATTCATGAGCACTATCCCATGAGTGTTCCGGCCATGGGGCATTCCTATCACGCTTACCAGGCACTCAGACGCCGGGTGTTCGAGGACAAATATGCCCAACCCCGGGACATCCCTCCAGATATGGTGCCGCAGTTCCTCATGCTCCAACACGGAGTGCAGCACTGGGGATGGAAGCTGCGGAATCTGGGCTATCAGGCCCCCACTGTAGAGATGGAGGCGGCATACCGTGAACGCATCAACCGCGCCCGTGCAAGCGAACGTCAATGATCACTTTCAGGAGGAAATAATGAACCACTGGACTCAAAAATCCGCTTTCATCACGGTCTTATTGGCAAGCATTTCGCGTGTAGCCTTGGCAGGTTATGCAAACGGAAATCCGTTGAGCTACGTCGATCCAGAGGGTCTGGACGCGGTAGTGATTACAGGCGGCGTACGTGAACACAGAAACCCTTTTGGCCATTCAGCTATCGGTATCACCGGAGCGGGGATATTCAGCTACGGCAACAACACACCGTTGGGCGGTTCGCCATTGAGCTATCTCGAATCACAGAGCAAATTTCGCGACCAACAAGTCACGTTCATTCCCCGTACACCGGCACAAGATCAGGATGCATTGAAAAACCTGTCTGAGAACAGTTGCAGGAACTGCGTTGGCCTGCTGGACAACTGCGCGGCCAAGACGGATTCAGCCCTGCGGGCGGCCGGTGTGCGCACAAACATGTCGCCGTTCCCGGGCGGGGTCGCACGCGACGCCGCGCGCGCTACCGGGGCGACAACCTACTACATTCCGCAGAACGGTCCGATTCCTCAAGAACTGCTAGACGCGCTCAAGCGCTTCAATGCACCCAACGTGCCATGATGAAGCCACAAAAAATTTATGGATGGACCACTGCGGTCTGGGTCACGTGTGTGCTTGTCCACTTGACCTGGATGATCCTGGACCTGCGCGGCCAGCCGCCAACAGAAGAGGTCTATACGCAAACACTTTCGTTCCAGGCCGGAGTGTTCGCGCTGACACGCCTTCCATTCTGGATCGGACTCCTGCTGGTGGTGTTGGTAGTCGAGTTTGCAAGCTTTGGTCGAAAGCGCAAGTTTTGATATGCACGAACCACGAACGCTTGATGCGACAGCAATACGCCTGGACTTCTTCTAGGGCAAAAAATTCGTCACTCCCGCTCACTTAGCTTTGAGCGTCAACGCGCGGCGCACTTATCCCGCCCGCAACCCCAACACCGCCTCCGCCGTCTTCCCCGCCGCCCCCCGGTGTGCCGCGGCGAATGCCACGGCCGCCTGCGCGGCGGCGTCGTGCCGCCCGCCGGGTTCGGCCAGGCGGATGGCCATGTCCACGCCCTCGGCTTCGTCCGCCACGCGGAACGCGGCCTGCGCCTGCGCGGCCAGCTCCGCGGCCTCGGCAAAGTTGAAGGTGTGCGGCCCCATCACCACCGGGCAGCCGCAGGCGGCCGCTTCGATCAGGTTCTGGCCGCCCAGCGGCGCGAAGCTGCCGCCCAGCAGGGCCGCGTCGCTCAGGCCGTAGTACAGCGCCATTTCGCCCAGCGAATCTCCGAGCCAGATGTCTGCCGGCAACGGCCGGTCGCGCCACACGCTGCGGCGCGACAGGCTGAAGCCTTCGGCCTGCACCAGCGCGGCCACTTCGTCAAAGCGCTGGGGGTGGCGGGGCACGATGAGCCATTGCACGGCGCCCGCGTCGCGGTGTGCGCGGATGGCCGCGAGCAGCGTTTCCTCTTCGCCCTCGCGCGAGCTGGCCACCATCACCACCGGCCGGCCGGCCGCCGCGCGCCAGGCCTGGCCCTGCGCCAGCTGGGCAGCGTCGGGCGCGGCGTCGAATTTCAGGTTGCCGAACACGGCCTGCACCTGCGCGCCAGCTTGCCGCAGCCGTTTGGCGTCGGCCGGTGTCTGCGCCCACACGGCGGCCAGCGCCGCATAGGCCGGCATGGACAGCGGCGACAGTGCCTGTGCCTGTTGCAGTGACTTGTCGCTCAACCTTGCATTGGCCAGCGCCAGCGGGATGCCGCGCGCCTGGCATTGCGCGACCAGGTTGGGCCAGACCTCGGTTTCCATGAGCACGCCCGCGCGGGGGCGAAACTGGTCCAGAAACCGGCGCACCGCGCCCGGCGTGTCCCAGGGCTGCCAGGCCTGCACGTCGCCGTCGCGCAGCAGGCGCTGGCCTTCGGCGCGGCCGGTGGCCGTGCCGTGGGTCAGCAGCACACGCAGGCCGGGTTCGCGCGCACGCAGCGCCTGCAGCAGCACGCCCGCGGCGCGCGTTTCGCCCAGCGACACGGCATGGATCCACAGCCGGCCCGGCTCGGCCGGCGCGTCATAGCGGCCAAAGCGCTCGCCGGTCGCCTCCAGGTAACCGGGCTCGGCCTCGCCACGGCGCGCAAGCTTGCGGCGCAGGAACGGCTGGGCCAGCCACATCAGCAGCGAATACAGGCCGCGCATCCTGACGCTCCTCCCTGCTGCCACACCTGCGGTCGCACGTGGTGCCACATCTGCCAGACCGCATCCACGCCCGGCGTGGGGTGCGCATACACGCTGCGCTGGCGGCCATTGCCTTCGGGGCCGGTGCGCCAGGCGGTGTCGAAGTTGTAGATCTGCACGTGGGGCAGGTCCAGCGCCACGGCAATGTGGCTCAGCCCGCTGTCCACACCGATCACCCCGGCGCAGCCGGCCAGCCGGTCCGTCAGCGCGCCCAGGTCCAGCCGGGGCCACACCTGGGCCTGCGGGCCCAGCGCCGCGGCCATGCGTTCACTGCGCGCCTGTTCCGCGTCACTGCCGTGCGGCAGGCCGATGGTGTGGCCCGCCGCGATGAGCTGGCGGCCCAGCGCCAGCCAGTGCGATTCGGGCCAGCATTTGTCGTCGCGTGAGGTGCCGTGCACGAATGCCACGCAGCGCGTCGCCGCTGGTGCGCTCTGCGCCGTCAAACCGAAGCGCAGGCCCGCAGGCACGGCATACCCCAGGGCCTGCGCACACAGCACGCGCGAACGCTGCACGGCATGGATATGGGGCTGCACCGTCACCGCCACGTCGGCGACCCAGCGCGTGGGCCGCTCGTAGCCGGAGCCGTCGGTCTGGTTGGCCAGCGCATAGCGTTTGCCGCCGGGCGCAAGCCGCACCAGCCACGCCACCAGCGCCGACTTGGTCAGCCCCTGCAGGTCGATCACGGCGTCATACGCCTGCGCGTCCAGGTCGGCGCGGAAAGCGCGCCAGGCCGCGCGCGTCGCCTCAGCAAAAGGCGCCTTGCGCCAGCGGCGCAGCTCGCAGGGGATCACCCGCTGCACGCCCTGGCAGCGCGCCGCCAGCGGCGCAAAGCCCTTTTCCACGACCCAGTCGATCCGCGCCTGCGGCAGCGCCGCGCGGATGTCCTGCACCGCCGGCATGGCATGCACCACATCGCCAAGCGAGGACAGCTTGACGATGAGGATGTTCAATGCGCCGCCTCTTCAAACGACGCGTCGGGCTTGACGCCGCGCAACAGCGCCAGCATGTCGGCCTGGATGCGGTCCAGCGCGGCCTGGGTGTGGCCTTCGAACCGCAGCACCAGCACCGGCGTGGTGTTGGACGCACGGATCAGGCCGAAGCCGTCCGGCCAGTCCACGCGCAGCCCGTCGATGGTGGACACCTCGGCCGGCGCGGCGAACTTCGCGTTCGCCACCAGTTGCGCGACGATGCCGTGCGGCTCGCCCTCGGCGCACTTGACGTTGAGCTCGGGCGTCGAGAAGCTCGTGGGCAGGCCGTTGAGCAGCGCGCTCGGGTCGGCGTGTTTCGACAGGATTTCCAGCAGCCGCGCGCCGGCGTATGTGCCGTCGTCGAAACCGAACCAGCGTTCCTTGAAGAAGATGTGCCCGCTCATCTCGCCGCCCAGCGGCGAGCCGATCTCTTTCATCTTGGCCTTGATCAGCGAATGGCCGGTCTTGAACATCAGCGGCTTGCCACCGGCCTCACGGATCGCGGGCGCCAGGCGCTGCGTGCACTTCACGTCGAACAGAATCTCGCCGCCCGGCACGCGCGACAGCACGTCCTGCGCGAACAGCATCATCTGCCGGTCGGGGTAGATGGTCTGGCCGTCCCTGGTCACGATGCCCAGGCGGTCGCCGTCGCCGTCGAAGGCCATGCCCAGCTCGGCGTCGCCGTCTTGCAGCGCGCGGATCAGGTCGCGCAGGTTGTCGGGCTTGCTGGGGTCGGGGTGGTGATTGGGGAAGTTGCCGTCCACTTCTGAATACAGCTCGGTGACCTCGCAGCCCAGCGCGCGGTAGATGCCGGGGGCCGACTCGCCGGCAATGCCATTGCCCGAGTCCACCACGATCTTCAGCGGCCGCGCGAGCTTGATATCGCCCACGATGCGGTCACGGTACGGGGCCAGCACGTTGACCAGGCGCACGGTGCCGTGGCGCGCGGGAGCGGGTCCGTAGTCACCGGATTCCATGAGCCGGCGCAGGTTCTGTATCTCTTCGCCATGGATGGCGCGGCCGCCCATGACCATCTTGAAGCCGTTGTAGTCCTTGGGGTTGTGGCTGCCCGTGACCTGGATGCCGCTGGTGCACAGCGTGCTGGCCGCGAAGTACAGCATGGGCGTAGTGGCCGGGCCGATATCGATCACGTCCACGCCGGCGGCCTGCAGGCCGCGCACGAGCGCGGCGCTCAGGCCCGGGCCGCTCAGGCGCCCGTCGCGGCCGACGGCCACGGTGCTTTCCCCTTCCCGCAGCGCCACGGTGCCAAAGGCGCGGCCCAGCGCGTAGGCGACCTCCCCATTCAACGTGGACGGCACGATGCCGCGAATGTCATAGGCCTTGAAGATCGACGGGGAAAGCTGCATGAAACGGAGTCTTTCGGTCAAAAGTGTGAACGGACGCGCGATTGTAGGCAGCGCCGGCCCCCGGTCCCGGCGCCGGGCGCATGTCCGGAAACGGCTATTGCCGGTGGGTGCCCTGCGTATCATGACTCCATGCCCAACGACACCACGCCCCTGCAACCCGACGCCTGCTACCTGGCGCTGAAGGCGCGCGACGCGCGCTTTGACGGCAGTTTCTTCACGGGCGTCACCTCCACCGGCATTTACTGCCGGCCGGTCTGCCGCGTGCGCACGCCGCGGCGCGAGAACTGCCGCTTCTTCGCCCTGGCGGCCCAGGCCGAAGGCGCGGGCTTCCGCCCCTGCCTGCGCTGCCGGCCGGAGCTGGCCCCGCACGCGCTGGCCTGGTCCATCCACGACGCCAGCACCATCCTGGCGCGCCAGGCCGCGCGCCTGCTGGACGAGCCCGACGCCTGGGCCGGCGAAGCGCCCACGGTCGAAGCACTGGCCGCCCGCCTGGGCGTGAGCGACCGCCACGTGCGCCGTATTTTCGAGTCGCAGTTCGGCGTGTCGCCGGTGCAATACCTGCAGACGCGCCGCCTGTTGACGGCCAAACAGCTGCTGGCCGACACCGACCTGCCCATCACACAGGTGGCGTTGATCAGCGGCTACGCGAGTGTGCGCCGCTTCAACGCTGCATTCCTTGAACACTACGGCCTGAACCCCAGCCAGTTGCGCCGTGAGGGGGGTGAACGTGCCGCGGGCGGCACCCCCGGCACAGCCGTGCGGCTGGGCTACCGCCCGCCCTACGACGTCGAGGCCATGATGGGCTTTCTGCGCAAGCGGCTGATCGGCGGCGTCGAGTTCGTGTCGGCGGCGGACGAACCGCCCCTGCTGGGCCGCACGCTGCGCGTCGAATCGGGCGGCAAGGTCCACGCCGGCTGGCTCACGGCGGAATTCGACGACACACGCAGCCAGGTCACGCTGCGCGTGAGCGATGCGCTGCGCGACGTGTTGCCGCTGGTGATCCGCCGGCTGCGTGCCGCAATGGACCTGGACGCCGACCCGCAGGCCATCAACGCCGTGCTGCACGACGCCTTTCCCCATGGCGACGGCCTGCGCGTGCCCGGCACGCTGGATGGTTACGAGCTGGCCGTGCGCGCCGTGCTGGGCCAGCAGATCACCGTGGCCGCCGCGCGCACGCTGGCGCAGCGGCTGGTGGACCGGTTCGGCGAACCGGTGGATACACCGTTTGCCGAACTCACCCGCCTGTTCCCCGCGCCTGCCGTGCTGGCGCAGGCCGAGGGTGACTCGCTGGGCCAGCTGGGCATCGTCAAGCAGCGCCAGGCGGCCATCGTCGGCATCGCCCGCGCGGTCACCGACAAGCGTGTCGCCCTGCATGGCGGCGCCGACATCCCGTCCACGATCGCCGCGCTGATGGCGCTGCCCGGCATCGGCGACTGGACGGCGCAGTACATCGCCATGCGCGCGCTGCGCTGGCCCGACGCCTTTCCGGCCGGCGACGTGGCGCTGCAAAGCGCGCTGAACGTGCGTGCCGACAAACACCCCGCCCGCGCGGCCGAAGCCGCGTCGCAAGCCTGGAAACCCTGGCGCAGCTACGCGGTCATCCGCGCCTGGGCCAGCCTGACACCAAGGACATCCGCATGAAATTCGACCCTTCCATCACGCAGACCCGCTTCGACAGTCCGCTGGGCCCCATGATCGTCGCCGCCACGCGGCGTGGCCTGGCCGGCGTGTGGTTCGAAGGCCAGCGCCATCTGCCCGACACCAGCCGCTGGCCGGTGGACGACGCGCACCCCGTGTTGCGCCAGGCCGTGGCGCAGTTGGCCGACTACTTTGCCGGCCGGCGGACCACATTCGACCTGCCGCTGGACCTGCAGGGCGGCACGCCGTTCCAACAGTCGGTCTGGGCGGCGCTGCTCAAGATCCCCGCCGGCGGCACGCTGAGCTACGCACGCCTGAGCGAAGGCATCGGCAAACCCGCCGCGGTGCGCGCAGTCGGCGCGGCCGTGGGCCGCAATCCGCTGAGCGTGGTAGTGCCCTGCCACCGCGTGCTGGGCGCGGACGGCTCGCTGACCGGTTATGCCGGGGGGCTGGAGCGCAAGACCGCACTGCTGCAGCTGGAAGGCGCATTGATGGCCGCAACGCATCAAAGCCGCTGAAAAACAGCATCGCCGCGCAGCTGAATCCCCCCGACACTGCACGCCATGTCCATGACCACGATCACGCCTTCCGACGTCGCCCGCCGCCAGAACCTGTCGGACTTCATCCTGCTGTCCGCCATCTGGGGCGCGTCGTACCTGTTCATGCGGCTGTCCGCCACCGAATTCGGCGCCCTGCCCACCGCGGGGCTGCGCGTGGGCCTGGCCGCGCTGTTCCTCACGGCGCTGCTGCTGTGGCGCGGCCAATGGCATGCCTTGCGCGAACGCGCGGGCACCATTCTGTTCGTGGGCCTGCTCAATTCCGGCATCCCGTTCGCGCTGCTGTCGTGGGCCGTGCTGTCCATGCCCACGGGCATCGCGTCCATCCTGAACGCCACCGTGCCGCTGTTCGGCGCGATCGTGGCCTGGGCCTGGCTGGGTGACCGGCTCACCACGTCGCGCACGCTGGGCCTGTTCGTTGGCTTTGTCGGCGTGGCGGGGTTGGCGATGGGCCGCAGCAGCTTCCAGGGCGACGGCAGCGGCTGGGCCGTGGCCGCCTGCCTGGCGGCTTGCCTGTGCTACGGCATCGCGGCCAGCTACACCAAGCGGTTTCTGTCAGGCGTGCCGCCGCTGGCCACGGCGACGGGCAGCCAGATCGGCGCCACGCTGGGCCTGGCTTTGCCCACGGTCTGGTTCTGGCCCGCGCAGACGCCCGGCCTGCGGGCCTGGGGCGCCGTGGTGGGCCTGGCGGTGCTGTGCACCGGCATCGCCTACATCCTGTATTTCCGGCTGATTGCCAACGCAGGCCCGGCGCGGGCGCTGGCCGTCACCTTCCTGGCGCCGGTGTTCGCCGTGTTCTACGGCACCCTGGTGCTGCGCGAGGCGATCACGGTGTGGATGCTGGTGTGCGGGGCGGTCATCGTGCTGGGCACGGCGCTGTCCACCGGCCTGCTCAGTCTGGGCCGGCCAGCCCGCGCCGGATCTGTGTAGGAAAAATCCTTCACTGGCTGCGGCAATTTCCCGCTACGTGCTGGCCTGGCAGGTCGATAAATTGGCAACACAACCAATCCCTGCGGAGCCTGCCATGCCCATCGTCAACGCCAACACCGTCCCGACTGCACGCCCCGCGCCCGTTCAGGCCGCGCAGCGCGACGTTCCCGCATGGGCCCGCCCGCAGGTCGCATGGCCATTCAGGTCTTCGCAGACACTGGCGGCGCAGCAATCGGCCCGCCCGTCGGTGCCGTCGTTCAGCACCTGAGCGGACCGCTCGGGCATCAGGCGTCCGCAGCCTGGGCCTGCTTCAGCGTCTGTGCCGCCAGGCGGATCACGGGCAGATCGACCATCTTTCCATCCAGGCTTACCGCTTGCCCCCCGTGGGTCCGAGCGGCATCCAGCACGCGCCGCGCCCAGGCCACCTCAGCCGCCGAAGGCATGAACACGGCATTGACGCCGTCCACCTGCGCCGGGTGGATGCACAGCTTTCCGGCAAAGCCGAACGCGCGGGCGCGGCGCGTGTCAGTCTGCAGCCGCTCACCGTCCTTCACGTCCACCGTCACGCCGTCGATCGGGCCAGGCAACTGCGCGCGGCGCGACGCAGCCACCAGGGCAAAACGCACCGTGTTCAGTTCTTGTTCGTCCGCGCCGCACTGCATGCCCAGGTCCAGCTGGAAGTCCAGGTGGCCGAACGCCAGGCGCGCCACCTGGCGCCCGCGCGCCAGCAGGTCGGCGGCATCCAGCCCGGCCAGCGACTCGATCAGCGGCACCAGCTGCGCCTGCAGGTCCTGCGCATGCCAGGGCGTGCCCGCCGCGTTGATGCGCACCAGCGTGCGCGCCAGCGCCTCGGCCGTGAAGCCTTCCAGCCGCTGCACCATTTGTTCGCGCGCGCTGTCCTTTTGATCGGGAGCGACGGCGTCCTCCAGGTCCAGGATCATGCAGCTGGCGGCCGACTCCAATGCACGGGCAAACCGTTCGGGCCGCGACGCGGGCACGAACAGCAGGCTGCGCGCCAGTTCAACGGGTGTCGTCATCAGATTGCTCCCGCCGCGCGCAGGGCGCGGACCTGTTCGTCGCTGCGGCCCAGCTCGCGCAGGATCGCCTCGCTGTGCTGGCCCACGGCGGACACGGCGTCCATGCGGTAGTCGAAGCTGCTGTTCACGCCCGGCGGCAGCAACGCCTGCAAGTCCCCGGCCGGCGAGCCCACGGTGCGAAAGCGCTCGCGCGCCTGCAGTTGCGGATGCGTCCAAAGGTCGCCCACGGCGTTGACCTGCGCATTGGCGATCTGCGCCTCGTCCAGCCGCTCGCAGACCTGCGCCGCCGTCAAGGGCCGGAACACGTCCAGGATGATCTCGCGCAGCGCCGCGCGGTTGTCGCTGCGTTTAGGGTTCAGGTCAAAGCGCGGGTCCGCCGCCAGCTCGGGACGACGCAGAACCTTGTCGCAGAACGACTGCCACTCGCGCTCGTTCTGCAGGCCCAGCATGACGGTGCGGCCGTCGCCGGCCTCGAACGGGCCATAGGGGTAGATGGTGGCGTGCGACGCGCCCTGCCTGGGCGGCGCGCCCTGCCCTTCGTACGCGTAGTACATCGGAAAACCCATCCATTCGCCCAGCGCCTCGAGCATGGACACGTCCACATGCGAGCCGCGGCCCGTGCGGTGGCGCTGCAGCAGCGCCGACAGCACGCCGCTGTACGCGTACATGCCGGCGGCGATGTCGGCGATGGAGTTGCCGGCCTTGCAGCGCTCGTCGGGCGTGCCGGTCACGTCCAGGAAGCCGGCCTCGCTCTGGATCAGCAGGTCGTAGGCCTTGCGGTCACGGTACGGGCCGTCGTTGCCGTAGCCCGAGATGTCGCACACGACCAGCAGCGGGTGCTTCGCGCTGAGCGTCGCATAGTCCAGCCCCATGCGCGCGGCGGCGCCCGGCGCCAGGTTCTGCACCAGCACGTCGGCGCGCGCGACAAGGTCCGTCAGCACGGCCATCGCGTCGGGCTGCTTGAGGTCCAGCGTCAGGCTTTCCTTGGACCGGTTGGTCCAGACGAAGTGCGATGACAGGCCCTGCGTACGGCTGTCGTAGCCGCGCGCAAAGTCGCCACCGCCGGGCCGCTCGACCTTGATGACGCGCGCGCCCAGGTCGGCCAGCTGCCGCGTGCAGAACGGCGCGGCGATCGCGTGCTCGAGCGAGACGACGGTGATTCCGTCCAGAGGTCTTGTCATGTCAGAAGCTGCGCGGCAGGCCCAGCAGGTGCTCGGCCACGTACGAGTAGATGAGGTTGGTGGACACCGGCGCGACCTGGTACAGGCGCGTCTCGCGGAACTTGCGCTCCACGTCGTATTCGTGCGCAAAGCCGAAGCCACCGTGCGTCTGCAGGCAGACGTTGGCCGCCTCCCACGACGCCTTGGCCGCCAGGTACTTGGCCATGTTGGCCTCGGCGCCGCAGGGCTTGCCCTCGTCGAACAGCGTGCAGGCTTTCCAGCGCATGAGGTTGGCGGCTTCGGTTTCGATGAAGGCATCGGCAATCGGGAACGCCACGCCCTGGTTCTGGCCGATGGGGCGGTTGAACACCACGCGCTCGTTGGCGTACGCGCGCGCCTTGTTCACGAACCAGTACGCGTCGCCCAGGCATTCGGCCGCGATCAGCGTGCGCTCGGCGTTCAGGCCGTCCAGGATGTACTTGAAGCCCAGGCCCTCGGTGCCGATCAGGTTTTCGGCCGGGATTTCCAGGTTGTCGAAGAACACCTCGTTGGTCTCGTGGTTGACCATGTTCGGGATGGGCCGCACCGTCATGCCCTTGCCGATGGATTGCGCCAGGTCCACGATGAAGATGCTCATGCCCTCGGACTTTTTCTTGACCTCGGCCAGCGGCGTGGTGCGCGCCAGCAGGATCATCAGGTCCGAATGCTGGATGCGCGAGATCCACACCTTCTGGCCGTTCACCACGTAGCGGTCGCCCTTTTTCACGGCCGTGGTCTTCAGCTGCGTGGTGTCTGTGCCGGTGGTGGGCTCGGTCACGGCCATGGACTGCAGGCGCAGCTTGCCGCTGGCGATGCCGGGCAGGTACTGCATTTTCTGCTCGGGAGAGCCATGGCGCAGCAGCGTGCCCATGTTGTACATCTGGCCGTGCACCGCGCCCGAGTTGCCGCCGGAGAAGTTGATTTCCTCCATCACCACGGACGCCTCGGCCAGGCCCAGGCCCGCGCCGCCGAACTCGGCCGGGATCATCGCGGCCAGCCAGCCGGCGCCGGTCAGCGCATCGACGAACGCGTCGGGATAGCCGCGCGCGGTGTCCACGCCCTGCCAGTAGGCCGAGTCGTAGCGGCCGCACAGGTCGCGCAGCGCCTCGCGCATCTCCTGGTACTGGTCGGGGGCGGGAATCTGGTTCTTCATGTCGTGTGCTCTTTCATTCGAAATCGATGCGGGCCTGCATGGTCAGAAAGCCCTCGTGGTCGCGGCCCCACAGCTCGGCGCCAGCCCCATCGCCGGCAGGCTTTCCGCACACGTCGAACGGATGCAGGTCGAATGTGGGCCGCACGGCCTTGAAGCTGAACGCGCGCACGCGCCGGCCGGGGTTTTCGCGCTGGCCCAGTTCGGCCAGCAGTGTGGCGATCAGCGGCCCGTGCACGACCAGGCCGGGATAACCTTCGACCTGCGTCACGTAGCTGCGGTCGTAGTGGATGCGGTGGCCATTGAAGGTTAGCGCCGAATAGCGGAACAGCAGCACAGGATCGGGCGTGACCTGCCGGGTCCATGCGGCATCCGCCGGCGCGGCTAGCGGCGCCACCACCGGGTCTGCGGGCCGCGGCGCGGCACGGTAAACGATGTCATGCTCTTCGCTGACAGCCAGGCCCGCGGGCCCGTGGATTTCATGCTGCACGGTCACGAACAGCAGGTCGCCGGTACGTCCTGCCTTGTGGCTCACCTCGCCAATGCGGGAGGTGCGGCGCACGGCGTCGCCCACGCACAGCGGGGCATGCCACTGCAGACGCCCTCCCGCCCACATGCGGCGCGGTAACGGCACGGGCGGCAGAAAGCCGCCGCGACGGGGGTGACCATCGTCACCGATCGCGGACTGCGGGACACGCGGGTTGAACAGAGCCCAGTGCCACAGCGGCCTCAACGCGTCGCCGGGCGCTGCGCCCACGTCGCTGAGGTCCAGCGTGGCGGCCATGCCGAGCACGGTGGACGGATTCACCTGGTCGTGCACGGTTTCGCTGCGCCCTTCCCAGGCACGCAGGCTGGCCAGTGTCTGCGGGGTGATCCGACCGGCAGTGGCGTCATTGGCAATAGCGTCAAGTTCCATGGCGGCGATGGTGCACCGGGCCGCACGCGGGCACAATGCGCATGTTTGGAATCGAGCCTTCGGTTTCCCCGAAGGGTCATGACTGACCCACCATGCATTTCGACCCCACCGACCTGCGCCTGTTCACCGCGATCGCGCACAGGCTCAGCATCACCCATGCCGCGGCGGACCAGCACCTGTCGCTGGCCGCGGCCAGCGCGCGCGTCAAGGCGCTGGAGTCCGCGGCAGGTGTTCCGCTGCTGTACCGCCTGGCGCGCGGCGTGCGGCTCACGCCGGCGGGCGAGTCCTTTCTGCACCACGCGCGCGCCATCCTGCGCCGCGCCGAGGAGCTGCGCGCCGACATGCACGACTACGGCCGCGGCCTGCGCGGCCACGTGCGGGTGTTCGCCAACACCACGGCGTTCACCGACATCCTGCCCGGCGTGCTGCCCGGCTTCCTGAAGGCCCACCCGCGCGTGAACGTCTCCATGCAGGAGCGGCAGAACCCTGAAATCGCCCTGGGCGTGCTGGACGGCAGCGCCGACGTGGGCATCGTGTCGGCACGCGCGGACACACCCGGCCTGCGTGGCATCCACTTTGCGACCGACCGGCTGGTGCTGCTGGTGCCGCGCAGCCACCGCTTTGCGCGGCGCAAGTCAATCCGCTTCGCCCAAGCACTGGACGAGGATTTCGTGGGCATGCATCCCGGCAGCACGCTCAGCGAATTCCTGGCAACCGTGACGGCCGGCGCGGGCAAGCCGCTGCGCCTGCGCGTGGAGCTGTCCAACTTTGACGCGGTGTGCCGCATGATCGGCGCGGGCGTGGGCATCGGCGTGGTGCCCGCGAGCAGCGCGCAGCGCAACCTGGCGGACATGCAGATCGTGCAGGTCGAGCTGGATGACAGCTGGCGCACCCGCGAGCGCTATGCACTGGTGCGCGATGGCGAGCACGTGCCCGCTTATGCGCAGGCGCTGGTGGATGCACTGGTGGCCCACTACCGGCCTGAAACGCAGCGGCTGTCAGGCCGCGCCACTACCAGACCGACGACCTGAAGAGTCCGTGCCTGTCAACGCCCGCGGCGATGAAGTCCGCCATGGCCTGCAGGGTCTGCCGGTCCTTGTCGCTGACGTCGACACGATTCACCTGGCTGAAGCAGCACAGGGTGCCAAACACCTTGCCGCTGTGCAACACGATGGGAATGCTCAGGTGCGTGCGGATGTCCAGGCTGCGCGCGGCGTCGGAGCTTTGCTCTGGCGGCAATGCGCTGACGTCCTCGATCAGGCGGGGCAGCCGGCCGTCCGCCACGCGAAGGCAGAAGCTCTCGCTCAGCGGGCCGGCGTCACCCGCCTTCAGCGGACAGTCAGCAGAGCGCGCGTCAACGTAGCGGAAAGTCCGCTTGTCATCCACGAACTCCGAGACGAAGACCACGTCCATCCCCATCATCGTGCGCAGCCGTCGCAGGGTATCTGCCAGCTCGGCGTATTCACGGGGCAGCTTGTCGTCCATCATCTTTGCCTCCTCGCCTCCCGGGAAGGTGTACCCCCGGTCCAGATTTGCACCAACACATGCCATCAGTGCGTGAAGCGCAGTCTAGGCCATGTATGCGTCCGCGCGCTACCTGGCAGCGTGCTAACGTGCTGCGTTGGCTCCTGTGGTACGGGGCAGTTAAGGCAAAACCATGCAATTGCGTCCGCTGGGCCAATCCGGCCTGAATGTCTCACCCTTGTGCTTCGGTGGCAACGTCTTCGGCTGGACCGTGGACGAACGGCAATCGTTCTCGCTGCTGGACGCCTGGCTGGACGCGGGCTTCAACTTCATCGACACGGCCGACGTGTATTCGCGCTGGGCGCCGGGCCACACGGGCGGCGAGTCCGAGACGGTGATCGGCCGCTGGCTGGCCCAGGGTGGCCGGCGCCACAGGGTCGTGATCGCCACCAAGGTCGGCATGGACATGGGCGACGGCAAAGTGGGCCTGAAGCCGGCACGCATCCGCGAGGCGGTCGAGGCGTCGCTGCGCCGGCTGCAGGTGGACTGCATCGACCTGTACCAGTCGCACAAGGACGATCCCGACACCCCGCTGGCGGACACGCTGGGCGAGTTGGGCCGGCTGGTTGACGAGGGCAAGGTGCGCGCCATTGGCGCGTCCAACTACAGCGCCGCGCGGCTGTCCGAGGCGCTGGAGCTCAGCCGTACCCAGGGACTGCCGCGCTACGAAACGCTGCAGCCCCTGTACAACCTGTACGACCGCGCGGTGTTCGAGGATGAACTGCAGCCGCTGTGCCTGAAGGAAGGGGTGGGCGTCATCAACTTCTATGCGCTGGCGGCCGGCTTTCTGAGCGGCAAATACCGCAGCAGCGCCGACGCCGGCAAGAGCGCGCGCGGCAAGGCGACCGTGGCCAAATACCTGAACGAGCGCGGTCTGGGGATTCTGGCCGCGCTTGACGAAGCAGCCCGACGCACAAACACCACTCCCGCGCGTGTGGCCGTGGCCTGGGTCATGAGCCGCCCGGCAGTTGCTTCACCCATTGCCAGCGCCACGTCGCTGGCGCAACTGGAAGAACTGGCGCAGGCGGCCCGGCTCAGGCTGGACGCTGAAACGGTCAAGCTGCTGGACGACGCCAGCGCCGGGTAGCGCCCCACCCTCCTGTGACTGCGCTGCGTCAGGGTGCGGGTGGGTCCGACTCGCGTGCAAAGTCGCGGTGCCTGGCAATCGCTCGGGCAAAGTTGTTAACCGTGTCCTCGGCGTCGGCGCCCGGCGCGAAGAACAGCGCCTCGTCGGCACGCCCGTCGGGCAGCCGGCCGGAGATTCCGGCGTCGTCCAGCAACGCTTTCGAGTCGCCCAGCGCCAGAATGGGCTTGCAATGGCGGTACTGGTCCTTGATGTAGTCCAGCGTATGTCCGTTGCGGGCCAGCGCCTTGACGGCTTCGGCACCCGGGGGCAGCACCAGCGCGTCGAACAGAAAGCCCGGTTCGTTCTCGAGCGAAGCGTCGGCCTGCAGTGATTCACCGGCCTTGCCGGTCGCTCCCACCGCGCCGATGCGCGGTCCGACCAGGCGCGGAACTGCGCCGTGTTTCATGAGCACCACCTGCAGCTTGCGGATGGCGGTGGCGTCCACGCCGGGCGCCACCAGCACCGCCACCTTGCGGCCACGCAGCGAGCCGTCGCCCGGACGCGCCATGAGCGACAGCGCCGCGGAGCGGTCCACCTCGGGCCGGGGAGCCTTGTCCAGCGCGCGAGGCATGGCAGCCGGCAGTGCCATGCCCAGACCTTCGGCCACCTGGCGTGCCAGATCCTCTGACGCATTGCGCAGCGACGCCACCATGCGCTCACGGATCGCGGGCACGGTGACCTTGCTCAGCTCGAAGCGGAACGCTGCCGCGATGTGGGCCTGCTCGGCAGCCGTCTGGCTTTCATAGAACAGCGTCGCCTGCGTGTAATGGTCAGCGAACTTTTCCGGTTTGGCGCGAATCTTGGCCTGTTCCTCAATCCGGGCATTCACGCGTGCCGGGGCCGACACAAAACCATGCGCCGCACCGGCCTGGAACGGGCAGCCGCCACCCAGCGAGTTGGGTTCGTAGCTCACCCGGCCACGGTGAATGGCCTGACGGTGCATGCCGTCGCGCTGGTTGTTGTGCACCGGTACAACCGGTGAATTGATCGGCAACTCATGGAAGTTGGGGCCGCCCAGACGGGATATCTGCGTGTCCACATAGGAATGGATGCGTCCGGCCAGCAACGGATCATTGCTGAAGTCGATGCCGGGCACCACGTGCGCCACACAGAACGCGACCTGCTCGGTCTCGGCAAAAAAATTGTCAGGGTTGCGGTTGAGCACCATCCGGCCCACGGGCCGGATGGGCACCAGTTCTTCGGGAATCAGCTTGGTCGCATCCAGAATGTCGAAGCTGAACTTCTCGGCTTCTTCCTCGGTAAAAATCTGCAGGCCCAGCTC
This sequence comes from Ramlibacter sp., assembly GCA_041905405.1. Classification (GTDB taxonomy): domain Bacteria; phylum Pseudomonadota; class Gammaproteobacteria; order Burkholderiales; family Burkholderiaceae_C; genus RAM1. Next base: position 1,887 of record JAYRLC010000025.1, on the reverse strand, counting down.
ATACTCTGGGAACGCGCCGGACTCTATGCGTTCCCACAGGTCGCGGCGGTGGTAGTCCGGGTCAGCGCCCGAAATTTTCACGGCTTCGTCCCAGGTCAGCGAATGGGTGCCGTCGCGCGGGCTCCAGTGGAACTTGACGAAAACCGATTCGCCCTGCGCGTTCACCATGCGGTACGTGTGCACGCCAAAGCCCTGCATGGTCGCGTAGCTGCGAGGAATCGCACGATCGCTCATCGCCCACATGAGCATGTGGGTCGATTCGGGCATGAGCGACACGAAATCCCAGAATGTGTCGTGCGCGCTGCCAGCCTGCGGCATGCCGTGGTGCGGCTCGGGCTTGACCGCGTGGACCAGGTCGGGGAACTTCATCGCGTCCTGGATGAAGAACACGGGGATGTTGTTACCCACCAGGTCCCAGTTGCCTTCGTCGGTGTAGAACTTCACCGCAAAGCCGCGCACATCGCGAGCCGTGTCCTTGGAGCCGCGCTCGCCCTGGACGGTGGAAAAACGCACGAACACCGGCGTAACCTTGCCCTTTTGCTGGAACGGCGCGGCGCGCGTGATGTCGCCCAGCGGCTCATAACACTCGAAGTAGCCATGCGCACCTGAACCACGGGCATGCACGATGCGCTCGGGAATGCGCTCATGGTCGAAGTGCGTAATCTTCTCGCGGAGGATGAAGTCTTCCAGCAGCACCGGGCCACGCACACCCTGCTTGAGCGAATTCTGGTTGTCAGCGATCTTCACGCCCTGGTTGGTGGTCAGCGGCTGGCCAGACGAATCCACGCGCACCCTGTCCAGCGACTCAATCGTGGCGTTCAGCCCGTCCAGCGCCGCACCCCCCGTTTTGCCGCCCAGAACCTCTTCGGACAGCGTGCTGCCGGTAGCGATGCGCGCTGCCGGCACGCTGGTACCTGCCGGTGGCCGCAGCCCGTTGGCAAAACCGTGCTCAGCGGGCTTGTTGGCGTTGTGGGGCATGGCCGCTGCAGTTGCCTGCGCAGCGGCTGCATGGTGAGCCAGCGCGTCATCGCCCGGCGGTGCGAGCTGCGCAGGGGCGCTGTCGGTGTTGCGGGCAGGTGCGGTGTCTGCGGCGTGGGGGGCGGGCTTCTTGGCCATGTTGAACGTCTCCGGTCGTGGTGTGGGGTTGCCAGCGGCCCACTCTAGGCAAGCCGGCCGCTCGCCCCTGTAGGACCGTGCCGACGCCTGGAGCCCGCCACGCCGCACATGCGCCACCGCGTCGCGACCCTAGATTGGACGTGTGCGCCGCAAACGCATGCACCCACTTTCCAACATCTGAAAAGGAGTCCCCACCATGAGCAAAGCACCACCCAAAAAGAACGATGCCGTCGACCTGCTCGACGCCGATCACATTGCCGTCAAGAAGCTGTTCCAGCAATACAACCAGTTGGCCGAGGAAGGCGCACCCGGCAGCGAACGCAAGGCGCTGGCCGACGAGATCTGCATGGAACTGACCGTGCACACACAGATCGAGGAACAGATCTTCTACCCCGCCGTGCGCGAAGCCATTGCCGACCAGGACATCATGGACGAGGCCGACGTGGAACACGACGGCGCCAAGAACCTGATCGAGCAGATCCAGGCCATGGACGCTGACGAGAGCCACTTCGATGCCAAGGTCAAGGTGCTGGGCGAAATGATCGACCACCACGTGACCGAAGAGCGCGAAAAGATGTTGCCCCAGGCCCGCAAGAGCGGCCTGGACCTGAAGGCCATGGTGCCGCAGCTCGAGGAGCGCAAGGCGCAGGTCAAACAAGAGCTGAGCGAAGGCGTTGCGGCCTCCTGAATGGACCGCAAGGTCAACGCACAAAAAAGAAAAAGCCGTTGCAAGCAACTTGCAACGGCTTTTGATTTTTGGCGGAGTGGACG
>JAYRLC010000111.1:0-1278 GCA_041905405.1 Ramlibacter sp. | reverse complement strand
AGGCCGGGGTTTTTGAGTTTGTCTTGAAAAGCCTGCGTGGCCTTGCCCAGGTCGTGCAGCAGGGCCGCGATTGCGGCCAGGGCCGTCATCATCGGCAGGTGGTGCCACGCGTTTTCGTCGCTCGCGCGCAGCACGTTGCAGGCCGTGGTGTTGGTGGGCACGGCACCCAGGTCGTTGAACTGTTTCGCGTCGCCCACGACCCAAAGCAACTCACTGTGGTCGCGCCCGCGAATCCAGTGGCAGGCCACGGCGGTGTTCTTGCGGGCCGTTTGGCGCAGCAGCTTGCGCACGGTGTCCAGCCCGGCCTGGGTGATGGGTGTTTGCCAGGTGCGTTCGCCGCGGCGTTCGGCAAACTGGTCCAGGATGCGGCGGGTTTCTGTCAGTGCGCGTTTGGAGCATTGCGATACGAACAGCACATTCATGCCGAGCCCTCGGCACCAGAGGCTGTGGAAGGCGCCATGTCAGGTGTTGCATCCGGTGCCGTATCTGGCGGCCGTGCCAGCCGGGCGGTGTCGATGGCAATGGCCTTGAGTTGGTCGATGATGAAGTCCAGCGCTTCACTTCGGGTCAAAGCCTCGATGCACTGGCGGCGGAACTGCTGCTCGTCATCGCCGCGCATGGCGGACACAAAGGCCTGCGGTACGATGATGGCGTCTTTGACCAGATCCGCTGCATCAAACACCAGCCCACCGCGTCGCGTTTTGCCATGCAGCACGGCCAGCCCGTGTGGCAGGCCTAGCACCCAGGCGGCAGTGGCCCCCAAACCGTAGGCCAAGTAGTTGCCATGGTCCAGAAAGCGGTTGGCCGCATCGGTGCCGCTGCCCCGTTTGGCACGCGTGAAGTCGCCATAGCCGCAGGCCTGCACCGCCAGCTTGTACAGCGCCTTGGTCAGCCGTGCTTCGTCGGTGAGCAGCGCGGTGATGTCGGGCGCGTGGGCCACCATGGGCTTGAACTGGGCTACCAGCGCCTGCACCGCATCCATCGGCACATCAAAGCCTGCATCACGCAGGGCCTGGGAGGTCCATTGGGCGGGTAGCCAGTTTAGCCGCTGCAGCTGCAGTTGTTGGGGTCTCCTCGTTTTCAGTGCAATAAGTGACGGTACGAAAAGCTAGCACTGGCGCGGAGGTGGTGTTGGTAGATCGTTGATTTCAGTGACTTTCCTGTTCACTTTCAAATCTGCGATTCGTGGCGTCAAACCGTGGTCGGTTTCATCCATTGGTGCCAGTTATCGATGCATTTGGCCGCGAAGGCAGGATTTGGTCAGCATAGCGGTCAACC
>JAYRLC010000084.1:0-6814 GCA_041905405.1 Ramlibacter sp. | reverse complement strand
CCTGCGCAGTTCCAAGCCTTGTTGGAGTCTACGGAATTGTTCTCGTTGGTTCCAGAAGGTTTGAGCGAATGCGGGTTAACCCTCGGCTGCTAACCCGACTTTCCGCACCGAAATTGAGATCACCCCAACAGCCACGGCTGCGGCCCGCTGCGGTCCACCTGCACCACGCTGGCCAGGCGCTCCAGGTTCACCTGGTGCGCGATCCCGAAGCCCGGCGGCGTGACGGTCACGTTTTTCAGGTTGCGGCCGGCCCAGCGGATCAGGGCGTAGCGCTCGCGGTTGCGCTCCACGTCGGTTCGCATGTTGAGCAGCAGCGCGTCGGCGCTGCCGGCCCGGTCCACGGTGATCGAATGGTCGATCACCACATCCACCGGTACCACCGGGTTGATGGCGGCGGGGTCCAGGCCCTGCGCGGCCGCCGCGTCGCGCATGGCGGCGAAATCGACAAAGGCCGGCACGCAGGTGGAATCATGGGTCAGCACCCGTGCCGGCCAGAACTGGACCTCCTGCGGGGACGAGCCGGCACGGGCGATCCAGTCCAGGTAGGCGGGCAGCTCCGCCGGCGCGCGGCGCAGCGTGATCTCGGCCAGGATCTTCAGCACTTTGGGCAGGCGGCGCAGCGTGGGATGGCGTGCCACCAGGGCGGCGAGGCTGGCATAGCGGTACGCGGTACCGCCGACGTGGAGGGTGTCTTCGAACGGGGAGGTGGCGTGCATGGGAAGGAAAGTGTCCACGCCGGCCCCCGCGCCGGGCATCTTGTTTCACGACGCCGGCCTGCTGGTTAGCCCCCTATCGTCAGGCGACGCTTGCACGTAATATATCGGGGTCGCACCCGGGCGCGTGAGTCCGGCCGCCGACCGCGTGATGCCTGAAGTACTTTTCCAATCGAACCAGCGCGAGCGCCTCCCGGGCGCCGGGTCTGCGGCCACGCCACCTCCACCCCATGACCATGACTGAAAAAACGATCGTCTATTCCTCCCTCGGCCGTGACATGCACGTCTTTCAGGTCGATACCGGCAGTGGCGCCCTGACCCCGATCCAGACTTTTGCCCTGCCGGCTGACATCCAGGACGCGTGGCCCAACCTGGCGCGCACGCTGCTGTACGTGGCGACCAGTGACGCCGGCCCCATGAGCCTGGTCAAGCGCCAGGCGCATTTCATCCAGGCGCTGAAGATCCTGCCCACGGGCGAGCTGGCGCCGCACGGCGAGCCCATGCCGCTGGGCAACCGCCCCCTGAGCATCACGCTGGATGGCGCCGAGCGCCACGCCCTGCTGGCCTACAGCACGCCGTCCAATATCACCGTGCACGCCATCCGGGCAGACGGCAGCGTGGGTGACGAGGTCACGCAGCAGCCGATCCAGTTCGGCTCGACGGTGCACCAGGTCCGCGTGACGCCCGCCGGCAACATCGTCGTGACCCCCGAGTGCGGGCACCACCCCACCGGCGAGGCCCCCGGGGCCATCGGCATCTATTCGTATGCCAATGGCCGCATGGCGCCCCTGGCGCGCATCGAGGCGGACCCCGCGCGGGCCGCGCCCTGGCTGGGCAAGAAAATCGGCGCGCATGGCTTTGCAGCCCGCCACGTCGACTTCCACCCGACACGGCCGTGGATGTACCTGTGCGTTGAACGCCAGGGCGAGCTCCACCTGTACGACTGCGACGACAAGGGCATTGCCCCCAGGCCGCGCGCCATCAAAAGCACGCTGGAGGGTGTGACCCCCGGCCCGTCGATCCAGATGGCGGCGTCGATCCATGTGCACCCGAACGGGCGGTTTGTGTACATCACCAACCGCGCCCGCGACACCGAGCCCGCCGGCGACCAGCAGGTGTTCATGGGCGGCGTGAACGACGTGGCCGTGTTCGAGATCGACCCCGACACGGGTGTGCCCACCCTGATCCAGCACATCGACACCCAGGGCAATTTCCCGCGCACGTTTGGCATCGACGCCAGGGGCAAGGTCCTGGTGGTGGGCAACCAGGACCACATGCTGGTCCGTACCGACGGTGGGATCAGGAAGATCCTGCCGGGCCTGGCGGTGTTCGCCATTGGCGGCGACGGCAAGCTCACGCTGCTGAACAGGATGGACCATCCCGACAACGGCCAGGTCTGCTTCTGGACCAGCGTTGTCACCCTGGGGGCGTAGCGCGCGCATGGCCATCAACCCGGGTCCACGCACGAGGCGGCTGATCGCGGTAGCGGTCGCGCTCGTGGCGATCGCGCTGGTCGCGCGATTCTTCTACTACCGCTCCACGCACGTCTACATGGACGACGCGCGTGTGGACGGCAACGTGATCACCATCTCCAGCCTCACGGCGGGCCAGGTGACCGAGCTGCCCGTCACCCAGGGCGACGCCGTGCGCGCGGGTCAGCTGCTGGTCCGCATCGACGCGCGCGACGACATCCTGCGCCGTGACATGCTGCTGGCGCGCCTGGGCACCATCGCCACCCAGTCCGACGTGCTCAAGGCGCAGTCGGGCCAGGTGGCGCAGGAGTCCGAGGGCAAGTACCAGAGCGAGGCCAGCCGCCTGGTCGCGGCCGAGGCCGAGGTCGCCTCGGTCGAGGCCCAGCAGAAGCAGGCCCGCGCCGAATACGAGCGCGCGCGCGAACTCACGCAGCAGAAATGGCTGTCGCCCCAGGCGCTGGAGCGCTCGGCCACCGACCTGCGGTCCGCCGAGGAAAAGTACCGCAAGGCCGTCGCCGAGCTGGCGGCGGTGCGCGGGCAGCTCGCGTCGGCACAGGGCAGCCGCCGCCAGGTCCAGGTGGTGGGCCGCCAGGGCGTCGTGCTGGAGCGCCAGGCCGACGAGATCCGCGCCGAGATCCGCCGGCTGGACAACGACATCCGCGACCGCACCATCCTCAGCCCGGGCGACGGCGTGGTGGTCATGACCTTTGTGCGCGCCGGCGAACACGTCTCCGCCGGCCAGCGCATCCTCATGTACCACAACCCCGCCGAGGTCTGGGTGGAGGCCAACGTGAAGGAAACCGAGGTCGCGCGCCTGAAGCTGGGCATGCCCGCGCAGGTGCGCGTGGATGCCTTCCCCGGCGAAGTGTTCAAGGGCGAGATCGAGCGCATCGGGGACGCCGCCACCAGCAAGTTCGCGCTGCTGCCCAACCCCAACCCGAGCGGCAACTTCACCCGCGTCACGCAACGCCTGCCGCTGCGCATCCGCCTTGCGGACAAGGCCTCGCGCCTGAAGCCGGGCATGCTGGTGGAAGTGGATGTCGACACCCGACACCCTTGAGCTGCTGGGCCAGCGCTACGGCACGGCCTACCGCTGGCTGGCCGCGGTCACGGTGCTGCTGGGCATGCTGTCGTCGGTGCTGACCACCACGGTCGTCAACGTGGCCGTGCCCGACATCATGGGCACCTTCGGCATGGGGCAGGACCATGCGCACTGGCTGTCCACCGGCGCGCTGGCCGGCACCAGCGTGGCCATGCTGATGCAGTCGTGGCTGGTGGGCCGCTTCGGCTTGCGGGCCACCTTCATCAGCGCCATGGGCGTGCTGCTGGCGTCGCTGCTGCTGGCGGCGCATGCGCCCGACGAGAACGTGCTCATCCTGGCGCGCCTGGTGCAGGGCAGCGTGATGGGGCTGATGCAGCCCATCGCGGTGTTCGTGCTGATCAGCGTGTTCCCGCCCGACCGCAAGGGCCAGGCCATGGGCATGTTCGGCCTGGTGGCCATCGTCGGCCCGGCCATGGGGCCGGTGGTGGGCGGCATCGTGATCGAATACTTCAACTGGCGCGCCATCTTCTACGTGTCGGTACCCATTGCCGGCATCGCGCTGCTGCTGGGCTCGATCTTCCTGCCCCAGCGCGCCGCGCCCGGCACCGGCAAGCCCGCCAAGCCGTTCGACTGGCTGTCGTTCACGCTCGTGACCACCTCGATCTTCTGCCTGCTGGTGGCGCTGTCCACCGGCCAGCGGATGGGATGGAACTCCAGCGAGATCCTGCTGTTGGTGGGCGTCGCGCTGGTCTGCGGCGTGGCCTTTGTGCTGCGCGAACTGCGGGTGGAGTCGCCGCTGGTGGAGGTGCGCACGATGCTGGTGCCGGACTTCGCCGTGGCGATCCTGCTGTCGTTCCTGTTCGGCGCGGGGCTGTTCGGCTCGACCTACCTCATTCCGCTGTTTGCCCAGACGGTCCAGTCGGCCACCCCCTCGCAGGCGGGCCTGATCCTGCTGCCCGGCGGGCTGTTGCTCGGCCTGGTGATGCCGATCTCGGGCTACCTGGCCGACCGCATGGCGGCCCGCACGATGATCGTGACCGGCATCCTGCTGTTCATGGTGTCGTCGTTTGCCCTGGCCACGGTCGGGGTGGACACGTCCTACGTGGTCATGGCCGGGATCGTGGCGGTGGGCCGCGTGGCGGTGGGGGCGGTCAACCCGTCGCTCAACGTGGCCGCCATCAGCGCGCTGCCGGCGGCCATGCTGGCGCAAGGCGCGGGCCTGATCAATTTCGCTCGGCAGCTGGGCGGCGCGTTCGGTGTCAACGGGCTGTCCGTGGCGCTGGAATACCGCATGGCGTTCCACAGCGACGCCATCACCGCGGCGGCCCGCAGCAACGCGGGCCCGGACCTGCTGCGCGGCGTGGGCAGCCTGCTGGCCGCCAGCGGCGCACCGCCCGACCTGCAATCCGCCGGTGCCCTGTACTACTTCGGAACCATGATCGCCGCACAGGCTTATTCAGAGGCTTTCCGCGATATCTTCTACCTGCTGGCCATCGTGTTTGCCATCGCGCTGCTGCCGTCGCTGGTCCTGCGCGGCAAGCGGGCCGCACCCCCACCCCAGGCTGTCCCGATGGACACCGCCGAAACCTGATCCCAGACATGAGCACTGCCGCCAGCCCGCCCGCGTGGTTCACCCACGCGATACAGACCCCCGCCATCTCCCGGACCGTGCAGGTGCGCGGCGCCAGCATCCATTACCGCGTCTGGAACCCCGATGCCCAACGCGTCGTGCTGTTCGTCCATGGCGCGGCGGCCAACGCGCGCTGGTGGGACCACATCGCGCCGTTTGTCGCCCGCGGCCTTCGCGCGGTCGCGATCGACCTGTCCGGCCATGGCCAAAGCGGCTGGCGCGACGACTACGCCATGGCCGACTGGGCGCACGAGATCGCGGGCGTGATCGACGCCGAAAACGCCGACGGGCGCTGCGTCGTGGTCGCGCACAGCATGGGCGGCATGGCGGCCGTGCAGACCCTCTACCTGGGGCTGAAGGTCTTCGACGGCCTGATCATCCTGGACAGCCTGCTGCGCGCCCGCAGCGATGAAGAGCTGCGCGAGCGCGCCACGCGGGGCGACCGGCCCAACCGGATTTTTGCCAACCGTGCCGACGCGCTGCGCGCGTACCGCACGCGCCCGCCGCAAAACACCAACCTGCCGTACGTGCGGGCCCATGTCGCCGAGCATTCGCTGCGCGAGGCCGAAGGCGGCTGGACCTGGCAGTTCGACACGGCCATCTACCGCCGCCTGGACATGCCCGGGGGCTTCAAGCCCCTGCCTTGCCGCGGCGTTTTCGTGCGGGCCGAGCACGGGGCCGTGCCGCCGGACGTGCAGCGCCAGATCGTCGAGCGGTCCGAAGGCACCCTGACGACCTTCGACATTCCCGACGCCGGCCACCACATGATGTTCGACGTCCCGCGCGCGCTGGTCACCGCCGTGCTGGCGACGCTGCACGGATGGGGCTTCGCGCCGGCGGCGCCCGGCGACTGAGCCACGCCCCCGCGCGTGTTTGCGATACTCGCCCCGTGCAATTGCAAGACGTCCTTTATTCGCAAGGTTTCGGCACCCGCCGCGTGTGCGCGGGCCTGATCCAGCACGGCCTGGTCGAGGTCGGCGGCACCGTCACGACGGACGCCGCGCAGGACGTCACGCCGCAGGGCCTGCACTTCACGGTGCAGGGGCAGCCCTGGCCATACCACGAACGCGCCTACGTCATGCTGCACAAGCCGGCCGGCACCGAATGCTCGCAAAAGCCGTCCACCTGGCCCAGCATCTACACGCTGTTGCCCGCGCCGTTGCGCCAGCGGCCGCAAAAGGGCGCCGTGCAGGGCGTGCAGGCCGTCGGCCGGCTCGACCAGGACACCACCGGCCTGCTGCTGCTGACCGACGACGGCCAGTTCATCCACCGCATGGGCTCGCCGAAACACCATGTGCCCAAGGTCTACGAGGTGACCGTCAAGCACCCGCTGGATGACACGCAGGTCCAGCGCCTGCTGCAGGGCGTGGTGCTGGATGACGACCCCGCGCCCGTGGCCGCCGCGGCCTGCGAGGCGGTGGCGCCGCTGCACCTGCGCCTGACGCTCACCGAAGGCAAATACCACCAGGTCAAGCGCATGGTGGCGGCGGTGGGGAACAGGGTCGAGGCGCTGCACCGCTCGCGTATTGGGGACCTGGAACTGCCGGCGGAGTTGGCGCCCGGGCAGTGGCGCTGGCTTACCGGGTCAGAGGTGGAGTCGTTGATGCGACGCAGGCAGGGCTCAGCCTGAAAATTAGGCATTTACCATGCTGTTCAGGCATGCTCAGCATGCCTGATGCGCTTCGAAATTAGTAGCATCAATCTCTCCGGATGTCGAGGCCCTGGAGACAGCTAATGTCCGTGTGTTATGGCGTGAAGACCGAAAATGATTGAGCTATAAAGAACTAATCGATAGACTCTCGCCTGATATTTTTGCGGGGCGTCGAGCCTGGGGTGAACTCAAGTTCGGTGCAAATGACCCGGTTAGGACACAAGGGTTATCCCTTGGTCCTCTTCTGCAGGAACCTGACTGAAGCGCGAGCCGCAATGTGCGCCGAATTGTTTTCGATGTTCCGCT
>JAYRLC010000002.1:258944-268804 GCA_041905405.1 Ramlibacter sp. | reverse complement strand
GGCGCGCGAGGCGACCTACCTGCCCTTTCGCGCCGCGGACGGCAGCGCCATCGACCAGGGGCTGGCCATCCACTTTCCGGCGCCGCATTCGTACACCGGCGAAGACGTGCTGGAGCTGCAGGCGCACGGCGGGCCCGTCGTGTTGCAGCTGCTGCTGGCCCGCTGCCTGGAGGCAGGCGCGGCCCTCGGCGTGCGCGTGGCCCGCGCGGGTGAATTCACCGAGCGGGCTTTCCTGAACGACAAGCTGGACCTGGCCCAGGCCGAGGCCGTGGCCGACCTGATCGATGCCAGCACCGAGGCCGCCGCGCGCAGCGCCAGCCGCTCGCTGTCGGGAGAATTCTCGGGCGAGATCCACGTGCTGCGCGACGCCTTGATCGACCTGCGCATGCTGGTGGAGGCGACGCTGGACTTCCCCGAGGAAGAGATCGACTTTTTGCAGAAGGCCGACGCCCAAGGACAGCTCGACCGGCTGGCCGCTTCGCTTGTCCGCGTGATGCAGCGGGCGCGCCAGGGCGTGCTGCTGCGCGAAGGCATCCGCGTCGTGATCGCGGGCCAGCCCAACGCCGGAAAAAGCTCGCTGCTCAACGCCCTGGCCGGCGCCGAGCTGGCCATCGTCACGCCGGTGGCAGGCACCACGCGCGACGTGGTGGCGCATTCCATCCAGATCGAAGGCGTGCCCCTGCACGTGATCGACACGGCGGGCCTGCGCGACAGCGAGGACGTGGTCGAGCGCATTGGCATCGAGCGGGCCTGGGACCAGATCGCGGGTGCTGACGCCGTGCTGTTCCTGCACGACCTGACGCAGGCAGGCGACGCCGGCCATGCGCAGGCGGACGCCCTGATCGCGGCGCAGATCGCGCAGCGCCTGCCGGCGTCCGTGCCCGTCATCGACCTGTGGAACAAGCGTGACGCGGCGCCGCACGCCGCATTGCCTGGCGTCGCCGCGCTTGCCCTGTCGGCCCGCACCGGCGATGGCCTGCCGGCGCTTCGCCGCCGGCTGCTGGACGTGGCCGGCTGGCAGGCAGCGCCCGAAGGCGTCTTCATTGCCCGGGAACGGCACCTGCACGCACTTCGCCGCGTCCAGGCGCACCTGGCGCAGGCAGGGGCCCACTTGGCGGCGCAGGCCCAGGCATTGGACCTGCTGGCCGAAGAACTGCGCCTGGCGCAGAACGCGCTCAATGAAATCACCGGCGAATTCACGCCCGACGACCTGCTCGGGGTGATCTTCAGCCGGTTCTGCATCGGCAAATAAAGCGGCGGTATCAGATGTAAGCGGGCGTAAGGCCCCTTGCCGCTGCCCGGGGGCTGCGGCTACCTTGTGCGCCCATGAACGCCCCTTTGCGCACCCCCGTCCAGTTCGACGTGCAGGGTCTGGTCCAGGCCATGTCCCAGAACCAGACCAACGACCGGTTGGGCTGCGCGCTCGGCCAGGCCCAATGGGACACGCTGGCCAGCTACATGCAGCCGTTCGCGCTGGCGCAGGGCCAGGTGCTGATCGAACAGGGCGCGGCGGACCGCACGCTGTACCTGCTGGAATCCGGCTCGTTCAGCGTTCACTACGAAGACGACAAGGGCCGCGTGCGGCTGGCCATCGTCGCGCCCGGCTCTGCCGTGGGCGAGGGCGCGTTCTTCACCCGCAACCCCCGCAATGCCACCGTCCAGGCCGCCGCCCCGTGCAAGGTGTGGTGCCTGACGCCGATCCGGTTTTCAGAGCTGTCCAACCGTCATCCCAATGTTGCGCTGGAGCTGGCCATGGCGCTGGGGTCGCTGCTGGGGCGGCGGCTGGTCAACAAGCCCAAACGGGTGGCCGTGACCTGAGCGCAGTGGCAACTATTTCACGCCGCAGGCCGCCCTAGCGGCAAACGGCATGTTTTTGCCGCTGGACGGCAGCGGAACCGGCCGGGCGCAGGCCTACACTGTCTTTCAGGTGACGCCACAAAGTAGTCAAACTTTCGCCCCTTGTTTTTGAGGTTCCGGACAAAGGTTTCCCATGTCTCTGCTCAGCTGGCTTTTCCCTTCGCAAAAGACGTCCCGCGCGCCCGTGCAACCTGACAGCTCGGGCCTGTCCCGCATGGAGCCGACCCGTCCGGTGACTTCCGGCCGCAACAGCGCCGTCAGCGGCAAGGCGCCCGCCGACAACGCACAGCCCGGCAATCGCAAGTCCGAGCGCATGGCGCGCCGCGAGCTGCTGTATGCCGTGGTGCGGGAGGCCATGGTCCGCGCCGGCATGCTGTCGTCCAGCTACAAATTCAAGGTGCTGTCGCTGGACCCACGCGGCCGCCAGTTTCTGGTGATGATGGACCTGTCGCGTGAGCATGGCGACGAGACCAGCCGCCTGGCCGAGATCGAGGCCCTCATCGCCCAGAGCGCCAAGTCGCGCCACGACATCGTGGTGACGGCGGTGTACTGGCGGTTGAACGACCATGTGGCGGTAGGTTTGCCGCCGACTCGTCCGCATGCAAGCGCGCGGCCCTCGGCGCCCATGCCGCTGGAGCCGCTGCCCGCGGCGGTGTCGCAGCCGGCGCCCCTGATCTCCCAGCCCATGCCGCTGCCGCGCGGGGCCACGCCGGCCGGCGGCCGGTTCGAGCCTATCGCCGCGGACGAGGTGGAGGCTTTCAAGCAGGCCCTGGCGGCCGGCGTGAAGGCCCGGCCCGCGCCCGTGAAAGTTTCGGCGGCAGCCCCCGCCGCCATCGCTACGGGCGCCAGCGCCCGCGCCTTTACCGATGGCAGCGCGCGCCATGGTCCGCAGAGCTACACGCTGCTGACCGGCTACGAAGACACCGAAATGCCCGACGAATCGCCCGCGCTCAGCGGCACGCAGTACGGCGCGCTGAACTGAGCGCCGCGCGCTGCAGGCGCGCGACGCGGTGATCAATGTCCGGCGAAGTCGACGAGCGTGAACAACGGCAGGCCCGCGTCGACCAACCGTTTGGAGCCGCCCAGTTCGGGTAAATCCACGATGGCTGCGCCTTCCATCACCGTGGCGCCCAGCTTTTCCAGCAGCTTCTTGCCGGCCATCATGGTGCCGCCGGTGGCGATCAGGTCGTCGATCAGCAGCACGCGGTCGCCGGGCTTGACGGCGTCGGTGTGCAGCTCCACGGTGGCGCTGCCGTATTCGAGCTCGTAGGTTTCCGCCACCGTGGTGAATGGCAGTTTGCCTTTCTTGCGGATCGGCACGAACCCCACGCCCAGCTCATAGGCGACCACCGAACCCAGGATGAAGCCTCTGGCGTCCAGCCCCGCCACCACGTCGGGCCGGCGGCCCATGTAGCGGTGCACGAACGCGTCGATCAGCACGCGGAACACCTTGGGGTCCTGCAACAGCGGCGTGATGTCGCGGAACTGCACGCCTGGCGCGGGCCAGTCGGGCACCGTGCGGATGTGCTCGCGCAGGTAGGGACCGTAGAGAAAGACGTCGTCTTGCGAAGGCATGGCGCGGTGAAGGGGCGGACGCAGGGTCAGCCGAAGGTGGTGCGGGCCACCATTGTGCCGCGCGCGTCCACGACCAGGCCTTCGCCCATGGCCATGCCCTCGCCGGTCAGCGCGGTCATGTTGACCTGGTGGGTGACCCAGACCTCGAACTGCCCGGCGGGGATGCGCGCGAGTGCCGTGCGCAGTTGCTGCGTCTGCCGGTCCTGCGCGTCGCGCGCACCGAAGAACGAGTTGAGCGCCGGCCACATCACATGCCGCCCGAACGCCAGATCGGCCGTGTCCTTGCAGCGGCACCAGGCGCTGGACTGCACGACGCGCGGACGCAGGCCCTGCGCCTTGAACCAGGCCCCGATGCGCCGCGCCTGCGCGCGGCCTTCTTCGCTCAGGTTGCGCTGCGTGCTGCACAGGTCCAGGCGAAAGCCTTCGGGGTCGCCCACGCCGGGCACGGTTTGCGCATGGCGGATCAGCACGGCGCAGCCGCCCGCGCGCAGTGCGGCTGCAGCGTCAGCGGGCTGAGCCATCAGGGGGCCTGCGGCCAGCAGCGGCAGGGCGGCGGTGAAGGTGCGGCGTTGCATGGCGGGTTGGATGCGTTCAGCCGCGCAGAAGTTTCTGCTCGGCCATGGACAGCACGTCGGGCTTGCCCGACAGCACCAGGGTGTCGCCCTCCAGCAGCTGCGGATCGGGCTCCAGCGCCACGGCCTTGCCGTTCGCGCGGCGCAGGTTTACGACCCGCACGCCCATCGCGTGCAACGCCAGGTGGCCCAGCGTGTGCCCGATGGATTTGGCGCCCAGCGGCAGGGTGAACGTGCCCAGGCGCTCATGCTCGAGCTCGTGAACGGTGTCGTCGTCGGCGCCGTGGAAATAGCCGCGCAGCAGGTTGTAGCGCGCATCGCGCTGGTCCTGTACCACGCGGATCACGCGGCGCATGGGCACGCCCACCAGCGCGAGCGCGTGGCTGGCCAGCATGAGCGAGCCTTCGATGGCCTCGGGCACGACCTCGGTCGCGCCGCCGGCGCGCAGCTTCTCCAGGTCCAGGTCGTCCTGCGTGCGCACGATCACCGGCACCTGCGGCGCATGCGCGCGCGTATGGGCCAGCACCTTCAGCGCGCCGGCCGTGTCCAGGTAGGTCACCACCACGGCGCTGGCGCGCGCCAGGCCCGCGGCCATCAGCGCCTGCAGCCGCGCCGCGTCTCCGAACACGACTGAGTCGCCCGCGGCTGCGGCCTGGCGCACGCGGTCGGGGTCCAGGTCCAGCGCCATGTAGGGGATGCCCTCGCCTTCCAGCACGCGGGCCATGTTCTGGCCGCTGCGGCCGTAGCCGCAGATGATCACGTGCTTGGCGGTGTTGATGGACTTGCGCGCAATGCTGGTCATCTGCAGCGACTGCTGCAGCCATTCGCTGGCGACCAGCTTCATCACGATCCGGTTGCTGTACATGATGATGAACGGCGTGGCCAGCATGGACAGCACCATGCTCGCCAGAATGGGGTTGAGCAGCACGGGCGGCACCAGGCCGTTCTGGTTGGTCAGCGTCAGCAGCACGAAGCCGAACTCACCCGCCTGCGCCAGGTACAGGCCCGTGCGCAGCGACGTGCCCATCGTCGCGCCCAATGCCTTGGCCAGCAGTGTCACGAGTACCAGCTTGAACAACACCGGCAGCGTCACCAGCAGCAGCACCAGCGGCCAGCGCTCCAGCACCAGGCGCCAGTCCAGGATCATGCCGATGGTGATGAAGAACAGCCCCAGCAGCACGTCGTGGAACGGGCGGATGTCGGTTTCCACCTGGTGCTTGTACTCGGTCTCGGAAATCAGCATGCCCGCGATGAATGCGCCCAGCGCCAGGCTTAGCCCCGCCAGCTCGGTCAGCCAGGCCAGGCCCAGCGTGATGAGCAGCAGGTTCAGCACGAACAGCTCTTCGCTTTTGCGCCGCGCCACGATCGTGAGCCACCAGCGCATCACGCGCTGGCCGCCCACCAGCAGCACGGTGATCAGCGCCACGGCCTTGAAGCCGGCCAGCGCCAGCGCGCCCAGCAGCTTTTCGGGCGAGCTGCCCAGGGCCGGGATCAGCACCAGCAGCGGCACCACGGCCAGATCCTGGAACAGCAGCACGCCCATCACGCGCTTGCCGTGTTCGCTTTCAAGCTCCAGCCGCTCGGCCATCATCTTCACGACGATGGCGGTGCTGCTCATGGCCAGCGCGCCGGACAGCGCCAGCGCCGTCTGCCAGCCCATCTTCCACCACAGCGGCGCCAGCGCCGCCAGGAACAGCGAGCCCAGCGTGCCGATCACGATGGTCAGCACCACCTGCGACAGCCCCAGCCCGAACACATGGCCGCGCATGGCGCGCAGCTTGGACAGGTTGAACTCCAGCCCGATCACGAACATCAGGAACACCACGCCGAACTCGCCCAGGTGCTTGACGCCCTCGGAGTTCTGCGCCAGCGCCAGCGCATTGGGGCCGATCAGCACGCCCACCACCAGGTAGCCCAGCATGGGCGGCAGCTTGAGCGAACGGCAGGCCACCACGCCCAGCACGGCGGCCAGCAGGTACAGCAGCGTCAGCTCCAGCGAGGTCATGCCCCGATGCTAGCAAGGCACATACCGGGGTAAACCCTCCGCCGAGGGCCGCCGTCGATAGAATCGCGCGATGACTTTCGACGCCGCCCAGGCGCTGCGCCTGGCCCAGGAGACATTCGACATCGAAGCCGCCGCCGTGCTGGGCCTGAAGGCGCGTACCGGCGATGCGTTCGTGCAGGCGGTGCGGCTCATGCTGGAGGTGCGCGGCCGGGTGGTCGTCATGGGCATGGGCAAGAGCGGTCATATCGGCCGCAAGATCGCCGCCACGCTGGCCTCCACCGGCACCCCGGCCATGTTCGTGCACCCGGCTGAAGCAAGCCACGGCGACCTGGGCATGATCAAGGCGATCGACATCGTGCTGGCAATCTCCAACGGCGGCGAAAGCCAGGAAATCACCGTCATCCTGCCCGTGCTCAAGCGCCAGGGCGTGCCCCTGGTGGCCATGACGGGCAACGCCCGATCCACGCTCGCGCAGCATGCCGACGTGGTGCTGGACAGCGGTGTGGAAAAGGAAGCCTGCCCCCTGCAGCTGGCGCCCACGGCCAGCACGACCGCGCAGCTTGCCCTGGGCGACGCGCTGGCCGTTGCCCTGCTGGACGCCCGGGGCTTCAAGACCGAGGACTTCGCGCGTTCCCACCCTGGCGGCGCGCTGGGGCGCAAGCTGCTCACGCATGTGAGCGACCTGATGCGCTCGGGTGACGCGGTGCCGCAGGTGCCGCCCGAGGCGCCTTTCAGCCAGCTCATGCGCGAAATGAGCGCCAAGGGCCTGGGTGCGTCCGCCATCGTGGCCCAGGACGGCCGGCTGGTGGGCATCTTTACCGACGGGGACCTGCGGCGGCTGATCGAACAGGGCGCCGACCTGCGCACCGTCACGGCCGGGGACGTCATGCACCCCCGTCCGCGCACCATCCGCGCCGACGCGCTGGCGGTGGAGGCGGCCGAGCTGATGGAGCACAACCGCATCACCAGCGTGCTGGTGGTGGACGCCCAGGGCAGCCTGTGTGGCGCGCTCAACACCAACGACCTGCTGCGGGCGAAAGTGATATGACCCCCGCGCTGAATTTCCCGCCCGAGCTGCTGCTGAAGGCCCAGGGCATCCGCGTGGCGTTCTTCGACATCGACGGCGTGCTGACCGACGGCGGGCTGTTCATGTCGGACCAGGGCGAATCGCTCAAGCGCTTCAACATTCTGGACGGGCTGGGCATCAAGCTGCTGCAAAAGGCCGGTATCACGCCCGCCGTCATCACGGGGCGCGACTCCAAGGCGCTGCGCGGGCGGCTGTCGGCGCTGGGCGTCACGCACGCCCATTTCGGCACCGAGGACAAATACCCCGCCGCGGAAAAAACCCTTGAAGCGTTGGGTCTGGACTGGGACCAGGCCGCCGCCATTGGCGACGACTGGCCGGACCTGCCCGTGCTCACACGCTGCGCCTTTGCCGCCGCGCCGGCCAACGCACATGCCGAAGTGCGCGCGCGGGCGGCCTGGGTGACGCAGGCCGCGGGCGGCCACGGCGCGGCGCGCGAGTTCTGTGACCTGCTGCTGGTGGCGTCGGGCCGCTACGCGGCGCTGCTGCGTGAGGCCTGCGGGCCATGACGGATCTGCGCGGCGCCGCGCGGCTGGGCCTGCGGCTGTGGGACCGGCTGTCGATCTACCTGCCCATCATCCTCATGGGCGTGCTGGCGCTGGGCACCTACTGGCTGGTGCGCAACACGCCCCTGCAGGCGCCGGCGGCCGGCGACAAGGTGGTCAGCAGCGAGCCCGACTATTTCATGCGCGGCTTCTCGGTCAAGACGTTTGATGGCACTGGCCGGCTCAAGAGCGAGGTCGTGGGCGCGCAGGCGCGCCATTTCCCCGACAGCGACACACTGGAAATCGACCAGCCCCGCATCCGCAGCATCAATGAAAAAGGCCTGCTGACCGTGGCGACGGCCAGCCGTGCCCTGAGCAACGGCGACGGCACCGAGGTGCAGCTGTTCGGCAACGCGGTCGTCACCCGTGACGCCGGCACGGACGCCCAGGGCAACCCCGTACCTGCGCTGCAGTTTCGCGGCGAATTCCTGCACGCGTTCATGGAAACCGAGCGCATCCGCTCGCACAAGCCCGTCACGCTCACCCGCGGCGACGACCAGTTCACCGCCGACAGCATGGACTACGACAACCTGGACCGCGTGATGGACTTGCGCGGACGTGTGCGCGGCGTGCTCGCCCCGCGCAAGGCCCAATGACGGCGCCAAGCGTTGCGAAAGGCCCCGCCATGACAGCTCCCCTGGTCTTCATCACCGGCGCATCCAGCGGCATCGGCCAGGCGCTGGCCTGGCGCTTCTACGAGGCCGGCTGGCGGCTGGCGCTGGTGGCGCGGCGCACCGACGAAATCGGGCGCTGGGCGGCGGAAAAAAGCCTGGACCCCGCCCGGTACGCCGTGTATGGGGCCGATGTGGCCCGGGTCGACAGCATCGTGGCCGCGGGCCGGGCCTGCATCACGGCGCAGGGCGTGCCCGACGCGGTCATCGCCAACGCGGGCATCAGCGTCGGCATGGACACGGCCGTGCGCGAGGACCTGGACGTCATGGCCCGCACCTATGCCACCAACAACCTGGGCCTGGCCGCCACCTTCCACCCGTTCATCGAACCCATGCTGGCGCGCGGCAGCGGCACGCTCACCGGCATTGCCAGCGTGGCGGGCATCCGCGGCCTGCCGGGGCATGGCGCGTACTGCTCCAGCAAGGCCGCCGTCATCAGCTACTGCGAAAGCCTGCGTGGCGAACTGCGCGCGGGCGGCGTGCGCGTGGTGACCATCTGCCCCGGCTACATCGACACGCCGCTGACGCAGCAGAACCGCTATTCCATGCCGTTCCTCATGCAGCCCCAGGACTTTGCCGACCAGGCATTCCGCGCGATCCAGGCGGGCGCCAGCTACCGCGTCATTCCCTGGCAGATGGGCGTGGTAGCCAGGCTGCTGCGCGCGCTGCCCAACGCGCTGTATGACCGCGCGCTGGCCGGCCGGCCGCGCAAGCACCGCCAGGGCGGCCAGTAGCGCCCGGGCCAAGCCCGCCGGGGCGGGCAAAAGTCGCAAAACCTTCGGGCGCCTGCAACGCCGGCGCAAATTCGCTCGCGCCCTGGCGGGGCGCTGCCGCCGCCGCGCTGGCCGGGCGGCGCGGGGCTTTCCACAATGCCAGCACATGTCGCGCCGCCAGCCCAACACATCCGGGGACCCCGTGTCCCAACTGCTTTATTGCAGCCGCAAGGTTCGCGCGCTGGATGAAGCTGCCCTGGCCGAAATGGTCGAGCAGGCCGCCCGCCGCAACGCCCAGCACTGCATCAGCGGCACGCTGCTGGCCGGCTGTGGCATGTACCTGCAGCTCCTGGAAGGGCCGGCCCGCGAGGTCGACGCGCTGTGGGAGCGCCTGCAACGCGACCGTCGGCACACCAAGCCGCAGCTGCTCATGAAAAACCCCCGCGGCGCAGGGCGCCTGTACCCCGCCGCGCCGCTGGCGGTGCTGCATCCTGCAGCGCCACTGCAGTTCACGGCGCTGGTGTGCGACGTGCGCGAGCATACGAACGCCCACGCCGTGTGGCTCATGAATGCCCATGATTTCGCGCAGCTTGTCGATCGCAGTGCGCGCCGCCGCGAACGGGCCGGGGCGGCCGAATAAACGCTGTCTTTGGCGCCATGCGCCCAGCAAAAAGGCTCCCGAAGGAGCCTTTTTTGATGCAGGGGGCTGGATCAGTAGCTGTTGCCGCCGCGGCCACCGCCGTAGCCGCCGCCACCACCGCCGCCGCCGCGCGGGCCGGAGCCGTAGGGGCTGCGGAAGCCGCCATCGCCGCCACCGCCACCGCCGCCACGGCCACCG
>JAYRLC010000002.1:0-258844 GCA_041905405.1 Ramlibacter sp. | reverse complement strand
CCACCACCGCCGCCGAAGCCACCGCTACGGGGCGGGCGGGCTTCCATCGGGCGGGCTTCATTCACGACGATGCTGCGGCCGCCCATGGGCTGGCCGTTCATGCCGTTGATGGCGGCTTGCGCCTCGGCATCGCTGCCCATTTCCACGAAACCGAAGCCTTTGGAGCGGCCGGTGTCGCGCTCCATCATGACCTTGGCGCTGGTCACCGCACCGAACTGGCTGAAAGCCTGTTCCAGGTCGCTGTCACGCATCGAATAGGGCAGGTTGCCCACATACAGTTTGTTGCCCATCAAGGGACTCCTCAAAAACACATTGACCAGAAGCGATGGAGTCCCGAAGACGCATTCAAAAAAGGCGCGAAACCTGATCACCGCAAACTCGCGGCCGACCGAACGGACGACCGCAGAGCATTATTAACCAGATATCCGGCGCGAGGGCAAGCAGAAAGTGCGTTGTGAACCCCGCAAAAACCCGCATCCCACCCGAAGGTCTGCCGCAAGAGCGCACCGTTTTGACGCACGGGCGGCCCTGGCAGGGGTCAAAGGTCGGCGTTTTCCGAGTAATGGCGCCATTGGCGCAAGGCGTTGCGCATGGTCAGCACCTGGCGCTCGAAAGTGGGGCAGGCCTGGCAGGCGAGCAGGTGCAGCCTGAGCGCCACCCGGTCGGCCAGCCCCAGCGCCCGGTCTTCCCGGGCGATCATGAGGGATGCCGCTTCACGGCAGGTGCGGCGCAAGATCCTGAATTTCATGGCGTGCTGGGGCGTCCAAACCAGTTGAGTTCCAGGCATTCGCGCAGGCGCAGGCGGGCGCGGTGAAGCTGGACGTACAGGTTGGTCGACGTCAGCTTCAGTTCCTTACAGATGTCCTCGGTCGGCAGTTCCAGCCATTCACGCATCAGGAACACGCGGGCCATGGCCGGCGGCAGCTTGTCGGCGCAGGCCTCCAGCACCTCGAAAAACTGGCGCGAGCGCAGGTCCTGTTCGGGGTTGCCCCAGTCGGACGGCCGGGCGGCGAAGTGGCCGTCGGCCTGGAACACGAGCGCGTCCAGCTCGGCATCGCCGTCGCCGTCGTCCGCGCCCACGCTGACCTCGCGCGCTTGCTGGCGCAGGGTGTCGATGATCTTGTGCTTGAGGATGCCCACCAGCCAGGTCTTGAGCTGCGAGCGGTTGCCGAACGATTGCGGCTTGGCCAGCGCGGCCAGCAGCGTTTCGGACACGGCGTCTTCGGCCCAGGCGTCGTTGCGCAGCTGCAGGCGCGCAAAACGCAGCAGGTAGGTCCGGTGCTCGGCAAGCTCGTGTTCGAAACCCATGGGCAAACCCTTGTAAGAAAAAGATCATCGCACACGACTTCACCCGCATGATCCAGCGTCTTGCCCCCCTCTTCGTCGCCCTGGCCTGTCTGGGCGCGCCCGTACAGGCCCAAACCCCGCCTGCCACCGTATTCACGCCGCAGGTCGAGGGCCGCACCGTGGACGGCAAGCCATTCAACCTGGCGTCCCTGCGCGGCAAGGTCGTGTTGCTGATGCTGTGGTCCACCGGCTGCGCGGTCTGCCGCGACAAGATGCATGAGCTGCGGCAGAACTACGAAGGCTGGGCCGCACGCCCGTTCGAGCTGGTGCTGGTCAGCACTGACCGGCGCATGGAGGACCTGGTCGCCTATGAGCAGATCATTTCGCGCACGGTGCCGCTGCGTCAGCGCTTCGTGCAGCTGTGGGCCGGCGAGGCCGTGCACCGCGACAACCTGGGCCGCCCGGCCCAGCAGCCGGCGGCCTGGCTGATCGACAAGTCCGGCAAGGTGGTGGAGCGCTACAGCGGCCGCATCCCGCCCGAGGCATGGGACCGCATCGCCGAACTGTTGTGATCGCCTTGCGTCCGATCCGGCCTGCGGTGCGTATGTAAGAAGTCCGGGGCCGGTCAGACCAACGTCCAGCCAGGCCTGACGGCCCGGTCTTTTTTAAACCCAACCAGGAGAAACCTCATGAACCAACAAACCCTGATCGCCGTGACCGCCGCTTCGCTGCTGTCCACCCTTCTCGTGGCGGCGCCCGCCACCGCGCAGGAAAAGGAAAAGTGCTACGGCATCGCCAAGGCGGGCCAGAACGACTGCGCCAACCTGGCCGGCACACACTCCTGTGCCGGACAGTCCAAGGTCGACAACGACAAGGGCGAATGGAAGTACGTGGCCAAGGGCTCGTGCAAGAGCATGAAGGGCATGTCCGCCGACGAGGCCAAGGCCGCCGCCAAAAAGGCCTGACGCAGAAAGTCGCGTGCCGCTGCGGCCATGACCTCACCCCCTGTCGGCATCGGCTGGCGGCACCCGCACTATGCGCAGGTGCTGCAGCAGCGCCCCGTGCTGGACTTCCTGGAAGTCCACTCCGAAAACTTTTTTGGAGACGGCGGTGCCGCGCTGACGGTGCTGGAGCAGGCCCGCGAGCACTACGCCATCAGCCTGCATGGCGTGGGGCTGGCGCTCGGGTCGGCCGCGGGCATTGACGCACACCATCTGGAGCAGCTCGCGAGGCTGGTCGATCGCATCGAACCGGTTCGCGTGAGCGACCATGCCTGCTTTGCACGGGGCTCGTTCGGCGCGACCGGCGGCGGCGGCGTCGGCGTGCACGCCGCGGACCTGTTGCCCATCCCCTTCAACGACGAGGCGCTGGCCGTGCTGTGCGCCAACGTGCAGCGGGTGCAGGACCGCCTGCGCCGCCCCGTGCTCGTCGAAAACCTGTCGGCCTATGTGGCGTGGCGCGCCACCGACCGGGCCGAACCCGAATTCCTGTCCACCCTGGCGCGCCGCACGGGTTGCCGGCTGCTGGTGGATGTGAACAACATCTACGTCAACGCGCTGAACGCCGCCATCGCGGGCGATCGCGCCGACCCGTTGCAGGCCTGCCGCATGTGGCTGGACGCAATGGCGCCAGAGACCGTTGGCGAAATCCACGTCGCCGGACACAGCCGCGTGCAGGACGAACAAGGCGACATCGTGATCGACGACCACGGCAGCCGCGTCTGTCACGAGGTCTGGCAGCTGCTTGCCCATGCCCGGCAGTGCTTCGGCCCGGTGCCCGTCCTGGTGGAATGGGACACCGACGTGCCGGACCTGTCCGTGCTGCTGCAGGAAGCGGCCACGGCGCGGGGTGAAATGGTTGCCGCGGAGCAGGTGGCATGAGCAGCGGTCTGGCCGCCACGCAGCAGGCATTTCTGGCGGCGCTGTGGACGCCTTCGGCGGCCGACGGTCTGCAGGCCCTGCGCGGCGTGGTGCAGCCGCTTCGGCCGGGCGCCGACGCCCAATTGACCCGCGCATTCGCGGCCTACCGTGCGCACGGCATTGAACTGGCGCGGCGCGCCCTGGGCGCTGCGTACCCTGTCCTGCGCCAGATGCTGGACGAGGACAACTTCCGGCCGCTGGCCCGCGCGTACTGGCTTGCCCATCCGCCGCAGACGGGCGACATGGCCTGCTGGGGCGGCGGCCTGGCGGACTTCATCGCCGGCACGCCGCAACTGTCCGAAGAGCCCTGCCTGCCGGACGTGGCGCGCGTCGAGTGGCTGCTGCACCGGCTGGCGTTCGCCGCCGATGGCGTGCAGGACCCGGCCAGCCTGGCGCTGCTGGCCTCGGCCGGCGCGGACGAGGTGTCGCTGGTGTTGTCACCGGACGCGGCCTGTATTGCCAGCCCCTGGCCTGTCGTCAGCCTGGTCCAGGCCCACCTTGCCGGCGAGCCGGCTTTCGAGGCGGCGGCGGCACGGCTTGCCGCGCGGACCGCCGAAACGGCGCTGGTCTGGCGTGACGGCCTGCGCCCGCGCGTGCGTGAGGCGCTGCCCGGCGAGCCGGACTTCGTTGCGGCCCTGCAGCGCGGCGCCAGCCTGGCGGCCGCCCTGGCCGCCGCGCCCGAACTGGACTTTCAGGCCTGGCTTGGGCCCGCGTATCACGGCGGGCTGGTGCTGGGCGCCCAAAAACACGCCATAACAAGGAGCTCCCCATGACCATTGCAAACGGCGCAGGTTTGCGCCGCCTCGTCAGCCTTGCCGGCGCCGCAACGGCCGCGCTCAACGCGCTGCAACCCCTGGCCGCGCTGGCGGCGCGCCTGTACGTGGCGCAGGTGTTCTTTCTGTCGGGGCTGACCAAGCTGCGCGACTGGGACATCACGCTCGCGCTGTTCACCGACGAATACAAGGTGCCCTTGCTGCCGCCGCCCGTGGCCGCTGCCATGGGCACGGCGGGCGAACTGGTGTTGCCCGTGCTGCTGGCGCTGGGGCTGGGCGGCAGGTTCGCCGCCCTGGGGCTTTCAGTGGTCAACGTGGTGGCGGTTATTGCACTGACCGACATCGCCCCGGCCGCGCTGCAGCAGCACATTCTGTGGGGCGCGCTGCTGGCGGCGCTGGCCGTGTTCGGCCCGGGCGCCTGGTCCGCGGACCGGCTGCTGTGGCCGCGCCTGTCGCGCGGCGCGTGACCGCCCGCCGGGCTACCAGTTGACTTCGCGGTCCGGCGTCGAGCCGATCTTGTGGATCGACAGGTCGGCGCCGTCGTACTCTTCCTCGGGCGTCAGGCGCAGCCCCGCCACGGCCTTGATCACGCCGTAGACCACGAAGCCACCCAGCAGCGCCCAGGCCACGCCCAGCACCGTGCCGATGGCCTGCGCGCCGAAGCTCACGCCGCCCAGGCCGCCCAGCGCCTTGGCGCCAAAGATGCCGCAGGCAATGCCGCCCCAGGCGCCGCACAGGCCGTGCAGCGGCCACACCCCCAGCACGTCGTCGATCTTCCAGCGGTTCTGCGTGAGCGTGAACATCACGACGAAGATGCCGCCCGCGATCGCGCCGGTCACCAGCGCGCCCAGCGGATGCATCAGGTCCGAGCCCGCGCACACGGCCACCAGGCCGGCCAGCGGGCCGTTGTGCACGAAGCCGGGGTCGTTCTTGCCCAGCGCCAGCGCGGCCAGCGTACCGCCGACCATGGCCATCAGCGAATTGACCGCGACCAGGCCCGAGATCTTGTCGATGGTCTGCGCGCTCATGACGTTGAAGCCAAACCAGCCCACCGTCAGGATCCATGCGCCCAGCGCCAGGAACGGAATGTTGGACGGCGGGTGGGCCGACATGGCGCCGTCCTTGCGGTAGCGGTTGGCGCGTGCGCCCAGCAGGATCACTGCAGGCAGCGCCAGCCAGCCGCCCACGGCGTGCACGACGATGGAGCCGGCGAAGTCATGGAACTCCTCGCCCGCGACCGACTTGATCCAGGCCTGCACGCCGAAGTGCTGGTTCCAGACGATGCCCTCGAAGAACGGGTAGACGAAGCCCACGATCACCGCCGTGGCGATGAGCTGCGGCCAGAAGCGCGCCCGCTCGGCAATGCCGCCCGAGATGATCGCCGGGATGGCCGCCGCGAACGTCAGCAGGAAGAAAAACTTCACCAGGTCATAGCCGTTTTTCTGGGCAAGCTGCTCGGCCCCCACGAAGAAGCTGGTGCCGTAGGCCACGCTGTAGCCGACCAGGAAGTACACGACGGTGGACACCGAAAAGTCCACCAGGATCTTGACCAGGGCGTTGACCTGGTTCTTCTTGCGCACGGTGCCCAGCTCAAGAAAGGCGAAACCGGCGTGCATGGCCAGAACCATGATGCCGCCCAGCAGGATGAACAGCGCGTCAGAGCCCTGTTTTAGTGCTTCCATAAGTTCCTCTTTGGATGAAATGCCTGTAATTGGTGCGTTTCGGCCGTCGAAACAGCAAACGCACCAAAACAAAGCAAGAAGTGCGCCAGAAGCGTGCGAACAAGCCCTTGCACAGCCCGGTGAAAGCCCGGCTTCGTATCATTCGCGACCTATGGAAGCTTTTCTGATCTCGACGGGCATCGTCGCGCTCGCCGAAATGGGCGACAAAACCCAACTCCTGTCGCTCGTGCTCGCCGCACGCTTTCGCAAACCCTGGCCCATCGTGCTGGGCATCCTGGTCGCCACGCTGGCCAACCATGCGCTGGCCGGCGCCGCCGGTGCCTGGGTCACCACGGTGCTGGGGCCCGATGTGCTGCGCTGGGTGCTGGGCGGCTCGTTCATCGCCATGGCAGTGTGGATGCTGATTCCCGACAAGCTCGACGAGGGCGACGGCGATGCGGCCACGCGCTTTGGCGTCTTCGGCACCACGCTCATCGCGTTCTTCCTGGCCGAAATGGGCGACAAGACCCAGATTGCCACGGTCATGCTCGCGGCGCGCTTTGACGCCTGGTTCGCTGTGGTGGCGGGCACCACGCTGGGCATGATGCTGGCCAACGCGCCGGTGGTGTGGTTCGGCGACCGCATCACGCGGCTCGTGCCGATCCGCGCGGTGCACGTCGTGTCGGCCGTCATCTTTGCGGTGCTGGGCGGGGTGGCCCTGTTCGGGTGGGGTTGATATACTGTGGCCCTTCAGCGCCGATTTGCTTCAGCTTGCGGGCGCTCAATAAATTCAGCTAAAGACCCGAAAGCCCCCGCCCCGACGGACCCGGCCTCGCTTCTTTGGCGACGCCGGGTTTTTGCTTTTATGGTCGTCACACCGCAGTTCATGGAGTTTGCCGAGCCGCTTGCGCTGCAAAGCGGCGCGTCGGTGCGCGGTTACACACTCGCGTACGAAACCTACGGCACGCTCAACGCCGACAAGTCCAACGCCGTGCTGGTCTGCCACGCGCTGAACGCGTCGCACCACGTGGCCGGCACCTATGCGGGCCAGGACAAGAGCGAAGGCTGGTGGGACAACATGATCGGCCCCGGCAAGCCGGTGGACACCAACAGGTTCTTCGTCATTGGTGTGAACAACCTGGGTTCGTGCTTCGGCTCGACCGGACCCATGCACGTGAACCCCGACACGGGCCGTGTCTACGGCGCTGACTTTCCGGTCGTGACGGTCGAGGACTGGGTCAACGCGCAGGCCCGGCTGCTGGACCAGCTGGGTATCCAGACGCTGGCGGCGGTGATGGGCGGCAGCCTGGGCGGCATGCAGGCGCTGAGCTGGACGCTGCAGCACCCGCAGCGCGTGCGCCATGCGGTGGTGGTGGCCAGTGCGCCGAACCTGAATGCCGAGAACATCGCCTTCAACGAAGTGGCGCGCCGCGCCATCGTCACCGACCCGGACTTTCACGGCGGGCATTTCTATGAGCACGGCGTGCTGCCGCGCCGCGGTCTGCGCATCGCGCGCATGATCGGCCACATCACCTACCTGAGCGACGACGTGATGAATGAAAAATTCGGTCGCCAGCTTCGGGATGGCATTGACCTCAAGTACAGCACGCAGGACATCGAGTTCCAGATCGAAAGCTACCTGCGCTACCAGGGCGACAAGTTCAGCGAATACTTTGACGCCAACACCTACCTGCTGATCACGCGCGCGCTCGACTACTTCGACCCCGCGCGCGCCTATGGCGGCAACCTGTCGCAGGCGCTGGCGCGCGCGGCGGCCAAGTTCCTGCTCGTGAGTTTCAGCACCGACTGGCGCTTCAGTCCCGCGCGCAGCCGCGAGATCGTCAAGGCGCTGCTGGACAACCGGCGCGACGTGGCCTATGCCGAGATCGATGCGCCGCACGGGCACGATGCGTTCCTGCTGGAGGATGCGCGCTATCTGAATGTCGTGCGTTCCTACTTTGACAAGGTGGCGGCATGAGCGATGCGCAGACGATGAAGTCCATCGCCAGGCTGGTCAAGCCCGGCTCGCGCGTGCTCGACCTGGGCTGCGGCGACGGCGCTTTGCTGGACCTGCTGCAGCGCGAGCGCGCCTGCACGGGCTACGGCATCGAGATCGCCGACGCCAACGTGCTGGCCTGTGTGCAGCGCGGCGTCAACGTGATCCAGCTCAATCTGGAAGAGGGGCTGGCGATGTTCGACGACAACTCGTTCGACGTGGTGCTGCAG
This sequence comes from Ramlibacter sp., assembly GCA_041905405.1. GTDB lineage: Bacteria > Pseudomonadota > Gammaproteobacteria > Burkholderiales > Burkholderiaceae_C > RAM1. The sequence continues at coordinate 250,978 of JAYRLC010000002.1, read as the reverse complement.
ATCGACACGCTGCAGCACCTGCACAACGCCGAAACCATGCTGCGCGAAACCGCGCGCGTGGGCAGGACCGGCATCGTCGCGTTCCCCAACTTCGGGCACTGGCCCAACCGGCTGGCAGTGGCCCGCGGGCGCATGCCAGTGACCAGGCGCCTGCCCTACCAGTGGTACGACACGCCCAACATCCGCGTGGGCACGTACAAGGACTTCGAGGTGCTGGCCGGCAAGAACGCGCTGGGCATCATCGACGCGTTCGGCCTGCAGGACGGCCGCGAGGTCCGCTGGCTGCCCAACCTGCGCGCCGGCACGGCGGTGTTTCACTTCGAGCGGGCCTGAGCGCCGCGCGGCCCCGGCCGCAAAGGCTTGTGCGGGTGGCGCGCGTGCCGGTCGGAAAATTCCAGGCCCGGTGATAACATCGCGCCCATCGGGATTTCAGCCTCCCGAGTCCTCCCGGATAGACGGTGTCCCGTCCAAGCGCTGGCAACTCATGCTTTGGAGTTTCCCCATGGACACCGCTGACCAGACCATTCCCAGAATCCCCCCCCAACAGCTTGCCGAACGCCTGGGCAGGGCCGATGCCCCGCTGCTGCTCGATGTGCGGCGCCAGGCGCGCTTCGACCAAAGCGGCCGCATGCTGGCCGGCGCCGTGCGCTGCGCTCCCGAGGACGTCGCAGCCTATGCCCGTGCCCATGCCGCGCGCGAGGTCGTGGTGTACTGCGTGTACGGCCATGAGGTCAGCCTGCAGGCAGCCGCAATCCTTCAGCGTGCCGGATGGCTGGCCGCTGTACTGGCCGGCGGCATCGAAGGCGGCGAGGATGGCGTGGATGACCCCGCCGACATCGCGCAATGGCGTGCCGCGGCCTTGCCCACGGTCGCCAAACCCGGGGCCGTGCAATGAGTGCGCCGCCCCCGCTGCCGGCGGTATCCCTGGGCGACGCCCTGCGTTTCTGGCTCAAGCTGGGCTTCATCAGCTTCGGCGGGCCCGCGGGGCAGATCGCGATCATGCACAGGGAGCTGGTGGAAGAGCGCCGCTGGATCAGCGAGAAGCGGTTCCTGCACGCGCTGAACTACTGCATGCTGCTGCCGGGGCCCGAGGCGCAGCAGCTGGCCACCTACATCGGCTGGCTGCTGCACCGCACCTGGGGCGGCATTGCGGCCGGCGCGCTGTTCGTGCTGCCGTCGCTGTTCATCCTGATCGGGCTGAGCTGGGTGTACATGGCGCATGGCGACGTGCCGCTGGTGGCGGCGCTGTTCTACGGCATCAAGCCGGCGGTGGCCGCCATCGTGCTGCATGCGGTCTGGCGCATTGGCGCCAAGGTGCTCAAAAGCCCGCGGCGCACGCCGCTGCTGTGGGCCGTGGCGCTGGCAAGTTTCGTGGCGATCGCGGTGCTGAAGCTGCCGTTTCCCTGGGTCGTGCTCGTAGCCGCCGCGGTGGGCTGGCTCGGCGCGCGCTGGGCGCCCATCCAGTTCGCGGGCGGCGCGGGCCATGCGGCGGCGAACACGGGCCAGGGGCGCGCGGTGATCGACGATGACACGCCCACGCCGCCGCACGCGCGCTTTTCCAGGGCCGGGCTGCTGAAGGTTCTGGCCGTGGGCGCCGTGCTGTGGCTCGGCAGCCTGGGCGCGCTGGTGGCGCTGTGGGGCTGGCACGGCACGCTCGCGCAGATGGGCTGGTTCTTCACCAAGGCGGCGCTCATGACCTTTGGCGGCGCCTACGCCGTGCTGCCCTATGTGTACCAGGGCGCGGTGGAGCAGTTCCAGTGGCTCACGGGGCCGCAGATGATCGACGGGCTCGCGCTGGGCGAAACCACGCCGGGCCCGCTCATCATGGTGGTGGCGTTCGTGGGTTTCGCGGGCGGCTGGGCGCGGCAGGTGCTGGGCCCGGACCTGCTGTTTGCCGGCGCGGCGCTGGCCGCGGTGGTGGTGACCTGGTTCACCTTCCTGCCGTCGTTCATCTTCATCTTGGCCGGCGGGCCGCTGGTGGAGTCCACGCATGGCAGGCTGGGCTTTACCGCGCCGCTCACCGCGATCACCGCCGCCGTGGTGGGCGTGATCGCAAGCCTGGGCCTGTTCTTCATGGCGCACATCGCGTGGCGCGCCGACGGGCGCCTGGACGGGGTGGCGCTGGCGCTGACGGCGCTGGCCGCGCTGGCGCTGGTCCGGTTCAAGCTGGGCGTGATACCGGTGATCCTGGGGTGCGCTATCCTTGGCGCCGCCTCGCGGTATCTTGTATGACAACTTCGTTCACCCCCGTCACAAGCGGCGCGCGCCTGTCCGACCAGGTGGCGCAGCAGCTTGCCGCCGAAATCAAGGCGGGCCGGCTGGGCGCCGGCGACAAGCTGCCGGCCGAGGCGCGGCTGGTGGAGCAGTTTGCCGTCAGCCGCACCGTGGTGCGCGAGGCCGTGTCGCGGCTCAAATCGCTGGGCCTGGTCGACTCGCGCCAGGGCAGCGGCGTGTATGTGGCGGCCAGCCCGCCGTTTGCGCCGCTGAACTTCGACGCAAGACATGCCGATTCGCAAAGCGCCGTGGCGCAGATGGTCGAGGTGCGCCGGGCTCTGGAGGCCGAGGCCGCCGCGCTGGCCGCGCAGCGCCGCACCGCAGCGGATGTGAAGCGCATCCAGCAGGCCGTGCAGGCGCTGGACAAGGCGGTGGCCAAAGGCGGCGACGGTGTGGAAGAAGACCTGCGCTTTCACCGCAGCGTGGCCGAAGCCGCGCACAACCCGTTCCTGATCGGCACGCTGGACTATCTGGCGCAGTTCATGCGCGGCGCCATCAGCGTGACGCGCGCCAACGAGGCGCGCCGCGCCGACTTCACGGTGCAGGTGCGCGGCGAGCACGCGGCGATTGCCGACGCGATTGCCGCGGGGGATGCGGCCAAAGCCCGCACGGCGGCCGGCCGCCACATGGCGAACGCGGTGCGCCGCATCGAACACGCCGATCCGGCGTTCTGGACCGAAGACGGCGAGCGGCTGGCGCAGCCGCTGGTGCGCAAGCTGCGCAAGGCCTGAGGCTGTCCGTTTCCAGCAAGGGCGAAACGCCAAAGTTGTATGATAACCATATGAATTCAGGCAGCTTCACGGGCACGGTTGGCCTCATCGGCCTGGGCGCAATGGGTGCCGGCATGGCGCAGTCGCTGCGCCGCGCAGGCCATGCGCCGCATGTGTACGACATACGTGCCGACGTGGCGCAGGCATTCGCCCGGGACGGCGGCACGGCCTGCGCGTCGCCGGCCGAACTGGCCGCGGCCAGCGACGTGGTGGTCAGCGTCGTGGTCAACGCCGCGCAGACCGAGGCGGTGCTGTTCGGTGAACAGGGTTGCGCTGCTGCGATGAAGCGCGGCAGCGTGTTCGTCATGTGCTCCACCGTGGACCCGAACTGGAGCATCGCGCTGGAGGCGCGCCTGGCCGAACGCGGCATCCACTACATCGACGCGCCGATCTCCGGCGGCGCGGCCAAGGCCGCCAGCGGCCAGATGACGATGATGACCGCCGGCAAGCCCGAGGCTTATGCCATCGCCGGCCCGCTGCTGGACGCCATGGCGGCCCAGGTGTACAAGCTCGGCGACCGCGCCGGCGCGGGCAGCAAAGTCAAGGTCATCAACCAGCTGCTGGCCGGCGTGCACATTGCCGCCGCGGCCGAGGCCATGGCCCTGGGCCTGCGCGAGGGCGTGGACCCCTCCGCGCTGTACGAGGTCATCACCCACAGCGCCGGCAACAGCTGGATGTTCGAGAACCGCATGGCCCACGTACTGGCCGGCGACTACACACCGCTGTCGGCCGTGGACATCTTCGTGAAGGACCTGGGCCTGGTGCTGGACATGGCGCGCGCCAGCAAATTCCCGCTGCCGCTGTCCAGCACGGCGCACCAGATGTTCATGCAGGCATCCACCGCCGGCTTCGCGCGCGAGGACGACAGCGCGGTGATCAAAATCTTTCCGGGCATCGAGCTGCCCGCCAAAACCTGAAACGCTACAAGGAGCGAGACATGCACATCCTCATCACCGGCGGCAGCGGCTTTCTGGGCGCGCGCCTGGCCCGCACCCTGCTCGCGCAGAACACGCTGTCGCTGCGCGGTGATCCGGCCCGCAAGATCGAACGCATCACGCTGGCCGACCGTGTCGCGCCGCCCGACGATCTGCGCGCCGATGCGCGTGTGGCGTTTATCACCGGTGACCTGCTGGAGCTGATCGACGCCAAGCAGATCCCCGCTGCCGGCACCGACGCCGTGTTCCACCTGGCCGCCGCCGTCAGCGGCGAGTGCGAGGCCAATTTCGACCTGGGCATGCGCAGCAACCTGGAAGCCACGCACAAGCTGCTGGAAGGCTGCCGCGCCCTGGGCACCCAGCCCGTGTTCGTGTTCGCCAGCTCACTGGCCGTGTTCGGCAAGCAGCCCGGCCGCGCCCTGCCCGACCCCATCACCGACGACACGCTGCCCACGCCGCAGGGCAGCTACGGCATCCAGAAATTCATCTGCGAACAACTCGTGGCCGACTACACGCGCAAGGGCTTCATCGCCGGGCGCAGCGTGCGCCCCATGACGGTGAGCGTGCGCCCCGGCAAGCCCAACGGCGCGGCGTCGGGCTTTTTCAGCGGCATGGTGCGCGAGCCTCTGTCGGGCATCCGCGCGCAGGTGCCTGTGCCCGCATCGACACCTGTGGCGCTGGCGTCGCCGGGCAACACCATCGCGGGCTTTGTTCGCGCGGCGGAAGTCAGCGACGCGCAGTGGGGCCCGCCCACGGCCATCAACCTGCCGTCGTTCCGCTCGACCGTCGGCGACATGGCCCAGGCGCTGGAAAAGGTGGCGGGCGCCGAAGCCGCTGCCCTGCTCGACTGGACGCCCGACCCTGCCATCGAAAAGCTCGTGAGCACCTGGCCCGGCAACCTGGCCTGGGACCGCGCGAGGGGCATGGGGCTGCAGTCGGACAGCGACTTCGAGGCCGTGATCCGCGACTACGTGCGCGAGAACCCGCAGGCCGTGAAGCTCGCCGTCAAGTGATGGCAAAGAAGATTCTCTTAGGCTGCATCGCCGACGACTTCACGGGCGCGACGGACCTCGCCAACAACCTGGTACGCAGCGGCATGCGCGTGGTGCAGGCCATCGGCGTGCCGGGCGGCCCGCTCGATGCGGACGCCGACGCCGTGGTGGTCGCGCTGAAGTCGCGCACTATCGCGCCGGCCGACGCGGTCGCGCAGTCGCTGGACGCGCTGCAGTGGCTGCAGGCGCAGGGCGCGCAGCAGATTTATTTCAAGTACTGCTCGACCTTCGACAGCACGGCGCAAGGCAACATCGGCCCCGTGACCGAGGCGCTGATGGATGCGCTGGGCACGGACTTCACCATCGCCACGCCGGCCTTCCCCGACAACGGCCGCACGGTGTTTAAAGGCCACCTGTTCGTGGGCGAGGTGCTGTTGAACGAGAGCGGCATGCAAAACCACCCGCTCACGCCCATGACCGACGCCAACCTGGTGCGCGTGCTGCAGGCGCAGTGCCGCCGCAAGGTCGGGCTCATTGATCACAAGGCCGTGGCGCAGGGCGCTCATGCTGTGCGCGCGCGCATCGCGGCGCTGCGTGCCGAGGGCGTGGGCCTGGCCGTGGTGGACGCCGTGTCCAACGACGACCTGCTGCGGCTGGGGCCCGCGTTGAAAGACATGCCGCTGGTGACGGCGGGCTCGGGCGTGGCCATCGGGTTGCCGGCGAACTGGGGACTCGAAGCCTCATCGACCGCGAGCCAGCTCCCCGCGCCGCGCGGGTTGCAAGCCGTCGTGTCCGGCAGCTGCTCGCTGGCGACCAACCGGCAGGTCGCGGCCTTCATCGCCGCGGGCCGGCCGGCGCTGGCGATCGACCCGCTGCGCATCGCCCAGGGTGCCGACGTGGCGGCCGAGGCGCTGGCCTGGGCGCAGCCGCTGTTGAGCGGCGGCCCGGTGCTTGTCTATTCCACCGCCGACAGCGCCGCGGTCAAGGCCGTGCAGGGATCGCTGGGCGTGGAGGAGGCCGGTGCCATGGTCGAGCGCATCATCGCCGCCATCGCACGCGGCCTGGTCGAGCGCGGCGTGCGCCAGCTCGTCGTGGCGGGCGGCGAGACGTCGGGCGCCTGTGTGCAGGCGCTGGCCATCACGCAGATGAAGATTGGCCCGCAGATCGACCCCGGCGTGCCGTGGTGTCACGCCCAGTCCGATGCGGCGGGCAACGACGGCTTGCACATCACCCTGAAATCCGGCAACTTCGGCACCGACGATTTCTTCACCAAAGCCTTCAAGACCTTTCAATGACCGAAACACAGGCCCGTGACGAGATCTGCCGCGTCGGCCGTAGCCTGTTCGACCGGGGCTACGTGCATGCAACCGCCGGCAACATCAGCGTACGGCTGGACAACGGCGGCTTCCTCATCACGCCGACGGACGCGTGCCTGGGCTTCCTGGACCCGGCGGCGCTGGCGCATGTGGATGCGAGCGGTCGGCAGCTCAGCGGCGCACCGGCCAGCAAGACGCTGACCCTGCACCGCGCAATCTACGGCGCGGCTGCCGAGTTCGATCCGCAGACGCGCTGCGTCATCCACACCCACAGCACGCACTGCGTGGCGCTGACGCTGAAAGACCACGGCCCGGAGCTGCTTGCACCGCTCACGCCCTACTTCGTCATGAAGGTCGGCCATGTGCCGGTCATCCGCTACCACCGCCCCGGCGCGCCCGCAGCGGCCGACGAGGTGGCCCGCGCCATCACGCAGTACGGCGCGCAGGGCACACCGATCCGCGCCGTGATGCTCGCGCGGCTGGGCCCCAATGTCTGGCACGGCTCGCCCGCCGCCGCGATGGCCACGCTGGAAGAGCTCGAGGAAACCGCGAAGCTCGCCTTGAACGCCGGCGACGCGCAACCGCTCACCGCCGACCAGATCGCCGAACTGCGGCAGGCTTTCGGCGCGCGCTGGTAATCCGAACCCGACACAAGACAAAAAGACATGCCCCGATTCGCCGCCAACCTCTCCATGCTCTACCCCGAGCTCGACTTTCTGGACCGCTTTGCGGCCGCCGCCAAAGACGGCTTCACGGGCGTGGAATACCTGTTCCCCTACGCCTACGACCCGCAGGAACTGGTCAAGCGCCTGAAAGACAACGGCCTGCAGCAGGTGCTGTTCAACGCGCCGCCCGGCGGCACTGACCGCGCTTCCATCGCCGCCGCCTGGGACAAGGGCGACAAGGGCATCGCCTGCCAGCCGGGGCGCGAGGCCGAGTTCCGCACGGCGTTCGCGCTGGCGCTCGGCTACGCGGCGGCGCTGGGCTGCCCGCGTATCCACGTCATGGCGGGCCTGCTGCCGGCCGGCGTGCCGCGCGAGGCGGCGCGCATGACCTACATCGCCAACCTGCGCCATGCGGCGGCCGAGGCGGCGAAGCAGAACGTGGACGTGCTCATCGAGCCCATCAACACACGCGACATTCCCGGCTTCTTTTTGAACCGGCAGGACGACGCGCACACCATCGTGCAGGAAGTGGACGCGCCAAATCTGAAGGTGCAGTTCGACCTGTACCACTGCCAGGTGGTCGAGGGCGACGTGGCCATGAAGATCCGCCAGTACCTGCCCACGGGCCGCGTCGGCCATTTCCAGATTGCCGGCGTGCCGGAGCGGCACGAGCCCGACGTGGGCGAAATGAACTACCCCTACCTGTTCCAGGTGATCGACGAGACCGCCGCGCAATGCGGCTGGCAGGGCTGGGTGGGCGCTGAATACCGGCCCGCGCGGGGTGCGCAGCCGGGGGGCACATCGGCCGGTTTGGGGTGGATGCGCGGCTGACACAATGCCCGCGTGCCCTTCACCCTGTCCACCCCCGCCCACAGCGACCTGCTCATCAAAAAAAGCCGCTTCATCGGCTGTGTGCAGGCTGTGCCTGACCGGGCGGCGGCGCAGGCGGTCGTGAACGGGCTGCGCGCGCAGCACCCCGGCGCCGCCCACGTGTGCTGGGCGCTGCTGGCCGGCGGCCAGTCGGCCGCGCATGACGATGGCGAACCCGGCGGCACCGCCGGGCGGCCCATGCTGGAGGTGCTGCGCCGCCAGGACCTGGACGGCGTGCTGGCCACCGTCGTGCGCTACTTTGGCGGTGTCAAGCTGGGCGCGGGCGGGCTGGTGCGGGCCTATACGGACGCCGTCGCGCAGGCGCTGCTGACGGCGCAGAAGGCCCCGGTGCAGCGCATGGTGACGCTGCGCTGCAGCATTCCCTATGCGCTGGAAGGCTGGCTGCGCCGCGAGCTGCAGGCGGCCGGTGCCACCCTGCAGGACGCCGCGCACGGCAGCGCCGTGCAGGTCGCCTTCACCCTGGCCGAGCCGCAGGCGGCGGCACTTCGGGCGCGCATCGACGCCGCCGGGCAGGGGGCGGTGGCCTGGTTCGGCGAATTGGCGGGCTGAAGCCCCGCTTATCGCGGTGGCCGACCGCGCCCGGTCTGTACTACGATGGCCGCTATCCATGTCCGGCCACGACGACTTTTCCACCCTGTTCGAGCTGCTGCCCGTGGGCGCCTACCGCGCCAGCGCGCAGGGCCGCCAGGTGCGGGCCAATCGCGCCATGGTGCGCCTGTTCGGCTTTGACGACGAGGCCACCATGCTGGCGCAGGTCAACGCGGCCGAGCGCGACTGGTACGTCATTGCCGGCCGGCGCGCCGAGTTCCGGGCGCTTCTGGAGGCGCATGGCGCCGTGCGCGAGTTCGAGTCCGAGATGTACCGGCGCGGCTCGGGCGAACGCATCTGGATCAGCGAGAACGCCCACCTGGTGCGTGCGCCCGACGGCGGCGTGCTGTACTACGAGGGCACGGTCCAGGACATCACCGAGCGCAAGCGTGCCGAAGAGGCATTGCAGGTCACGCTGTCGCACATTGACCAGGGCATCATCCGCCTGGACGCCGCAGGCCGCGTCGTCTTCTACAACCAGCGGGTGGTGACGCTGCTGGACCTGCCGCATGCGCTGCTGGCGGCGCGGCCCACCACGCAGGAGCTGACCCGCTTGCAGCTTGAACGCGGCGACTTTGGCGACGCCATGCAGATGCTGGAGCCCGGGGCGCGCGACAGCATCCAGGGTCTTCTGGATGGCAGTGGCGCGCTGCAGGCCGGCCGCTACGAGCGCCGCACCCGCGACGGCCGCATGCTCGAGGTCAAGACCGTCCTGTTGCCCGACGGCGGCGCCGTGCGCACCTACTCCGACGTGACGGACTATCACCAGGCGCAGACGGAGCTGGCCGAAAAGACCCGGACCCTGCAGATTACGCTGGACAGCATGAGCCAGGGCATTGCGACCATCAACGTGCACGGGCGCACCGTCACGTCCAACCGGCGCCACCGTGAACTGCTGAATCTGCCGGACGAGCTCATGGCCCGCCAGCCCACGATGGAGGAGCTCGTTCGCTTCCAGATCGACCGGGGGGACTTCGGCAAGGACTTCCAGTTCGTGGACGCGGTGGCGCGCGGCTATGTGTCGGTGGGCGACAAGGTGCCGGCGATCCAGGGGCCCGAGACCTACCTGCGCAAGACGGCCGACGGCAAGACGCTGGAGGTGCGCACCCGGCCGCTACCCGAAGGCGGCGTGGTGCGCACGTTCACCGACATGACCGACTACGTGCGCGCGCAGGAGGCGCTCGCCCAGAAGGAGGCCGAGCTCACGGCATTGGTCAACAACATTCCCGACCGCATCTGGCTGAAGGACGCGCACGGCGTCTACCGCCTGTCCAACCCCGCGCACTGGCGGGCTTTCGGCATGGCCGGCCCGCAGGACATCGTCGGCAAGACCGCCCACGAACTGTTCGGCGACGAGGCGGGCGAGCACCAGCGCGCGACCGACCTGCAGGCCATGGCGCAGCAGGAGCCGCTGTTTTACGAGGACCAGCGGGCCAGCCGCGTGACGGGCAAGGTCCAGCACGTGGAGCTGGTCAAGGTGGCCATGCGTGATGAAGCTGGCCGGGTCACGGGTCTGCTGGGCATCGCGCGTGACATCACGGTACGCAAGGAATCCGAGGCCCAGCTGATCGCCGCCAAGGAAGCGGCCGAGGCGGGCGAGCGCGCCAAGGCCGAGTTCCTGGCCAACATGAGCCACGAGATCCGCACGCCCATGAACGCGGTGATCGGCATGAGCGACCTGCTGCTGGACACGCCGCTCACGGCCACGCAGCGCGAGTTCGCCGAAACCATCCGCACCAGCGGCGACGCGCTGCTGGTGCTGATCAACGACATCCTGGACTTCTCCAAGATCGAGTCGGGCAACCTGGCGCTGGAACACGTGCCCGTGAATCTGGCGGAATGCGTGGAAGGCGCGCTGGACCTGACCAGCGGCCCGGCCATCGCCAAGGGGCTGGACCTGCTGTACTGGATCGAGGACGAGGTGCCGCGCGCCATCTACGGCGACATGACGCGGCTGCGCCAGGTGTTCATCAACCTCATCAACAACGCCGTCAAGTTCACCCAGCGCGGCGAGGTCGTGGTGATGCTGGCACGCCGCAACGCACCGGACGGCGCGCCGCTGCTGCACGGCTCGGTGCGCGACACGGGCATCGGCATTCCCGCCGACCGCATGGACCGGCTGTTCCAGGTGTTCAGCCAGGTGGACGCATCCACCACGCGCCAGTACGGCGGCACGGGCCTGGGCCTGGCTATCTGCCGGCGCCTGGTCACGCTGATGGGTGGGCGCATCTGGGTGGAATCCACCCTGGGCGAAGGCTCCATCTTCCAGTTCGAGATCCCCATGCAGGTGGTGCCGTCCGGTCCGGCCGCCTGGGTCAACCGCAAGGCCGCCACGCTGGCCGGCCGCCGCGTGCTGCTGGTGGACGACAACGCCACCAACCGCCACATCCTCACGCTGCAGACGGCGCGCTGGGGCATGCAGCCGCGCGCGGCGTCCTCGGGGCTGCAGGCGCTGGCCTGGCTGGACGCGGGCGAGACGTTCGACGCGGCGATCCTGGACGTGCAGATGCCGGGCATGGACGGCTACATGCTGACGGCCGAGCTGCGCAAGCGGCTGAGCCCGGCGCAGCTGCCCGTGCTGGTGCTAACCTCGCTGGGCGAGGACGGCGCGCGCTTTGCCGGGCTGGGCGTGACGCAGACCCTGACCAAGCCGACCAAGGCGCAGGTGCTGTTCGACGCCGTGTCGGCACTGTTCGAGCGGCCTGCGGCCAGCACCGTGCCAGCCCCAGTCGCAGCGGCGCCCGCCCCTGCTGCCACCGCACCGCGCCTGGCGCAGGAGCTGCCGCTGCGCGTGCTGCTGGCCGAGGACAACGAGGTCAACCAGCGCGTGGCCTCGCTGATCCTGGGCGGTCTGGGCTATGACATCCGCGTGGTGGTCAACGGCCTGCAGGCGCTGGACGCCGTGGACGCCGCCGCCCAGGCCGGCGAGCCGTTCGACGTGGTGCTGATGGACGTGCAGATGCCGGAGCTGGACGGGCTGGAGGCCACGCGCCGGCTGTGCGAACGCCAGGCGCCGGCCCTGCGGCCCTGGATCATCGCGATGACCGCCAACGCCATGGAAGGCGACCGCGACGACTGCCTGGCCGCGGGCATGGACGACTACCTGAGCAAGCCCATCCGCGCCGCCGCCATCAGCGAGGCGCTCAAACGGGCCGGCGCCGGGCTCGCGCAGCGGCGGGTTGGCCGCTGATCCGCGCCGATGGCCTTTGACATCCGCACGCTGTCGCTGATCTCGGGCCTGGCCTGCCTGGTGTTCGCGTTCGCCACCTGGACGGTGGCGCGGCTGCACCCGGCGGAACGCCATCTGCGGGACTGGGCGCGGGGCGCCGCCCTGGGCGTGCTGGCCAATGTGTTGCTGGCGTTGCGCACGGCCATTCCCGACCTGCTGTCCATCGTGGTGGCCAACACCGTGCTGCTGCTGGGCATCGGCTACCTTTACCTGGCCACGCGCACGCTGCTGGGCCAGTCGCGTCCGCGGTGGTGGCCGTGGCTGCTGGCGGGGCTGTCGGTGCCGCCGCAGCTGTGGTTCACCTACGTCGACCCGAACGTGCCTGCGCGCATCGTCACCGTATCCCTGCTGTTCATGCCCAACATGCTGGCCGCGGCCTGGTCGTTCTGGCACTACGACCTGACACTTGGGCCGGGCCGCCTTCGCCTGGCCAACCGGCTTACAAGCGTGGTGTTCCTGAGCGGTGCCGTGGTGTTCGGCCTGCGCATCGGCCCCGCGCTGGCCAACATGACGGACCCGCACTACACCGTGACGTCCAGCGCGTTCGTGGTGGGGCCGTACCTGTGGGCGCTGCTCTTCTATGTGTGGCTGTCAATCCAGGTCACGCTGACGGTCAGCGAGCGGCTGCAGCGCGACCTGGCCCGGGCACGTGACCGGGCCGAGGCGGCCAGCGTCGCCAAGAGCCGTTTCCTGGCCACCATGAGCCACGAAATCCGCACGCCCATGAACGGCATCCTGGGCATGGCGCAGCTGCTGCAGCAGCCGGGCATGACCGGGGCCGAACGCCAGGACGCGGCGCGCACCATCCTGCAGTCGGGCCAGACCCTGCTCACACTGCTCAACGACATCCTGGACCTGTCCAAGGTCGAGGCCGGCCGTTTCGAGCTGGCGCCCGCCCCGTTCGATCCTGCGCGGCTGCTGCACGAGATCGAAACCCTGTTCAGCGAAAGCGCCCGGGCGCGGGGCCTGACCATTGGCGCGCAGTGGGACGGCCCGCCCGGCCAGTACTACCACGGCGATGCGATGCGCCTGCGCCAGATGCTGTCGAACCTGGCCGGCAACGCCGTCAAGTTCACGCCCGAAGGCGGGATACGGCTGCATGCGCGCGAGGTGGCCCGCGAAAACGGTGAGGGCGGTGGGGGCGGCGTGGCGGCGGTGCTGGAGTTTTCGGTGACCGACACGGGCATCGGCCTCACGGCCGAACAGAGCGCACTGGTGTTCGAGCCTTTCTCGCAGGGCGACAGCTCCACCACGCGCCAGTATGGCGGCACGGGCCTGGGCCTGTCCATCGTGCGCAGCCTGGCGCTGTTGATGGGCGGCGAAGTCGGCGTGGACAGCACGCCGGGCGAAGGCTCGCGCTTCTGGTTTCGCGCGCGCGTGGCGCTGGCCGCCACACCGGCCGCCGTCGAGCCTGCCGCCCCAGCGGGAGCCACCGCGCCCGCGCCTGTTGGCGACGGCCCGCGCACGGAGGCTCGTATCCTGGTGGTGGAAGACAACGCGACCAACCTGGCGGTCGTCAACGCCATGCTGCGCAAGCTGGGCTTCACGCCCGTGATCGCCAGGGACGGCGAGCAGGGCGTGGCGCGCGTCAAGGACAGCGGCCCCCTGGCCGCGGTGCTGATGGACGTGCAGATGCCGGTGCTGGACGGCTACGCCGCCACGCGCCGCATCCGCGAATGGGAGACGGCCCAGGGCCGACCGCGCGTGCCCATCATCGCGCTGACGGCCGACGCCTACGAAGAGGACCGCCAGCGCTGCCTGGACAGCGGCATGGACGATTTCCTGCCCAAGCCCCTGAACTTCCGGCGGCTGCAGGACGTGCTCGCGCAAAGGCAGATTCGCGCGGCCGTGTAAACAGCGTGCAACCGCGCGGCCGTTGCTGCAATTGCCTGCTGCAATTCCCTGTTGCAAACGGCAACGCCGCGTTGCGGCGGTCGCGCGTAGCATCGCCGGCATGAGCTTGCGCTTGCTTCTTGTCCTGCCTGTTGTGCTGTCCGCGCTGGCGGCCGGCGCTGCCGGGCCCGATCAGGCCGTCGACCTGATGAACACGCCCGAATGCCGCGCGGCGCGCACACGGCTGGACGTGGTGACCGCCGCCGCCGACGGGCGGCACCCGTCGGGCATTCGGGCGCTGCAGTCGGCGCGCGAACGCGCGGCGCGGGCCTGCTTCGGTCGCCCCGCCGACAGCGCCGCTGTCGCGCCGCCAGGCGACGACCTGCGCGCGCCGCAGCCCACTGTGCGCATGCCGCCGGTCATGGGTGTGGCAGCGCAACCACCGGCCCTGCCCACCCCGGTGGCCCCGTCACCGCCGGTGGCGATCCCGCGTCCGGCCGTCATCACGCAGTGCGACCCGACGGGCTGCTGGGACAGCAGCGGCCGGCGGCTGAACCGCGTGGGCCCAGGCCTGGCCGGACCGGGTGGGCCCTGCACGGTGGCCGGCAACTCGGCCATGTGCCCCTGAACCCTAGCCGCCGTCGCTCCCACCCCGGCGCGGCGCCGACGAGTTCATGAGCGTGTCGTCGGCATTGACCGCGATCCCGCCATGGCAATGCACCACGCTCAAGCCCTGCTGGTGGCACAGCGCGCCCAGCATCACGTCGCCGCCGTGGTGTCGCAAAGCGGCCGGCGGCCAGTCGAAGCGGCGCAACAGCGAAAGCGGCGCCACGAACCAGCCGCCGGTGGAAAAGCGCGTGGCCTCAGGCAGCTCGCGCCCGGTGAACCAGGGTTGCGCGCGGATCCAGTCGCGTTCGTGCGCCGGCTGCTCCAGCAGGTAGGCCGCGCCCAGCGTGCCCAGCGCATCGCCTTCGGCCAGCGCCAGGTCCGTGACGGTGTCCAGCCAGCGCGGCACGTCCAGCCCCGGCGTCAGGCACGAATCGTCGTCGAACCACATGAGGTGCGTGGCGTCGCCTGTGTAGCCGTGCGTCAGGCGGCGCAGCATGGGGTACTTGTAGATCTGCGGGTCGGCGGCTATCGCGTCCACGTCAGGCAGCGCGGCGTCGATGGCCGCACGTGATGCGGGCGACACCTCGTTCAGGCCGATGCGCACATCCACCCGGCCGGTGTCGTGCAGCGCGCGCAGCGACCGGGCGCAGCGTTGCGCCAGCGCGGGATGGTCGCCGTAGAACAGCGCGCACACCAAAAATTTCGGCGCAGTCATGGGCAGGATTCTGCCCCTGGCTGCGCCGGGTGATTCAACGCGCCCGAAAGCGCGGGGTGCTTATTGCGGCTCGATCTTGGCTTCGCGGATCGCCTTTTCCCACTTGGCGGTTTCCAGGCGGTTGCGCTCGCCCAGGGCGGCAGCGGAACCCGGTTCGGTCACGAAGCCGTTGGGCGCGAACTTGTCCTGCAGCTCGCGGCTGTTGGCCGCGGCGTTCAGCGCGGCGTTGAGCTTGGTGATCACGTCGGCGGGCGTGCCAGCCGGGGCGAACGCGGCGAAGTACGCGGTCAGTTCGTAGTCCTTCAGGCCCAGCGCCTCGTTGACTGACGGCAGCTCGGGCACGGCGGGCGAACGCTTGCTGCTGGTCACGGCCAGGCCGCGGATCTTGCCGCCCTTGTGCTGGGGCACGGTCACGGCAAAGTCAGCCGTGAACATCATCACCTGGCCGCCGATCAGGTCGGTCATGGCGGCCGGGCCGCTCTTGTACGGAATGCTGTTGAAGGTCACGCCGGCCATGCTGGCCAGCATGGCCGACGACACCAGCTGCGACGTGCTGGCGCTGGCGGCGCTGACCTGGCCGGGCTTGGCGCGGGCCAGGTCGATGAATTCCTTCAGCGTCTTGGCCGGCACGTCGTTGTTCACAGCGACCATCAGCGGCACCGAGCCCATGAAGCCGATCGGCGTGAAGGCGGTGTCCTGGTTGTAGGGCAGCGACTTCATCAGGTACTTCAGCGCCGCGTTCGTGCTGTTGGTGCCGATCAGGATGGTGTAGCCGTCGGGCGCGGCCTTGGCCACGTCGGCGGCGCCCAGCATGCCGTTCACGCCGGGCTTGTTCTCCACGATGATGGTCTGGCCCAGGGTCTTGGACATTTCGGTCGCGAACGCGCGGCCGATCTGGTCGGTGGCGCTGCCCGGCGCGAACGGCACGATGGCCTTGATCGGCTTGTTGGGGTAGGCCTGGGCGAACGCGGCGCTGCTGCCGAAAGCGGTGGCGGCCAGGACGGCCAGGGCGACCGCGCGGCGGTTGAGGGAACGCATGAGGGAGTCTCCTTCGGTTGAGTTGTCTGACAAGTTTACGGGCTGGCCGCGTCCAGCGGAATGTCCAGCACTGCCGCGCTCAGGGTCTTGCCGTGGGCGTCCAGTGCCAGCGAGCGCGTCACGCCGCCGGCCAGCGCCTCATGCATGACGAAATGCACGGCAAAAAGCTGTGGCAGCGGGTAGCGGTGGACGGGCCCGTTGGCAATGCCCTGGTACTGGGCCCGCACACGTTCGACGGTCAGCGTGCGCTCCAGCAGCGGGTAGTCGGCAGGGTTGCGCGCGATCACGCTGAGCGTGGCGCGGTTGCCCTTGTCGCCGGAGCGGGCCAGGGCGATGTCACGGACGGTTCCCGAAGGCGTGTGGGTGGCGGTCATGCGTTCAGCTCCAGCACATGGCATTCGGTCTGGATCACCTCGCGCGGAATCAGCGCCGACGCCACGGCCACGACCTCGCGCACCGACTGCGTGACACCGCCGCCGGCGGCCGGGCCGTTGATGTACAGCGACTCCACCTCCAGCCCCGCACGCTCGGCCTGCGCGCGCGTGGGCGCGCGCAGCGCCAGGCGCACGCGCACTTCATACGGTTCGTGTTCTGTCCCGCGATGCGAGCCATGCATGGCGTTCACGCCGATCAACTCGGCGCGGTGTTCCAGGTGGTCCAGGCCCAGCACCTTCAGGCGGTGCTCGAGCACCTGCAGCGCCAGCTCGCCGCGCGCGCGGGCGCCGGGGCCGGCGTACGAGATTTGGCCTTCGCCGATGAAGCCTTCGCGAAAGCCCAGCGTGGCCTTCAGGTGCGTGGGGCGCTGGGTGCCGCCCGCGCCTTCGACGTGGACGCGGTCGGGGCCGGTCTCGCGCAGGCGCACGGTGGAAAAGTCGGCGGTCACGTCGGCCTGCAGGTAGCGTGTGGGCTCCTCCAGCTCGTACAGCAGCTGCGCCGTGCAGGTCAGGCGGTCCACACGGCCGCCAGTGCCCGGCAGCTTGGTCAGTGTGAAGCTGCCGTCGGCGTTGACCTCGGCCAACGGAAAGCCCACGGTGGCCAGATCAGGAATGTCCACGTGGCCCGGGTCGGCGATATAGCCGCCGGTGACCTGGGCCGAGCATTCCAGCAGATGGCCGGCGCAAATGCCGCGACCCATCAGGGTCCAGTCGCCCGCGTCCCAGCCGAAGTGGTGCATGAGCGGCGCCAGGAACAGGGCCGGGTCACCCACGCGGCCGGTGATGACCACATCCGCGCCCGTGGCAATGGCCGGCACGATGGCGTCGGCGCCCAGGTAAGCGTTGGCGGAAATCAGCAGCCCGTCCAGACTGCGCACGGTCTGGTTGCTGTCGATCAGCGGCACGTCGTTGGCCTGCAGCCAGGGCAGCACGTCGTCGCCCGTGACGACCGCCACGCGAAGCCGCGGCAGGCCCAGCTCGCGCGCCACGCGCAGCACGGCGTGGCCGGCGGCCAGCGGGTTGGCCGCGCCCATGTTGGTGATGATCTTCACGCCCTGGCGCACGCAGGCGGGCAATACGGCCTGCATGCGCGCAACCAGCAGCGGGTCGTAGCCGGCCTGCGGGTCCAGGGCGCGGCGCTGCTGCGCGAGCGCGATGGTGCGCTCGGCCAGGCATTCGAAGACCAGCACATCCAGCGCGCCGCGTTCCGCCAGATCCTGCGCGGGATCGATGCGGTCGCCCGAATAGCCGGCGCCGGAGCCGATGCGGTAGGGTTTCATGCGCGGGATTATTTCACTGCTGGCACGCCCGGCGCAGCGCCGCGCGTGCCAGCAGCCGAGTGGAGTCCAGTGTCGGCAGGGGTGAGTTGGCGTCGCTCAGGATCAGGGGAATCTCGGTGCAACCCAGGACCACGGCGTCGCAGCCGTCCTCGTCTTTCATGCGGGCGATCACCTTTTGGAAGTACGCCGTGGTCTCGGGCTTGAACACGCCATACACCAGCTCCTGCATGATGAGACGGCCGATGCCGGCGCGTTCGGCGGCCGTGGGCTTGATGCATTCCAGCCCCAGCGCGGCCAGCGCGTCGGGGTAGACGCTGCTGTCCACCAGCCAGCGCGTGCCGGTCAGGGCCAGGCGTCGGTGGCCGCGTGCTTTCGCCTCGGTGGCGACCTCCTGGGCGATATGCAGCCACGGCAGCGGCGAGCGCGGGGCCATGTAGCCGAAAGCCTGGTGGATGGTGTTGTCGGGGCAGATCAGGAAGTCCGCGCCCGCGCGCTGCAGCCGACGCGCCGAATCGAGCATGAGTTCGCCCACACCATCGATGTCGCCGCGCTCCAGGCACTGCACATACAGGTGCAGCGACGGCGTGTGCATGGAGATTTCAGGGTGCGCGTGGGGGCCGAGCAACGCCGCACCTTCGCTGCACAGCGTGCGATAGCAAAGCGCGGCGCCTTCGGCAGAACAGCCGACGATTCCGATGTGTTGGGGCATCCGTCGATGATGTGATGAAATTCGCCCACACACAACACCGGAGATACACCATGCAACGCCGACTCGTCCTGCAATCGCTTGCGGTCGTGACCGCGGCGGCCGTTCCGGGCAGCGTCCAGGCCCAGACCGCCCAGCGCCACCGCATCGTCATCCAGATGAGCGACGCCGATCCGGGCAAATGGAACCTGGCGCTCAATAACGCGAAGAACCTGCAGGACGACGTGGGCGCGGCGAACGTGGACATCGAGCTTGTGGCGTATGGTCCCGGCATCGGCATGCTCAAGATGGAGTCGCCCGTGGCCAACCGCGTGGCCGACGCGGCCAAGGCCGGCGTCAAGGTGCTGGCTTGCGAAAACACCATGCGCGGCCAGAAACTCACGCGCGACGACATGAGCCCGGCCACCGGCTACGTGCCCGCCGGCGTGACCGAGATCATGAAAAAGCAGGCCGAGGGCTGGTCGTACCTGCGCCCCTGAGGGGGGAGCTCAGGCCAGCGACCCGCGGGCCGCCGTGTGCACGCAGCGCGTCAGGGCGTCGAGCGCCGGCACCGGCAGGCGCGCCGATTGCCAGTACAGCGGTACGTCCAGCATGCGCCCCGGGACCAGCTCGACCAGGCGTCCGGACTCCAGGTGCTGCTGCACCAGCGGCAGCGGGTTCATGCCCCAGCCCACGCCGGCCAGCGACGCTTCCACGAACGCATGTGACGACGGGAGGCGGTGCGTGGGCAGGTTCAGCGTGCGGCGCGTGACCTGGCGCACCCAGCGTTCCTGCAGGCGGTCCTTGCGGTCGAACAACACGCTGGGTGCCTGCGCCAGCGTGCGCGCGGTTACGCCGTCTGCGAACCAGCGCCGGATGAAGCCGGGGCTGGCCGTGGCGGCGTAGCGCAACACGCCCAGGCGCTGGCTGCGGCAGCCCTGCACCGCGCCCGCCAGCGAGGTCACGGCGGCCAGCACATGGCCGCGGCGCAGCCATTCGGCCGTGTGGTCCTGGTCGTCCGTCACGACGTCCAGCAGCGCGGCATGCCCCGCGCAGAAGTCCGCCACCGCTGCCATGAACCATGTGCCCAGGCTGTCGGCGTTGACGGCCACGCGCAGCGTGGGCGCTGCGGCGTGCGGGTCGTCCTGCGCCAGCGCGGGCAGGTCGCGGCGCAGCTCGTCTTCCAGCAGCACGGCCAGCTCGTGGTGGCGGCACAGGCGGGCGCCGGCCTCGGTCGCGGTGCAGGGCTGGCCGCGCACGATGAGCACGGTGCCCAAGCGCTCTTCGAGCAGCTTGATGCGCTGCGATACGGCCGACGGGGTGACGTGCAGCGCCCGCGCCGCGCGCTCGAAGCTGCCCTCGCGGGCCACGGCCGCGACGGCGGCCGACAGGGACGGGTCCAGCATGGGATGAAGCTGTGCTGTTTCAGGATTAGCAAGTTTAAGTTCACGGTGGCGCGATCACGCACCAGAATTGCCGCCATGCACACAACGGATTTCAACGCCGCCTTCATTCAGGGCCTGTTCCTGAGCGCCTCGCTGATCGTCGCGATCGGCGCGCAAAACCTGTTCGTGCTGCGCCAGGGCCTGCGGCGCGAGCACGTGGGCGCGGTCGTGGCGCTGTGCGCGTTGCTGGATGTGCTGCTGGTCGCCGTGGGCGTGAGCGGCGTGGCCGCGGCGCTGGGCCGCCACCGCGGTGCGCTGGGCGCGCTGGCGCTGGGCGGCGCGGCGTTTCTGGCGGCGTACGGGGCGCTTGCGCTGCGTCGTGCGCTCGCGCCGTCGGCGCTGGTGCCCGTGGCCGGTGGCAGTGGTCAGGGGCGGCAGGCCGTGCTGGGGCAGGCGCTGGCCATCACGCTGCTGAACCCGCATGTGTACCTGGACACGGTGCTGTTGCTGGGCGCGGCGGGCGCGCAGCACGCACCCGTGGCGCAACCGGCTTTCGTGCTCGGAAGCGCCGCGGCCAGCATGGCGTGGTTCACCGCTTTGGGCTTCGGCGCACGCTGGCTGGCGCCGGTGCTGGCGCGGCCGCAGGCCTGGCGCGTGCTGGACGCCCTGGTGGCCACCACCATGTTTGTGCTATCCGTGCTGCTGGCGGCCGCGCCGCTCAGGCGAGCGGTCGGCTGGGCGTAGGCGTGGCGGTCAGGACGAGGCTGTTGGCTGCAGCGCGCGGCGCTTCTTGCGCGCGCGGATGTTCAGTGCCTCGACCGCCAGCGAGAACGCCATGGCGGCATAGATGTAACCCTTGGGCACGTGCACGTCGAACGCCTCGGCCGTCAACGCCATGCCCACCATGATGAGGAACGCGAGCGCCAGCACCTTGACCGACGGGTGGCGGTCCACGAACTCGCCAATGGGTTTGGCCGCCACCAGCATTACGCCCACGGAGGCGATGACGGCCGCGACCATGACACCGATCTCGTCCACCATGCCCACGGCGGTGATCACCGAGTCGAGCGAGAACACGATGTCGATGATCGCGATCTGGCCGATGATTCCCCAGAACAGCTTCTTGCCGGCGGCGCGCAGCGCGGCGGCTTCGGCTTCGGTGGCGGCGGGTTTGTCGTGCTCGCGCGCTTCGACCTCGACAAAGATTTCGTGGGACGCCTTGTACAGCAGGAACAGGCCGCCCAGCAGCAGCACCAGGTCACGCCCGCTGATGCCTTTGCCGGCCACATGGAACAGGTCTTCCGTCAGGCCCATGACCCAGCTCAGCGAGAACAGCAGCAGCAGGCGCGACGCCATGGCAAAGCCCAGGCCCAGGCGCCTGGCCTTGTCGCGCTGCTCGGTCGGCAGGCGCCCGACCAGGATGGAGATGAAGATGATGTTGTCCACGCCCAGGACGATTTCCAGGGCCGTGAGCATCGCGAACGCGATCCAGAGGTTGGGGTCGAGCAGGGCGTCCATCAGATGATTCTAGGCACGCCCCGCCGTTCCGTGGGGCGGTTTCAGCCGCGTGCCGGAATCTCCAGTCCGCGCGCCACGGCAGGCCGCTCGGTGAACGCCTTCACCACGCGTTGCACGTTGGGAAAGCCGTCGTAGCCCACCAGCTCGCCCGCGCCATAGAAGCCCACCAGGTTGCGCACCCACGGAAAGATCGCAATGTCGGCAATGGTGTACTGCGTGCCCATGACCCAGTCGCGCCCGGCCAGGCGCTGGTCCAGCACGCCCAGCAGGCGTTTGGACTCGGCCACGTAGCGGTCACGCGGGCGCTTGTCCTCGTAGTCCTTGCCGGCGAATTTATGGAAGAAGCCGAGCTGGCCGAACATCGGCCCGATGCCGCCCATCTGGAACATGAGCCACTGCAGCGTTTCGTACTTGCCCGCCACGTCATTCGGCAGAAACTTGCCCGACTTGTCGGCCAGGTAGACCAGGATCGCGCCCGATTCGAACAGCGCAAACGGCTTTCCGTTGGGGCCGTTGGGGTCCAGGATCGCAGGGATCTTGTTGTTCGGGTTCAGGGACAGAAACTCCGCCGACATCTGGTCGTTGGTGTCAAAGCGCACCAGGTGCGGCTCGTACGGCAGGCTGGTCTCCTCCAGCATGATGGATGCCTTCACGCCGTTGGGCGTGGGCAGCGAATACAGCTGGATGCGGTCCGGGTGGGCGGCGGGCCACTTCTTGGTGATCTGGAACGTCGAGAGGTTGGGCATTGGCGCGGGTCTTTCGTTGGAGGTCGCTCAATATAGGCAGGGCCTATTTCAATTGCGCGATCAGGGCCATTGCCGCCGCGGGCGCCCGTTCCTTTGCGCCGCTGATGAAGAACATGAAGACGTCCCGCGCCTTGGCCTTTTTCTTCGGGCCGGTCTCCAGTAACGGCACGTCGTCGGGCTCGCCGCCCTGGGCCCAGACCTGCGCGGCTTTGGCCCACCGCTTGATTGCTTTGGGCGGATAGCCGGTGGCGTGCTTCGACTCCGTGCGCATCAGCCGTGCATAGACGAAGGGGCCGGTCACGTCGGCAAAGCTCGGGTAATCGTCACTGTCGGTAAAAACCGTGGCGCATTGGTACTTTCGTGCAAGTGCCAGATACTCGGGCGTCATGAAGCTGGGGTGCCGCACGTCCAGCGCGTGGCGCAGCTTCACGCCGCCGGCGTCGGCCGGCAGCAGTTGCAGGAAGGCCTCGAAGTCGTCAGGGTCGAACAGCTTGGTTGGCATGAACTGCCAGACGATGGGGCCGAGCTTGGCGCCCAGCTCGGCCACGCCGCTGTCGATGAAGCGTTCGATCGACGGGCCGGCGTCGGCCAGCACCTTGCGGTTGGTGGCGAAGCGGTTGGCCTTGAGGCTGAAGACAAAGTCGTCGGGCGTCTCGTCGCGCCACTTGGCAAACGTCGGTGGCTTGAAAGTGCTGTAGTACGTTCCATTGACCTCGATGGCCGTGAGCTGCTGGCTGGCGTAGCCAAGCTCCTTGCTGTGGGCCAGGCCCTTGGGGTAGAAGTTGTCGCGCCAAGGCTCGTAGGTCCAGCCACCGATCCCCGAGCGGACGCGCTGCGATGCTGACATGTCCTGTCTCCTTGGTAATTCCTCACTCTAGCGCGCGGCGCGCTGGCGGCGTAGAGTGTTGGATTGACCTGCTGACAACTTCGAACACCCGCCAGGAACCCCCATGAACGCACCCCTGCACCGCGAAATGCCCGAAGGCACCCTGGACGCCGCGGCCGCCCTGTCCCATGCCACAAGCCAGTGGGACAACGACATCGTCAGGCAACTGACCGACTACATCCAGATCCCCGCCAAGTCCCCCGGCTTCGACAAGGACTGGGCCGCCAACGGCTATATCGACACCGTGCTGCGCAATGCCGCGCAGTGGGTCGAGGCGCAGAAGGTCGAAGGCCTGTCGCTCGAAATCATCCGCCTGCCGGGCCGCACGCCGGTGCTGTTCTTCGACATTCCCGCGACCAAGGCGCAATCGAGCCAGACCGTCCTGATGTACGGCCACATGGACAAGCAGCCCGAGTTCACCGGCTGGCGCAACGACCTGGGCCCGTGGACGCCCAAGTACGAGGACGGCAAGCTTTTCGGCCGCGGCGGCGCCGACGACGGCTATGCGGTGTACGCAAGCATCGCGGCGGTTCAGGCCCTGAAGGCGCAAAAAGTGCCGCACCCGCGCATCGTCGGTATCGTCGAAACGTGTGAAGAATCCGGCAGCTACGACCTGCTGCCCTATGTGGATGCATTGCGTCCGCGCCTGGGCGATGTGGCGCTGGTGATCTGCCTGGACTCGGGCGCCGGCAACTACGACCAGCTGTGGCTCACCACCAGCCTGCGCGGCATGGCCAGTGGCACGCTGAAGGTCGAAGTGCTGACCGAGGGCGTGCACTCCGGTGACGCGTCGGGCCTGGTGCCCAGCAGCTTTCGCATCATGCGCCAGGTGCTGGACCGGCTGGAAGACAGCAAGACCGGCCGCCTGCTGCCCGCCAGCTTCCACTGCGAGGTGCCCGCCGAGCGGCTGTCGCAGGCCAAAGCCACCGCCGCCATCCTGGGCGACGAGGTGTACAGGCGCTTCCCCTGGGCGCACTACGACTGCGGCGGCTCCACGCAATTCGCGCTGCCCACCACGACCGACCCGGTGCAGGCGCTGATCAACCGCACCTGGATCCCCACGTTGAGCGTGACGGGCGCCGAGGGTTTCCCGGCGCTGAAGGACGCGGGCAACGTGCTGCGCCCCTACACCGCTTTCAAGCTGAGCCTGCGCTTGCCGCCGCTGGTCGACGCGGCCACTGCCGTGGCCGAAATGAAAGCCCTGCTGGAAGACAACGCACCCTACCAGGCGCGCGTAACCTTCGAGAGCAACGGCGGCGCCACCGGCTGGAACGCACCCGACACCGCGCCGTGGTTCGAGCGTGCGCTGAACGACGCCAGCCAGGCGCACTTCGGCGCGGGTGTGGGCTACATCGGCCAGGGCGGCACCATCCCGCTCATGAACATGCTGAGCGAGGGCTTCCCCAAGGCGCAGATGATGGTCTGCGGCGTGCTGGGCCCCAAGAGCAACGCGCACGGCCCCAACGAGTTCCTGCACGTGCCCTATGCCAAGAAGCTCACGGCAGCGGTGGCGCAGGTGATGGCGTCGCTGCCGGCCTGACTTTCGGGAATGACGGATTCCACGCTGTCCACCTTTACCGCCAGCGACGGCGACAACATCGCGCTGCAGGAATGGCCGTTGCCCGAGGGCGTGCGGCCGCGCGGCGGCGTGGTGCTGGTGCATGGCCTGGGCGAGCATGCGGGCCGCTACGACCATGTCGCGCGGCGCCTGAACGCATGGGGCTTTTCGGTGCGCGGCTACGACCAGTACGGCCACGGCGAATCGGGCGGCAAGCGCGGCGCGCTGCCCAGCGACGACCGCCTGCTGGTGGACCTGGCCGACCTGGTGGATGCCACGCGCCTGCGCCTGCCCGACGGCGTGCCGCTGGTCCTGCTGGGCCACAGCATGGGCGGGCTGGTGGCGGCGCGCTTCGTGGCGCACAAGCCCCGCGCGGTGGATGCGCTGGTGCTGTCGTCACCCGCGCTGGACCCGGGCCTGAATGCGGTGCAGAAGCTGCTGCTGGCGGTCGTGCCCCGGTTGGCGCCCAACCTGACGCTGGGCAACGGGCTGGACGCGGGCTACATCTCGCACGACCCGGCCGTGGTCGCCGCGTACCGCGCCGACCCGCTGGTGCATGACCGCATCTCGGGGCGCCTGGCGAAATTCATCGCCGACGGCGGCCCGGCCGTCGTGGCGCGCGCCGCGCAATGGACCGTGCCCACGCTGCTGATGTACGCGGGCGCCGACCGGCTGGTCAACCCCGCGGGTTCACGGGCGTTCGCCGCCGCGGCGCCCAAGGCCGTGGTGACGTCGCACTGTTTCGAAGGGCTCTACCACGAGCTCTTCAACGAAACCGACCGCGAGCGGGTGTTCGGCGTGCTCAAGGGCTGGCTGGACGCGCGCTATCCGCAGCCGCAGCAGCCTGTCGCCGGTTGACGGCGGCCAGCCACAGCAACGCGCCGGCCATCACCGCCACCAGCGGCACCGACCCCCAGTTCAGCAGCGTCCAGCCGCTGGTGGTGACCAGCACGCCCGACGCGAACGAGCTCAGCGCCAGCGTCGCGAACACGAAGAAATTTAACGCGCCCTGCGCACGGTCTTTTTCCTCGGGCGTATAGGCACCCAGTGACAGCGTCGTGCTGCCCGTGAACACGAAATTCCAGCCCAGCCCCAGCAGGAACAGCGCCACCAGGAACTGGTGCAGGTCCACGCCCGACAGCGCCACCGCGATGCAGCCCCCGTACAGCACCAGCCCTGTGCCCATGACGGGCAGCGTGCCGAAACGCTTGATCAGGTGCCCCGTGAAAAAGCCCGGAGCGAACATGCCGATCACGTGCCATTCGAGCACCAGCGCCGCGTCGGAGAACGGCAGGCCGCACATCTGCATCGCGATCGGCGTGGCCGCCATCAGCAGGTTCATGACGCCGAAACCCAGGGCGCCCGTGAGCGCCGCGACGATGAACACCGGCTGCTTCAGGATCTGCGCCAGCGGCCGGCCCTGAAGCCCCGTCTTTTTGGGCGGCAATGGCGGAAAGCTGATGAAGGCCAGCGCCAGCATGCCCAGCAGCGCCACCACCGACAGCGCAAGGTACGCGCCCGCGAACGGCACGTCGAACAGGTTGCGCGTGCGCGCCGCCAGGTTGGGACCGATGATCGCGCCCAGCAGCCCGCCGGCCATGACAAAGGAGACGGCCTTTTCGTGGCCGCCGGGGCCGGCCAGCTCGGCCGCGGCAAAACGGTACAACCCGGCGTTGGCGTTGTAGTAGCCCGCAATGACCGTGGCCGCGCACAGCAGCCAGAAATTCCGGGTGACGGCCGCATACAGGCACAGCAGCGCCGACAGAAAGGCCACCACCAGCCCGAGCTGGAACGACACCTTGCGCCCGTAGCGCGACTGCGTGCGCGCCACCATGCCGGTGGACAGCGCGCCGCCCACCACATAGCCCATCACGGGCAGCGTCGCCATCCACCCCAGCGGCGCCAGCGCCAGCCCGACCAGGCCGTTGATGGCGATGAAGGTGACGTTGTTGGTGAGGAACAGGCCCTGGCAGAGGGCGAGCAGGCCGAGGTTGCGGTTCATGCGGCCAGTGTAAGAGCGGCCAGCACGGCCAGCGGCGCGGTTTCGGCGCGTAGCACGCGGGGGCCTAGCGTGACGGGAGTGAAGCCCGCCGCCAGCGCGCCCTGCTCTTCGGCGGGGCTCAGGCCGCCCTCGGGGCCGGACAGTAGCGTGACGGGGCCGGCGCCGCCGACTGCCGTCGCCCAGGACCTGGCGCCCGGGGCGAGCGACAGGACAAGCCGTTCGCCCTGAGCTTGTCGAAGGGCCTGCTCCATCGGTAGAACGTCCCGTACGACCGGAATCTGGTTGCGTCCGCACTGCTCGCAGGCGGCTACCGCGATGCCCTGCCAGTGGTCGCGCTTTTTGTCGGCGCGCTCGCCCTTGAGCCGCAAGACGCTGCGCTCGGCGAGCACGGGCTGGATGCTGGCGACGCCGAGTTCGGTCGCCTTTTCCACCAGCCAGTCCATGCGCTCGTTGGCTGGCATGCCCACGACCAGGTGCGAGGCGCGCCGCGCCTCGCGCTCGATGGCATGGTGCGTTCCCACGCGTATGCGCACGTCGCTGCGGCCCATGTGTTCCACCGTCGCCTCGTATTCGCCGCCCTCGCCGTTGAAAAGCGTCACCACGGCGCCCGGCTGCAGGCGCAGCACCTGCACGTGGCGCGCCGCGCCGGGCGGCAGGTCCAACACGTCGCCGCTGGCCAGCGGCACGGGGCAGTGAAAGCGCGGCATGGCGACGGGTTGCTCAGACGCGGCCGAACGCGAAGCCCGTCGGCGCCTGCGTGCCTTCCACCTCGTCCACCACGCGCAGCAGCGGCGCCAGCTCGCGGTAGCGGCCCGCCGTGGCGCGGATGTAGGCCATGAAACGGGGCGCATCGGCCAGGTATTTGGGCTTGCCGTCGCGCAGCGTCAGCCGCGCGAAGATACCCGCGACCTTCAGGTGGCGCTGCAGGCCCATCCATTCCACCGCGCGGAAGAATTCGCCGAAGTCGTCCGGCACCGGCAGGCCGGCCTTGCGGGCGGCCTGCCAGTAGCGCACCGTCACGTCCAGCACGAAGTCTTCTTCCCAGCTCAGGAAGGCATCGCGCATAAGGCTGGCGATGTCGTAGGTGATGGGGCCGTACACCGCGTCCTGAAAGTCCAGCACCGCCAGCCGGGTTTCACCGGGATCGGTGGGCAGCATCAGGTTGCGCGGCATGAAGTCGCGGTGCACGTACACCGCCGGCTGCGCCAGGTTGTGCGCCACGATCAGCCT
Organism: Ramlibacter sp.; assembly: GCA_041905405.1. Taxonomy (GTDB): domain Bacteria; phylum Pseudomonadota; class Gammaproteobacteria; order Burkholderiales; family Burkholderiaceae_C; genus RAM1. Next base: position 223,399 of record JAYRLC010000002.1, on the reverse strand, counting down.
GAACTGCGCGTCCAGCGTCTCGCGCAGCTTGCCATCCAGCGCAATGCCACGGTGTTTTGCCAGGTACCAGTCGGGGAACAGCGACAGCTCGCGCTGCAGCAGCGCCTCGTCATACGGCGGCAGCACGCCGGGTCTGGATGCGGCCTGCCAGCCTACCAGCGCGTCGATCGCCTGCTGGTACAGCGGCAGGTTGGCCGCGGGATTGGCGCGGTCCAGCACCTCGATCATGGTCTGCGTGCCCACGTCCTGCAGCAGCATGAAGCCCTGCGGCTCGTCCCAGGCCAGGATGCGCGGCACGTGCAGGCCGGCGGCCTGCATCAGGTCCGCAACCTTGACGAAGGGTTTGCAGTCTTCCTTGTCCGGCGGGGCGTCCATGATGATGCGGCTGCCGCCGCCTTGCAGGTCCACGCGCAGGTAGCGCCGGAAGCTGGCGTCCGCGGAGGCAGGGCGCAGCGTCGCGGGCAGCAGGCCCTGGGCGGCGGCAATGCCCTGCAGCCAGCGGTCGAATGCGGCCTGGCGCGCCGGATCGGCCCAGGTAACGGCGGGCGGGGCGGGGGGGGATTCAGAGGGAAGGCTCATGGATAATCGATTCTACAAATGCAGTCCCGCCGCAATTCCGCAGCATCATCCCGTTCCCGCTTTGCCCTGACGCCCGTGGCGCTGGTGGCTTGCGCGTTGCTGCACCCGGCGGCCGCGCGGGCGCAGGCCCCGGCCGATCCGCTGAAGCTCAAACCCAGCGCCACGCTGCGCGAAGACATCCCCGAGGCCACGCGCCAGGGACTGCCCACCTATGTGTCGGGCGACCAGCTGTCCGGCCGCACCGACCTGGAAACCGTGATCCAGGGCAACGCCGAGCTGCGGCGCGGCGACATGGTGATCCGCGCCGACCGGCTGGAGTACTACCAGCCCGACGACCTGGCTAAGGCGCGGGGGAACGTGCGCATCAACCGGGCGGGCAATACCTTTGAAGGCCCGCTGCTGGAGCTGAAGGTCGACGCGTTTGAAGGCTTCTTCAACGAGCCGCGCTACCGCTTCCTGAAAAACGACGCCTACGGCCAGGCCGAGCGTGTGGATTTCCTGGACGACAAGCGGGCCGTCATCCGCAACGCGACCTACACCACGTGCCAGCGCGACGGCAGCCCCGACTGGACGCCTGCGTGGCAGCTCAAGGCGGCCAGCATCCGCATCGACAACGAGGAAGAAGTTGGCCAGGCCGAAGGCGCGTCGCTGCAGTTCATGGGCGTGCCCATCCTGCCCATCCCGTCGCTGAGCTTTCCGCTGTCGGACAAGCGCAAGTCCGGCTTCCTGCCGCCCACGATCGGGCTGGACAACCTCAACGGCGTGGAGCTGACCGTGCCGTACTACTGGAACATCGCGCCCAACCGCGACGCGACGTTCTACCCGTCCATCATGACCAAGCGCGGCGTGGACCTGGGTGGCGAGTTCCGCTACCTGGAGAACGACTACCGCGGCAAGCTGCGCGGCAACTACATGCCCGGGGACAACCTGCGCGGGCGCGACCGCTGGGGCTATGCGCTGACCCATGACGGCCTGCTGCGAACGGGCGTGGGCAACCCGCTGGGCCTGAGCCTGAACCTGAACCGCGTGAGCGACGACAACTACTGGCGTGATTTCTCGCGCGGCGGCAGCTCGCTCACGCAGCGGCTGCTGGCCAACGACGCGCAGGTGCACTGGGGTGCGGGCCGTTTCTCGTTCATGGCGCGCTCGCTGACCTGGCAGACGCTGCAGGACGTGGGCTCGCCCATCGTGCCGCCCTACGACCGGGCGCCGCAGATCGTGGGCCGCTACGCCAACACCGACCTGCCCGGCGGCATGGACGTGTCGGTGGAGACCGACTACACGCAGTTCAAGTCCGTGCGCGCGCTCACGCTGCAGCCCAATGCCCAGCGCAGCTATGCGATGGCGCAGCTCAGCCGCCCCTGGCTTGCGCCGGGCTGGTTCTTCACGCCCAAGGTGCAGCTGCACAGCACGAGCTACCAGTTCGACGGCCTGCTGGCCAACGGACGCGACAACGCCAGCCGCACGCTGCCCACCTTCAGCCTGGACAGCGGGCTGATCTTCGAGCGCGACGCCAGCTACTTCGGCCGCAGCTTCCGCCAGACGCTGGAGCCACGCGCGTTCTACGTGTACACGCCCTACCGCGACCAGAGCCTGCTGCCCAACTACGACTCGGCGTCCAACGACTTCAACTTCGCGACCATCTACACCGAGAACGCGTTCGGCGGCCACGACCGCATCTCCGACAACAACCTGCTCACGCTGGGCGCCACCACGCGCCTGCTGGACCCGGCGACGGGGGCCGAGGCCGCGCGCTTCGGCGTCGCCCAGCGCCTGCGCTTCAAGGACCAGCTCGTCACGCTGCCCGGCGGCACGCCCGTGAGCGAGCGGCTGAGCGACGTGCTGCTGGGCGCGTCCGTGAACTGGGATCCGAAATGGGCCTTTGATTCCACGGTGCAATACAACCCCAAGACGCGCCGTTCGATCCGCTCCACCATCGGCGGGCGCTACAGCCCGGGCAGCTACCGCGTCGTCAGCGCCGCGTACCGTCTGCAACGGGGCCTGAGCGAGCAGATCGACGTGGGCTGGCAGTGGCCCATCGGCGACGTGGGCAAAAAGTCCGAGGGCGGCGGCCGCTGGTACAGCGTGGGCCGCCTGAACTTCAGCCTGCAGGACCGAAAGCTGGTCGATTCGGTGATTGGGTTCGAATACGACGGCTGCTGCTGGGTGGGCCGCATCGTGGTGGAGCGGCTGCAAAGCAGCACCTCGTCGTCCAACAAGCGCATCCTGTTCCAGCTGGAGTTCCGCGGCTTCACGCGACTGGGCTCCAACGCCCTTCAGACGCTGAAGGACAATATCCCCCGTTACCAGTACCTGCATGAGCAGGTCACCACGCCCAGCCGCTTCAGCAACTACGACTGATCATCATGAAACTACGCGCTTCCGCACTGATGCTGGCCCAGCTGGCGATCCTTGCCGCCCTGGCGCCTTCTGCCGCCCAGGCCCAGGGCCTGCGCGTGTCGCCGCAGATCGGCGCAAGCCGCAGCGGCCAGGCGCTGCCACCCACCGGTCCGCAACAGGCCGACTACATCGTGGCCGTGGTGAACTCCGAGCCCGTCACCAACAACGAAGTGCGCGCGCGGCTGGTCCGCGTGGAGCAGCAGCTGGCGCAGCAAGGCGGCGCGCTGCCCCCGCGTCCGCAGCTGGCGCGCCAGGTGCTGGAGCGGCTCATCAGCGAAAAGGCCCAGCTGCAGCTGGCACGCGAAACCGGCGTGCGCGTGGACGAAGGCGCCGTGGACCAGGCCGAGCAGAACGTGGCCCGGCAGAACCAGATCGACGTGCCCGAGCTGCGCCGCCGGCTGGCGGCCGACGGCATCGCGCTGGCGCAGTTCCGCGACGAGCTGCGCAACCAGATGCTGCTCACGCGCCTGCGCGACCGCGAGGTCGAGCCCAAGGTCAAGGTTACTGACCTGGAGGTCGACCAGTTCATCCAGGAACAGCAGGGCAGCAACGACCTGTCCAGCATGGAGCTGAACCTGGCCCAGGTGCTGGTCGCCGTGCCCGAGAACGCCACGGCCGCCCAGGTGGCGACGCTGCAGGCCAAGGCCGAGCGTGCATTGGCGCGTGTGCGCGCAGGCGAGGACTTTGGCCGCGTCGCGCGGGAAATGTCCGACGCGCCAGGGGCCGCCAATGCCGGCGGGCAGATGGGCCTGCGGCCGGTGGACCGCTATCCGCAGCTGTTCGTCAACGCCGTGCAGGGGCTGCCCGACGGCGGCGTGAGCGGTGTGCTGCGCTCCGGCGCGGGCTTTCACATCCTGAAGGTCGTTGAAAAGCGGCAGGCGGGCATGCCCGGGGTCAATGTCATCCAGAGCCACGCGCGCCACATCCTGCTGCGGCCCAGCGCCCAGCTGAGCGAATCGGCAGCGCGCGAGCGGCTGGCCGACTTCCGCAAACGGGTGGTGGCCGGTACGGCCGACTTCGCGCAGCTCGCGCGCGAAAACTCCCAGGACGGCAGCGCGCGCAACGGTGGCGACCTGGGCTGGGCCAACCCCGGCCTGTTCGTACCCGAATTCGAGGACGCGCTGAACGACCTGCAGCCCGGCCAACTGTCCGAGCCGCTCGTCACGCGCTTTGGCGTGCACCTGATCCAGCTGCTGGAGCGCCGTCAGGCCACGCTGAGCCAGCGCGAGCAGCGCGACATTGCACGCAACCTGGTGCGCGAAAAGAAGCTCGAAGAGGCCTACACCACCTGGGTGCAGGAAGTGCGTGGCCGCGCCTACGTCGAATTCCGTGATCCTCCCCAATAGGGCATGAAACACATCGCCCGCAAGCGCTTCGGACAGCACTTCCTGTCCGATGGCGGGATCATCGATGCGATCGTGCGCGAGATCGCGCCCAGGCCCGGCGACCCCATGGTCGAGATCGGGCCGGGGCTGGCGGCGCTCACGCAGCCGCTGGTGGAGCGCCTGGGCAAGCTGACCGTCATCGAACTCGACCGTGACCTGGCCGCGCGGCTGCGCTCGCACGGTCAGCTCCAGGTCATCGAATCTGACGTGCTCAAGGTGGACTTCACGCAGGTGGCCGCATCGCTGGGTGCCGGCAAGCTGCGGGTCGTGGGCAACCTGCCCTACAACATCTCCACGCCCATCCTGTTCCATCTGCTCGACCACGTGGCGGTGGTGCAGGACCAGCACTTCATGCTGCAAAAGGAGGTGATCGACCGCATGGTGGCGCAGCCCGCCACGGCCGACTACAGCCGCCTGAGCGTGATGCTGCAGTGGCGCTATGCGATGGAGAACGTGCTGTTCGTGCCGCCCGAATCGTTCGACCCGCCGCCGCGCGTGGACAGCGCCGTGGTGCGCATGGTGCCGCTGGTCGCGCCGCCGGTGCTGGATGTCGCGCTTTTCAGCGCCATGGTGCAGGTCGCCTTCAGCCAGCGGCGCAAGCTGCTGCGGCATTCACTGGGCAAGTGGCTGGAGCAAAAGGGCTTTGCCGGCGAGTTTGACGTTCAACGGCGGGCCGAAGAGGTGCCGGTGAACGAATACGTCGCGCTGGCCCAAGCCCTTGCGCAATAAAAAACCCGTCGCAAGGACGGGTTTCAATTCCAGAGGTGCCGTGGAACCGGCTTTGCCGGGCCACTGGCTCCGCCCCCGGACGGGGGGAGGCGGTAGCCTCGGGGGCGATCAATTACGCTGCAGCGAGCCAGTAACCCGCGTTGAAAGGGCTGCTCATGCGCAGCGCCAGCGGCGACACGTCCACCAGCTTGTCGGTGGGCATCTTCTCGCCCGACTCGGTGGTCAGCTCGATGCCGGTCGGCGCGGGAACCGCGGCGGCCTGGGGGGTGTCGCTAGCCTCGTTCGCCCGTTCTGCCTGGCTGGTTTGCGCAGAACGGGCTACAGAAAAGAATAGAAACACCGGAAGGGTATCTTTCGGTCCGCCCAGTAGTCGGCGGTGTCGCGGAAGATGTCCAGCAGCTGTTCGCGCGCTTCCTTGTCGAACTTGGCGTTGGCCGGGATCTGCTCCAGCACCACGATGAAGCCGGGCTGCGGGCCCGACTTGTGCAACGGGTCCGTCATGCAGTCGTACAGCGCGTCGAAGTTCTTGCCGAAGTGCGACGGGAACGTGAACTGCTGGGCGATCATGTCCAGCACGTCCTGCTTGCTCTGTGCGTTGGCCAGGTTGGCATACAGGAAATGCTGGCCCAGCGACTGGGCCGCTTCCTGCAGATCCTGCACGCGGAACGCGCGGATCGACTGCACGATGTTGGTTCTTACGTTACGAAGTGGCGTATCCATCTCCGCTTCTCTTTCCATAGTCAAAAACAAATCCCGCTTCATTGCTACTCCACAATCCTGCGAAAGCTCGCGTAATGGTCGGCGGTGTAGAAACACGCATGCGGCGTCCGCTGGGGGCCTCCGCACACGATGCGCCGGGCACCCCGGTCGCGTGATCCTGGCGTTCTGACGGTGTATTCACGGTAGTAGCCGCGCTTTTCGGCGGGCAGCAACCGTTCGCGGTTGCCAAATACCGAGCCGTCCTTGTCATAAGGGAACGGTCCGCCCTGGCGGATCAGTTCGTAGGTCTCCTGGCCTTGCCGGGGCATTTCCGCCAGCCGGACGGTGGCGGACGCACCGTCTGCCGAACCTTTGGCCTGCACCCCTGCGGGGACGGAAAAAACCGTCGCCAGTAGTAGGCTAGTGAGTGCAAACTTGATAGAAGCGGCACGCGCCATGGCGAAAGCTTTGGGGGACCTGTTGTTATGGGACGTTTGTCTGACGCCGTCAGAAACTCCGGGTAAACCCGGAAATTCAAGTCCGCTAGTGTGAACGATCCAACCTGAAAACGCAAGCGGCTGCACAAATTTTGAGCAGCCGCCAGGGGTTACAGGGGGCTGGAAGCCCCGTCCAATTGTGGGTACTGACTTTGGCTTTTGGCCTTACCGGCTGGCGTTTGCGTCCGCCACGGTCAGAGCTGTCATATTCACGATGCGCCGCACCGTGGTGCTGGCAGTGAGCACATGCACCGGTTTGGCCGCACCCAGCAGGACCGGTCCCACGGCGATGTTGCCGCCGGCCGCCGTTTTGAGCAGGTTGTAAGAAATATTGGCTGCATCGATGTTGGGCAGCACCAGCAGGTTGGCGTCGCCGGTCAGCGTGCTGTGGGGCATGATCGCCGCCCGCGCCGAGCTGTCCAGCGCCACGTCGCCGTGCATTTCGCCGTCAACATCCAGCCAGGGCGCCTGTTCGCGCAGCAGTTGCAGCGTCTGGCGCATCTTGACGGCGCTGGGCTGGTTGCTGCTGCCGAAGTTGGAATGGCTGAGCAACGCGACCTTGGGCCGGATGCCGAAGCGCATCATTTCCTCGGCCGCCATGACGGTGATTTCGGTCAGTTCGGTGGGCGTGGGGTCGTAGTTGACATGGGTGTCCACCAGGAACACCTGGCGGCCCGGCAGCATCAGCCCGTTCATGCACGCGTAGATCTGCACGTCCTGCGGCGTGCTGGGGCTGCCGCCCGCGCGCTTGCCGATCACCTGGTCGATGTAGTGCAGGTGCATGGCCGTGGTGCCCCAGGTGCCGCAGATCATGCCGTCCACGTCACCCTTGTGCAGCAGCATGGCGCCGATCAGCGTCAGGCGGCGGCGCATTTCGATCTTGGCCATCTGGGCCGTGACGCCCTTGCGTTCCGTCATGCGGTGGTAGGTCTGCCAGAAGTCGCGGTAGCGGTGGTCCTGCTCGACGTTGACCACGTCGTAGTCCAGCTCTTCCTTCAGGCGCAGGCCGAATTTTTCGATGCGCTGGGCAATGATGGCGGGGCGGCCGATCAGCGTGGGACGGGCCAGGCCTTCGTCCACCACGATCTGCGCGGCGCGCAGTACGCGCTCTTCCTCGCCCTCGGCATAGGCCACGCGTTTTTTCTGCGCGGCCTTGGCGGCCATGAAGATCGGCTTCATGGTGGTGCCTGATGCGTAGACAAAGCTTTGCAGCTTGTCGCGGTAGGCGTCCATGTCCTTGATCGGGCGCTGGGCCACGCCGCAGTCGGCCGCGGCCTGGGCCACGGCCGGCGCTATCTTCATCATGAGCCGGGGATCGAACGGCTTGGGGATCAGGTATTCGGGGCCGAACGCGAGCTTCTGGCCGGCATAGGCCGCGGCCACCACTTCGCTCTGCTCGGCCTGGGCCAGCTCGGCGATGGCGTGCACGGCCGCGATTTCCATCTCGTCGGTGATGGTGGTCGCGCCGCAGTCCAGCGCGCCGCGGAAGATGTACGGGAAGCACAGGACGTTGTTGACCTGGTTCGGGTAGTCGGTGCGGCCCGTGGCCATGACCACGTCGCCGCGCACGGCGTGAGCATCTTCGGGCGAGATCTCGGGGTTGGGGTTGGCCAGCGCAAAGATCACCGGCTTGCCGGCCATGGACGCGACCATCTCGGGCTTGAGCACGCCGCCGGCCGACAGGCCCAGGAACACGTCAGCGCCGGCGATGACCTCGGCCAGCTTGCGCTTGTCGGTCTTTTGCGCGTACTGGATCTTGTCCTCGTCCATGAGCTCGGTGCGGCCCTCGTAGACCACGCCGGCCAGGTCGGTCACGAACACGTTTTCGCGCTTCAGGCCGATCTTGAGCAGCAGGTTCAGGCAGGCCAGGGCCGCCGCGCCCGCGCCGGACGTCACGAGCTTCACTGCGCCAATGTCCTTGCCCACGACTTTCAGCGCGTTGACCATGGCGGCCGCCACGGTGATGGCGGTGCCGTGCTGGTCGTCGTGGAACACCGGGATGTTCATGCGCTTGCGCAGCTCACGTTCGACGTAGAAACAGTCGGGCGCCTTGATGTCCTCGAGGTTGATGGCGCCGAAGGTCGGCTCCAGCGCGGCGATGACCTCGACCAGCTTGGCCGGGTCCTTTTCGGCGATCTCGATGTCGAAGACGTCCACGCCCGCGAACTTCTTGAAGAGAACGCCCTTGCCTTCCATGACCGGCTTGGAGGCCAGCGGGCCGATGTCGCCCAGGCCCAGCACGGCCGTGCCGTTGGAGATCACGGCCACCAGGTTGCCGCGGCTCGTGTATTTGAAGGCGTTGGCCGGGTCCTTGACGATTTCCTCGCAGGGCGCGGCGACGCCGGGCGAGTAGGCCAGCGCCAGGTCGTGCTGATTGATCAGCTGCTTGGTCGCCGCGATGGCGACTTTGCCGGGTGTGGGGAACTCGTGGTATTCGAGCGCGGCGCGGCGCAGTTCGGCGCGCTTGTCCTGTTGTTTGTTCTGGGGATTCGCGGGGGTCGCCGCAGTGGTCGAGGACATGGAATCGGGTCTCCTGGGGCTGGCTGCTTCCATCGGAAACGCCGTCAGCTTTTGTAAGGGAAGGGGATTGTAGACGTGGGCGCGGGAAAACCCTAGTACGGGAATCTGCGTAAATGGGTGGATCGGTTTTGACTTTTTGACAAAGCCCGGCCGGTCCATCAAGCGGGTCTACCCGCATCCGACCGGTTTGCAGAACGCCAGAAACCATCGCCTGTCGTGGCTATCTGCCCCGAGCCCAACCAGGGGGCGCGCGTTAGACTTTGCAGCGTCCCTTCCCGCAACATCACACCAGTAAACCTTAAAGCACCATGGCCGCAGAAGCAGGCACCGAACTCGTCAAGGTCGTTGTCCTGCTTGCCGCGGGGGTGGTCGCGGTGCCGCTGTTCAAGCGGCTGGGCCTGGGATCGGTGCTGGGCTACCTGGCGGCGGGGCTGCTCGTCGGGCCGTCGGGGCTGGGTTTTTTCAGTGAGGCGCAGACCATCCTGCACGTGGCCGAGCTGGGCGTGGTAATGTTCCTGTTCGTGATCGGGCTGGAGATGCAGCCCACGCGGCTGTGGTCCATGCGGCGGCAGATTTTCGGGCTGGGGCTGCTGCAGGTGGCCACGTGCACCGCGGTGCTGACGGGTCTGGGCCTGCTGGGCGGCCTGAACGGCAAGGTGGCGTTCATCGCGGCGGCGGGCTTCGTGCTGTCGTCCACCGCCATCGTCATGCAGCTGCTGGACGAAAGCGGCGACACGTCCACGCCGCGCGGCCAGCGCATCGTGTCCATCCTGCTACTGGAGGACCTGGCCATCGTGCCGCTCCTGGCCATCGTGGCCTTCATGGCGCCCGCGCCGGCCGAGGCGGAAGTGTCACGCTGGGTCACCGTGGGCGTGGCCGTGGCGGCCGTGGTGGGGCTGATCGCGGTGAGCCGCTGGCTGCTGAACCCGTTCTTCCGCGTGCTGGCCAAGGCCGACGCGCGCGAGGTCATGACGGCTGCCGCGCTGCTGGTCGTGCTGGGCGCGGCGCTGGCCATGCAGTGGGGCGGGCTGTCCATGGCCATGGGCGCGTTCGCCGCGGGCGTGATGCTGTCCGAGTCAACGTTCCGCCACCAGCTGGAGGCCGATGTCGAACCGTTCCGCGGCATCCTGCTGGGCCTGTTCTTCATGAGCGTGGGCATGTCGCTGGACGTGCAGCTCGTGCTGGCCGACTGGAAGCTGCTGCTCGCGGCGGTGTTGGCGTACATGCTGCTGAAGGCTGCGGGCATTTACGCCGTGGCGCGCTTCACGCGCGCGAGCCATGGTGATGCGCTGCAGCGCGCCGCGCTGATGGCGCAGGGCGGTGAGTTTGCCTTCGTGCTCTATTCGGCGGCAACCGCCGCCGGCATCGTGGACGGCAACACCAACGCGCTGCTCACGGCAGCCATCATCCTGTCCATGGCGCTCACGCCGCTGGCCGTGCTGGCGCTGCGCTGGGTCATGCCCGCGCCCCCGCCACCCAGCATGGACGGGATCGAGGACGTGATGGCCGGCGATCCGCATTCGGGCAGCGTGCTGGTGATCGGCTTCGGCCGCTTCGGCCAGATTGCGAGCCAGTCGCTGCTGGCGCGCGGCATCGACGTGGTCATCATCGAAAGCGACACCGACATGATCCGCGCGGCCGCGCAGTTTGGCTTCAAGGTGTTCTATGGCGACGGCACGCGGCTGGACGTGCTGCACGCCAGCGGCGCGAGCCATGCCAAGGCCATTCTGGTGTGCGTGGACAAGAAAGAAGTGACCAGCCGCATCGTGGCGCTGCTCAAGCACGAATGCCCGCTCACGCCAGTGCTGGCGCGTGCCTTTGACCGCCAGCACGCGATCGAGCTGATCCGGCACGGCGTGGACTACCAGATGCGCGAGACCTTCGAGTCGGCGCTGGCCTTCGGCGCCGAGGCGCTGCGCGTGTTCGGCGTGGAGGAAGAGGACATTGCCGAGGTGGCCGAGGACATCCGCCGCCGGGACGCCGAGCGGCTGCAGTTGCAGATGACCGGCACGCCCGTCAGCGGCGTGAACCTGATGCACGGCCAGCGCTGGCAGCCCACGCCGCTCACGCAGCCGCAGCGCGAGGGCCGTGCGCTGAACGAAGAGGCCGCCGACGCGATCGAGCAGGACGGCGAGCCGCGCGCACCGGCGGTGTGAGGCAGCCGGCGCTGTCGCCGCGCCTGCACTTCAGATCCGCGGGCGGGGCTTGAGCTCGGGCGGCGGCTTGGGCGCGCCGTCGCGCGGGTCCATGCCCCTGTTCGCCGCGACAGCGGCGGCGAGCCACCGGGCGATGGCCGACAGGCGCGCCAGAAACTCCTGGGCCAGCGCGGCTTGCGTGGCCGGGTGTTCCTCGTCGTACCGGCCCAGTCCGGTGAACGGGTACGAGCGCTGCCGGCCCACCGGCTCCGGGCTGAAGAAGCGTTCGTAGGCCTCGTTCGTGGCGTCCAGCGCGCCGCGCGTCTTTTCCAGCCGTTCCAGCAGCTCGGTCATGGATGCCAGCAGGATGCGCAGGCGGATGCTCTGGTGGTTCTCCCAGTTCATGGGGTGCGGCGGCAGGGGGCTGCGCTGCGGGTCGCCGAACCGCCGGACGAATTCGAGTCCGGCCTCCCGGCCGAACGCGGTCAGCGCCTCGATGCGCTCCTTGGGCATGGACAGGTTCAGGCCGCCTTCCTCGCTGGTCAGCCGGATGAGCCCGATGCGGTCGCGAAAGCCGGGCATGCGCGACAGCGTGTCGTGGTTCCAGTCCTTGGCCACGCCCAGCAGCGTGGACAGGAACTGCACCAGCACCCCGCCGGCATCGCCGGAAAAGCGCTTCCAGTCGCTCAGCCGCGCCTCGCTGTTGTTGCGCGGAAAGACAACGCGCTTGACGTCCTTGTGCTCGGCATGGCCCAGGTCCAGGCCGAAGGTCGGGCGGCCGGGCAGCGGCGCGTCGAAGAAGTGGATCGGAAAGTTCGACCCCACCCCGCCATCGGTGAACCAGCAGATCTCGGGCGCCGCGTCCGCCGGCATGTCGTCGCGGTAGCGCACGGCGTGCAGCGGCACGGCGCTGAGCAGGACCGGAAAGCTCAGGCTCATGCGCACGGCCACCACGACCGGCAGGTCCCGGGGTTCGGGCAGCCGCAAAAAACCGGGCACGTCCCGGCGGCCGGCCGGTCGCTGGTGCTGTTCCATCCAGTCGACGATATGCTGCGGAAACAGCTTGAGGAAGTCGTCCCTGCGCCAGTAGAACTGCTTGTTCTCGCGCGCCTCTTCCTCGTCGCGCAGCGGCAGGCGGAACGGGCGGCCCAGCGTCAGGCAGGTGGTCATCATCTGCAGGGTGATGTCCTTGTCCCACAGGTCACCGAACGTCAGCGGCCGCTCGCCGGGCTGGCCCGACAGGCGGTCCAGATAGCTTGCGAGCCAGGGCGTGAGCGCCTCGGCGGGGTCGGCGTCGCCGGGCTGGTTCATGCCGCTGCAAAAGCCGAAGCCGTTGGCGACCAGGTTGGGCAGAAGCACGTACACGGCCCGCACCGTCACAAACACCAGCGCAGTAAAGGCGCCCAGCAAGGCCAGCGCGGCCCAGGCCGGCAGCGTTGCCCCGTTCAGCGGTAGGGCCAGCAGGGGCGTGACGGCCAGCGCAAAACCCAGCAGCGCCAGCGGCCAGAACCGCCGCAGCAGACCCCATGCGATGGCGGCCAGACGGCCCTTGAGCGTGCTGCGGTTCAGCGCGCCCAGCGCCACGGCAAAGAGCTTTGCCAGCGCTGGCACAGGCTTGAAGAACGCCAGAAGCTTGTTGCCGGGGCCGTCGGCACTGTCCTTGATCAGGTGATCAGGCAACTGGCCCAGCTCGTCGAAGCCGGCCGTGGAGCCGTCGCGCTGGCGCCGCAGCTCGGCGGCAGCCGCGGCGGCCGCCGCGATCGCGCCCGCGCTGGTGCCGCCGATGCACTGGAGCCGGAACGCGCGTGAGATCTCGACGATCGCCAGCGGGTACACGACGCCGCTGGTGATGCCGCCTTTCATCACGAGGTCACATTCGGTGGCGAAGGGCGCCGCCAGGACATCTTGCTGAATGGACATGAGTGCCTCCCTGTGTGGCCGCACTATAGAGCCGTTGGCCGCCGGGGGCTATCATCGCCCCACCTTTTGCCAACCGGGGGATTTGCCATGGGCCTGATGGACTTCATCAAGAAACAGTTCATTGACGTCATCCAGTGGACCGAGGAGGGCGACGGCACGCTGGCCTGGCGCTTCCCGATGGCGGGCATGGAAATCCAGAACGGCGCGTCGCTCACGGTGCGTGAATCGCAGATGGCCGTGTTCGTGAACGAGGGCAAGGTCGCCGACGTGTTCGGCCCCGGCATGTACAAGCTCACGACGCAGACGCTGCCCGTTCTCACCTACCTGAAGAACTGGGACAAGCTGTTCGAGTCCCCGTTCAAGAGCGACGTGTATTTCTTCAGCACGCGCCAGCAGGTGGACCAGAAGTGGGGCACGTCCCAGCCCGTCACCATCCGCGACAAGGACTTCGGCGCCGTGCGGCTGCGCGCGTTCGGCAACTACAGCTTCCGCATTGCCGACCCCAAGCTGTTCCACACCGAAATCTCGGGCACACGTGAGGCCTACACCACGGCCGACCTGGACGGCCAGCTCCGCGGGCTGGTGCTGCAGCACCTTTCGGACGCCATCGCGCAAAGCGGCATCCCGTTCCTGGACCTGGCGGCCAACCAGATCGAGTTTGCGAAAGCGCTGTCCACCGAGCTGTCGCCGGCCTTTGCGGCCGTCGGCCTGAAGCTGGACGGCATGACCGTGCAGAACGTGTCGCTGCCCGAGGAGCTGCAGAAGATCCTGGACCAGAAGATCGGCATGGGCATGGTCGGCAACGACATGGGCAAGTTCATGCAGTACCAGACGGCGCAGGCCATCCCCAAGTTCGCCGAAGGGTCCGCGTCGGGCGGCGGCGGGGTCGCTGGCGACGCGATGGGCCTGGGCGCCGGCGTGGCGCTGGGCCAGGTGCTCGCGCAGAACCTGCAGCAGGGGCTGCGGGGCAACCCGGCGCAGGCGGCGGCAGCGGCGGCCGCGGGCGCTGCGGGTGTCCGGCCCGAAGAGGTCATGGCCCTGATCGAAAAGCTCGGTGGCCTGAAGGCCAAGGGCATCCTGACCGACGAGGAATTCAGCGCCAAGAAGGCCGAGCTGCTGAAGAAACTGGTGTAGTAAAGAAAGTTTGTCATCCCTGGCTTGACCCGGGATCCATGTTGGCGTGCCAACGTCTGGATTGCGGGTCGAGCCCGCAATGACAAAGGCCCCGATGCCTGCCCCATCCACCCCTCACCGCGCCTATCGCGCGCCCTGCCCCGGCTGCGGCGCGCCGGTTGAATTCCGCAGCGCCCAGTCCACGCACGCCGTGTGCGCGTACTGCCGCAGCACTGTCGTGCGCGACGGCGACGTGCTCACGCGCGTGGGCAAGATGGCCGAGCTGTTCGACGACCACAGCCCGCTGCAGCTGAACACCACGGGGCAATGGCAGGGCAACGGATTCACCCTGGTGGGACGGCTGCAGTACAGGACCGGGGCCGGCACCTGGACCGAATGGGAGGCGGTGCTGGACGACGGCCGCCGGGCGTCCCTGGCCGAAGACAACGGCGCCTACGTGTTCAGCCTGCCCGCCACGACGCAGCGCGAGCTGCCTGCGCCCGACCGGTTCCGCGTGGGTGCCACCACGGCGATCGCCGGCAAGCCGTTCAGCGTCGCCAGCAACGACATGGCGTCGCTGGTGTCGGCCCAGGGCGAGCTGCCGCGCCTGCCGCCCGCCGGTGCGCCGTTTGTGGTGGTCGAGCTGCGCAGCGCCGACGGCGAGGTGCTGGGCATCGACTACGGCGCGCAGCCGCCGGCCTTGTCACGCGGCCGCGCGGTCATGCTCGAGGAGCTGAAGCTGTCCGGCCTGCGCGAGGACATGGTCAAGGAGGAGCGTGGCCGCCAGTTCGCCTGCCCGAACTGCGGCGCGCCGGTGGAGGTGACGCTGGCCAACAGCAAGTCCATCACCTGCCGATCCTGCAACAGCCTGATCGACCTGTCGTCGGGCACGGGCGCGCAGCTGCGCCACGCGATCCAGGACGAGCCCGTGCAGCCGCTGATCCCGCTGGGCAGCACGGGCAAGCTGCAGGGCGTTGACTGGCAGGTGGTGGGCTTTCAGCACCGGCTGGGCCACGACCCGCAGGAGGAGGACGCCGAGCATTTCGGCTGGGACGAGTACCTGCTGTACCACCCCCAGCGCGGCTTCAGCTTCCTGGTGGACAGCGAAGAGGGCTGGAGCATGGTCAAGCCCACCACGGGCGCGCCGGCGCTGTCGTCCGGCGGCAAAAGCGCGAGCTACCTGGGCACGACCTACCAGCTCGAATACAGCTATGAGGCGGAGACGACCTACGTGGCCGGCGAGTTCTACTGGCAGGTCGCGCGCGGGCAGAAGACCTTCAACCGCGATTTCGCCAAGGGCAAGTCTTTGCTGTCCATGGAGCAGACGCCCGCCGAGATCACCTGGTCCAGCGGCAGCCGCATGGACGCCGCGACCATCATTCAGGCCTTCCGCCTGCAGGGCAAGGAAGACCTGGTGCGACGTACGGATGCGTCGCCGGTCAGCGCGTCGTCGGGCGTGGGCTGCGTGACGGTGATCGTGCTGGTGGTCATCCTGCTGATTTTTCTGTCGATGCTGCGCGCGTGCATGGCCTGCGACCCGCAGCGCGAGAACTGCAGCAGCTCGGGCAGTACCTGGCGTTCGGGCGGCGGCTCGTACGGCGGGTACTCCAGTGGCGGCAGCCACAAATGAAGGTTTTGTTCATCGATTCAACCGGAGGTCATCATGGGTCTTGAATGGCTGAAAGCAGGGGCGTTCTTCGGCTCCATCGTTTACGCGCTGGTCGGCGTGGTGGTGTTCTGGCTGAGCTTCGTCGTCATCGACAAGCTCACGCCCTATAACCTGTGGGAAGAGATCGTCGAGAAGCAGAACGTGGCGCTGGGGATCGTCGTGGGGGCGATGAGCCTGGGCATCTCGATCATTGTTGCTGCTGCGGTGCACGGGTAGGAATGATTCCCCCCCGAAGCGGCCTTTGGCCGCCTCCCCCCAAGGGGGGCGCCTCCAGCGGCCCGGCAGAGCCGGTTCCGCGGCGGCACGCGAAATGACTGCGCCGGTTTCTGCTCCCCGCCCCATGGAAGTCGCGCTGCTGGCCAGCGTCTTCGTCGTGGCTGCGTGCGGGCTGGTGTACGAGCTGGCGGCTGCGGCGCTGGCGTCGTACGTGCTGGGCGATTCGGTGCTGCAGTTTTCCACCATCATCGGCGCGTACCTGTTCGCGATGGGTGTGGGGTCGTACCTGTCGCGGTTCTTCGAGCGGCAGTTGCCTGCGCACTTCCTGCGCATTGAACTCCTGGTGGCGCTGATCGGTGGGGCGCTGCCTGCCGTGTTGTTCATCGCCAACGCTTGGGCGCCAGGCGCGTTCCGGCTGTTGCTGTACGGACTGGTGCTGGTGGTGGGCATGCTGGTGGGGCTGGAGATTCCGCTGGTCATGCGCATCCTCAAGCGCAACGTGGCGCTGCGCGACCTGGTGTCGCAGGTGCTGACCTTCGACTACCTGGGCGCGCTGGCCGTGTCGGTGGCGTTCCCGCTGCTGCTGGTGCCGCAGCTCGGGCTGATCCGCACCGGGCTGCTGTTCGGGCTCATGAACGCGGCAGTGGCGGTGTGGGCGCTGTGGCTGTTTCGCGGCGAGCTGCGGCAGTGGGCTGCGCATGCGGCCGCCTGCGCGGTGGTGCTGGGTGCGCTGGGCGCGGGCTTTGCGGGCGCGGACCACATCACCACCCTGGCCGAGGACCGCTTCTACCAGGACCGCATCGTCGCAAGCGAACGCTCGCCCTGGCAGCGGATCGTGGTGACGCATGGCCGCATGGGCCACCGCCTGTACCTGAACGGCAACCTGCAGTTCGCCGAGCGCGACGAATACCGCTATCACGAGGCCCTGGTCCACCCCGCCATGGCCGCGCACGGCGCGCCAAAAAAAGTGGCCGTGCTGGGGGGCGGCGACGGCATGGCCGTGCGCGAGGTGCTGAAGTACCCGTCGGTCGAGCAGGTCACGCTGGTGGAGCTGGACCCGGCCATGACGCGGCTGTTCTCGCAGCAGCCGGCGCTGGCGCAACTCAACGGCGGGGCGCTGGCGTCGCCCAAGGTGAAGGTCGTCAACACCGACGCCTTCAAGTGGCTGGAGGACGGCGCCGACACCTTTGACGTGATCGTGGTGGACTTTCCTGACCCGACCAATTTCGCGATCGGCAAGCTGTACACCAACTCGTTCTACGCCCTGCTGGACCGGCGGCTGTCCGCGGGCGGCTACGCGGTGGTGCAGACCACATCGCCGCTGCTGGCGCGCAAGAGCTTCTGGACCGTGGTCGACACGATCGAGTCTGTGGGCCTGCGCACCGCGCCGTACCACGCGCACGTGCCGAGCTTTGGCGAATGGGGCTTTGTCATCGCCAGCCGCAGGCCGTGGCGCCTGCCCGGGGCGCTGCCCGCGGGGCTGCGTTTCCTGGACCTGCCGGCGGTCGCGCCGATGTTCGATTTCCCGCGCGACATGGCGCGCGTGCCGGCCGACGTCAACCGGCTGTCCAACCAGGCGCTGGTGATCACCTACGAGCGCGAATGGGGCAAGGTGCACCCATGATGCGCCGCCGCGCGGTGCTGGCCGCATCGGTGGCCGCCGGCGCGGCATTGCCCCTGGCTGGCTGCTCGCCGCGCGAGGGCGTTGCAGGCGACATCACGGGCAGTTTCGTGGGCACCCATGCCGAGCGCGGCCATCTGTTGCGTGAACCGCGTCCGGACAGGGCGCCGGGCGTCACGCGCCGTGTGCACACGCTGATTGCCGGCGGTGGCGTGGCTGGGCTGGCGGCGGCACGCGCGTTGCGGCTGCAGGGGCTCGACGACTTCGCGCTGCTGGAGCTGGAGGACGCGGCCGGCGGCAACAGCCGCGCGGGCAGCCTGCTGGGCATGGCCTGTCCGCTGGGCGCGCACTACCTGCCCGTGCCCGGCGACGATGCGCGTGAGGTGCAGGACCTGCTGGAGGAGCTGGGCCTGCGCCGGCGCGTGGCCGGGCGCTGGCAATACGATGAACGCCACCTGTGCCACAGCCCCCAGGAGCGGCTGTTCTTCAACGGTGAATGGCAGGACGGCCTGCTGCCGCAGCATGGCGTGAGCGGCGCCACGCTGGCGCAGTACGCGCACTTTGCGCAGCACGTGGCACGGATGCAGAAGGCGGCGCGGTTTGCATTGCCCGCCTTTCGCGCGCCGCTGGCGCCAGAGCATGCGGCGCTGGACGCGCAGACCTTCGCGCAGTGGCTGCACGCGCAGGGCCTGAACGACGCCCACCTGCGCTGGTACCTGGACTACTGCTGTCGCGACGACTACGGCGCGGGCATTGCCACGGTCTCGGCCTGGGCCGGCATTCACTACTTTGCAAGCCGCCACGGCTTTCACGCGCCGGGCGACGAGGACGCGGCGCGCGACGCCGTGCTGACCTGGCCTGAAGGCAATGGCTGGCTCACGCAGCGCCTGGCCTTGCCGTTGGGCGAGCGACTTCGGGCCGGGCGTACCGTGCTGCGCATCGCCGAAACGCGCCAGGGTGTGGAAGTGGATGCGCTGCACCACGCCAGCGGCACGCTGGAGCGCTGGCAGGCGCGCGAATGCATCGTGGCGTTGCCGGTGTTCGTTGCCGTGCGCGTGGTGCAGGACCCGCCGGCCGCGCTGCGCGCGGCGGCGGCGCGAACCCGCCATGCGCCCTGGCTGGTGGCCAACATCCACCTGCGCGAACCGCTGCACGACCGCCCGGGCGCGCCGCCCAGCTGGGACAACGTGATTTACGGATCGGCGGGCCTGGGCTATGTGGATGCACGTCACCAGTTGCTGGACCCCCGCCCGGGCCCCACGGTGCTGACCTGGTACCTGGCCCCCGGTCCGTCGGCCGATGCCCGCGCCGCGCTGCTGCGTGAGCCCTGGGCGCACTGGCGCGACCGGGTGCTGGCCGAGCTGGCGGTGCCGCACCCCGATCTGGCCGGCAAGGCCACGCGCATCGATATCACGCGCTACGGCCACGCCATGGCGGTCCCTGTGCCGGGCATGCGCCGCGCCATGCCCCACGCCGTGGTGGCCTCGGCATCCGGGCGGCTGAGGTTTGCACATGGCGACTGGTCCGGCTACTCTGTGTTCGAGGAAGCCTTCACGCGCGGCCACCATGCCGCCAGTGGCTCCGGGATGGCGCGTTCTGGCGCATAATGCGCCAACAAGGAGGACGCCGTGGCAGAGAACCCCGCATTCGTATCCGTCAAATTGCCGGCTGAGCTGGTCAAGCACGCGCGCGAATCCGCCGGCACC
This sequence comes from Ramlibacter sp., assembly GCA_041905405.1. GTDB lineage: Bacteria > Pseudomonadota > Gammaproteobacteria > Burkholderiales > Burkholderiaceae_C > RAM1. The sequence goes on along the minus strand of JAYRLC010000002.1, from coordinate 204,210 downwards.
ATGCGCCGGTCGGTCGCCAGCCAGATCGAATACTGGGCAACGCTGGGCCGCGCGCTGGAACACGCGGGCCTGACCACCAGCGACAGCCAGGCGCTCATCGCCCGCCAGGAGCGCGCCCCCTACACCTTGTCCCCGCCCGCCAGCAACCTGTCGCCGGACCTGGACGACCTGCACGGCCATGTGCTGGCGCTGGCCAAGTCCGGCGCGCTGGCCGACCGCACGGAGCAGGCTGTGGCGACCAACCGCAGCAAGCGCGGCAAGGACCCCAAGGCAGCCTGACGGCGCATGCCGGCTCTGCACCTGATCGCCGGGCCCAATGGCGCCGGCAAGACAACGCTTTACCGCTGCGTGATCGCGCCGCGTTACCCGGCCCTGCCTTTCGTCAACGCGCAGGCCCATGAGCAGGAGCACCTTCAGCACCTGCCGGGTGGGCAGGTGCGCGCCGCGGCCGCCCGCGAATGGGCCGACGCGCAGCGCCAAGCGCTGCTGCGGGCCAGCCGCCCTTTCGTGACCGAAACCGCGATGTCGCACCCGTCACGGCTGGCGCTGATCGCGCAGGCCCGGTCGCTGGGCTATGAAGTCGTGCTGTATGCCATGTGCGTGGACGAGCCGCGCCGCCTGCTGCAGCGCGTGAGCCAGCGCGTGCGCGAAGGCGGTCACGGCGTGCCGTCGCACAAGGTGCTGGAACGCTACCCGCGCAGCGTGGACAACCTGCGCCGCGCCGTGCACATGGCGGACCTGGCTTTCCTGATGGACGCCATCGACGCCGGCCAGGGTGGTCCCCGCCTGGTGGCCACCGTCGCGCAGGGGCAGATGCAGCTGCATGCCGTGCTGCGCCCGCGCTGGGCGGACAAGGTGCTGGGCTTCGCCGAGGGCTGAGGCCCTACCGCATCAGCGCTTCTATCTCGTCCGCCTTTACCGGCACGCCGCGCGTGATCAGCTCGCAGCCGGTGGCCGTGACGATCGCGTCGTCCTCGATGCGGATGCCGATGTTGTGGAACTGCTCGGGCACGCCCTCGGCCGGACGCACGTAGAGGCCCGGCTCGATGGTCAGCACCATGCCGGGCTGCAGTACGCGGCCCGGGCGGTTCTTGATGATCTCGTTGCTCAGCGGGTCGCGCCGTTCGCTGACCTCGCCGACCTGCGTGGGCTCCACGTAGCTGCCGCAGTCGTGCACGTCCATGCCCAGCCAGTGGCCCGTGCGGTGCATGTAGAACTGGAAGTACGCGCGGCTTTCGATCACGTCGTCGACCGTGCCGACCTTGTTTTTGTCCAGCAGGCCGACGTCGAGCATGCCTTGGGCCAGCACCCGCACCGTGGCGTCGTGCGGGTCGTTGAAGCGGTTGCCGGCCTTGGTCGCGGCTACGGCCGCGTCCTGCGACGCCAGCACCAGGTCGTACAGCACGCGCTGCGGCCCGGTGAATTTGCCGTCGGCCGGGAAGGTGCGCGTGATGTCGCTGGCATAGCTGTCCAGCTCGCAGCCCGCGTCGATCAGCACCAGTTCGCCCGCGCGCACCGGCGCGACGTCGGCGCGGTAGTGCAGCACGCAGGCGTTGGGGCCTGCCGCCACGATGGAGCCGTACGCCGGGTACTGCGAGCCGCCCAGGCGGAACTCGTGCAGCAGCTCGGCGTCCAGGTGGTATTCGCGCACGTCCTGGCCTGCGCGCAGCATGCGGGCGCTCAGCTGCATGGCACGCACATGGGCGCGCGCGCTGATGGCCGATGCGCGGCGCATGATGTCCTGTTCGTGCGCGTCCTTGATCAGCCGCATCTCGTCCAGCACGCCACACAGGTCGTTCTGCTGCTCGGGACACAGCGCGCCAAAACGTACGCGGGCGCGCACCTGGTTCAGCCAGCCGCCCACTCGGCCCTCCAGCCCCTGGTGGATGGCGAACGGATACCAGACGGCGTCGCGGTTTTCCAGCAGGCGGGGCAGTTGCGCGTCCAGCTCGTTCACGCTGTGCGCGGCGTTGACGCCCAGCGATGCGGGCGCGGCATCGGGGCCCAGGCGGTAGCCGTCCCAGATCTCGCGCTCGATGTCCTTGGGCTGGCAGAACAGGGTGCTCTTGCCGTCACCGGTGATCACGAGCCAGGCGTTGGGCTCGGTGAAGCCCGTCAGGTAATAGAAGTAGCTGTCGTGGCGGAACTGGAAGTCGCTGTCGCGGTTGCGCGGGCGTTCCGGCGCCGTGGGAATGATGGCGATGCCATCGCGGCCGATGCTGTCGGCGACGCGGGCGCGACGCTGGGCGTAAAGGGAGGTGGTGTTCATCGTCATGGCGTGTTCAGTTGGGCCAGCCGCTCGGGCGTGCCGACATCGGTCCAGGGGCCGGTGTACAGCTCGGCGGTGATCTGTGCATTGTCCATCGCGACGCGCAGCAACGGGGCCAGCGGGGCTTTCACCCCTGACGGGTTGCCGGCGGGAATGTCGCTGTTCGGTGGTGCGAACAGCGCGCGGCGGTACAGGGCGATGGTGGAGAACGTGTATTTGCCGTCGGCATCCCTGGGCAGGTTCAGGGCCAACCCGTCGGGCGACAGGCCGAAGTCGCCCTTGGGGTTGTGCGGCGGGTTGGGCACGAGCCAGAGGTGCCCCAGCTTGCCGCTGGCAATGAAACGGTCCACGGCCGCCTGCGTGAACGCGAAGCCCGGCACGTACACGTCGCCGGCCAGCACCCAGAAAATTTCGTCCAGCAATGGCAGCGCGCGCACGACGCCACCGGCCGTCTCCAGCGCGCCGCCGAAGTCGCGGCCTTCGTGTGAATAGGTGAGCCGGTCGCCGTAGCGCTGCTCGATCTGCTCGCCCAGCCAGGCCGTGTTGGCCAGCTGGCGGGCAAAGCCGCCGGCGGCCAGCGCTTCCATGGGCCACTGCATCAGCGGCTTGCCGCGCACTTCGAGCAGGGGCTTGGGGCGAGCATCGGTCAGCGGCCGCATGCGTTCGCCGCGCCCCGCCGCCAGGATCAGGGCCTGGGCCTTCGCGTTCGAGCCCGTCATGCCGCATCCCCCCGGTCCAGCGACCGCTGCTCCGTCCATTCGGGCACAAAGCGCGCCACCAGCGCGTCCATCAGCGCGCGGGCTTTGGCGGAATGGTCGCCGTTGAAGTTGCAGACGTACACGTCCAGCGTCACGGCGCGTTCCTCGGGCCAGGTGTGCACGCACAGGTGCGATTCGGCCAGCAGCACCGTGGCCGTGATGCCGCCGGGCCCGCGCGGCGTGGCTGGAAAGGTGTGGAACAGCTGGTTCACCGGCTGCAGCCCGCTGGCCTGCACGGCCTGCACGCACCAGGCGCCCAGCCGGTCCGCGTCGGTCAGCCAGGCTGCGTCGCAGCGGCACTGGTACAGGTCGGCGGTCAGGTGAAGGCCTTGCATCCGCCTGAATGTAGACGATGCGGCTTTGGCTGACACCGCAGCCGCCGACCTCTGTCTATGCTTGTGAGATTGATCCTTAACCCGATAAGGGCTGCTTTCATTATCATTTCAGCAACACGCAAAGATAATGAAATTGATCCTTAAGCGACTTAAGGATCATAATCAGCAACATGAAGTACGACGAAGCCGCCACCCTGTCCGAACCGCTGCGCCTGCAGGCCCAGCAGCTGGGCGAACGCCTGGCCCGCCTGCGCAAGGCGCGCCAGCTGCGCCAGTCCGACGCCGCCACGCGTGCCGGCATGTCGCGCGTGACGGCCGGCCGCGTGGAGCGCGGCGACCCGCGCCAGTCGCTGGGCCAGGTGCTGCGCTACCTGGACGCCATCGCGCCGGGCGCGACGCTCTTGAGCCTGTTGCAGGAAAGCGACCCGTCCCTGGTCGCGCTGCAAAGCGCCGAGGCCACGCGCCGCGTGCGCGTCATGACGCCGCGCCAGCTGGGCGAGCTGGACTTCTGAACGGAACACGCTGATGGCCGCCCAGCAACGCCAGCTCTACGCCTTTGCCCACCTGGACGGCGGCTTCGTGCCGGCTGGCCGCTTGACGCTGACCGAAGAGGGCGAAGAGGTCGTGGCCAGCAGCTTTGCCTATGGCCTGCGCTACCTGGAGCGGCCGGGGCGGTTCCCGGTGGACCCGGTCAGCCTGGCGCTGGACGACGTGGACCGCGTGCGTGGCACCGAAATGATGCCGGTGGGCGGCCTGCCGCTGTTCGGCGGCATCCGCGACGCCGCGCCCGACGCCTGGGGCCGCCGCGTGATCGAGGCGCGCCGCAAGGTGCCGGCCAACAGCCTGCCCGAATCTGTCTACCTGCTGGAAGCGGGCAGCGACCGTGTCGGCGCGCTGGACGTGCGCGACTCGCTGGACGCGCCCCCCACGCGCGGCGTGAACGAGGTGCACTCGCTGGACTACATGCTCGAAACGGCGGAGCGCATCGAGCAGGGGGAAGAAATTCCCACGCGCATGACCGACTTCTTTGGCTCGGGCCCCGGCGCGGGCGGCGCGCGGCCCAAGGCCGCTGTGCGCGATGAAACGGGCCTGCTGTGGCTGGCCAAATTTCCGAGCCGCGGCGACCCGTTCGACATGGCCACGGCCGAGGTCGCCACGCTCAAGCTCGCGCGCGAATGTGGGCTGGATGTGCCCGACGCCAAGGCCGTGGATGTGGGCGGCACGCCGGTGCTGCTGGTGCGGCGCTTCGACCGCTACTGGTGCGCGCCGGGCACGCCACCGGCCGATGACGTGGTGCTGCACGACACACTGCCCGGCGACGGTTTGGCCGAGCGCCGCCTGCCGTTCGCCAGCGCCCTGACCCTGCTGGCCTGCGACGAATTTGACGCGCGCAACCGCAGCTATGTCGAGATCGCCCAGGCCATCCGCCGCCACGTGCAGGTCGAGCGTGTGCGGGCCGACAACCGCGAGCTGTTCGCGCGCATGGCGTTCAACATCTTTGTCAGCAACGACGACGACCACCTGCGCAACCACGGCTTCACGCGCGACCCGCGCACCCAGGGCTGGGGCTTGAGCCCGCTGTACGACGTGGTGCCGCGCCCCGGCGTGGCGCACGACCGTCTGCTGCACCTGGGCGTGGGCGAGCAGGGCAAGGCCGCCACCCTGGACAACGCCATGACCCGGCACGAAGCGTTCGCGCTGGACCGGCGCCAGGCGATCGAGGTGCTGGCGCGGGTCTGGGGTGGCGCGCGCCAGTGGGTCACCGTGTTCGAGCAGTCCGGCGCGCCGGGCGAGCTGATCGACAAGGTGCACACGGCCTTCCGCAAACTGGAGGACATCGCCAGCCCCGAGCTGGTCAAGGAAATCCGGCGGGCTGGGTAAAATCCCGGGTTTTCCCGCACACCCCGGAGCCCTTCCCGATGGCCAATACCTCCCTGATGGCAAACGCGATCCGCGCGCTCGCCATGGACGCCGTTCAACAAGCCAACTCCGGACACCCCGGCGCCCCCATGGGCATGGCCGACATGGCCGTCGCGCTGTGGGGCCGCCACCTGCGCCACAACCCCACCAACCCGCAGTGGGCCGACCGCGACCGCTTCGTGCTGTCCAACGGCCACGGCTCCATGCTGATCTATGCGCTGCTGCACCTGACCGGCTACGACCTGCCCATCGGCGAGCTCAAGAACTTCCGCCAGCTGCACAGCAAGACGGCCGGCCATCCCGAATTCGGCATCACCCCGGGCGTGGAAACCACCACAGGCCCGCTGGGCCAGGGCATCACCAACGCCGTGGGCATGGCGCTCGCCGAAAAGCTGATGGCCAAAGAGTTCAACCGTAAGAACGGTGATGTGGACCACACCATCGTGGACCATCACACCTACGTGTTCATGGGCGACGGCTGCCTGATGGAAGGCATCAGCCACGAAGCCTGCGCGCTGGCCGGCGCCTGGAAGCTCAACAAGCTGATCGCGCTGTACGACGACAACGGCATCTCCATCGACGGCCAGGTGCAGCCCTGGTTCATCGACAACACGGCGCTGCGCTTTGCGGCCTATGGCTGGAACGTCATCGGCCCCATCGACGGCCACGACGTGGACGCCGTGGACCGCGCGATTGCTGATGCCAAGAACAAGGCCGACGCCCCCACGCTCATCATCTGCAAGACCCACATCGGCAAGGGCAGCCCCAACCGCGCCAACACGGCCAAGGCCCACGGCGAGCCGCTGGGTGCCGACGAGATCGCGCTGACCCGCACGGCCATCGGCTGGCCGCACGCGCCGTTCGAGCTGCCCGACGCGGTGTACGGTGACTGGGATGCCAAGGCCGCCGGCAAGAAAGCAGAAGCCGCGTGGGACGCGAAATTCGCCGACTACAAAAAAGCCTTCCCCGACCTGGCCGCCGAATTCGTGCGCCGCATGAAGGGCGACCTGCCCAAGCAGTTTGCCCAGGTGGCCGTGGACGCCGCCGTCGGCGCGCATGCCAAGGCCGAGACGGTCGCTTCGCGCAAGGCGTCGCAGCTCGCGCTCGAATCCTTCACCGCCGCGCTGCCCGAACTGCTGGGCGGCAGCGCCGACCTGACGGGCTCCAACCTGACCAACACCAAGTCGACGCCGGCGCTCCGGGTGGACCTGGCCGGTGAGATCAAGCTGTCCGAGGATGGAAAAGTCGGCCGCCACATCAACTACGGCGTGCGCGAATTCGGCATGGCCGCGATCATGAACGGCGTGGCGCTGCACGGCGGCTACATCCCCTACGGCGGCACGTTCCTGACCTTCAGCGACTACAGCCGCAACGCCATCCGCATGGCCGCTCTCATGAAGCTGCGCGTGGTGCACGTGTTCACGCACGACTCCATCGGCCTGGGCGAGGACGGCCCCACGCACCAGTCCATCGAGCATGCCGCCAGCCTGCGCCTGATCCCCAACCTGGACGTCTGGCGTCCCGGCGACACGGCCGAAACCGCCGTGGCCTGGGCCGTGGCGCTGCAGAACCAGAACAAGCCCACGGCGCTGCTGCTCAGCCGCCAGAACCTGCCCTACGCGCCCAAGCGCGACCTGGGCGACATCAGCCGCGGTGCCTACGTGCTGTCCGAGCCGGCCGACGTCGGCCTGAAGAAAAAGGCGCAGGCCGTCATCATCGCGACGGGCTCCGAAGTGCAGCTGGCGCTGAAAGCGCAGGAACAGCTGGCCGCGCAGAAGATCGCCGTGCGCGTCGTGTCCATGCCGTCCACCACCACCTTCGACAAGCAGACCATGGCGTACAAAGCCAGTGTGCTGCCTGCCGGCACGCCGCGCATTGCCGTGGAAATGGGCGTCACCGACGGCTGGTGGAAGTACGGCTGCGCCGCCGTCGTGGGCATCGACACCTACGGCGAATCGGCCCCGGCGCCTGTGCTGTTCAAGCACTTCGGCTTCACGCCCGAAAACGTCGCCGACACCGTGCGCGCGGCGCTGCGCAAGTAAGAGTTTTTCAATCATCCCCTGGAGAGACAGACCATGACGATCAAGGTAGGCATCAACGGCTTCGGCCGCATCGGCCGCAACGTGCTGCGCAGCGCAGTGCAGAACTTTTCCGACATCGAAATCGTTGCGATCAACGACCTGCTGGAGCCCGACTACCTGGCGTACATGCTGCAGTACGACAGCGTGCACGGCCGCTTCAAGGGCGATGTGAAGGTCGAGGGCAACACGCTCATCATCAACGGCAAGAAGATCCGCCTGACGCAGGAACGCGACCCCGCCAACCTCAAGTGGGGTGAGGTCGGCGCCGACGTGGTGATCGAATCCACCGGCCTGTTCCTGGACAAGGTCACGGCGCAAAAGCACCTGGACGCCGGCGCCAAGAAGGTGATCCTGTCCGCCCCGTCCAAGGACGACACGCCCATGTTCGTGTTCGGCGTCAACGACAAGACCTACAAGGGCGAGGCCATCATCTCCAACGCGTCGTGCACCACCAACTGCCTGGCCCCGCTGGCCAAGGTGCTGAACGACAAGTGGGGCATCAAAAGAGGCTTGATGACCACCGTGCACGCCGCCACGGCCACGCAAAAGACGGTGGACGGCCCCAGCAACAAGGACTGGCGCGGCGGCCGCGGCATCCTGGAAAACATCATTCCTTCCAGCACCGGCGCGGCAAAAGCTGTTGGTGTAGTGCTGCCTGAGCTGAAAGGCAAGCTCACCGGCATGTCGTTCCGCGTGCCCACGTCCGACGTGTCGGTCGTGGACCTGACCGTCGAGCTCAGCAAGGAAGCCACCTACAAGGACATCTGCGCCGAGATGAAGGCGCAGAGCGAAGGCGCGCTGAAGGGCATCCTGGGCTACACCGAGGACAAGGTCGTGGCGACCGACTTCCGTGGCGACACCCGCACCAGCATCTTCGACGCCGACGCCGGCATCGCGCTGGACGGCACCTTCGTCAAGCTCGTGTCCTGGTACGACAACGAGTGGGGCTACTCCAACAAGTGCCTGGAGATGGTGCGCGTGGTGGCCAAGTAAGCAAGCCCCCCGGGAATTCCCTGCACAAACGCGCCTTCGGGCGCGTTTTTCTTTGCCGGTGCGCGCCTATACTTCGCGCGCACACAAAAAACCAGGGAGGTTTCAGATGCAGGAACAGGCGTTCCGGGAATGGCTCGCGTCCAGAAGCTGGAATCTGGCGGTCCGCTATTGCAAGGCCGTGGCCTGCCTGCTGCCGCCCGCGGCGCTGGCGGCCAACGCGCCGTACTTTCGCGGCGACAGCTGGGTGGCAGACCGCGGCTTCCTGTGGCTGCTGGCCTGGCAGCTCACCGCCTGGACCGTCTGCGTCGCTGTCGTTCTGGCCGACCGCTGGCTTCTGCCCCGTCTGGGCAACCGCGAATGGCCGCTGTACCTGTTCTGCGCTGCCTTCATGGCCATGACCACCTGGGTCGGCCTGGCAGACGGCGTGCTGACCGGCGACCTGTCGCTGTATGCGGCGGGCAGCACGTTTGTGGCCGCCGTCATCTGCACGCCGCGGCCCGTGCGCCGGCCGCTGTACGTGGCGAGCTTCATGGCACTGGGCGTGGCGGCCTGGATCGGTGCGCACGGTGACGTCGTGGCCACCGTGTCCGCGCTGGTCAACCCGTTCTGCGTGGTGGTGCTGTGCATCGAACTGGACCGGCTCATGCTGTCGCGCAGCCACGCGCTGTATGCCGAGGCACAGCGGGCCGAAGCCGAGCGCGTGCGCGCCGACCAGGTGCTGTACGACGTGCTGCCCCCCATGGTGGCTGAGCAGCTCAAGCGCGACGGCCATGTGCCCGCGGTGAAGTACGGCAACCTGGGCGTGCTGTTCGCCGACATCGCCGGTTTCACCCGTTACGCGAGCCGCCTGCCGCCCGATGCGCTGGTGATGATGCTCAACCAGGTCTTCTCGCGCTTCGACGAGCTGGTGCGCCAGCATGGCGTCGAAAAGATCAAGACGCTGGGCGACGGCTATATGGCTGTCGCGCACGACGGCAGCGGCGGGCTATGTGACCTGGCGCTGGCCATGCACGAATCCCTGGTGGACTACAACCGCGCCAACGGGACGGACCTGCAGGTGCGCATCGGCATCCACGCCGGGCCGGCGGTGGCCGGCGTGATCGGCAAGCGCAGGCCGCTGTACGACGCCTGGGGCGACACGGTCAACGTGGCCAGCCGGCTGGAGTCAGTCGCGCCGCCGGGCGCGACGCTGGTCAGCGGGGCCGTGTTCATGCAGTCGGCAGACCGCTTTGCGTTCGACGCCGTGCCCTGCCTGCAGCTGCGCGACTGCGGCAGCGTCAAGGCCTGGCTGTTGCGGGCAGGTCGCGCAGCAGCAACGCCAGTGCGGGCGGTTCGACCAGCTTGACGTTGTGGGCACGGGCGTAGCGCAGGGCGTTGTCGCTCAGCGCGCCCAGCGTGACGAACTGGCATTCGCTGGCGTCACGCTCGCGCATGGCGGCGTGCAGGTCCTGCAGCGACTCCACGCCGGGCTTGGCGGCTTTCCAGCGTTTGGCGGCCACGACCGTGGTGCGGCCCTGGCGCGTCAGCACGAAATCGGCCGAACTGTTGCCACCCTGCACGCGTTCGACGGCATAGCCGTCGCGCTGCCAGGCGCGCTCCAGCGCGTCGGCGAAGTCACGCCACGACATGGCCGAGACGGCGGACAGCACGGCTTCGGACTGTTTTGCGCTGGGCGCGCGCAACTGCTGCCACAGGGCGATGCAGCCAATGATGGTGATCGGCAAGCCCCCCAGCGCACCGAATATCCAGTAGGCGTCGGGCAGCAAGGCCCGGGACGCGGCCACGAACACGGCGGCAATCGCAAAGCTGATCCACCAGGGCGAGCGCAGCAGGATGGCGAACAGCGAGTTCGGCGCCATCTTGAACTTCATGGCCGGGCCCTTCAGTGGTGGTGGCCGCCCGCGCCGTGCACGTGGCGGTGGGCGATCTCCTCGGCCGACGCGGCGCGCACGGCCGTGACCTTCAGGTCGAACCGCAGGGCCTTGCCGGCCAGCGGATGGTTGCCGTCCAGATGCACTTCGGGGCCCTTGATCTTCATGACGGTGTAGGCCACGGGCGCGCCATCGTCGCCACGGCCTTCGAGCTGGCCGCCGACCTTTACCCCGGGCGGGAACTGCGTCTTGGGGATGACGCGCACCAGCGACTCGTCACGCTCGCCGAAAGCGTCGGCGGCTGACAGGTCCAGCACGACGTGGTAGCCGGCTTCCTTGCCGTCCAGCGCCTCTTCGATCTTCGGCAGCGTGTTCTCGTACCCGCCGTGCAGGTAAACCATGGGCTCCTTGCTCTGCTCGATGAGCTTGCCGGTGGGCTCGGAGATCTTGAACTGGAGGGACACGACCGTGTCTTTGGTGATATTCATGCCCCCGATTTTGCCCGGCCCGGCGCAGTACAGTCGGGGGTTGCCGATTTGGAACGCTTTTTGATGACTGATCCTACCGACCAGGCCGCCCCGCCCGAAACGCCCGCCGCCCAGGCGACGCCTCAAGGCAAGGCCAAACCGCAGGCCAAACCCCAAGCCAAACGCGCCCCGCGTCCTGCACGCCAGCCCAGCCCCGTGCTGGAGCGCCTGTACGAGCTGTACCCCGCCATGTTCGGCGCGCGCTTCCTGCCGCTGAAGCTCGGCGTGTACCAGGAGCTGCTGGCCGCGCACCCGGACGACTTCAAGAAAGAAGACCTGAAGATCGCGCTGGGCCAGCATGCCCGGTCCACCCGCTACCTGGAGGCCGTGGCCATGGGCGAGCAGCGCCACGACCTGAACGCCCAGCCCGTGGAGCCCGTCGCGCCCGAACACGTGCACCACGCCATCCTGGAAGTGTTCCGCCGCCGCCAGGCGCGCGGCCCGCAGGCGGCGGCCATCTGGCTGCGCACGCGGTTCGTGGCGGCCATTCAGGCGTCGGGCCTGGCGCGCGACGCTTACCTGGAGCGCATGCCCACCCCCGACCCCAAGGCGGCCGCCGTGCTGGACGAGGCGTTTGCCGAGATCGCCGAACACACCGCCAAACGCGAGGCCTTGCGCCGCGCCTACGCGGACAGCGGCAAGACGGTGGAGCAGTTTGCCGAGATGTACGGCATGAACCTGGGCGACGTGATCAAGGCGGTGCTGTAGGCCCAGCCGGCCTGGGCGCCTAAAGCTGGACCGAGGCTTCGCCCACGCCTTCAAAGCGGGCGGTGACCCGGTCGCCGGCCTGTGCCTTCAGCATGCCGCACCAGGTGCCCGTGGTGACGACGGCGCCGGCCGCCACCGTGGCGCCGTCGCGCGTGGCATGGCGCAGCCACTGCGGTAGCAGCCAGGCCGGGTCGCCCAGCGAATGCGTGCCGACGAAACGTTGCGGCGGCTGCGCGCCGATGCTGACCTCGCAGGTTTGTGCTGCCCAGTCGCGCGCCACGAACGGCACCCAGGTGCCCAGTGCCAGTGCGCCGTGCGCCTGCAGGTCGGCGAGCTTGAGCAGCGCGGGCGCCTGGCCGGCCTGTTGCCAGCGCATGTCCACCACTTCAATGGAAACGGTCATGGCATCCAGCAGTGCGGGCGCGTCCGCGGGCGTGAGCGCCGCGGCCTGCGTGGGGGTCACGTCCTGTGCCAGCCGCAATGCGACCTCGGCCTCGATCAGGCGCAGATTGAAGTGCATGTCGCGCAGGTCGGCGGGGCTGGCGCGCATACCGGCGGCCGGCAGCGGCGCATGGGTCAGCGTGGCGTCGCGCGACGGACCGCCGGATTTCCAGTGACGCGGGAACGGTGCGTCGGCGCCGTCCAGCTGCGCAAGCACGAGCGATTGGACGGCGTAGGCCGCGGCTGGCTCGGTCAGTGCGGACGCAAACGGGCTCGCGTCGACTGGTCTGGACAGGCGCCGGGCCTCGAGCAAGGCACGGGCGACGGATTCGGTGGGTGTGGACGACATGGACGACGGACGTATCTATGGATGCGCCCATCGTAGCCGCTGGCGTCTCAATGCGCGATGGGCGGCCCCGCAGCCGGCAATGCATCGATCTGCTCCTGCGTCCAGCCGGCCTCGCGCATCACCTCGGTTGTGTGCTGGCCCAGCGTCGGCAGATCGAACGTGGTGCGGCCTGGCTCGTTCTTGAATTTGATCGGGATGCCCAGCTGCGTCGCCGGCCCACCTTCGGCCGGGTCGCGCCGCTCGAGCATGCCGCGCGCCGCCAGTTGCGGACTTTGCAATGCCTCATGCAGGCCCTTCACCGGTGCCCAGCACACGTCCAGCGGCGTCAGAAAGGACACCCAGTGCGCCAGCGGCTGCGCGGCAAAGGTCTCGCGCAGAAAATCACGCGCCGGCGCCTGGCCCGGCCCCGGCGGCAGCCGGCACAGGTCCACCAGGTCGGGACGGCCCAGCGCCGTGAACAGGTTGTGCGCGAACTTGATCTCCGAGCCGCCGATGGTCAGGTGCCGACCGTCAGCGCAGCGGTAGATGTTGTACATCGCGTTGCCGCCAAAGGACCGCTCGTCCTTCGGGTTCATCTCACGCCCCTCGGCGAACGACGGTCCCACCACGTTGACCAGCCAGCTCACCAGGCTGTCCTGCATCGAGATGTCGATGTAGTCGCCCTGGCCCGTCTTCTCGCGGCGCAGCAGCGCCATCAGCACGCCATTCAGCGCCATCAGCGACGACGCCATATCGGCCGCCGGGATGCTGGGCATGGCGGGCTGGCCGTCCTGCCCCAGGTTCAGGCTGACCACGCCGCTTTCGGCCTGGATGCTGACGTCGTGCGCGGCGTGCTGGGCATCCGGCCCCGTCTGGCCGAACGCGGCGATGGAGCAGTAGACGATGCGCGGGTTCACCGCGCTGACGGCCGCGTAGCCCACGCCCAGGCGGTCCACCACGCCGGGGCGAAACGCCTCGACCACCACGTCGGCCTGGCGCGCCAGCGTCATGAAGGCATCCAGTCCGGCTGCGCTCTTGAGGTCCAGCATCACGCTGCGCTTGCCGCGGTGCGTGTTGCGGAACCACACGCTTTCGCCGCCTTCGCGCAGGCCGATGGTGCGCGTGGGCTCGCCTGCGGGCGCCTCGATGCGGATCACGTCGGCGCCGTGGTCGGCCATCATCATCGTGAAGTGCGGGCCGGGCAGAAAGTTCGACAGGTCCAGGACCTTGATGCCTTGCAGTTTCATGTCAGATCACATTCTGTTCGCGCAAGCTCGCGATTTCGCTGTCGCTGAAACCACAGTCTGCCAGCACGCCGCCGGTGTCCGCGCCCAGCGGCGAGCAGGCGGCGGCAGCCGGGCGCGTGCCATCGAGCTTGATGGGGCTGGCCACCGTGCGCAGCGTGCCTGATGGGTGCGGCACGTCCTGCACCAGTCCGCGCGCCTGCGCATAGGGGTTGTCCAGCGCCTGCGCCAGGTGCAGCACGGGTGCGGCGGGCAGCTTGCCGCCCAGGCGCTGCATCCACTGCGCCGTGGTGGCGGCACCGAACGCGGCGTCCAGGATGGCCGACAGCGCTTCGACGTTCTCGCGGCGCAGCTCGGGCGTCGCAAAGCGCGCGTCCTGCACCAGCTCGGGCTGTCCGATCGCATCGGCCAGCGCGCGCCAGAACTTGGGCGTCATGCACATGATGAACAGCCAGCCGTCGGCGCTGCGCACGAGCTGGCAGGGCACCGTGGTCGGGTGGGCCGAGCGCGGCATGCGGCGGATCGCGTCGCCCGCGCTCAGGTACCAGGCAGCCGGGTAGGTTAGCTGCGCCATTGCCACGTCGAACAGGCTCACGTCCACGTCGCGGCCCTGGCCGTGCTGGCGCGCGCCCAGCACGCTGGCCAGCAGGGACATGGCCGTGGTCATGCCGGTCATGAAGTCGACCATGCTCACGCCCATGCGCGCGGGCGGGCCGTCGGGCTCGCCGGTCAGGTACAGGTAGCCAGCCTCGGCCTGCATCAGGTAGTCGTAGCCGGGCCAGTTGGTTCGTTCGTTATCGCGGCCATAGGCCGACAGGTGCGCGCAGACGATCTTGGGGTTCACGTCCTTCAGCGCGTCATACGTCAGGCCCAGCTTGGCCGGCTGGTCGCCGCGCAGATTGTTCATGACGGCGTCGGACCGCGCCACGAGCCGGCGGAACACGGCCTGGCCAGCGGGCGACTTCAGGTCCAGCGTCAGGCTTTTCTTGTTGCGGTTGAAGCTCTGGAAGAACAGGCTGTCGGGGCGGCCTGTGCCGTCGTCCAGCAGGTGGGGCGCGGTGCCGCGCGCCACGTCGCCGCCTTCGGCCGGGTTCTCGATCTTGATGACCTCGGCGCCCAGGTCGGCCAGCTGCATGGAACCGAACGGGCCGGCGCCATACTGCTCGGCCGTCAGCACGCGCAGGCCTGCGAGCGGAAGTGGCAGGGTCATGGCGCGGCTCAGATGCGGTGGCGGTCGACCAATTGCTTGGCGATCACCGTGCTCAGGATTTCGTTGGCGCCCTCGCCGATGCACATGAGCATGGCGTCGCGGTAGAAGCGCTCGATGTCGTATTCGACCGAGTAGCTGTAGCCGCCGAAGATGCGCATGCCCTCCTGCGCGCAGTTCGCGCCGGCTTCCGACCCGGCCAGTTTGGCCATGGCGGCTTCCAGGTCGCAGCGCTCGCCCGCGTCGTACTTGCGCGCGGCCTGCTCGATCAGGCGCTTGGCGCCCTCGGTCTGCGTGGCCATGGCGGCCAGCTTGAGCTGGATGGCCTGGTGTTCGCAGATCGGCTTGCCAAAGGTGTGGCGTTCCTGCGCGTAGCGCAGCGACAGCTTGAGCGCGCCTTCGGCGATGCCCGCGCCGCGCGCGGCCACGTTGATGCGGCCCAGCTCCAGCCCGCCGGCGGTCTGCAGGAAGCCCTTGCCCTCGACACCTCCGAGCAGGTTTTCCGCCGGCACCCGGTAGTTGTCGAACACCAGTTCGCAGGTGTCGATAGCGCGGTAGCCCATCTTCTTGAGCTTGTTGGCCACGACGAAGCCGTCGCCCTTTTCGGCGATCAGCATGCTCATGCCCTTGTGGCGCGGCTGCGCGTTGGGGTCGGTCTTGACCAGCAGCAGCGTGCCGTGGCCGTGCAGGCTGTTGGTGATCCAGGTCTTGCTGCCGTTGACGACGTAGTGGTCGCCGTCGCGTTTGGCCACGGTGCGGATGGCCTGCAGGTCCGAGCCCGCGTTGGGTTCGGTCAGACCCAGGCTGCCGCGGAATTCGCCGGTGGCCATGCGCGGCAGGTAGCGCTGCTTCTGGTCCTCGGTGCCTTCGCGCGCGATGGCCGACGCCATGATCAGGTGCGAATTGAAAATGCCCGACGGCGCCATCCAGATCGACGCGACCTTGATGACGATCTGTGCGTACGTCCAGGCCGACAGGCCCAGGCCGCCGTACTCCTGCGGGATGGTGGCGCCGAACAGGCCCAGTTCCTTCATCTGCTCGACGATCTCGTGCGGGTACTCGTCGGCCAGGTCGAACTTGCGCGCGACGGGGCGCAGTTCCTTCTCGGCCCAGACCTCGATCGCGTCGACGATGGCCTGCTCGTCCGCCGCGCTGGCGGTGTCGTTCACGTGGCTCATGCGCTGGCGTCCTTTCAGTAGTTGACCTTGTCTTCCACACTGTGGCCGCGCTTGGCGATCAGCATGTTGCGCACGAAGTTGCCCACTTCCTTGCCATGCTGGTTGGTGCCGATGGTGCGAACCACGACGATGCCCGCGCCGGGGCGTGACTTGGACTCGCGCTTTTCCAGCACCTCGCTCTGCGCATACAGCGTGTCGCCCGCGAACACGGGGTGAGTCAGCTTGATGTCGTCCCAGCCCAGGTTGGCGATGGCTTTCTGGCTCACGTCGCTCACGCTCATGCCCACCATCAGCGCCACGGTGAACGGGCTGCAGACGATGCACTGGCCGAACTCGCTGGCCTTGGCGTACTCCTCGTCGAAGTGCATGGGGTGCGTGTTCATGGTCAGGAGCGTGAACCAGATGTTGTCGGCCTGCGTGATGGTGCGGCCGGGGCGATGCTCGTACACGTCGCCGATGTTGAAGTCTTCGTAGTAGCGGCCGAAGGATTCGCGGTAGCGGTTCTCGCCAACCTTGTTCAGGGTCTGGACCATGGTGTGTTTTCTCCGTGTGTTGCTTGAGGTTCAAGGGGCGGCGCCGGCCATCCGCAGCACGCGGCGGGCCTTGGCCAGAATGGGGGGGTCGATCATCTTTCCCTGGAAGATGAAAGCACCCGTGTGATGGGCAGCCTGTGCGTCCAGCATGGCCCTGGCCCAGGCCACGTCGGCCGGTGGCGGCACGAACGCATCGTGGATGGGGGCGATTTGCGTGGGGTGGATGGCGCTCTTGCAGCTAAAGCCCAAAGCGGCCACGCGGCGTGTCTCATCACGCAGGCCGTCCAGGTCGGTCAGGCCCAGGTGGGGCACGTCCCACACCTGCAGGCCGGTACGGCGCGCGGCGGCCACCAGCGCACCGCGTGCATGCAGCAGGCCGTCCCAGCCGAACGTGCAGCCCAGCTCCACGCTCAGGTCGGCACCACCCAGCATCAGCGCGGCGAGTTTGGGCGCGTCGGTGCGGGCCATGGCGGCCATGGTGGATGCCTGCTGCAGGCCCAGCGGCGTTTCGATCAGCGGCGCGAGACGGTGAAAGGCATGGCCCGCCACGGCGTGGACCAGCGACAGATCGTCGGGGTGCTCCACTTTGGGCAGCAAAAGCCAGTCCAGCACGGCGCCGGATTCGGCCAGGGCCAGCAAGTCGCGCAGGCCCTCGGGTCCGCGCAGCTGGTTCAGCCGCACGGCCAGCGGCGCGCCGCGATGGGCGCGCGCGAACTCCAGCACTTGCCGGCGCGCCGCCTGCTTGAAGTCGGGGTGCACCGCGTCTTCCAGGTCGATGCACACCAGGTCTGCGCCCGCGGCCAGGGCCTTGGGAAAGCGTTCGGGTTTCTCGCCCGACACGAAGAGCATCGAGCGCGGCGCCGTGGCGGTAGTGGTGGTGGAGTCCTGCAAAATTGTTTGCCAGCAAATGGAACTGGCCTCTAAAATATGTACGGACAAGTATAGGTATCGTCGATTCTTCAGTCAATGACAAAAGAGTGTTAATCAAAAATATGACCGTACCAATTAAGAATTCCAGCGCGCAGCCGACGCCCGCCGGCGATTCGCTCACGGCGCGGCTTGTGCAGCGGCTCGCAGTCGCGGTGGACACGCGCAGCCGCACGCGGGCAGTGCTGCACTGGATTGACTGGATCGGTTGCGTGGCCGCGGGCGCGCGGGCGCCGGTGGGCGGCGTGGTGCGGCGCTGGCCGGGTGTTGGCGGCGAGGTTGCGGGCGCCATGGCGCACTCATTGCTGGGGCCCGCCAGCGACCTGTACCACGCGCTGCTGCAGGACGCCGCGCCCGCCAATGTCGAGGAAATGGACGACATGCACCGCGAGGCCATCCTGCACCCGGGGCCGGCCGTGCTGCCCCCGCTGGCGGCGCTGGCGCGCACGCGCGGCCTGGCTGCGCACCAGGTGCTGGACGGGGTCGTTCGCGGCTACGAGGCCATGGCCCGCATCGGCCGCGCGTTGGGCCCGCACCACTACCGCTTCTGGCACAACACGGCCACGGCCGGCGCGTTCGGCGCGGCTGCCGCCAGCGCGTCGGTACTGGGCCTGAACCCCGAGCAGACCGTCTGGGCGCTGGGCAATGCGGGCACGCAGGCCGCGGGCCTGTGGCAGGTGCGCTTCGAGCCCGTCATGTCCAAGCAGCTGCACACGGCGCATGCGGCCTGGTCGGGTCTGACGGCCGCATCGCTCGCACAGTCGGACTTCACCGGTCCGCAATACATTCTGGAAGGTCCGCGCGGCCTGTTCGCCGCGATGTGCGATGGCGGCGACGGCGCGCAGCCCAACCCGCAGGCCGTTGTGGCGCCTGAAAACGACTGGCTGATACACGGCACGAGCTTTAAGCCCTGGCCGGCCTGCCGCCACACGCACGCCACAATCGACTGCGTGCTGGCGCTGCGCGCTGCGCAGGGCGGCGGCCCGCTCGAATTTGCCAGTGCCCATGTCGAATCGTTCGCCGACGCCGTCGCCATCTGCGACAACCTGCGGCCGACGACGCGAACCGAGGCCAAGTTCTCATTGCAGTACGTGGTGGCCGCGGCGGCGGCGCTGGGCCCGCTGGAGCCCACGCATTTCAACGACGACGTGTTCACGCGCGAGGCGCTGCGCGCGGTTGCCGCGCGCGTGTCGCTTGGTGTGTCGCCCACGCACCAGGCCGACTACCCCGCGCACTACGGCGCGCGCGTCACGTTGACGCTGGCGGACGGCCGCGTGTTGCGCCACGAGGTGCGCGACTCGCTGGGCGACCCCGAGCTGGCCCTGCCGCCCGTGCGCGTGCTGCACAAGGCGGCCATGCTGATGGACTACGGCGGCGTGGCGCCCGCGCGCCGCGACGCCGCGCTGGACGCCGCGCGCCGCCTGCTGGACGGCGACGGCATGGACGTTGCATTCCCCCGTGAACTTCTGGACCCGCTGTTCGCGGCCTGATCTTTTCAAACGAACCCCAAGGAAACCCGTGAGCCATTACGACTATTTCGAAGCCGCCGACATTCCTTTCATCCGCCGCGAGTACCCGCTGGGCGACGCATTCATGGCGCGCTTCAAGGGCATGAGCCGCGACGAGCTGCGCGCATTGCAGGACGAGCGCTTCCGCAAGATCGTCGCCTTTGCCTGGAAGACGCCGTTCTACCAGCGTCTGTGGGGCGCGCGCGGCATCGAGCCCGGCGACATCGGTGGGTTGGACGACATCACCAAGCTGCCAACCTATTCCAAAGAAGACCTCATGGCTTCGGTCGAGGCGCATCCGCCCATCGGCGACTTCCATGGCCTGGACACGTACCCTGCGGACAAGCGTCCGCCGCTGATCTTTCACACCACCAGCGGCACCACGGGCAGGCCGCAGCCGCTGCTGTTCGGGCCGCGCAGCCGCGAGATCCAGAACGTGCTGCTCGCGCGCAACTACCTGCTGCAGGGCATGCGGCGCGAGGACGTGGTGCATTCGGTGTATGGCTTTGGCATGGTCAACGGCGGCCACTACATCCGCGAGAGCATCGTGCACTGGGTCGGGGCGCAACTGCTGACGGCGGGGCACGGGGCCGAGACGCGCTCGGCGCAACAGGTCGCGCTGATGCGCGATTTCAATGTGAACGTGCTCGTGGGCTTCGGCGACTTCCTGCTGCGGCTGGCCGACGTCGCGCGCGAGAACGGCATCGTCCCCGGCGAGGACATCCGCCTGCGCATGGTCACCGGCCACCTGGGCCCCGAGGGCCGCTCGGCCATCAGCAAGGCCTGGGCCGGCTGCGAGGTGTATGACTGGTACGGCGTGGGCGACACCGGTCTGATCTGCGGCGAAGGCCCCGAACGCGATGGCCTGTACATCGCCGAGGACGCGCAGTACCTCGAACTGCTGCACCCCGAGACCGGCCTGCCCACAAGGGGTGACGAGCTGGGCGACATGGTCTGCACCTGCCTGTTCAAGGACGACATTTTCCCCATCATCCGTTTCAACACGCATGACGTGACGCATCTGGTGGAAGGCTCGTCGGCGCTTGGCATTCCGTTCCGGCGCATCGTGGGCTTTCGCGGGCGTAGCGACAACATGGTCAAGCTGCGCGGCATCAATGTGTACCCGACCAGCATCGGCGCGGTCCTGCAGGCCGAGCGCACGGAATTCACCGGTGAGTTCATCTGCGAGCTCACGCGCGAAGGTGCGCGCGAAGAGATGATTGTGCGGGCCGAGCTGCGCGGCGCGCATGCTCCGGCCGCGCAGGCCGAGATTGAGCAGCTGTTGCGCGCGCGCCTGGGCGTGGAGATGCGTGTGGCGTTGTGTGCGCCCGGCGATCTGGCCGAGCTGACCGGCATTGAAAAGCGGCAGAAGCCGATCCGGCTGATCGACAAGCGTTGACGATGTGTGGCGCGGCGTGCGCCGCGCGCCCTACAGCAACAGGAACGCCAGTGCGGCGATGGCCGTGGGCACCGCCGCGCCCAGCAGCAGTCCGCCGGCGCCCACCGTCTCGTCGGTGAAGCCGCGCTTGAGCAGGGCAACGCCCGCAGGGTTCGGCGCATTGGCGATCACGGTCAACCCGCCGCCCGCCACAGCGCCTGCAACCAGCATGTATTTGGCGGGGTCCGTCATGCCCTCAATCAGCGAACCCAGGTAGGTCAGCGCGGCGTTGTCGGTGATGGCCGTCAGGCCCAGCGCGCCCAGGAAGAGGGCCAGCGGCTCCAGTCCCGACACGATGGGCTGCAGCCACCACTGCTGCATGCCGCCCAGCACCACCAACCCGGCCAGGAAGAAGGCCACCAGCAACGCTTCTTTCAGGATGAGCGGGCTCTGGTGGCGGTCGTAGGCCTGCGTGTAGCCCATGAACAGCAGGAACACGCCCAGGAACACCACGGGGTGGTGCGCAAACACGACCACCGTGGCCAGCAGCGCCAGGTGCACGGCCACCACCGTCAGCGGAACGGGCGCCTCGGCGGCTTCTGCCGGATCGGCCGGTGCGTTCAGCAGGTGCGGGCGCAACGCAAGGGTTGCCAGCGTGGCGTTGATCACCACCGCGACCGCTGCCTTCCAGCCAAACTGCGCCAGCATGAAGGCGCTGTCCCACTGCCAGGTGGCGGCCACCATCAGCACCGGCGGCGCCGCATAGGCCGTCAGCGTGCCGCCGATGGAGATGTTGACGAACAAAACGCCCAGCGCAAGGTACTTGGGCCCAGACGGGACGTCCGGCCGGAAGGCCAGCGGCGCCAGCATCAGCGCGGCGATGGTCATGGCGGCTGGCTCGGTCACCAGCGAGCCGAGCAGCGGCACCGCCGCCAGCCCCAGCCAGGCCATGGCGACGGCCGTGTTCACAGGGGCCAGCTGCGCCAGCTTGCGGGTGGCGGCCTTGACCGTCCACAACACGGGCCGGGACGCGGCGATGACCATCACGACGAAAACGAACAGGGGCTCGGTGTAGTTGCGCGATTCGGCATACTGCAGCGCGGCTGGCCCGCCCGCGATCGATGCCATGGCCAGCACGAGCACGATGGCCCAGAAGCCGAAGACGACCTCGACCTCGCCGAGCAGGTGAAACAGGCCGGCGTGGCGCGGATAGCGATGGGACAGTCGCTCGAACTGCTTGGCAGTGAATGTGTGGATGAGGGCGAGGGCGAAAAGGGCAGCGGAGACCCACTGCAGCAGGTGATCGGTCATGAGAACAGGTGCGGCATAGCCGCGAGGCGGCCCGACCTTCGCTGTACCTGGAATGCCCGCATGGCACTCCACCCGGTGCCGATTTTATCGCGCACGGCGTCCGTGCATGGGCGTTTCAGCGAAACCGGGGCGGGCGCTTCTGCGCGAAGGCGTTGAAGCCCTCGCGGAAATCGTCGCTGCTGAAGCTTTGCGTGAACAGGTCGTTGAGCAGGCCGTCTGGTTGCGGGTGAACGCCGCTGATCGAATTGATCATGGCTTTGGCCGTGCGTATGGAGCCGCGTGCATTGTTCAGCAGCACCTGGGCATAGGCCGACACCGTCTCGGCCAGCGCCGCGCCCGGCACAACGCGGTCCACCAGGCCCATGGATGCGGCCTCGGCCGCATCCATCAGGCGGCCGCTGAACAGCATGTCCTTGGCTCGGCTGGGGCCGACCAGCGCCGCGAGCCGGCGCGTGTCCGGCACGCTGTAGGCCACGCCCAGCCGGCTGGGCGTGATGCCCAGGCGCGCGTCGTCGGCCACAAAGCGCAGGTCGCACGACAGCGCGATGCCGCAACCGCCGCCCACGCAGCCGCCGCGGATCATGGCAATGGTGGGCTTGGACAGCTGTTCCAGTTCCAGCTGGCCTTCGCGCACCAGCGCGTTGTAGTCGGTGGTGCGCTTCGCGTCGCCGTAGACCTGCGGAAACTCCAGGATGTCCGCGCCCGCGCAGAAAGCGGCCGTGCCCGCGCCGCGCACGACCACCACGCGAACCGTGTCGTCGGCGTCCAGCTCGCGCGCGAGCGGCGCCAGCCGTTCCCACATGGCGCGGGTCATGGCGTTGCGACTGGCCGGGCGGTTGAGGACAACGTGGGCGACGGCGCCGTCGCGGACGCAGGCCAGCGCGTCAGCGCCTTCGGGTGGGTCGGTGAAATCCATCGTGCCGATCTTAGTCAAGGTGCGTGGTCAGCCACAGCGCAATCTCGGGGAAGAAGCACAGCAGCAGCACGTTGACCAGCATGGCAAACAGGAATGGCAATGCGCCGTACGTGATCTCCTTCAGTGACACCTCTCGGTTGATGCCCTGCAGCACGAACAGGTTCATGCCCACGGGCGGCGTGATCAGTCCGACCGTGCACATGATGACCAGAATGATGCCGAACCAGACGGGGTCAAACCCCAGCTTGGTGATCAGGGGAAACACCACGGGCAGCGTCATGAGCAGCATCGAGATCTCGTCCAGGAAGGTGCCCAGCGCCACGTAGACCACCACGATGATGAACATCACCGTCCAGCGGTTCAGCTCGGCCGACAGCGCCGCGTCCATCAGCACCTGCGACAGCTTGAGGTAGTCAAAGCCAAAGGTCAGGATATTGGAGCCCGCGATGATGAGGAAGATGAATGACGTGACCACCACCGTCTCGCCTACAGACGCCAGCAGCGTCGCGCGGCTCATGCGCCCGCGAACGGCACAGATGATGAACGCCAGGAATGCACCGATAGCACCTGTCTCGCTGGGCGTGGCAACACCCATGTACAGCGTGGCGATGATCAGCAGGACCAGGCCGGTCAGCAGGCCCGTGTCGATGTAGCTGCGGGCAGAAACGGTGCCGATCTGGTTGACGTCGACCTTGGGCGTGGCGGACGGATCAATCCAGCTCCAGATCAGGATCACCGCCATGAAGCTGAGCATCATGACCAGGCCCGGGATGATGCCCGCGATGAACAGCGCCACCACCGGCACGCCCACGGTCGTGGCGTAGATGATCATGGGCACGCTGGGCGGGATGAGGATGCCCAGCGTGCCGCCGGCGGCCACGGCGCCGAAGCTCAGGGAGGGCTTGTAGCCGCGGCGCATCATTTCGGGGCAGGCGATGCCGCCGATGGTGGCGGCCGTGGCCACGCTGGAGCCCGACACGGCCGAGAAGATGCCGCAGCCTGCGGTGGCGGCATGCGCCAACCCGCCGGGCAGCCGACCCAGCAGACGCGCCATCACGGTGAACAGTTCATTGCTCAGGCCGCTGCGCACCAACAACGCGCCCATCAGCACGAACATGGGCACGGCCGTGAGCGAAAAGCTGTTGACCGCCGACCAGGTGCGGTCACCCAGCGTCAGCGGGAACGGCACGGGCGTCATGAAATACACCGACACCAGCCCCACGAAGCCCAGCGCGAACGCAATGCGGATGCCGGCAATCAGCGCCACCAGGATGCCTACGCCCATGGCCGTGCTCACGAAGCCCAGGCCCATCATCTGCCCGAAGTAGGTGGCGGCGAAGCCGCCGACGGTCAGTGCGACGACACCGGCCAGCACCCACGCCCCGCCGCTGACGGCCGCGCCCGCGAACACAGCCAGCAGCACCAGCAGGCTGCCCCAGTCATAACGTGTCTCGCCGATCACCGGCGGGCGCTTGCCCATGGCCAGCAACACCACGCACAGCGCGGCGAACAGCAGGTACGGCGTCCAGCGGCGCCAGGCCGCGACCGGGCCGGCCAGCCGCTCGATCTCTACCAGGATCGCCGCCGACAGCACGAACAGGCCGACGGCAATCGGCGCCTTGGGCATCCAGGTCGGGGTGAGGATCAGGCTGAAGATGCGCGCGCCGTTGGTGTAGTCGGACCAGGTCATCAGCGCCGACTGCCACGCGGTGGTGAAGACGAACACCAGGCCGACCCAGGCGGCCACGGACAGCACGCGGTTGCGCGTGAGGCCGCGCAGGCGCTCCACCAGCATGTCCACGCGTACGTTGCCGTCGCGCAGATGCACCTGTGCGGCACCCAGGAAGATGGTGGCGATCAACACATAGGTACTGACTTCGGT
The DNA here is from genome assembly GCA_041905405.1 of Ramlibacter sp. GTDB lineage: Bacteria > Pseudomonadota > Gammaproteobacteria > Burkholderiales > Burkholderiaceae_C > RAM1. The sequence goes on along the minus strand of JAYRLC010000002.1, from coordinate 179,895 downwards.
GGCCCAGGCGGTCGGGGCATTGAAAAAGTAGCGCGCGAACACGTCGTACACCGTAGCGGTCACCAGGAACAGCACGCCGGCACCGGCCAGCCCGAACGCGCCTTTGGCTGCCAGCGCGATGCCGCGCGCGGCCGGGGTTGCATGCGTGAGGTCGGCGTTGCCGGCCAGTTCGACATCGCCCACGACGACTTTTGTTTCTTCCATGTTGTATGCCTTTTGGATGCGATCGGTTGAGTCAGTATGGCAAGTTGTCCAGACAAATGCAATATGCAATACCCGTACCCGATGCGGCCACCAAACCGCTGGAGGGTTGGTATGAAATGTGCCTTCAGGCAGGAATCCCATTGGGGAAAGTACCGAAATGGGGCATGTGACGCCAAAACACCGCTTGACACATGATCCCACCCGGTTGCATTATTTGTCCATACAACTGAACAGGAGTTCATCGCATGCGTAACCCGTCCCTGAAGATCGCCGCCGCCATTGCGGCCCTTGTCGCCTCGGCCACCGTCGCGGCGCAAAACGTCAAATGGACCGTTGGCTGGGTCAATGCCAACGGCAGCAGCTATGCAGAAACGGTCAAGACCGTGCCGGCCCGCATCGAGGCCGCGACCAAGGGCCGCCTGAAGATTGAGCTGTACGACACGCTGGTGGCCGGCCCCGAGCAGCCCGCCGCCGTGCGCGACGGGCGCCTGGACGCGTCGTTTGCCGTGAGTCCCTGGCTCAGCGCCGAAGCGCCGTATGTGAACTACGGCCACCTGCCCGGCCTGCTGACCGACGTGGGCCAATACCAGAAGATGCTGGACCCGCTGCTGCGCGGTGAGACCGCCAGGATCTGGCGCGACAAGTACAAAGCCGTGCAGCTGGCCACCGGGGTGTTCGAGGAGCAGTGCATCATCTCCAAGGTACCGCTGCACACGGCGGCCGATTTCGCTGGCAAGAAGGTTCGCGTGCACAACACCGAGGCCGGCGCGCTCATGAGCAAGATCGGCGCCGTTCCCACGCCCGTGCCGTTCGGCGAAATCGTGCCGGCGCTGCAGCGCGGCATCGTGGACGTGGTGATGACCTCGGTCGGCACGGCCAACGGCTTTGGCTTCCCGGCCGTGGCCAAGCAGCTGTCGATCTGGAAGATCGGCACCATCGTGCCCTGGTCGTTCGTGGTGAACGAAAACGCCTGGGCCAAGCTGCCCGCCGACCTCAAGCCCCTGGTCGAGGCCGAGCTGCGCAAGATCGAGAACGAGCACTTCGCCAACCACGCCGCGTTCTCCAAGGACGCCACCGACCGCCTGGTCAAGTCCGGCATGACGTTGTACGTCGCACCCCCGGCCGAGCAGGCCAAGATGTTCTCCAACGAGAACACCAGCAGCGTGTACGAGAACTGGTACAAGCTCAACGAACGCTCGGGCACCGACGGTCGCGCGCTGGTCAAGAAGATCAATGACCTGAAGGCCAAGCTCTGAGATGGCGGCACTGGATATGAACGCTGCGCTCGCGATGGTCGAGCAGGCGGGCCAGGCCGCGCTGGACGCGGCAGGCCCCGAAGAAGCCATTCGCCTCATCGCGCGCGGCTGTTTCGACCTGTTGGGCGACCGGCAGGCACACGAAAAGCCCGGCGCGCTGCTGCCGGGCGAAAAGCAGTTCTTCGTGGCGGGCGCGTTCTTCGTCAGCTCCGACCGGGAGCACCACATGCTGGTGGGCAACACGGGCTTTCCAGCCGAGCAGGAGCGCCTGTGCGTGCCGATCGACGGCGGCCACCCGGGCTGGGTGTACGCCAACCGGTCCAAGCTGATCCTGAAGAACACCGATGAGCACGGCACGTTCCGCCAGTACCTGAAGTCGTCGCGCATGGGCTCCACGATCTTCGCCCCGTTGATCTGGAAGGGCGAGTTCCTGGGCCAGCTCATCATGGCCGCGCAGGCCCGCCACACGATGCGTGACGACGATCTGGCGGTGCTGGTCGCCGCGTCAAAGGTCGCCACGGGCGCCTGGGTGGCGCATGGCGGGCCGCAATGGCTGGCCGCGAGCTGGCCGCCGGCGAATGCATTCTTTGTGGGCAAGCAGGGCCTGGGGCCGGAGCAGAAAGCGGCCTGACACGGTCCGCCTTGGCGGCGGCGTCTCAAGCGCCTTGTCAGGCACCGCGGGGGCGCAGCGTGGACGTGTAGTTGAACAGCTTGCCCTGGTACAGCGAGTGGCCGATGGTCACGAGCTGGTCCTCGCGGTCGTAATATTTGCGCACGGTCTGGAAGGCCGCGTCGCCAACCGGCACGTGCAGCAGCTTGGCGGGTCCTTCCTCGATGTTCACGGCGTTGAACGCCTGCTCGATACGGTCCAGCCCGCGCGGGTCGGTCAGTGCCACGATCTCCTGCGCGGCGGTATCGGGGTTCAGCAGGCGGCGCGCCTGCGGCTTGGAGCGCACGGCCACGTACACGTCCACCAGCGCCAGAGGCCGCACGTCGTTGCGCAGGTGGCGGATGAAGCGCACGCGGATGCAGGGTGTGCGCGCGGCCAGGGCGACCAGGCTCGCGTACTGGCTGGTGTCGGCGGCGACCTCTTCGCAGCTCACGACCTGCAGGCGGCTCGCGCTGCTTTGCTGCATGAGGTCGTCGATGCTCTGGATGCTCTGCTCGTAGCGCACGGCGGGCACCGTGGCGACGACGGTGGAGCCTGAGCCCTGGCGCCGTGTGATCAGGCCCAACTGCTCCAGCCGGCGCAGCGCCTCGCGCGTGGTGTGGCGGCTCACGCCGAAGGTTTCGGACAGCTCGCGCTCGGTGGGCAGCGAATCGCCAATGCCGTATTGCCCGTTGCGGATGCCTTCGGCCAGCGTGCTGGCCATTTTTCGGTAGTACGGTTGCGCGGTCGTGTCCATCACGTATGCACCTGTAGAAGTGGTTTCTCTTGCCCTCGGCCAAGTATGCCTTCAAAATAGGTACGGACAAATGATATTGAATTTGCCGTTACCAAAAAAGCTGAAATGACCGTCGACGAACTCCTTGCGACCATTGCGCGCGTGAACCCCGGCATCAACGCGTACGTGGAGGTGTTCGACCCGCCGCGCGCCAACACGGGGGGTGGAACGTCGCCGCTGGCCGGCGCTACCTTCGCGGTCAAGGACAACATCGACGTGGCGGGCAGCCCCACCCGCAGCGGGCTGGCGGCGCTGGACGCCGCGCCGGCCGCGCGCGACGCCACCGCCGTCGCGCGCCTGCGCGCCGCGGGCCTGGTGTGCCTGGGCAAGCTCAACATGCACCCGGTGGCGCTGGGCGCGACCAACCACAACCCGGACTTCGGCCACTGCTACAACCCGCTGCGCGCGGGCTACACGCCCGGTGGCTCCAGCGGCGGCTCGGGCGCGGCGGTGGCTGCGGGCCTGTGCGGCATCGCGCTGGGCACGGACACCATGGGCTCGGTGCGCATCCCGGCCGCGTACTGCGGCGTGGCGGGCTTCAAGCCCAGCTTCGGCGCCGTGCCGTCCGACGGCATGGTGGCGCTGGCACCGATGCTGGACCACATCGGCATCCTGGCGCGCCGGGCCGAAGACCTGGTGCACGCGTTTCGCGTCATCGGCGAGCCGCGCTACACCGCCCCCCCGGCCACAAGCGTCGCATCGGACTTGAGGCTGGCGGTGCCCGCGGACGTTGCTGCGCTGCAGGCATCGCCCGAGGTGTCGGCGGCTTTCACGGCCGGGCTGCAAAGCCTGCGCGCAGCCGGCTTCACGCTGGTGCCGGTGGACCTGTCGGGCGGTCCCGGCTTCACTGCCGTGCGCCGCGCGGGCCTGCTGCTGTCCGAAGCCGAACTGCGCAACACGCTGGACGCCATCGTGCGCGAGCGCCCCGATGCCTTGCCCGCCGACCTGCGCGGCATGATGGACTTCATCGGCAAAAAAAGCGCGGCCGACCTGGCGCGCGCCGTGAGCGTCGCCGTGGCGGCGGGGCAGTGGCTGCAGCGCACGGTCGCGCCGTTCGACGCTTTGCTGCTGCCCACCGCGCCGCAGACCGCGTTCCCCATGGACGCTGCCGTGCCCGCCAACCAGGCCGACTACACTGCGCCCGCCAATATGGCCGGAGCACCCGCCGTGAGCCTGCCGCTGCCGGTGCCTGCAGGCGAGCTGCCCGTGGGGCTGCAGATCGTGGGCCACCGCGGCGCTGACATGGCGCTGCTGGACATCGCGCTGGCGGTGGAAGACGCCTTGGTGCGCTAAACCACAGAACCTGTCATTCCCGCCTGCGCGCATTGCTGTCCTGCATAAATCTCGGCTGGCCACCGTCACGTTTTTAGACCTCGCGGCAAAGCCCCGCGTGCGGGCGCACCGGCCTGAGGGCTTCACTGGAACGGTCGCCTGCGGCGACTGCCCTGCGCTGCTCGCGGTTCGGTCGCGCCGAAGAACTCACTGCATTGCGCTTCGCTCCATTCCGTTCAAACAGCTTCGGCGAGCCAGAGCACGAAGCGCGCTGCGCGCGCCGACACTCACCGCTGCGCTGCTCGGCGTCCCAGAGGCGCCCCCAGACCGGTGCGCCCGCACGCGGGGCTTTGCAGTGGCATGGGTGGTGCGCCAACGCCGCCGCGTGCAGCAGCCGTTTCAAGTGCCGGCCGGCCGCAGGCCGGCTTTGTCTTTGCGCCATAAGAACTTGGCGATATCAGCCAGATTTATTCCGCACAGCAGTGCGCCTGCGCGGGGATGACGGCTTGTTGCCTGGACACTTAGACCAGCAGTCCCAACAGACGTGCCTCGCGGTGCAGCCGGTCGCGGTCCTCGGGATGGGCGATCGCGATCATGCGCTGCACGCGCTCGCCCAGCGACGCATCGCGCAGCTGCGCCACCCCATGCTCGGTCACGACCAGGTCCGCGTCTTGCGCCGATACCGTTGCCGGACCCGACAGCCGCGCCACGATGCGTGCCCGCCCGCCCGCGCGCGAGGGTAGCGCGGTGACGGCCTGGCCCTGCGGCGCGAAACGCGCCGCGCGCATGAAATCGTTGAGCCCGCCCACACCGCCGATGTGCTGCAGCGGCGTACCGGGCGCATCAGGCGCGGCCAGCCACTCGGCATTCATCTGGCCCAGCAGGTCCACCTCGACCGCGCTGTTGATGGCGGTGAAGTCGGGGAGCTGTGCCACCACTTGCGTGTGGTGCGTGAAGCCCGGCTCGCGCAGCGATAGCGCGGGGTTGTGGTCGGCAAAGGCGTACAGGCTTTCAGAGCCATACACGCAGCCTGTGACGGCCAGTCGCTGGCCGGCTGGCTTGCGCGAATGGTCGATCGCGCCGCCTTGCATCAGTGTCATCAGCGGGTCGGTGAACATGCCGCTGTGTACGCCCAGGTGGCGGTGGCCCGCCAGGGCCTGCAACACGGCCGACGGAATGGCGCCGATGCCCACCTGCAGGCAGGCGCCGTCGGCCACGTGAGGCGCGACATGCGCGCCGATGGCCGACTCCACCGGGCCGGTCTTTGCGGCAGCAGCGACCGGCGGGGTGTACGAGACCTCGACAACGCGATGCGGCGCGAGGTCCGCGGGCCAGGGCGCCCCGGCCACGCGCGGCGCGGCGGCGTTGACCTCGGCCACGATGCAGCGGGCACGGCGCGCGGCCTCGACGATGTAGCCGTGCGACCCCGCGATCCACAGCTGCCCGCCGTCGCCGCGCACCAGGCTGACCAGCGCCACGTCCACAGGCTCGGCGCCGCTGTCGTACACGCTCGCGCAGCGGCCGTAGGGCACGGTGGCGATGCGCAAGCTCCGGTTGCGCGCCATGCGCCCGGCCGTGCCCATGCCGCCGAAGGTGGTGACCTGAACCTGGGGCGGCAGGCCGGCAACGGCTTGGGTGAACGGCACGCCCAGCGTCAGCGAAAACGCGAACGGCGGGGCCCGGGCCGCCAGGTCGTTCAGCAGCGCGACGGGCTCGCCCGTCATGTGAGAGCACACGACATGGTCGCCAGGGCGCAGGAGGGTGGCCCAATCCAGATCCAACGCCGATGAAGGCGTTGCTGCGGGCGAGTTCACGAAGCCCGGTACGGCACCTGCGCCGCGAAGTGCCGCGCGATCTCTTCGCGCGTGGCGATCCAGGGGCCGTGGGGCTCCTGGCTGCGCTGCTTCGCATACGCCAGGAATTTCTCCAGCGCCCAGACGCGGCCCGGCCGGCCGATGATGCGCAGGTGCAGGCCCAGCGACATCATGGTCGGGTGCGTCGCGCCCTCGCGCAGCGCCCAGTCCAGGTTGTCGATCGCGTACTTGAGCCAATGGTCGGGCGTGTACGACGGCTCGGCCCACATCTTCATGTCGTTGTTGTCCACCTGGTAGGGCACGATCACGATGGGCTTGCCGCCGGCCTCGCCCCAGAACGGCTCGTCGTCGCTGTAGTCGTCCATGTGGTACAGGAAGCCCTCTTCAGCCAGCAGGCGCCGCGTGTTCGGCGTGAGCAGGTAGCGCGACAGCCAGCCCGTGGGCCGCTGCCCCGTGGTGCGCGTGAGCGAGTCCACGGCCTTGCGGATGTAGGCGCGTTCCTCGTCCTCGCTCATGTGGAACTGGTGGGCCCAGCGGTAACCGTGCGACGTGACCTCGTGTCCCTGGCGCACGATCTCCTGTGCGAGCGCCGGGGCCCGCTCCAGCGCCAGCGCGCAGGCCGTGAACGTGGCGCGGATGCCGTGCTGTTCCAGCAGGCGCATCACGCGCGGGGCGCCGCGCGTGATCCCGTAGCGGTAGTTGGATTCGTTGCCAAAGTTGCGCACGGGCCGCTTGAGCGCGATACCCATCTCGTCCACGGGCTCGGGGTACTTGTCGCCGTCGTTGATGTTGGCTTCAGCGCCTTCCTCGACATTGACCACGATGGACAGGGCCAGGTGGGCGTCGCCGGGCCAGGCATAGCGTTTGGGCGTGGGTTTGAAATCCATGGGCATGCGACGGCGCTCCGGTAAAGTTGTCCGGACATATTATCGGAAATTGTGGCCCCTTTATGCAAGAGGGGCGGATGGTTCAGCCGCGCGGCGGCCACTGGTCGTGCAGCCGCACGGGCACGCGCTCACCCCACAGCTCGATGTGGGCCGGCGTGCCGTCATGCGCCATGTTGGCGCCCGCGCCGCGCACATAGCCCAGCGCCACGCAGGCGCCGGCCAGCGGACTCCAGCCGACCGACGAGATTTCGCCGACCGTCGCGCCGTCCAGCACGATGGGCTCGCCGCCCCAGGCGAAGGCCTGCGCGTCGGTGAACACCAGCGTCACCAGCTTCTTGCGCAGCGGTTTGCCTTGCGCCGCGCGCAGCGCCTCTTGCCCGATGAAGCGCGTGGGCTTGTCCAGCTTGACGCTGAAGGCCAGGCCCGCTTCCCAGGGCGTTTCGTCCGGCCCCAGCTCGGCGCCCCAGGCGCGGCGGCCCTGCTCGATGCGCAGCGCGTCCAGCGCGTAGTAGCCGGCGTCTTTCAATCCCAGGTCCCTACCCGCCTCCTGCAGCGCCAGGTAGACATGGCGTGCCATCTCCACCGGCACGTACAGCTCGAAGCCCGGCCCGCCCACGTAGCTCATGCGTGCGGCGCGCACGCGCGCATGGCCCAGGTCGATTTCTTTCGTCCATGAGAACTTCAGGCCCTCGGGCGACAGGTCGTCGGGGCTCACGCGGGCCAGCAGTTCGCGCGCCTTGGGACCCATGACGGACAGCACGCTGAACATCGCAGACACGTCGGTCAGCACGGCGTGTTCGCCCTGCTCGATGTGGCGGCTGATCCGGTCGAAGTCGCGCACGGTCTGCGCCGAGCCGGTGACGATCAGGAATTTGTCCGTGGCCTGCCGCATCACGGTCAGGTCGCTTTCGATGCCACCGCGCGCATTCAGCATGGGCGTGTAGACCATCTTGCCCACGGGCACGTCCATGTCGTTGGCGCACAGGCGCTGCAGCACGGCGAGCGCGTCACGGCCCTGCAGCAGGGGCTTGCTGAACGAGGTCTGGTCGTAGATCGCGACGGCCTCGCGCGTGGCCTTTTGCTCGGCCTGCATCCAGGGCAGCCAGCCCGGCGTGTCCAGCGTGTGGTCGGGCCGCGCTGAGCCATCGGGCCTGAAATAGTTGGCGCGTTCCCAGCCGTTCTTGCTGCCGAACTCGGCGCCCCTGGCAGACAACAGGTCATACAGCGGCGACGTGCGCAGCGGCCGCGCCGTTTCCAGTTCCTGCCGCGGCCAGCGCATGGCGTAGTGCAGGCCCAGCGTCTCGCCGGTGCGCTCGGACAGCGCGCGGCGGTTGCCGGTGAAGTGGCCGAAGCGGCGGATGTCCACCTCCCACACGTCCATGGGCGGCTCGCCGGCCGCGATCCACTCGGCCATGAGCCGGCCCGCGCCGCCGCTGTTGGCGATACCGGCGGAGTTGAAGCCCGCGCAGACGAAGTAGTTGCGCAGGCCCGGGGCCTCGCCCAGGATGAAGTTGCCGTCGGGCGTAAAGCTCTCGGGGCCATTGAGCAGCATCTTGATCTCGGCCGTCTCCAGGCACGGCGTGCGGTGCATGGCGTTGGTCATGAGGATCTCGAACTGGTCCCAGTCCTCGTCCAGAAGCTGGAACTGGAACGTGCTGGGAATCGGGTCCATCTTCCACGGCTTGGCCTGCGGCTCGAAGCCACCCATGACCAGGCCGCCGACCTCTTCCTTGTAGTAGATGTAGCCGTCGGGGTCGCGCATGACGGGCAGCATGGGGTGCACGCCGGGGATCTTGCCGGTGACGATGTAGAAGTGCTCGGCCGAGTACAGCGGCACATTGACGCCCGCCAGCGCGCCGAACTGGCGCGCCCACTGGCCCGCGCAGTTGATCAAGGTTTCGCAGCGCACCTCACCCTTGGCCGTGCGCACGCCCACGGCGCGCGCGCCCGACGGGCCGTCCTCGGTGATCACACCAATCACCTCCACGCCTTCGCGCATGGTCACGCCGCGGTTGCGCGCGCCCTTGGCCAGCGACATGCACAGGTCGGCCGGGTTGGCCTTGCCGTCGCCGGGCAGCCAGATCGCGCCGGCCAGGTCGTCGGTGCGCATGACAGGGTACTTGTCGCCGGCCTCGGCCGGGCTGATCTCGTGGCATTCGACGCCGAAGCTGTGCGCCAGCGCCACCTGCTTCTTCAGCACCTTCAGGCGCTGCGGCGTGCGGGCGACGTTGACGCTGCCGCACTGCTTCCATCCGGTGGCAAGGCCGGTCTCCTGTTCCAGCGTGGAGTACAGCTCGATGCCGTACTTGCTCATGGCCGTCATGCTGCGGTTGGGCCGCATCTGGCCGACCAGGCCTGCCGCGTGCCAGGTCGTGCCGCTGGTGAGCTGGCCCTGTTCGAGCAGCAGCACGTCGGTGATGCCGAGTTTGGCCAGGTGGTAGGCCACCGAACAGCCGACGATGCCGCCGCCGACGATGACGACCTGTGCGTGTGAAGGAAGTGTCATGGTGTCATCCCAGCCTTAGTGCCATCACGCCGGCGACGATGACCGCGGTGCCGATGGCGCGACGCAGCGTGAAAGCTTCTTTCAGGAACCAGGTGCCCAGCAGCGCTGCGAACAGCACCGACGTTTCGCGCAAAGCGGCGACCGTGGCCACCGGCGCACGCGTCATGGCCCACAGCGCAATGCCGTACGAGCCGACCGACGCGGCTGCGGCGAAGGTGGCCACCGGCAGCCTCGCGCGTGCATACGGCAGCGCGACCGCCATGCCGCGGCGGCGCAACACGATGAGCGCGAACGGCCAGCCGTCCAGCACGAACAGCAGCGCCACGTACTGGAATGCGTTGCCGCCCTGTTGCACGGCGGTGCGCGCGCCCAGTGCATCCACCACGGTGTAGATCGCGATCACGACCGCGTTCGCCAGCGCAAACCCCACCGCCTTGGGCTGGTCCAGCGCGTGCCTTGACAGGCCCAGCACCAGCACGCCGCCGCACACGCCCAGCACGCCGGCCCAGGCGACGGGCGTGAGCGACTCACCCAGCGTCAGCGTGGCCGACAGCGCCACCAGCACCGGCCCCACGCCGCGCATCAGCGGGTAGGTCAGCCCCAGGTCGCCATGCTTGTACGCACCCGTGAGCGCGATGTAGTACGCGATGTGGATCACGACGGACGCGCCGATGTACGGCCACGCGGCCACCGGCGGCAGGCCCGTGGCCAGCAGCAGCGGAATGCCGATGAACGAACCCACCAGGTGGATGACGGCGGTGTCCAGCGCCTTGTCGTCGCTCGACTTGACCAGTGCGTTCCAGCTCGCGTGCAGCAGCGCGCCAAACAGCACGGCCGCCACGACGGGCCAGGAGAGGGTCATGCGGCGGACGTTCCCGCGTTCACGGCGCAGCGTTGCGCACGTTGAAGGTAGTGTGAGAGCGGCGGCGTGGGCAGGCCCTCGGTCTTGGCCAGGTCGTCCCAGATGCGCAGGCGCACGGCCGCTTCAGCGCCCGGCTGGCGGATGAAGGTCTGTGCCTGCCCCGCGCTGTAGATGCCACCCTGCAGCGCCAGCGAACGTTTGGAGTCGTCGGACAGCGAAGCGAAATACTCCGGTCGCGTCGCGCACAGGTAGCGTTTGGCATCCACATGCAGCTTGATCGGCCCCAGCACGTCGTCGCCGAACAGCCCGCGCAGGAACGGCAGCGCGCGGTACTGGTGCACGTCGTCCACGCCCTGCAGTGTCGGTGTCGCACCCAGGTCGTGCAGCAGATGGCCCAGGTCATGCAGCAGCGCGGCAGTGACCAGCGCATCGTCGGCGCCTTCCTGCTCGGCCAGCAGCGCGCTTTGCAGCGCATGCTCCAGCTGCGTGACGGGCTCGCCGGTGTACTGCTCGCCGCCCTTGTCGGCGAAGAGTTGGGCGATGTCCTGCAGGCTCAGGCCCATGGCAGGGAATACGTCTTGAGGTTGGTGAAGCTCTTGATGGCTTCCTGAACACCCTCTTTGTACCCAAGGCCCGAGTCCTTGATGCCGCCGAACGGCGTGAGCTCCAGCCGATAGCCCGGCACCTCGCGCACATTCACCGAGCCGACATGCAGCTCGCTGACGAAGCGCGTGATGTAGTCCAGCCGGTTGGTGCACACCGAGCTCGACAGCCCGTACGCCGTGCCGTTGGAGATGCGGATCGCGTCGTCGATATCCTTGAACCGGATGATGGGCGAAACAGGGCCGAAGGTTTCTTCCAGCGCGACGGTCATGCGCGGGTCCACGTTGTCCAGCACGGTGGGTGCGTACAGCGCGCCCTTGCGCTGGTTGCCCACGAGCAGCCTGGCACCCTGCGCCACCGCCTCCTTCACACGCGACTCGAACAGCATGGCGGCGGGCTCGTCGATGACGGTGCCCATGTCGTTGGCCTTGTCCATCGGGTCGCCGTATTTCCACGCGCGAGTTTTCTCAGCCACCTGTTCGGCAAACCGTGCGGCCACCGACTCATGCACCAGCATGCGCTTGATCGCTGTGCAGCGCTGCCCCGAATTCTTGTAGCTGCCCTGCACGGCCAGCGTGGACGCTTCGTCAATGTCGGCGTCTTCCATCACGATGATGGGGTCGTTGCCGCCCAGCTCCAGCACCATGCGGCGGTAGCCGGCCTTGTGCGCGATGTACTTGCCGATCGACACGCCCCCGGTGAAGGTCACCAGGTCCACGTGCTCGTTGGTGATCAGCTCGTCGGCGATCTCGCGCGGGTCGCCGGTGATCACGCTCAGCATTTCGGGCGGCAGCCCCGCCTCGTACAGGATGTCGGCGAACAGGATGGCCGAGAACGGCACCTTTTCCGACGGCTTGAGCACCATGCGGTTGTTGGTCGCGATGCTGGGCACGACCTTGTGTGCCACCTGGTTCATCGGGTGGTTGAACGGCGTGATGGCCGTGATCACGCCCAAAAGCGGCGAGCGCTGCGTGTACACGCGCCGCTTCTTGCCGTGGTGCGTCAGGTCGCAGCTGAAGATCTGGCCGTCGTCCTTGAGCACCTCGTTCGCGCCGAACAGCAGCACGTCGCTCACGCGGCCGGCCTCGTAGATCGCGTCCTTCTGGCACAGGCCGGCCTCGGCCGTGATCAGGTCGGCGACTTCCTGCAGGCGCGACGCGATGATGGCGGCCGCCTTGTTCAGAATGGCCGCGCGCTCGAAGCGCGTGAGCCTGGGCTGGTACGCGTGTGCCTTGGCGTAGGTCTCGCGTACTTCATCGAGTGTGGCCTTGGGTACGCTGCCGATCTGCTCGCTGGTGTAGGGGTTGAAGACGGCGATGGCGCGGTCGCGGCCCGCGCCAACCTTCTGGCCCGCGATGCGCATGGCGTCCAGCGCATGGTCCAAGATGTACTGCTGGAGGGTCATGGCGGTGCGTGCATTACTGCGCGTAGTTCAATGCCAGGTCGAATGCGTCGAAGTTGCGCAAGCGCCGGGCATGGTCCAGCCCTGGCAGCTTGCGGTTGACGATCAGCGGCACGCGTTGTTCGCTGATGCCGCCGTGCGATCGCAGCGGCGCGTCCAGCCCCGACAGGTCGTGTTTGCTGGCCGACGTGCCGATGACGGTGAAGCGCTCGGACACGCACACGATGTCGCCGATGCGGTCGGCTGGCAGCTCGAAGCGCTCGGCGGCCTGCTCGCGCGTCAGCACGGCTTCCATGCCCTTGCGGGCCCTGAGCTTGTCGATGACGGCGCCGATGCTGGTGCCCTCCGGCAGGTAGACCGTGGCGAACGAGCCGAGCGCGCCGTGGTGCACCACGTACGGGTCGGTGATGGGCAGGATGACGCGCGCCGTACCGGCGCCGAACGCGGCGTCGAACCAGTCCTGCAGGTAGATCACGTCGGGCGCGCCGTCCATGCCGACCTTGGCATTCATGCCGTGGTCGGCCGTGAGCGCAATCACGCAGCCCATGGCGTCCAGCGTGGCCAGGTAGCCGTCCATCATGGTGTAGAACGCGTTGGCGCCGTCGGTGCCCGGTGCGTGCTTGTGCTGGATGTAGTCGGTGGTGGACAGGTACATCACGTCGGGACGGCGCGTTTCCATGAGCTTCACGCCCGCGGCGAACACGAACTCGCTCAGATCGGCGCTGTACACGCTGGGCACGGGCTTGCCGACCAGTTCCACCACGCCGGTGATGCCGTTTTCTTCCTGCGTGACCTGGTCGGCCTTCTCGGATGAGAAGCAGATGCCTTTCATCTTGTGGCCCAGCAGCTTGCGCAGCTTGTCCTTGGCCGTGACGACCGCCACGGTCTTGCCGGCGTCGGCCAGCGCGGCCAGCAGCGTGGGCGCGCGCAGCCACTTGGGGTCGTTCATCATGACCTCGGTGCCGGTGGCCTGGTCGTACAGGTAGTTGCCGCAGATGCCGTGCACGCTGGGCGGCTGGCCGGTCACAATGGACAGGTTGTTGGGGTTGGTGAAGCTGGGCACCACGCAGTCGGCGACCAGGCCCTCGCCCAAGGCCAGCGCCTGCTTGAGCCAGGGCATTTTTCCGGTGGCGACGGCCTGGGCCAGGTAGTCGGGTTCGCAGCCGTCCACGCACACCACGACAGTGGGGGCGGTGGGCAGCTTGTAGGTTCGTGAATTAACGGTCAGCACGTGAAGACTTTCGTTTGGCGGTGGCCTGCTCGGGCAGGCGGGACTGGCGGCGCAGGTCGTTTTCGATCGTGCGCTCCTTGCTCTCCATGACGTGGTCGTACAGGGCGCGGCCCGCGGCCTCGGGGTCGCCCGAGGCGATGGCCTTGACGATCTGGCGGTGTTCGCCTGCGGAGATCGGCATCAGCCAGCCGTCGGCCAGGTTGAGCCGGCGGAACAGTGACAGTTCCTTGATGAGCTTGCGGTAGATCGCGGTGAGCTTGCGGTTGCCCGCCATCTCGACCAGGCGGTCGTGGAACTTCAGGTTCAGCAGGTGGTAGTTGTAGGTGTCCTCGGCCTTGACGGCCTTTTCCATCTGGTCGACCAGGCCCTTGATTTCCTTGAGCTGGGCCGGTGTGATGTTCACGGCCAGCTGGCGTCCGACCAGCTCGTCCATGGCGGCGCGCAGGTCAAAGATCTCGACCGCCTCGTCAATGGGAATGTCGCGCACGAACACGCCGCGGTTCTTTTCGGTGCGGACCAGGCCGGCTTCTTCGAGCATGCGAAAGGCCTCGCGCACGGGCCCGCGCGACACCCCCATCTTCTCGGCCAGCGTGGCCTCTATCAGCTTGCTGCCGGGGGCGTATTCGCCCACCAGGATGGCGCGCTCTATCTCCTGCTGCACCACGTTGGTGAGCGAGCTGCTTTGAAGCAGTGCGATGGTCGGGTTGATCACGGCGTTCATGGGTCAGGTGAGATTGAAGCACAACATCACAGATTGTCAACAATCTACAACTGACAATTGACAACAAAATGCAGCGGACGTTAAATGAAAGACGAGGTGCGGGGTGCAGGGGAATGAAGTTTGCTTGTGTGTCATCACGCCGTCACCGCAGGGTCACAGCATTGCAACCTTTTCGCTCACAGAGGAGTTCACATGCGTTTGTCCAGCATCTTCAAGTCCCTTGCCGTCACAGGTCTTGTCGCGTTCGCCGCGGCGGCCTCGGCCCAGAAAACCCAGCTGCTCGTCTACACGGCGCTGGAGACCGACCAGCTCAAGGCCTACCAGGACGGCTTTAACAAGGTCAACCCCGACATCGAGATCAAGTGGGTGCGCGACAGCACGGGCGTGATCACCGCCAAGCTGCTCGCTGAAAAGGCCAACCCCCAGGCCGACGCCGTCATGGGCGTGGCGGCCTCCAGCCTGGCCCTGCTGGACAGGAACGGCATGCTGGAGCCGTACGCGCCACTGAACCTGGACGCGATCATGAGCCAGTACCGCGACAAGAAGAACCCGCCCGCCTGGTTCGGCATGGACGTGTGGGGCGCCACGGTCTGCTTCAACACGGTGGAAGCGCAAAAGCGCAACATCCCCAAGCCCGAGACCTGGAAAGACCTGACCAAGCCCGCGTACAAGGGGCAGATCGTCATGCCCAACCCCGCGTCCAGCGGCACCGGCTTCTTTGACGTGACCGCCTGGCTCACGCTCTGGGGCGACGACAACGGCAAGGGCGGCGGCTGGAAGTACATGGACGCGCTGCACGAGAACATCGCGCAGTACACGCACTCGGGCTCCAAGCCCTGCAACATGGCTTCCAGCGGTGAGTTCGTGGTGGGCATCTCGTTCGAATACCGCGCCAACAGCAACAAGGCCAAGGGCGCGCCGATTGATCTGGTGTTCCCCAAGGAAGGCCTGGGCTGGGACCTGGAGGCGTTTGCCATCCACAAGGGCACCAAGAAGCTGGCTGCTGCCAGGAAGCTGGCCGACTGGGCGTCCAGCAAGGACGCGATGCTGCTGTACGGCAAGAACTTCGCCATCACCGCGCAGCCGGGCGTGGCCGCGCCGCTGGCCAATGTGCCCAAGGACTATGAAGCACGGCTGGTGAAGATGGACTTCGCCACCACCGCCGCCAACCGCGAGCGGGTGCTGGCCGAGTGGACCAAGCGTTACAACTCGAAAACAGAAAAGCGGTGACCGACCACTACCTCGACCTGCGGCACGTCCGCAAGACGTTCGGCGAATTCACCGCGCTGCACGACATCAACCTGGGCATCCGCAAGGGCGAATTCGTCTGCTTTCTCGGTCCTTCGGGCTGTGGCAAGACGACGCTGTTGCGGATCATCGCCGGGCTGGAAGTGCAGACCGCGGGCGAGGTATTCCAGGCGGGCCGCGACATTTCGCGGCTGCCGCCCGCGCAGCGCGACTACGGGATCGTGTTCCAGAGCTATGCGCTGTTCCCCAACCTCACCGTGGCTGACAACGTCGCCTACGGCCTGGTCAACCGCAAGACGCCGCGCGCCGAGATCAACCAGCGCGTGAGCGAACTGGTCAAGCTCGTGGGCCTGCCGGGCAGCGAACCCAAATACCCCAGCCAGCTGTCGGGCGGACAGCAGCAGCGCATCGCCCTGGCACGCGCGTTGGCTACGAAGCCTGGCCTGCTGCTGCTGGACGAGCCGCTGTCGGCGCTGGACGCGCTGGAGCGCGTGCGGCTGCGCTCCGAAATCCGCGCGCTGCAGCAGACGCTGGGCGTCACGACCATCATGGTCACGCACGACCAGGAAGAGGCGCTGTCGGTGGCCGACCGCATCGTGGTCATGAACCATGGCGTGATCGAGCAGGTGGGCACGCCGCACGAGGTGTACCGCGAGCCGGCCTCGCCCTTCGTGGCGGATTTCGTGGGTAAGGTCAATGTGCTGCCGGCGCGTGTGAGCGGCGGCACGCTGCAGGTCGGCAGCTTCCGCATCCCCTGCGACGGCGCGGATCGCGATGCGCGGCTGTACCTGCGGCCCGAGGACGTGCTGGCCCGCCCGATCGGGCCGGACGACCCGCATGTGTTCGATGCCAGCATCGAGAAGATCGAGTTCCTGGGTTCGTACTGCCACGTGCACGTGGCGTCCGAACAGTTGCAGCCGCACAAGCTGACCGTGTACCTGTCGCTGAACTACCTGTCGGAGCAGGCGCTGCAAGAGGGCTCCACGCTGCGCCTCAAGCTGCTGCCCGAGCGGCTCAAGGTGTTCTGATGGCGGCCGCAGCCACTGCCGCCCCCGTCGCATCCGGGACCGTTTCCCAGAAATCCCACTGGACCGACCGGGTCGCGCATGTCGCGTTGCTGGTGGTCGCACTGGCCCTGGTGGCCTTCCTGGCGCTGCCGTTGCTGTCCATCCTGCTGCAGGCGCTGGAGGGTCAGGAGGGCAAGTTCGTGGGGCTGGCCAACTTCATCGCCTATGCGCGAACGCCAGCGCTGCTGGAAAGTCTGTGGAACAGCCTGTGGGTGTCGGCGATGGTCACGGCCATCACGATTCCGCTGGCGTTCGGTTTTGCGTATGCGCTCGCGCGCTCGTGCATGCCGTTCAAGCCGCTGTTTCGCGGCATCACGCTGGTGCCGCTGCTCGCGCCGTCACTGCTGGCCGCCATCTCGCTGATCTACTGGTTTGGCAACCAGGGCGTGCTCAAGGGCTGGATGCAAGGCGTAGGCATCGACCAGATCTACGGCGCGCCGGGCATCGTCATTGCCGAATGCTTTGCGGTGTTTCCGCATGCGCTGATGATCCTGGTCACGGCGCTCAGCCTGTCGGACGCGCGCCTGTACGAAGCGGCTGATGCGATGGGCACGACGGCCGCGCGCAAGTTCTTCACCATCACGCTGCCCGGCGCGAAGTACGGGTTGATCTCGGCGGCGCTCGTGACCTTCACGCTGGTCGTCACCGATTTCGGCATCCCCAAGGTGATCGGCGGCAACTTCAACGTGCTGGCCACCGACGTGTTCAAGCTCGTGATCGGCCAGCAGGACTTTGCCAAGGGCGCCGTCGTGGCCATCCTGCTGCTGGCGCCGGCCGTGCTGACCTTCGGCGTGGACAGCTATGTGAGCCGCCGCCAGACTGCCATGCTCACCGCGCGCGCCGTGCCGTACCGGCCCAAGCCGTCGCGCGGCTATGACATGGTGATGACGGCGTACTGCTGTGCGATCGCGCTGCTGGTGCTGGCCATGCTGGGCATGGCGATCTTTGCGTCGTTCGCCAGCTTCTGGCCCTACAACCTCAAGCCCAGCCTGCGCCACTACACCATGGGGCTGGTGGACGCCGAGGTGGGCGTGGGCTTCATCAACAGCCTGAAGATGGCGGCGGGCACGGCGGTGTTCGGCACGGCGCTGGTGTTCTGCGGCGCCTACCTGCTGGAAAAGACCAAGGGCATGGACGGGCTGCGCAGCATCGTGCGCCTGCTGGCCATGCTGCCCATGGCCGTGCCGGGGCTGGTGCTGGGGCTGGGCTACATCTTCTTCTTCAACGAGCCGGGCAACCCGCTGGGCGGGCTGTACCACACGCTCACGCTGCTGACGCTGTGCACCATCGTGCACTTCTACACCACGGGTCACCTGACGGCCGTGACGGCGCTCAAGAGCCTGGACGGCGAGTTCGAGGCCGTGAGCGCGTCGCTGAAGGTGCCGTTCTTCAAGACGTTCTGGCGCGTGACCCTGCCCATCTGCACGCCGGCGCTGGTGGACATTGCGCGCTACTTCTTCATCAACGCGATGACGACGATCTCGGCCGTGGTGTTTCTGTACTCGCCCGAGACCAAGGTGGCCGCGATTGCCATCCTGAATCTGGACGAGGCCGGCGAGATGGGCGCGGCCGCCGCCATGGCCGTGCTGATCCTGATCGCGTCCAGCATCGCGATGGGCCTGTTCACGGCGTTGGCCTGGTGGGTCAACCGCAGGACCCAGGCCTGGCGCGGCAACGACAGATAACAACACCGAGACGACCATGGACAGAGACAAGATCCTCCTTACCCCCGGCCCGCTGACCACCACGCTGCGCACCAAACTCGCGATGCTGCGCGACTGGGGTTCGTGGGACAGCGACTTCAACGCCGTGACGGCGCGCGTGCGCCAGAGCCTGCTGGCCATCGTCAACGGGCAGGACAGCCACGTGGTCGTGCCCCTGCAGGGCAGCGGCACGTTCAGCGTGGAAGCAGCCGTGGCCACCATCGTCCCCCGCGACGGGCACGTGCTGGTGCTGGACAACGGCGCGTACTGCAAGCGCGCGGCCAAACTCACCAACCTCATGGGCCGGCGCTGCACGGTGGTGGACTTCGGCGACCATGAACAGGTCTCGCCCACCGTGCTGGATGACAAGCTCAAGGCCGACCCCAGCATCACCCACGTGATCGTCATCCACTGCGAAACGGGCGCCGGCGTGCTGAACCCGCTGCAGCAACTGGCCGATGTGTGCGCCGCGCATGGCAAGGGCCTGATCGTGGACGCCATGAGCTCGTTCGCTGCCATCGAAATCGACGCGCGCAAGATCAGGTTCGACGCGCTGATCGCCGCCAGCGGCAAGTGCCTGGAGGGCGTACCCGGCATGGGCTTCGTCTTCATCCGCCGTGCGATCCTGGACGGCTGCGCCGGGCAGAGCCAGAGCCTGGCCATGGACCTGCACGACCAGTACACCTACATGGAAAAAACGGGCCAGTGGCGCTTCACGCCGCCCACGCACGTGGTGGTGGCGCTGGCCGAGGCCATTGCGCAGTTCGAGGCCGAAGGCGGCCAGCCCGCGCGCCTGGCACGCTACACGGCCAACTACCGCGCGCTCATCGACGGCATGGGTCGCCTGGGTTTCATGCCGTTCCTGGACCCGTCCATCCAGGCGCCGATCATCGTGACCTTTCATGCGCCGGGCGACGCGCGCTACGAGTTCAAGGCGTTCTACAACGCGGCGCGCGCGCACGGTTTCATCCTGTATCCCGGCAAGCTCACACAGGTGGAAACATTTCGCGTAGGCTGTATCGGCGCGATCGGTCCTGATGAGATGAACCAGGCGGTTCATGCCGTGGAGCTCGCCCTTCAGGACCTCGGCATCGCTTCTGGGGAACCCGCGATTCAAGGAGATTGATTCATGGCCAAAGTCCATCCGGCGCTTGCCGCCGTGCGCAAGTCCGGCACGCAGAAGGTGAAGGTCGCGGTCAGCGACATCGACGGCATCCTGCGGGGCAAGTACCTGCACGTGGACAAGTTCCTGGGCGCGGCCGAGCCCTACCCCGCGGGTGGCTTCGGCTTCTGCGACGTGGTGATGGGCTGGGACATGATGGACACCTGCTACGACAACACCACGGTCACCGGGTGGCAGCACGGCTTTCCCGACGCGCTGGCGCGGCTGGACCTGAACACGGCGCGCAACGTGCCCTGGGACGGCAACGTGCCGTTCTTCCTGGGTGAGTTCGTCAACGCCGACGGCACGCCGCACCCGACCTGCCCGCGCCAGACGCTCAAGCGCGTGCTGCAGCGCGCCGACAAACTGGGCTACCAGGTCATGACCGGCATGGAGTTCGAGTGGTACAACTTTCTGGAAACGCCGCAGAGCTGGGCCGCCAAGAAGGGCGTGTCGCCCGAGGTGCTGACGCCCGGCATGTTCGGCTATTCGCTGCTGCGCGCCAACCAGAACCGCGAGTTCTTCGGCGCCATCATTGACGAGATGCTGGCGTTCGGCGTGCCCATCGAGGGCCTGCATACCGAAACGGGCCCCGGCGTTTACGAGGCTGCCATCGGCTTCAGCGAAGCGTTGGAGCAGGCCGACCGCGCGATCCTGTTCAAGGCCGGCACCAAGGAAATCGGCTCGCGCTTCGGCATCATGCCCAGCTTCATGGCCAAGCCGCACCAGCCGTTGCCGGGCTGCTCGGGTCACATCCACCAGAGTTTGAGCGACGGTAAAAAGAACCTGTTCTTCGACGCGAAGTCACCGCGCAAGATGAGCAAGCTGTTCGAAAGTTACCTGGCCGGCCAGGTCGCGTGCCTGATGGAGTTCGGCCCCATGATCTGGCCCACCATCAACAGCTACAAGCGGCTGGTGGACGGCTTCTGGGCGCCTGTGAAACCCACATGGGGCATGGACAACCGCACGGCAAGTTTCCGCGTGATCGCGGGGTCGGCGAAGGCGACGCGTCTGGAGACGCGTTGTCCGGGCGCCGATGTGAACCCGTACCTCGCACACGCAGCGCTGATCGCTGCCGGGTTGTACGGCGTGGAGAAGGGCCTGAAGCTCACCACGCCGCCCATCACTGGCACCAACGGCGGGGCCGAGAACATTCCGCGTGCGCCGCGCACGCTGATCGAGACGACGCGCATCTTCCGTGAGTCCAAGGTGGCGCGCGACATGTTGGGCGATACGTTCGTCGAGCACTTCGCGGCAACGCGTGAGTGGGAATGGCGGCAGTGGCTGGATGCGGTCACTGATTGGGAAATGAAGCGATATTTCGAGATCATCTGAAATGCGCTTTGTGTGTGTTTCTGTGGCGGTCGCTGCTTCGCGGCGGGCGGAGTGCGGCGGGGCTCATGCTGCGTTGGTTTTTGCTTCGCAAAAACTCCGCTGCGATGCTCGGGGGTCGGTTGCGCCGCGGAACTCGCTGCATTGCGCTTCGCTCCATTCCGCTCAAACAGCCGCGGCGAGCATGTGCACGTTGCGCGCTGCGCGCGCCAACACTCCCCCCTGCGCTTCTCGCCACCGCAGAAATCGCCCCACCGCACTCCGCCCGCCGCGAAGCAGGGTAGTGCTACTCCACTGGTGGCGTGCCCGGCAGACAGGCTTTGCCGCGAGGTCTAGCCAAGAACAACAACGCAACGAAAACCACGAAACTCCACCATGACCATCACAGGCTTCTCCTTCCCCACTGCGATCAAATTCGGCGCCGGCGCGCGCAAGCTCGTGGCCGATCACCTGAAAGAGCAGGGCCTGAAGCGCCCGTTGATCGTGACCGACAAGGCGCTGGCGGCACTTCCGGTGTTGCAAGAGTTCAAGACGCACCTGAGCGGGCTGGACGTCGCGGTGTTCGGCGGCGTATTCGGCAACCCGACCTGCAGCCAGGTCATGGACGGCGCTGCCGCGTACAAGGCGCACCAGGCCGACTGCGTGATCGGCTTTGGCGGCGGTGCGGCACTGGACGTGGCCAAGGTGGTGGGCATTGCGGCCACGCACGACGGCGACATCCTGGAATACGTGTGGGACCACCCGCAGGTGCGCGCGATCGACAAGCCGCTGCCGTACTTTGTGGCGCTGCCCACGACATCGGGCACAGGCTCGGAAGTGGGCCGCTCGTCGGTCGTGAGCGAGAACGACACGCACCTCAAGCGCGTGGTGTTCAGCCCGAAGATCCTGGCCAGATGCGTGTTCGCCGACCCCGAGCTCACGCTGGGCCTGCCGCCGCACGTGACGGCGGCCACGGGCATGGACGCGCTCACGCATAACATCGAAAGCTACCTGTCGCCGGCCTACCACCCGTTGTGCGACGGCATTGCGCTGGAGGGCACGCGCATTGCGGCAGCTGCCTTGCTGAAGGCCGTGAAGGACCCCGGAAACCTGCAGGCGCGCAGCGACATGATGATGTCGTCGATGATGGGCGCGATCGCGTTCCAGAAAGACCTGGGTGCCGTGCACTCGTGCGCGCACGCGCTGGGCGCGGTGTGCGACCTGCACCACGGCCTGGCCAACGCGCTGATGATCGACACGGTGCTGGCGTGGAACTACGAATCGGCGCCGGCCAAATTCGACGAACTGGCGCACGTGTGCAAGGTCGCTGGCGGCGGCAAGGCGTTCGTGCCGTGGCTGCAGCAACTGAAGAAAGACGTGGGCATCGCGGGCCGGCTGGCGGACCATGGCGTGAAGGCCGAACACATCCCGCGCCTGGTCGAGATCGCCACGGCCGACATCTGCCACCAGACCAATCCGCGGCCCTGCACACCGGCGGACTTCAAGCAGCTGTTCGAGGCGGCGCTGTAAGGCTTCCATGGACCGCCTGAAGATCGGCATCAGCGCCTGCTTCTTCCACCCCGACCCGGGGCGCAAGGTCGCGGCCAGCAAGACGCTGCAGTTCATCGAACAGTCCACCGCGCACTGGGTCATGTCGCTGGGCGCGCTGCCGTTCATGGTGCCCGCGCCCAGCGGCGACACGTTCCGCGGCGACGTGGCCGTGGCCGACTATGCGCAGGCGCTGGACGGCATCGTCATGCACGGCGGGGCCGACGTCTGGCCCGGCAGCTATGGCGAAGAGCCGCTGCGCCCCGAATGGACTGGCGACCGCGTGCGCGATGAGTATGAGATGGCGCTGGTGCGCGCGTTCAGCGCGGCGGGCAAGCCGGTGTTCGGCATCTGCCGCGGGCTGCAGCTGATCAACGTGGCGCACGGCGGCACGCTGTACCAGGACATCGCCACGCAAAAGCCCGGCTCGCGCACGCACCGCGACGCCGACGTGTACGACCTGAACTTCCACGACGTGAGCATCCTGCCCGGCACGCGGCTGGCCGACCTGCTGGGTGGGGCGGGCAACCACACCATCAACAGCGTGCACCACCAGGGCATCAAGGACCTGGCGCCCGGCTTCACCGTCGAGGCGACGTCTCCGGACGACGGCGTGATCGAGGCCATCCGCAGTACCGGCGATGCATGGATCCACGCCGTGCAATGGCACCCCGAGTTCCACCGCGCCGGGCTGGGCGTGGTGGACGACTCGCCGCTGCTCAAAGACTTTCTGGAGGCCGCGCAGGCCGCACGCGATACAAAGAAACAACCATGACCCAACTGACCGTTACCAACCCCGCCACCGGCGACAAGATCACCGACCTGCCCGCCGACGACGCCGCGTCCGTCGCGGCCAAGGCCGCCGCAGCCCGCGCCGCGCAGCCCGCCTGGGCCGCGACGCCGCTGGATACACGCAAGGCCTGCATCACGAAATTCCGCGCTGGCATCGTGCGCGACCTGGAACAACTCGCCACCGTCATGACGCGCGAGACCGGCAAGCCCATCAAGATGTCGCGCAACGAATTGAACGGGCTGCTGGGCCGCATCGACTTCTTCCTGGAAGAAATCGAGCTGTCGGTGGCGACCGAGACGGTCTACGACGAAGGCGGCATGACCGAGCAGATCCAGCACACGCCGCTGGGCGTGGTGGCCAACATCTCGGCCTGGAACTACCCGTGGTTCGTGGGCTGCAACGTCATCGTCCCCGCGCTGCTCACGGGCAACGCCGTGCTGTACAAGCCGTCGGAATACGCGGCCATGACCGGCCTGGAAATCGCCCGCCTGCTGCACGAGGCCGGCGTGCCGCGCGATGTCATGGCCTGCCTGATCGGCACGGGCGAAGTCGGCACGGCGCTGCTGGCACAGAAGATCGACGGTGTGTTCTTCACCGGCTCGGTGGCCACGGGCCGCAAGATCGCGCAGGCCGTGGGCGGCCGGTTCATCAAGCTGCAGCTGGAGCTGGGCGGCAAGGACCCGACCTACGTGGCCGACGACGCCGACCCGAAAACCGCGGCCGAATCGCTGGCCGACGGCGCCATGTACAACACGGGCCAGAGCTGCTGCAGCGTGGAGCGCATCTATGTGCACGAGAAAATCCACGACGACTTCGTGAAGCACTTCGTCGAGACGGTCAAGGGCTTCAAGGCCGGCGACCCGATGAGCGACGGCACCTACATCGGCGCGATCACGCGCGCCCCGCAGCTGGACGTGCTGGACGCGCAGGTGGCCGATGCCAAGGCCAAGGGCGCGCAACTGCTGGTGGGCGGTGCGCGCGGCGCGGGCCCCGGCAACTGGTTCGACGCCACGGTGTTCAGCGGTGTGAACCATGACATGGAGCTGATGAAGGAAGAAAGCTTCGGCCCCATCATCGGCATCCAGAAGGTGTCGGGCGACGCCGAGGCCGTCAAGCTCATGAACGACACGCACTATGGCCTGACGGCCGGCGTGTACACGCGGGACGAGTCGCGCGCGCAGGCGCTGCTGGAGCAGGTCAACGCCGGCAGCGTGTATTGGAACTGCTGCGACCGCGTGAGTCCGCGCCTGCCCTGGAGCGGCGTGGGCGACAGCGGCGTGGGGCTGACGCTGTCCACCTATGGCATCGACACGTTCACGCGGCCCAAGGCCTGGCATCTCCGGCAAGCGTGAAAAAACTGACGTTGTTCGATCTGGACCACACGCTGCTGTCGGGCGACAGTGACGTGCTGTGGTGCGACTTCCTCATGGACCAGGGCGTGCTGGACCGTGCCGAGTTCGCCGCGCGCAACGCCGACATGGACGCGCGCTACCGTGCAGGCACAGTCGGCGTGCAGGAGTTCGCGGACTTCTACGTCGGCACGCTGGCGGGCCGTACGGCCGCGCAATGGGAGCCGCTGCGCCAGACCTTCCTGTCGGCGCAGGTGGTGCCGCGCATCCCTGCATCGGCCCAGGCGCTGGTAGACAAGCACATCGACGCCGGCGACCTGGTCGTGCTGACCACGGCGACCAACCGCTTCATCACCGAACTCACGGCGCTGTACCTGGGCATCGAACACCTGATCGCCACCGACTGCGAAGTGGGCAGCGACGGCACCTTCACCGGCCGCACCCAGGGCACGCTGAACATGCGCGAAGGCAAGGTCGCGCGCCTGCACGACTGGCTGCGCGCGCGCGGTCACGCGCTCGATGAGTTCGAATGCACCGGCTACAGCGACAGCATCAACGACCTGCCGCTGCTGTCTGCCATGCGGCACCCGGTGGCGGTGGACCCGGACCCCAAGCTGGCGCAGCAGGCACGCGAGCGGGGGTGGGAAATGATCCGGCTGGAGCGTTGACGGCGCTGCTCCGGTAGCGCAGCTTGCGGCGCTGTCCGACAAGCCGGCGTCATAGGCAGCGGGACAATGGTTCGAACATGCCCGACAACCGCCTCAAGATCGGCCTGTCGGCGTGCTTCTCGCACGCCGACCCCACGCGCTCGCTGTTCACCAACAAGACTCTGCAATACGTGGAGCAGTCCATCGCGCATTGGCTCATGTCGGCTGGCGCCATGGTGGTCATGGTGCCCTGCCCCACGGGCGAGACCGCGCGCGGCGACGTCAAGCTGTCGCACTATGCCGAGTGGCTGGACGGTGTGGTGATGCATGGCGGCGCCGACGTGTGGCCCGGCAGCTACGGCGAAGAACCGCTGAAGGAGGCCTGGATCGGCGACCGCGTGCGCGACCTGTACGACCTGGCGCTGGTCGAAGCGTTCGAGCAGGCGGGCAAGCCCATCTTTGGCGTATGCCGCGGCCTGCAGTTGATCAACGTTGCGTTCGGCGGCACGCTGTACCAGGACATCGAGACGCAGCACGAGCACCCTGAGACATTGCGCCACCGCGACGCGGTGGCCTACGACCAGAATTTTCATGAGATTGACCTGGTGGAAACATCCCGCCTGGCCGGGCTGTATCCGGGCGTGCTGCGGGCGCGCGTCAACAGCATCCACCACCAGGCCGTGAAGGACCTGGCGCCGGGCTTTGTGGTCGAGGCCTGGAGCGCACCCGACCGCATTCCCGAGGCGATCCGCCGCACGGCCACCGGCCAACGCGGTTATTTGGGCGGCTACATCGCCGCCACGCAGTGGCACCCCGAGTTTCACAAGGTGGGCGGCAGCACGCTGGACGACACGCCCATCCTCATGGACTTTCTTTCGGCCTGCACGCAGGCGCGCAATCGCAAGCGCCCGCCGCCGCGCAGCCTGCCGGGGCACATCCGCGACCGCGCGGCGCGGCTGCTGCGCCAGGCGCTGCTGTCACGGCATTAGCCGCGTGCCGCGCGCGAGTCCTGCATGACTGGGATCATGCGGCGGCGGGCAGAGATGGCCGCTCTATCGGCGCGCCGTCCACCGCCTCGCAGAACGTGCGTTCCTCGCGCAGGATGAAGCGCAGGCGCTGCGCCATCTCGAAGTTGTCGCGGCCTTCGGCATCGGCCCTCAGCCGCGCGCGGTAGGCCTCGTACGCGGCCAGGCTGTCGAAGCCGATCAGGCCCCAGGCGACGTCGTTGGTGCCTTCGTTCGGCAAAAAGTAGCCGATCAGGTGGCCGCCGCAGCGCGGGATGATGCGGCCCCAGTTCTGCGCATACGCCTTGAAGGCGTCGCGCTGGAACGGGTCGATCTGGTAGCGGATGAAGCAGGTGAGGGGCATGGGTTCTCCTGTGATGTGGACAGTGCTGGCGATGCCGCCATCTTGCGCCGCCGCGGTGCCAGAATGCTTCGCTGCGCAGCGAAGCATGAACGGCCTGCCGCGCCCTACGCTGACTTCATGAACACCAACCAGATCGCCCATATCGCCGCCCTTGTCGGCGAGCCCGCGCGCACCGCCATGCTGCTGGCGCTGATGGACGGCCGCGCGCTCACGGCGAACGAGCTGGCCGGCGCCGGCAACATTGGCGCGGCCACGGCCAGCCGGCACCTGGCGCTGATGGTCGATGCAGGGTTGCTGCGTGTGGAGCGCCAGGGCCGCCACCGCTACCATGCCCTGGCGTCGCCCGAGGTGGCGCGCGTGCTGGAGGGCATCATCCAGCTGGCTTCACAGCAAGCGCCTGTGCCGCGCACCGTGACCGGCCCGCGTGACGCTGCCATGCGACTGGCGCGCACCTGCTACGACCACATCGCGGGACGGCTGGGCGTGGCGATCACGCAGCACCTGCTGGACGAGCGCGCGATCGCCTTCGACGGCGAGGCCGGGCATGTGACGGACCGTGCCGGCGCCGTGCTCAAGACGTTGGGCATCGAAGCTGCGGCGCTGGCGCAGGGCGCGGGCCGCCGCCCGCATTGCCGCCCCTGTCTGGACTGGAGCGAGCGCCGCCCGCACGTGGCGGGGCGCATCGGCGCGATGGTGTGCGGCCATTGCCTTGACAGCGGCTGGCTGTTGCGCAGCAATGGTTCACGCGCGCTGACGCTCACGCCGAAAGGTGTGGCGGCCTTGCGCAATGGCCTGGGTCATGCGCGCTGGAACGCGCTGATACAGGACGGCTGAGCGCTACGCCCGGTTCAATCGAAGTCGAACAGTTCGCCCAGAAAGCCTTCGCGCTTCTTTTTGCGGTAGTAGCCGCGGTCGTCATAGCGCGGCTGTTGGGACGGGTGGTGTTGCGGGGGCGGCTGATACTGCGGCTGTTGGGGCGCCTGTTGCGCGGCCTGCGGCGCAGGAGCTGCACGCTCAATGATCTTGTCCAACTCGCCGCGGTCCAGCCACACGCCGCGGCACTGCGGGCAGTAGTCGATCTCGATGCCGCTGCGCTCGGACATCACCAGGTTCACTCCATCACAGGTCGGGCATTTCATGTTCGGGTTCTCGCTTCGGATTGCAACAGGGTATTGTTCCGGGTCTGACGCGCGCCGGTGCAGGAAGTTTCCGACACGGACCGTGAGACAAAGGTAGCCTCTGCATGCACGTCCACCAACTCAGCTTTGCCTGGCCCGGCCGCCCGCCGCTGTTCCAGAACCTGTCGTTCAGGCTGCCGCCCGGCGTGACCTGGCTGGGCGGCGACGAACAGGCGGGCAAGACCACGCTGCTGCGCCTGCTGGCGGGCGAGCTGCGGCCGCTGTCGGGCACGGTGCAGATCGACGCTCCCGTGTTCTGGGTCAACCCACGTGACGATGGTGGTGATGCGCTCACGCCCCGCCAATGCTTCGATCGCATGGCCGGGCCGCACACGGCGTTCAACCGCGCGATGCTCGACGCGTTGCTGCCCGCGCTGGACCTGTCGCCGCACCTGGACAAGCGCCTGGACATGCTGTCCACCGGATCGCGGCGCAAGGTCTGGCTGGCGGCGGCCTTCGCCTCGGGCGCCGCGCTCACGCTGCTGGACCAGCCCTTTGCCGCCGTGGACAAGGCGTCGATGCGCGTGATGATCGAATGGTTGAACGGTGCGGCGCAGGCCGGCCGCGCCGTGGTGGTGGCCGACTACGAGCCGCCGCCCGGTGTCGCGTTGTCGGGCGCGATCGATCTGGATGCCCCGTGCGTCCAGCCCGGCACGTTGACGTAGTAGCGCGTGCCCTTGCCCTGGCCCGTGGTCCACAGCAGCCCGCTGGCCACCAGTGCCGACAGGTCGCGCGTGGCGGTGGCCTTGGACACGCCGGTCATCTTCAGGTACTTGTCGGCGGAACAGCGCCAACTGCCAGCGGCAGAGCCGGTCGGCAAACGGCGCATCAGCCGGGCTCATGGCGAGTCCGCCTGTCAACACCGCGCGAGAGCGTGGCGGCGTGTTCCCTGATGGCCGCCTGCCTGGGCGGATAGACGGCGCCGGGGCTATGCCGACAAAGCACCTCGGCGAGATCGCGAACGTCGATCTCCGCGTTCGATGGCCCCGCCGCAAGGACGTGCTCATCCAGCGCTACCCAGTCGGCAACAGTTTCCTTGCCGGTGCGGCGGCTATGCACCACGCCCGCAAAGTAGCGCACCGTCATCGAGCCATCGTTGCGCAGTCCGTCCAGAGCGTCCATGCGTCGTTGCCGCTCCACATCGAACAGCGCATTTCTAAGCCGTTCGAGCTTCAGACGGTCGGGTACGTCGCTGGGCCGCTTGGTCCTCTTGGACATCAGCATGCCCTCGACATCCAGTGTGGAGATGGGAACGCCGTCCAGGTCGATACGCCGCATGTGCGGGCGTACATCGTCGAAGGTTTTGTCCGCGGCCACGTACAACAGGTCGATGGCGATATCCCCCTCGAACGCGGTCGAATACCCCTGGTCCATGAACGCGGGATTCAGGCGGCCCAGCGCGGCCTCGCTGTTGGGCACCGCTTGAAGAGCCCGGCGCAGGCGCGCGTTGTTGTCGGGGTCCACCGGCAGGAACAGATCGATGTCCCGCGTCATGCGGGGAAAGCCGTGCAGGGCCATGGCGGCGCCACCGATCAGAACGTACTCGACGCCGTTGTCGTGCAGGGCCTGAGCAAGCAGCGTGATGTCGGTGGGCGTGGGTGGCCGGCGTGCGGCGCTATCGTTCACAGGCCGCCCCGGGATAGAGCCAGTTGCAAAGCCTGCTCGGTCTCGCGCTCCTCATCGAACTGGTTCTTGGCTTCAGGCGTGGGGAAATGCCGTGCGGTCCCTTCAGCGGCGGACAGCCGCAGGCTCTGGTGGAGGGCGAGTGCCTGGGCCTGCAGGTTGCCCCAGGTGGATGCGAGCCATCGACTGCGCTCGAACGGCAGCATGGCCTGAACGCGCATGGCTTCATCGAGTTCCCGTTGCGCCTGATGCGCCGACATGTCCTGCGCCGTGGCGAAGCTGGGCGCCCCGTCTGCCTCATCGGCTGAAGCGTTCACCGGCTTCAATTCAATGACGACGCCCAATGCCGAGCACAGCCCGCGCAGGGTGCTCACGGTGAAGTCTCCCCCGGCTTCGATGCTCACCAGCGAACGGCGGCTGACACCGGCCCTGTCGGCGACGTCCTGTTGCCGCAAGCCTTTTGACTTTCGGGTTTGCTGAAGTACCGCAGCGAGCGGGCTGGCAGGTGACAGAGGGGTGGCGTTGATCACAATATGAGAAGTTTACTTCACTTGGCTATGCCCAAGCCAGCTCGTGTTGGTTGGCACAGCCCTTGCATCTCATCTTGGATACAAGATTGGATGCTCAACCATGGTGCAAACCGTCCTTCCTGCCGAAACCGCCGCCGCCGCCGCTTCCAGCGCAGCGCCGGCCAGCGCGCCGCAGGCCTGGATTTCCCGCTTCGACACGCCTTTATCTATTGGCAGCGGCGGCCCGCTGGCCGGCCTGCGCTTCGCGGCCAAGGACAACATCGACGCCGCCGGGCTGCCCACCACGGCCGCCTGCGCGGCGTTCGCGCGCATGCCGTCGGCGCACGCCACGGCCGTGCAGAAACTGCTCGATGCTGGTGCATCGCTGGTCGGCAAGACCAACCTGGACCAGTTCGCCTGCGGCCTGAACGGCACGCGCTCGCCATACGGTGCGGTGCCCAATGCGGTGAACGCGGCCTATGTGTCCGGTGGCTCCAGTTCAGGGTCCGCCCACGTCGTGGCCACGGGTGAGGTGGACTTTGCGCTGGGCACCGACACGGCCGGTTCCGGCCGCGTGCCGGCGGGCCTGAACAACATCGTGGGCCTGAAGCCCAGCAAGGGGTTGATCAGTGCGCACGGCGTAGTGCCCGCGGCGCAGAGCGTGGACTGCGTGTCGATCTTCGCGCGCACGGTCGGCCTGGCCGCGCAGGTGTTGCAGGCGGCCCTGGGGCCGGACGCGCGCGACCCGTTCTCGCGCACGCTCGCGCTGGCCGACACGCCGTTCCCCGCCACGTTCCGCTTCGGTGTGCCGTCCCAGCTCGAGTTCTTCGGCGACGACGCGGCCGAGGCCGCGTTCCGCCAGGCCGTGACAAGGCTGCGTGCCCTGGGCGGCACGCCAGTGACAGTCGACTTCGCGCCGCTGGCCCAGGCCGCGAGCCTGCTGTATGAGAGTGCGCTGGTAGCCGAACGCTACGCCGCCATCCGCGAGTTCTTCGACGCGCACGAGGCCGAGGTCATGGAGCCCGTGCGCGGCATCATCGCGGCCGGCCGCGGCTACAGCGCCGCCGACCTGGTCGCTGCGCAGGTGCGCCTGCGCGCGCTGGGCCATCGCGCCCATGTGATGTGGAAGGACATCGACCTGCTGCTGGTGCCTACGGCGCCCACGCACTACACCATTGCCGCCATGCGGGCCGACCCGGTCGCGCTGAACCGCAACCTGGGGGCGTACACCAACTTCGTGAACCTGCTGGACTATGCGGCGCTGTCGGTGCCCAGCAGCATCCGCCCCGACGGCCTGCCGTTCGGCGTCACGCTGATCGGCCCCTGCGGCAGCGACTGGCAGCTGGCCGAACTGGGCCAGCGCTACCACCACGACACCGGGCTCGCGCAGGGCGCCACGGGCCAGCCACTGCCCGCGCCGGTTGCCATCCCCGGGATCAAGCCGCAGGCCATGGTCAAGGTTGCCGTCGTCGGCGCCCACCTGTCGGGCATGCCGCTGAACGGCCAGCTCACCGAGCGCGGCGCGCGCCTGGTGGCCACCACGCAGACCGCGCCCGATTACCGCTTCTTTGCCCTGCCCGGCACCGTGCCGCCCAAGCCCGGCCTGGTGCGCGTGGGGGCCGGCACCGGCGGCGCGATCGCCGTCGAGGTCTGGGAGATGCCCGCCGCGCACTACGGAAGCTTCGTCGCGCTGATCCCCGTCCCTTTAGGCATCGGCACGCTGACGCTGGCCGACGGCAGCAGCGTTCAGGGCTTCGTCTGCGAATCGCTCGCCACGCAGGGCGCGCTGGACATCACCCACCTTGGCGGCTGGCGTGCGTACATCGCGTCGCTCAAAGCCCCGGCCTGAACTACTCACCCATCCATCCAAACCTCAAGCAGGAGCGTTCCATGACCGATACCCGCCAAGCCGTCTTTTCCACCCGCCGCACGCTGCTCAAGGCCGCTGGTGCCGCCGTCGCCCTGGCCGGCGCGCCCATGGTGCGCGCGCAGGCCGGCCCCAAGATCCGCATCGGCTACTGGCCCATCGCGGCGGGCCTGCCGTTCTACTCGGCCATCGAGCTGGGCTACTTCAAGGAAGCAGGCCTTGACGTGGAGCCGCTGAAGTTCGCGGGCGCGCAGCAGGTGATGGAGGCGGTGCTGTCCGGCCGCGCCGACGGCACGGCCAACGGCACGGGCTCGGCCAACATCGCCATCGGCGAGATCGCCGCGCCCGGCACGTTCAAGATCTTCTGCTCCAACCCCAGCAACGTGAAGAACGTGCTGGACGAGGTGATCGTGCCCGTGGCCAGCCCCGTCAAGACCATGGCCGACCTGAAGGGCAAGCGCGTCGCCTCGGGCCCCGGCATCCAGAACGTGACGCTGGCCAAGACCGTGCTGGAGCGCGGCGGCGCGACCGGCGCCACGGTGGTGGAGCTGCCCATCGGCCAGCACGTGGCCGCGCTGGCCGCCGGCCAGATCGACGCGGCCTACACGCTGGAGCCCACCGGCACCATCGGCCGCATGAACGGCACCACGCGCGTGCTGGAGCCCGGCGTGATCGCCAAATACGTGCTGGGTGACCCGATGGCGCCGTGGTTCGGCGGCTCGGCGTCACTGGCCTCGGCGTTCATCCAGAAGAACCCCGACGTGGCAAAGAAATTCATCGCCGCGTATGGCAAGGGCGTGACCTACGTGCGCACCAAGCCGGCCGAGGCGCGCCAGTACATGAAGGGTTACACCGCCATCGAAGGCCCGCTGACCGGCGAGGTGCCGCTGGCCGCGTACACCATGTACAACGAGTTCACGCCGGCCGACGTGGCGCACTTCCAGAAGTTCTTCGACCTGTTCAGCGAGAAGGGCATCTTCAGCAAGCGGCTCATGGTCGACTCGATGCTCTACAAGGGCTGAGCGTCATGAGAGCCACACCCGACGCAATACCGGGCGCACCGGTCCCACCGGTGGCGGCCGCCGCGCCCAAGCCCTGGACGCCCCCCGCCGCCAACGCCACCACCGCACCGAAGAAGCCGCAGTGGGAGCGCTTCCTGCCCTTCATCGGCCCGGTCGTGCTGTTCATCCTGTGGGACCTGGCGGTGCGCACCGGCTTCATCAAGCCCATCCTGCTGCCGCCGCCGCTGGACGCCCTGGGCACGCTGATCAGCGGCCTGTGGGGCGGCCCGCTGCTCAAGGACTTCGGCGTCACGGTCATGCGCACGGTGCAGGCGTTTCTGATCGCTGCGGCCGTGGGCATGCCGCTGGGCGTGCTGCTGGGCAGCAACGAGCGCGCCTACCGCAGCGTGGAGTTTTTGATCGACTTCTTCCGCTCCACGCCGTCGTCGGCGCTGATCCCGCTGTTCCTCATGATCTTCGGCGTGTCGGACATCAACAAGGTGGCGATCGCCGCGTTCGGCGCATTCCTGATCGTGGTGTTCAACAGCGCGTACGGCGTGATCAACGCACGCAAGCAGCGCGTGATGGCGGCCAAGGTCATGGGCGCAACACGCTGGCAGATCTTCAAGGACGTGCTGGTCTGGGAAAGCCTGCAACCCAGCTTTGTCGGCCTGCGCTCGGCCGTGTCCATGGCGCTGGTGATCGTGATCGTGGCCGAGATGTTCATCGGCGCCGACAGCGGCCTGGGCAACCGCATCATCAACGCGCAGCAGGTCATGAACGTGCGCGACATGTACGCGTCCATCCTGGCGGCCGGTGCGCTGGGCTACGCACTCAACATCCTGTTCCTGATTGCCGAACGCAAGATCGTTCACTGGAGTGGCCGATGAACGCCGTGATCAACGCCCCCGTCTTCGCCGACGTCCCCGCGCGTGAATTCGTGCCCGGCCCGGCCGGCACGCACATCACCATCCGCGGCCTGACCAAGTACTTCGCCGGCTGGCCGCTGTACGAGAACTTCGACCTGGACATCCCCAAGCACAAGATCGTCTCGGTGTTCGGACCCAACGGCTGCGGCAAGAGCACGCTGATCAACATGATCGCGGGGCTGATCCCCATCGACAGCGGTGAAATCCTGTTCGACGGCAAAAGCCTGAAGGACACCAAGATCGGCTACGTGTTCCAGAACTACCGCGAAGCGATGTTCCCGTGGATGCGCACCATCGACAACATCGCCTACCCGCTCAAGCTCGAAGGAAAAAGCAAGGCCGAGGTGGACCGCCGCATGGCCGAGCTGGTGGCGAGCTTCGACGTCAAGTTCGACCTGAACCGCTACCCGTACGAGCTGTCGGGCGGTCAGCAGCAGACCGCGTCCATCATGCGCGCGCTCGCCAACAATCCCGAGGTGCTGTTCCTGGACGAACCGTTCTCGGCGCTGGACTTCGAGATGACGCTGTTCATCCGCGAGAAGCTGCAGGAAGTGTTCATGAAGACCGGCACCACCATGCTGCTGGTGTCGCACGACCTGGAAGAGGCGGTGTACCTGGCCGACCAGGTGCTGCTCTTGACCAAGCGCCCGACCAAGGTCGCCGAGATCCTGGAATACGGCGACGCGCGCCCGCGCACGGTGGACACGCTGTCGACGCCGAGCTTCGTGGCGATGAAAAAGCTCAGCCTTGAAATCTTCCAGCGCGAGGTGCGCCGGTGACCGAAGCCGAAACGCTCGCCTACGTGAAGGCCAGTGCGGTTGCGCTGGGCATCCCGCTGGACGCCGCACGCGCGCAGCGCGTGGCAGCGCACCTGGAGCGCACGGCGGCGCTGGCCGCGCTGCTGGAGCGCGTGCCGCTGTCGCCCGAGGATGAGCTGGCTGAAATATTCAATCCCGACCCGGACAGGACGCACGCCGCATGAACGCCGTAGGGGACGCGACCATGACCGCCGCCGAAGCACTGGAGGCCTGCATCGCCCGTATCGAGGCGACCGACGGCGAGGTCAACGCCTTCACCGGAAAGAGCTACGCCCGCGCCCGTGCCGAGGCCGCGGCCATCGACGCGCGCCGCGCGCGTGGCGAGACGCTGGGCCCGCTGGCCGGTGTGCCATACGCGGTCAAGAACCTGTTCGACATCGCGGGCGAGGTCACGCTGGCGGGCTCCAAGGTCAACCGAGGGCACGCGCCCGCGTCATCGGACGCGTTCCTGGTGCAGCGCATGCAGGCGGCCGGCGCCGTGCTGGTCGGCTCGCTGAACATGGACGAGTACGCCTATGGCTTCACGACCGAAAATACCCACTACGGCCCCTGCCGCAACCCGCATGACCTGACGCGCATCGCGGGCGGCTCGTCGGGCGGCTCGGGCGCGGCCGTGGCGGCGGGCCAGGTGCCGGTGACGCTGGGCTCGGACACCAACGGGTCGATCCGCGTGCCATCGTCGCTGTGCGGCGTGTGGGGGCTCAAGCCCACGTTCGGCCGCCTGTCGCGTCGCGGCAGCTACCCTTTCGTGCACAGCGTGGACCACCTGGGGCCGTTCGCCGATTCGGTGGAACGGTTGGCGGCGGTCTACGACGCACTGCAGTCGCCCGACCCGCTGGATGCGGGTTGCCATGCGACAGCCATCGAGCCGACCGTGGCGTCGCTGCCGCACGGCACGAAGGGCTTGCGCATCGGACTGCTCGGCGGCTACTTCCACGACAACGCCACCCCGCCCGCGCGCGAAGTGGCCCGGGCCGCCGCGCGAGTCCTCGACGTGATCGAGATCGTCGAGTGGCCCGATCCGGAGGCCGCCCGCGCCGCGGCGTTCATCACGAGCGCGAGCGAAGGCGGCGCGCTCCACCTGGACGACCTGCGCACGCGCGCCGACGACTTCGAACCGCTGTCTGTGGACCGCTTTATCGCCGGCGCGCTGCAGCCGGCCGCCTGGTACCTGCGCGCACAGCGTTTTCGCCGCGCGTGCCGCGACAAGGTGCTGGCGCTGTTCAACGACTGGGACGTGCTGATCGCGCCCGCCACGCCGGTGGCCGCGCCGGTGATCGGCACGGAATGGCTGGACATCAACGGCCAGCGCCTGCCGTGCCGGCCGTCGGTGGGGCTGCTGACGCAGCCGATCTCGTTCGCGGGTTGCCCTGTGGTGGCCGCGCCCATGTGGCCGTCGGACACGGGTGGCTTGCCGATTGGCGTGCAGCTGATTGCTGCGCCTTGGCGCGAGGATCTGGCGTTGCGGGCGGCGATGGTGCTGCAGCAAATGGGCGTGGCACATCTGCGCCCCTGTCATCCCGGGCTTGACCCGGGATCCATGCCACGAACATATGGGCGCTCGACGATGGATGCCGGGTCAAGCCCGGCATGACAAGCATGAGCATGGACATCAACCTTCCCGACATCGTGCTCGAAGTCACTGCGGCTTTCGCCCGCTATGAACACGCCCTGGTCACCAACGACGTCGCCGTGCTGGACGAGCTGTTCTGGGACAGCCCGCACACGCTGCGCTACGGCGGTACCGAGAACCTGTACGGCTACGACGCCATCCGCGCGTTCCGCGCAGGCCGCTCGCCGGCAGGCCTGGCGCGTGAACTCATGAATACGGTCATCACCACCTACGGCCGCGACTTCGCCACCGCCAACACCGAGTTCCGCCGCGCGGGCGCGAGCCGCACAGGCCGGCAGAGCCAGACCTGGCTGCGCACGCCCGGCGGCTGGCGCGTGGTGGCCGCGCACGTGAGCCTGCTGGACGCACCGCCGCCGCTGGCCTGAATCACCCCCTGGCACGAAACCCGCTAACCCTTTTTCAACAGACGGAGAGAGAACCATGAGCATAGCCAAAACCTTCAACCGCCGCGACTCGCTTAAGACCCTGGCCGCGCTGGGCGCCGCAGCATCGGCGCCGCTGACCTTCGCGCAAAAGCCGTTGACCGTGGGCGTGATCTACGTCGGCCCGCGCGACGACTTTGGCTACAACCAGGCGCAGGCGCAGGCCGCGGCCGAGCTCAAGAAGATGCCCGGCATCAAGGTGGTCGAGGAAGAGAACGTACCCGAGACCGCCGCTGTGCAAAAGACCATGACCGGCATGATCGCGCAGGACGGCGCGAGCGTGCTGTTCCCCACGTCGTTCGGCTACTTCGACCCGCATATGCTGGCCATGGCCGCCAAGTACCCCGACGTGCGCTTCGCCCACTGCGGCGGCATGTGGACTGAGGGCAAGCACCCCAAGAACACCGGCAGCTACTTCGGCTACATCGACGAATGCCAGTACCTGAACGGCGTGGTGGCCGGCCACATGAGCAAGAGCGGCAAGATCGGCTTCGTCGCGGCCAAGCCCATTCCGCAGGTGCTGCGCAACATCAACGCGTTCCTGATGGGCGCGCGCTCGGTCAAGCCGGGCATCACCTGCCACGTGATCTTCACGGGCGACTGGTCGATGGCCGTGAAAGAGGCGGAGGCGACGAACAGCCTGGCCGACCAGGGCGTGGATGTGTTCACCATGCACGTGGACGGTCCCAAGGTCGTGGTGGAAACGGCGGCCAAACGCGGCAAGATGGTCTGCGGCTACCACGCAAGCCAGGCCAAGCTGGCGCCGCAGGCCTACCTGACCGGCGCCGAGTGGAACTGGCTGACCGCATACAAAACAGTGATCGACGCCGCCAAGGCCGGCAAGCCGCACCCCAACTTCATCCGCGGCGGCCTGAAGGAAGGCTACGTAAAGATGTCCGACTACGGTCCGGCCGTGACCGCCGCGGCCAAGAAGAATGCCGACGACATCAAGGCGAAGATGATCGCGGGCAGCTTCGACATCTTCAAGGGCCCGCTGAAGGACAACAAGGGCGCGACAGTGATTGCCGCAGGCAAGACGCTGAAGCAGACCGACCTCGAACTGGAAAAGATGAACTACCTGGTCGAGGGTGTGGTGGGCTCCATCTAAACCATGCGCGACACCCTCACCGACATCGCCCTGCCTGTCGCCGCCATCGCGGCGGCTTTGGTGCTGTTCGGCGGCTTCGTGTGGTTTGCGGGCGTGAACCCGGTCGAGGTGTGGGTGTTGCTGTTCAAGGGCGCGTTCGGCGACTGGTTCAGCTGGCAGAACACGCTGCAGCGCGCCGCGCCGCTGATGCTCACCGCGCTGTGCGTGGCGATCCCCGCGCGCGCGGGCCTGGTCATCATCGGCGGCGAGGGTGCGCTGGTGCTGGGCGGCCTGGCCTGCGCCGCGCTGCCGTATGTGTTCACGCCGCCGGCCAACCTGTTCGGCACGGTGCTGGTCTGCATGGCCGGCGCCGTAGCCGGCGCGCTGTGGATCATGCTGGCCGGCTGGCTGCGGCAGTTTCGCGGCATCAATGAAACGATCTCCAGCCTGCTGCTGGCGTACGTCGCCATCGGCCTGTTCAAGCACTGGGTCGAGGGCGCGCTGCGCGACCCGGCCAGCCTGAATAAGCCGTCCACGCTGGCGTTGGCCGAGGGTCTGCGCATCGGCGGCATCGCGGGCTCCGACGTGCACTGGGGGCTGGTGTTGGGCATCGTGGCCTGTCTGCTGCTGGGCGTGTGGCTCAAGTGGACGGCATCGGGCTTTTCGGTGCGCGTGGTGGGCGGCAACCCGCGCACGGCGCAACTCGTGGGGCTGCCCGCGTCGCGCCTGATCCTGGTGGCCTGTGCCGTGGGCGGTGCCTGCGCGGGGCTGGCCGGCGCGGTGGAGGTGGCGGCGGTGCACACCAGCGCCAACGCGTCGCTGATCGCGGGCTACGGCTATGCGGGCATCCTGGTGGCGTTCATCGCGCGGCACAACCCGGTCGCGGT
Organism: Ramlibacter sp.; assembly: GCA_041905405.1. GTDB lineage: Bacteria > Pseudomonadota > Gammaproteobacteria > Burkholderiales > Burkholderiaceae_C > RAM1. The sequence goes on along the minus strand of JAYRLC010000002.1, from coordinate 141,542 downwards.
GATTCCGGTGGCCATCCTGTTCGGCGGTTTCGGTGCGGCGGGCAGTCTGCTGCAGCGCCGCCTGGGCCTGCCCGACGCGTCGGTGATGGTGCTGCAGGGCATTGCGTTCGTGCTGATCCTGGCCAGTGAGGCGCTGCGCGACGTGAACTGGCGCGCGGTCGGCGCGTGGCTGGTGCGGCCGGCCGGGCCCAGCAGCGCGCAGGTGGCGATGGGGGACAAGATCGCATGACCAGTGATGTATTGATCACCTTCTTCGCCGGCATCCTGGGCGGCGCGCTGCGCGTGGGCGTGCCGTTCCTGTTCGTGAGCCTGGGCGAATGCCTGACCGAAAAATCCGGCCGCATCAACCTGGGGCTGGAAGGCGTGCTGGTGCTGTCGGCCATGGCAGCGTTCGGCGGGGCGTACCTCACGGGCTCGGCCTGGCTGGGCGTGCTGGCAGGCGCGGCGGCCGGCGCGCTGCTGGCCGCGCTGCACGGCGTGCTGTGCTCGCTGCCGCGCGTGAACGACGTGGCCACCGGCATCGCGCTGATGCTGTTGGGCATGGGGCTGGCGTTCTATCTGGGCAAGCCGCTGATCCAGCCGCAGGCGCCGCAGATCCCGGCCATTGCCCTAGGCAACTGGAGCGACGTGGCTGCCGTGCGCGCCGCGCTGCAGGTCAACGCACTGCTGCCCGTGGGCATCGCGATCGCGGTGTTGCTGTGGTGGGGCTTTGCGCGAACGCGCCTGGGCCTGCTGGTGCGCATGGCGGGCGATTCGGCCAACGCGGCGCGCGCCTTGGGTTATTCCGTGTCGGGCATCCGCATCGCGGCGACGGCGGCAGGCGGGGCGATTGCAGGGCTGGGCGGCGCGTCGCTCACGCTGTTCTACCCCGGCAGCTGGAACGAGGGTATCAGCAGCGGCCAGGGCCTGATTGCCGTGGCGCTGGTGATCTTTGCGCGCTGGAGCCCGCTGCGCTGCATCGCTGCCGCCGCGTTGTTCGGCGGTGCGGGTGCCATCGGCCCGGCGTTGCAATCCATCGGCATCGGCTGGGGCTACCACCTGTTCAACACCGTGCCGTATGCACTGACGCTCTTGATCCTGGTGCTGACCTGCAAGCCCGGCAGCGTGGCCGCGGGCAGCCCCGGTGAACTTTCTTCGGTGAAATGACATGGAACGCACCATGGAACGCTTCGTTCAAGCCAACCCCTACCTCTGGCCGTACAACGGCGACCTGCGGCCCGACAACACGGCGCTCGTCATCATCGACATGCAGACCGACTTCTGCGGCGTGGGCGGCTATGTGGACAAGATGGGCTACGACATCTCGCTCACGCGCGCACCCATCGCGCCGCTGCAAAAGCTCATGGCTGCGATGCGGGCGGCCGGCTACACCCTCATCCACACGCGCGAGGGGCACCGCCCCGACCTGAGCGACCTGCCCGCCAACAAGCGCTGGCGCAGCCGCCAGATCGGCACGAACGGCGTGGGCATCGGCGACGACGGGCCGTGCGGGCGCATCCTGGTGCGCGGCGAGCCTGGGTGGGAGCTGATCCCAGAGCTTGCGCCGCTGCCGGGCGAGGTCATCATCGACAAGCCCGGCAAGGGCTCTTTCTGCGCGACGGACCTGGAGCTGATCCTGCGCACGCGCGGCATCGACAACCTGATCCTCACCGGCATCACGACGGATGTGTGCGTGCACACGACGATGCGCGAGGCGAACGACCGGGGGTTCGAGTGTTTGCTGTTGTCGGACTGCACGGCGGCGACCGACCATGGCAACCACCTCGCTGCGTTGAAGATGATCACCATGCAGGGTGGGGTGTTTGGGGCGCACGCCACTTCTGTTGCCGTTTTGGAGTCTTTGGCGTGATGCTTCTTGGCTTTGCGGCCCCACTGTTGGCATGCCTGCATTGGCCTGACGGGGTTCTGCTTCGCGGCGGGCGGCAGCCGGCGGGGGCGATCTCTGCGGCGGCGAGGAGCGCAGGGGGGAATGTCGGCGCGCCTTGGCGCGCATCGTGCACATGCTCGCCGCGGCTGTCTGAGCGGAACGAAGCGCAGCGTAGTGCAGCGAGTTCCGCGGCGCGACTGACCCCCGAGCACCGGAGCGGAGTTTTTGCGCAGCAAAAACCGCCGAAGTGTGAGCCCCCGCCGGCTGCCGCCCGCCGCGAAGCAGCGAGCGCCAAACGACTCACAAGCGAAGGCGGACTGTGAAGATCGAAACACTCCCCACCCCCACCGGCGCGATGGCGCTCGAAACCTTCGACCTGACCAAACGCTTCGGCGCGTTCACGGCGCTGGACAGCGTCACCATGAAGGTCGAGCCCGGCACGGTCCATGCGCTGCTGGGCGAGAACGGCGCGGGCAAGAGCACGCTGGTCAAATGCATCGCGGGCTTTCACACGGCCGAGGCCGGCAGCATCGTGACCGACGGGCGCGAGCAGCGCATCGCCAACCCGGTGGTCGCGCGCGAGCTGGGCATCGGCATGGTGTACCAGCACTTCACGCTGGCGCCCGGCATGACCGTGGCCGAGAACCTGCTGCTGGCGGGCGGGCAGGTGCCCGCACTGATCGACTGGAAGGCGCAGCGCGCGAAGCTGGACGCGTTTTTGTCCACCACGCCGTTCCGCCTGGACCTGGACGCGCGCCCGGCGGAGCTGGCTGCGGGCGAGAAGCAGAAGCTCGAGCTGCTCAAGCAGCTGTACCTCAAGCCGCGCCTGCTGATCCTGGACGAACCGACATCGGTGCTGACGCCGCAGGAGGCCGACGAAGTGCTGGGCCACGTGCGCGCGTTCGCGCGCAGCGGGCAGTGCACCGTGCTGATCATCACGCACAAGTTCCGCGAGGTCATGGCCTACGCCGACAACGTCACGGTCCTGCGCCGGGGACGCGCCGTGCACCACTGCGATGTGGCCGGCACCGACCCGCACCGGCTGGCGGCGGCCATGGTGGGCGAGGGCGCGGCCGGCGACGTGGAGGCTGCTGAGCCTGGCGATACGGCAACCGCCGCGCGCACCGTTGCGGCCGATGCGCCGGTCGCGTTGCAAGTGCAGGGCCTGACCGCTCCCGGGGACCGGGGCCCGCCGGCGCTGCACGGCATCGATCTGACGGTGCGCCGCGGCGAGGTGCTGGGCGTGGCCGGTGTGTCGGGCAACGGCCAGCGCGAGCTGGTGGAGGCCATCGTGGGCCAGCGCCCGCGCAGCGGTGGCAGCGTCACGGTCATGGGCCAGCCCTACGCCGCGCGGCGTGCCGAGAACCGTGCGCTCAAGTTGCGCAGCCTGCCCGAGGAGCCGCTGCGCAACGCCTGCGTGGGCGACCTGAGCGTGGCCGAGAACATGGCGCTGCGCGACTTCGACGAACCGCCGCTGGCGTCGGGCGGGTGGCTCAACTTCGGCCGCTGGCGCGAACGCGCGCGGGTCTGGATCGCCGAATACGGCATCAAGACGCGTGGCGAGGGCGCGCCCATCCGCAGCCTGTCGGGCGGCAACGTGCAACGCGCCGTGCTGGCGCGCGAGCTGGCCGGCGAGATCAACGTGCTGATCGCGGCCAACCCGGTCTTCGGCCTGGACTTTGCGGCCGTGCGCGAGATCCACGGCCGCATCCTGGGGGTGCGCGAACGCGGCGGTGCCGTGCTGCTGGTCAGCGAGGACCTGGACGAACTGCTCAAGCTGTCGGACCGCATCGTGGTCATGAGCGAGGGGCGCATCGTGTTCGAGACGCCTGCGGCCAGCGCTGAACGCCACGTACTGGGAGCCCACATGGGCGGAGGCCACTGACACCATGAAAATCGCCGCCGACCCCTTCGACTACGAATTCGACATTGCCCACACCGCGCTCGTCATCATCGACATGCAACGCGACTTCATCGAGCCCGGCGGCTTTGGCGAGACGCTGGGCAACGACGTGTCGCTGCTCGAAGCCATCGTGCCCGCGTGCCAGGCCGTGCTGGACGCCTGGCGCGACGCTGGCGGCCTGGTGGTGCACACGCGCGAGGCGCATGCCCCCGACCTGTCCGACTGCCCGCCGGCCAAACGTAACCGCGGCAACCCCAGCTTGCGCATCGGCGACGCTGGCCCCATGGGCCGCATCCTGGTGGCCGGCGAGCCGGGCAACCAGATCATCCCGGCGCTGGCGCCGGCGCCCGGCGAGATCGTCATCGACAAGCCCGGCAAGGGCGCGTTCTACGCCACGGCGCTGCATGAACTGTTGCAGCAACACGGCGTCACGCACCTGCTGTTCATGGGCGTGACCACCGAGGTCTGCGTGCAGACCAGCATGCGCGAGGCCAACGACCGCGGTTACGACGCCCTGCTGCTGGAAGACTGCACCGAAAGCTACTTCCCGCAGTTCAAGGCGGCGGCGATCGACATGATCCGCGCCCAGGGCGCGATCGTCGGCTGGACGGCGCCCAGCGAAGCCCTGCTGGTGGCCCTGAAATGACGCGCCGCTGATAGAGTCGGCCCGTACACCGAGACAACGCCCCGTGCCCACCATCACCAGTCGCCACGCACGCGCTACCGAGGCGCCCGCCCACCGCTCGCGCGCGGACGAGGTCTACGGCCAGCTCAAGCGCGACATCGCCGAATTCAACCTGGTGCCCGGCGACCGCTTCACCGAAAACGAATTGAGCGAACGCCTGGGCGTGAGCCGCACGCCGGTGCGCCAGGCGCTGTTCCGCCTGCAGCAGGAGGGGTACGTCGAAGTGCTGTTCAGGAGCGGCTGGCGCGTGCTGCCATTCGACTTCGACCAGTTCGAGCAGCTGTACGACCTGCGCATGGTGCTGGAGACCACCGCCGTGCACCGCCTGTGCGAGGACGACAAGCGCGTGGACCGCGCGCTGCTGGACGAGCTGGCGGCGTTCTGGCTCGTGCCTGTAGCCGGGCGCAGCACCGACATGGTGGAAGTGTCGCAGCGTGACGAGGCCTTTCACTGCAGCCTGGTGGCCGCCGCCGGCAACGCCGAGATGACCCGCGTGCACCGCGACGTGACCGACCGCATCCGCATCATCCGCCGGCTGGACTTCACCAAGCCCGCGCGCATCGACGCGACCTACGACGAACACGCCAAGATCCTCAAGGCCATCCAGCGCAAGCGCGGCGACCAGGCCGCCATGCTGCTGCGCGCCCACATCGAAACCAGCCAGGCCGAGGTGCGCAAGATCACGCTGCACCAGGTGCACCTGGCGCGGGTGGGTGGCGCCGGGCGGTAGCGCCCGCACGGGGCCTCCCCTATTCTGAGGATGTGCGGCGCCTGTTGGCTTCGCACAATCGGCTCCTGTCCTCATCACCACAGGGAGGGGCTCATGCAAAGTCTCATGGTCCGGGGCCACAAAGGGCCCGATGTGAAGCGTTTGCGGCAGGCGCTGGCCGACCCACTGGGGAGCGAGTCCCAGGCGTTCGGCGCGCTGTCTGGCGGCGATGTTCTGGACGCCGATACCGAAGCCGCCGTGCGGCGCTGGCAGGGCGGCGTGGGCCTGGTGGCTGACGGTGTCGTGGGGCCCTACTGTCAGACAGTGCTGGGCCTGCGGCCGGCTGCAAGTCTGGACCTGGCGCTGGACCTGGCGTCGGTGCGGCGCCTGTTCCCCGCCACCAAGCCGGCCAACATCGCGCGCTACCTGCCCTACGTGATGGCAGCGCTGGCGGACAGGGGTCTCGCGGACCGGTTGATGGTGCTGGCTGCGCTGGGCACCATCCGCGCCGAGAGCGAAGGCTTTCTGCCCATTTCAGAGTTCCAGTCCCGGTTCAACACCGAGCCAGGGGGCGCGCCCTTCGCCCTGTACGAAGACCCGAAGAAAAGGCTGGGCAACACGCAGGCGGGGGACGGCGCCCGTTTCAAGGGACGCGGGTTCGTGCAGCTGACCGGCCGGTCCAACTACCAGACCTATGGGGCGAGGATCGGCGTGGACCTGACGGCCAACGCCGATCTGGCCAACGCGCCCGAGATCGCCGCCTTGCTGCTGGCCACGTTTCTGTCTGACAAAGCGGACGCCATGCGCGCCGCACTTGCGGCCAACCGGTTTGCCGATGCGCGCAAGCTGGTCAATGGCGGTCATCACGGGCTGGACCGCTTCAAGGATGTTTTCGTTCTGGCGCAGGGCGTGTGGCCGGTGGCGGATGCCGCACCCGCTGGCGCTGCGGCGCGCAGGGGGCGCGCCGCGCGCGCGCCGGCCGCCCAGCCCGCCAACACCGCGGCCCGGCGGTCGCTGACGGTGCGCAAGGATGCCACCGACCTGAACGACCGCCCCTATCAGCCGCCGCCGGTGTGCCTGCTGGACGCCAGTCCCAGCGACGCGGACATGGCCCGCTATCTGCCGCGTTATGTGAAGGCCGGACTCATCCTCAACCAGGGCAGCGAAGGCGCATGCACGGGCTTTGGCCTCGCCTGCGTGGTCAATTACCTGCGCTGGGCCAAGGCGGGCTACACGCCCAAGCTCAAGTCGGTCAGCCCGCGCATGCTCTACAACTTTGCGCGTCGCTACGACGAGTACGCGGGCGAGAACTACGACTACTCCAGTTGTCGTGGCGCGCTCAAGGGCTGGTTCAAGCACGGCGTCTGCCTGGAGGACGACTGGCCTTTCGACGACCGCAAGCCCGTGCAACCCAAATACGGCTACGCGGACCGCGCCATTGCCCATACGCTGGGGGTGTACTACCGCATCGACACCCGCTGCATCACCGACATGCAGTCCGCGATCCAGGCGGTGGGCGCCATCTATGTGTCGGCGACCACGCACCGGGGCTGGGACGAGCTGCCCAACACCGCCGTTCCCCCGTCCAGCCACGCGCAACTGCCGGTGATCGGGTTCGACGGCCGTCCCTCGGAAATCGACGGGCATGCGTTTGCGCTGGTGGGCTTCAATGCGCAGGGCTTCGTGGTGCAGAACTCCTGGGGGGCGGCCTTCGGCGCCTGCGGCTTCGCGGTGCTGACCTATGCGGACTGGCTGGCCAATGGCATGGACGCGTGGGTCGTGTCCCTGGGCGTGCCGGGCGTGGTGGACGGCCGGTTGAGTGTGAAGAGCCCCGGTGCGGCGGGCACGGCGGCGCGCGCGGACACCACGGCCTGGTGGAGTGAGGACCGCGCGTACCAGCACAGCGTGGTGATCGGCAACGACGGCCGCGTCAAGCGCTACCTGACCGAGGACGAACTCAGCCGCACGCTGATGCACCAGGCGGCGGTGTTGCCTGACCAGTGGTTTCGCACGCGCCCGGCCGCCGAGCCCAGGCGTCTGGTGATCTATGCGCATGGCGGGCTCAACAGCGAGGACGCCGCCATCCGGCGCGTGCGGGCCATGGGGCGCCACTTTCTGGGCAATGGCTGCTATCCGCTGTTCCTGGTGTGGAAGACGGGTCTGCTGGAAAGCATCGGCCACATCGTGTCGGACCTGTTCCGGCCGCAGCCCGGCGTTGCGGGCGTGGGCGAATGGATCACCGACAAGACCGACCTGCTGATCGAGTCCAGCATCGGCCGGCCGCTGGCGCGTCCGATCTGGAGCGAGATGAAGGAGAACGCCGCGCTGGCCTTCGGCAACGGGCGCGGCGGCGATCTGCTGATCACCGCGCTGCAGAAGCTGCGCGACACCTGGGGCGCCGCGTTCCAGGTGCATGTGGTGGGGCATTCGGCAGGCGCGATCCTGCTGGGCCATCTGTTGACAGCGCTGCAGGCGCGGCATCTGGACACGGCAACGCACACCGCGCACCTGTTCGCACCGGCCTGTACGGTGGAATTCGCCAACCGGCACTACGCCACCCAGCCCGAGCTCATGAAGCGCCTGTACCTGAGCGTGTTGTCCGACCCGCTGGAGCGCGGCGACAACGTGGCAGCCGTCTATCGCAAATCGCTGCTTTACCTGGTGTCCAATGCGCTGGAAACCGACCTGCGCACACCCATCCTGGGCCTGGCCAGGGTCCAGGACATCGAATACAGCGGCTGGGACGGCGCCTCCAGCACGGGCGAGGTGCTCAAGGCCTGGCGCAAGGCCGCCCGGGACGCGGGGCTCGCCAAAGACCGCTACCAGGTGCTGGAGCAGCGCAAGGTCGTCACGGCACGGCTTGCCGAAGGTGACGCCGGCATCCAGATCGACGCGGCGCACGGCAGTTTCGACAACGACGTGGATGTGATGGGCGCGACACTGCGGCGCATTCTGGGCGGGGAACTGCTGGCCAGGGTGGACGACCTGCGCGGGTTCTGACGGCGCGGCAGCGCATCGGCAGCGCACCGGCAGCGCATCGGCACAATGGCGGGCGATCCCACACCACAGGTGTCTGCCACATGCCCATGCCAGGACGTTTCCTTTGCGCCGCGACACTTCTGGCGGCCTGCGCGGCGTTCGCCCAGCCCGCCACCATCGCGCTGTCCACGCCCGTTGAACAGCTCGCGCGCGACGCGCTGGGCGGCCAGCCCGGCATGGCCGCGGCGGGCGTCTGGCGCGAAGGCAAAACATCCCTGGCCGGCGCGGCCGGCGGTCCCGGCGTCGCCGAGCCGGTGACCAGTGGGCCCCAGGCCACGTTGTTCGAGATCGGCTCCATCAGCAAGGTCTTCACCGGCCTGCTGCTGGCCCAGGCGGTGGAAGCGGGCGACCTGTCGCTGGACGACACGCTGGGCAAGCTGCTGCAGGGCAAGGCCACGTTTGCGCACGCCGACACAGCGGCCATCACGCTGCGCCAGCTCGTCACCCACACCTCGTGCCTGCCGCGCCTGCCGCCGGACTTTCGCCGCCAGGGCTACACCGCCGCCGACCCTTACCGCAACTACGGCCGCGCGCGCATGTGGGAGACGCTGGCGGCAATCAGGATCGCCCGGCCCGCGCCGTGCGACGCGCTGTACAGCAACTTCGGCTTCGGCGTGCTGGGCGAGCTGCTGTCCGAGCGCTATGGCCGGCCCTGGGCTGCGCTGGTGCGCGAACGCATCACGGCGCCGCTGGGCATGCGCGACACCCTGCAGGTGCTGGGCGGCGAGGCACCGCGCCTGGCGCCGCCGTTTGACGGCAGCGCGCCGGCTTCGCCCTGGGACATGGATGCGTTCGCCGGGGCCGGCGCGCTGCGCTCCACGGCGGCCGACCTGCTGACCTTCGGCCGCGCCATCCTGGCCGGCCGGCAGGGCCCGCTGGGCGCGGCGGCCGGGCGGCTGGTGACGCCGCTGGCCGTGTTCGAGGGCGAGGTGGGCTACGCGATCTTCGTCAACGGCCCGCCCGCGCGCCGCACCTGGGGCCACACCGGCGGCACGGGCGGCTTCCGCTCGGTGCTGACCATCGCGCACGACACGCAGGAAGTGGTGGTGCTGCTGGCGTCCAACGCGCAGTCGGCCGTCTGGCGCATGGCCAACGACATGCTGGTGGGCCGTTACCCGCTCGAAGATGCGCCGCACGTGCTGGACCCGCGGCGCCTGGCTGACTACACGGGCGTGTACCGCGAGACCGCGCACAACGCCTGGACCTTCGTCGCGCAGGACGGGCGGCTTTACCTGCGGGGCACGGGCCAGACCTATGTGGCGCTCACGCCGTCAGGTCCCGACCGGTTCAACTATGGCCCGCGGGGGCAGGCCGTGTTCACGCGTGAAGGCGGCGCGGCGGACGGCCGCGTGGTGGCGGTGCGCTGGCGGGTGCGCGGCACCGAGCGGCCCGGGCAGCGCACGGATGAACCCCCACCCCCTGCCGCGCTGCTGCCGCAGGAGACGCTGCAAGCCTATGCGGGCCGCTACCGCGCGGCGCGTTTTGACCTGGTCGTCACCGCCGCCAATGGACAGCTGTCCGTGCAGCGCCCGGGCCAGGACCGGCTGAACGTGTACCCGGTGGCGGGCCAGCCCGACCGCTTCGCATGGGACACGATCCCGGCGCAGGTGCAGTTTGAACGGTATGCCAATGGCGCCGTGCGCGGCCTGGTGCTGCACCAGAACGGCCAGGTGCGCGCCGAGCGGGTGGACTGAGCCGCCGACCGCTACACCGGTGCGGCGGTCACCACAGCGCGGTACTGGTCCTTGGGGATCGGGTTGTTGATGGGATACGGCGCCAGGCTGTCCAGCGTGAACCGGTAGCCGCCCAGCGTGGCCTGCCGGTCACGCGCGCCCGCGTCCAGCGTCACGGTCAATGGCTGGGCGGCCTGGTTGCCGATGCGCACCAGCAGCTGCGCCTCCACGTGGCCCGCGGTCACGCAGATGGCCGCGGCCGGGCAGCGCGAGTCCGTGATGTCGCGCAGCTCGATGGACAGGTTCAGCGACGCGACCTCGCGCGTCTGGCCGATCGCAAAGTCGCGCTGGCTGGTGTCGCCCGCCACCTCGGCGTGCACGTAGCCGCTCCAGGGGCAGAAGCGCTTGACGGTGCCCAGCCAGTAGCCCAGGTCGCCCTGCACCATGGCGGGCGTGCCGTCGCACAGCTCGATGGCGGCGTCCACCAGCTGCAGGTCGGTGAAATGCCAGCCCCAGTTCAGGTTGACGCCACCGTTGCCGGCCGCGATGGCGCCTGAGGGAAAGGTCTTGCGGCCGGTCACGGGCAGCAGGACCTGGGCGCGGGCCTTGGCGATGAACTCGGCTGACGTGGTGCTGTAACGGAATTCCTGTTCAGCCCCGCCGGTTTCGGTACGAAAGGCAAAGGTCACCGGCTGGGTGGGCGGGGCCGGCAGATCGTCACCGCCACCACCACAGGCGGTCAAGCCTGCAAGCAGGAAGAACAAAAAACCAGGACGTATGGCATGCATGGTGAAACCCACTCTCGACGTAAAATTTGTGGAATATTATCCCTCAAATAAGAAATGTCAATTGGAGATGCGGCAGCTTTGTCCGGCTTATCCATCAAGTTCCAGGGAGTGCGTGCCGAAACAATGGGCCATGTTCCGGGCCGTCCCGGGGCTTCTCTGTCCGCAACTTTCAACCGCACTGGAGCATCTATGAAAAAGACCCTCGTTGTGGCTGCCTGGGCCGTTCTGGCCGCAGGCTTTGCACACGCCAATGACCCGAACGCCGCCATCGACGCGTTGAACAGCCGCCTGGCCAAAATCGGCGCCCCCCGTATTGAAGGCACGGCCAAAGTGGGCGAGCGCAACACACCGGCAATCTACTTTGGCGACCGCCGCATCAACAACAATTACGACGTGGTGGACGAGATCAAGAAAACCACGGGCGCCACCGCGACCGTGTTCGTCAAGGATGGTGAAGAGTTCACGCGTGTGAGCACCAATGTGCTGACCCCCGAGGGCAAGCGTGGCGTGGGCACGCAACTGGCGCGAAACAAGGCCTATGAAGCCGTGAGCAAGGGCGGCAAGTTCTGTGGCGCGGTGGATGTCCTTGGCACGGCCTACGACACCTGCTACCACGCCATCAAGGACGCCAGCGGCAAGGTCATTGGCGTGACCTATATCGGCTTCAAGAAGTCCTGAGCCCGGCATTCCCTTCCCACGACAAATGAGTGGCCGTCCGCGCGCGGCCGAGGAACCCTGCCATGAAAAAAATGTTTTCACGTCTGGTGGCCCGGCTGAACCGGGTGGGGCTGGGCGTCCGATTGGCCGGCGCGTTTGCGCTGCTCATGATTTTCACGGTCGGTGCCGGCGGCTTCGCGCTGTTCGCGCTGGCCGGCGTCAATCAGGCGTCCAGTGATCTGGCCAGCCGCTGGATGCCAGGCGTGCGAACCTTGCAGTCGGCCCGCGCCTCGGCACTGGAGCTGCGCGATCTGGAGGTCAAGCATGTCAATGCCGATGACGAAAGTTACCGGGCTGAGTACGGCGACAAGCTGGCGTCGGTTGTGAAGTCGGCACACGCCAGCCTGGACTCCTACGGCGCGCTGAAAGCTGTTGGCCAGGAGCAGTTGCTTCGTGACGAGCTCGGCAAAAGCTGGAAGAGCCTGCGCGGTTCGCACGACAAAGTCATTGAGCTGTCGCGCCAGAAAAAGGTTGCCGACGCCCGGGACATCAGCGAAGGCGCCTCAAAAATGGCGCTGGATGAACTGATCTCCGTCCTGGACAAGCTGGCCGAATTCAATTTCGAATCCGGGCGCGCCGCCGCGCAGCATGCACAAAATGTGTATGCCCAGGCACGGCTGTGGCTCGCCGGCACGGTGGGTGCCTGCGTTCTGCTGAGCATCCTCATGGCCGCCGCGATGACCCGCAGCCTGATGCGCCAGCTGGGTGGCGAGCCGCATGTGGCAGCCAGCGTGGCCCAGGCCGTGGCGGCCGGGGACCTGACCACACCGATTCCGGTTCGCGGAAGCGACCGCACCAGCCTGATGGCCCGGTTGGCCGAAATGCAATTGGGGCTGGCGGGCGTGGTGTCCACGGTGCGGCAAAGCTCGCAGAGCCTGGCCACCGCCACGGGCGAGATTGCACAGGGCAACAACGATCTTTCCAACCGGACCGAGCGTCAGGCCGCGGCGCTGCAGGAAACGGCAGCCTCCATGGCACAGCTGGACTCGGCTGTGACGCAGAACGCCGACAGCGCCCGCCGCGCCGACGAGCTGGCCCGCCAGGCCAGCGACGTGGCCGGTCGGGGTGGAGAAGCGGTGGCGCGCGTGGTGCAGGCCATGAAGGACATCAACGAGAGCTCTCGCCGCATTGCGGACATCACCGGCGTGATCGATGGCATCGCGTTCCAGACCAACATCCTGGCGTTGAATGCGGCCGTGGAGGCGGCGCGCGCCGGCGAACAGGGCCGCGGTTTTGCCGTCGTGGCATCCGAAGTCCGCAGTCTGGCCCAACGGTCGGCCGATTCGGCCAAGCAGATCAACGCCCTCATCGCGGAAAGCGTGAGCCGGGTCGAGCAGGGCTCAGGACAGGCCGATCAGGCGGGCCAGACCATGCAGGAAGTGGTGAGCTCCATTGGCGATGTCGCGAGAATCATCAACGAGATCAGCGCCGCCAGCCGCGAGCAGAGTGCCAATGTCCGCCAGGTGGGAAGTTCGATCACCCAGATGGACCTGACCACCCAGCAGAACGCCGCGCTGGTCGAGCAGAGCGCCGCCGCAGCCGATAGTCTGCGTGGCCAGGCAGATCGCCTGGTTCAGGCCGTGTCGGTGTTCCGCGTCCAGCCAGCCTGAGTGGCGAGCCACCCGCCCTGCGCGGGCGGCTCGCTCTTCAGCTCAGGTGCTTGCCCACGATGCCCGCCAGCTCGAACATCGTGACCTGGTCCTTGCCGAACACGGGCTTGAGCTTTGCGTCGGCGTTGATGGACCGCTTGTCTTTCGCGTCCTGCAGGCCGTTGGCCTTGATGTAGTCCCACAGCTTCTTCACAACCTCGGTGCGGGCCACGTTGTCCGGGCCGATCACGGCGGCCAGCTCGGCGCTGGGCTTCAGACCCGCGCCGGTGGCGCGCGGCTTCTTGGGCGCGGCCGCCTTTTTGGCGGCCGGGGCTTTCTTCGCAACGGGAGCCTTTTTGGCCGCGGCCGTTTTCTTCGCTGCGGCAGCAGTTTTGGCGGGCGCCCTGGCCGGTGCGCCCTTGCGCGCGGGGAACTTGCTTTCGCGCGGCTCGAACTCGAACGTCACCTTGCCCTCGTCCTTGTTCCAGACCAGGAAGGCCTTGAACGCGCGGCGCGTGCGCATGGACACGAACTTGTCCAGCAGGTCGGTCTTTCCGGTGGCCAGCAGCTTGCTGAACTGTTCGCGCTCGATGGGTTGCTGCAGGATGATCTGGCCGCTCTTGAAGTCGCAGCTGGGCGTGGCCTGCGCGGCCGTGGGCACGGATTTCTCGCAGACGTAGTTTTTGCCGAACTCAAACACGCGCGCGCCGCACTTGGGGCACGCGCCCAGCGACTGCTGCGCGCTGAAGTCCACGAGCTCACCGGTTTCGGCCGGGTCGGCCTCGTCGCCGAAGTCGAATTCGAGCTTCCAGTTCTTGTCCTCGTCGCTGAACTTCAACACCATTTCGGCCGTGAACGGCCAGCCCGCCTTGGAGCGGAAGCCGTCCAGCGGGCCGATCTTCTTGTCGCGCATGAACTGCTCGGCTTCGGCGGGCTCGAACGTGCGGCCCGCCGGCGATTTGCCGAACGAAAAGCCGCAGGCATCTTCACCCGTGCCGCTCTTGCCCGTGCAGGTGTAGCGGCGGTAGTTTTCCTTCACCACGCCGCCGCAGTTGGGGCACGGCGTGGCCAGCGTGGCGTAGTCGCCGGGCACGGTGTCGCGATCGTATTCCTTGGCCTTCTTGACGATGCGCCGGGTCATGTCGGCGATCTCGAGCATGAAGGCGTCGCGGCTGAGTTTGCCGTGCTCCATCTGCGAGAGCTTGTACTCCCAGTCGCCGGTCAGCTCGGGGCGCGACAGTTCCTCCACGCCCAGGCCGCGCAGCAGCGTCATGAGCTGGAACGACTTGGCCGTGGGGATGAGCTCGCGGCCTTCGCGCAGCATGTACTTCTCGTTGATCAGGCCTTCGATGATGGCCGCGCGCGTGGCCGGCGTGCCCAGGCCTTTTTCCTGCATGGCCTCGCGCAGCTCGTCGTCCTCGACCAGCTTGCCGGCGCCTTCCATGGCGCCCAGCAGCGTCGCTTCGGAGTAGCGCGCGGGCGGGCGGGTCTTCAGGCCCTTGGGCTCGACGTGCTCCACGCGCGTCATCTCGCCGGGCTTGACGGCCACCAGGATCTTGCCGCCCTTGTCGCCGTCCTTGTCATCCTCGTCCTGCGCTTCCTTGCCGTAGATCGCGAGCCAGCCCGGCTTGACCAGCACCTTGCCCTCGCTCTTGAAGCTGTGGCCCACGGCCGTGCTGATGCGCGTGGTGACCTGGTATTCGGCGCTGGGGAAAAACACCGACAGGAAGCGGCGCACGACCAGGTCGTACAGCTTCTGCTCGGCCTCACTCAGGCCGCTGGGCGCCTGCAGCGTGGGGATGATTGCGAAGTGGTCCGACACCTTGGCGTTGTCGAAGATGCGTTTGTTGGGCTTGACGTAGTTGCCGTCGATCGCCTGCTTCGCAAACGGCGCCAGGTGCTTCATGCCGCTGTCGGCCAGCATGTCCATGGTCTGCTTGACCACGGGCAGGTAGTCCTCGGGCAGCGCGCGTGAATCGGTACGGGGGTAGGTCAGCGCCTTGTGCCGCTCGTACAGGCTCTGCGCCAGCGCCAGCGTGGTCTTGGCCGAATAGCCGAAGCGGCCGTTGGCCTCGCGCTGCAGGCTGGTCAGGTCGAACAGCGCGGGGCTGGCCTGGGTGGTGGGCTTGCTCTCTTCGGTGACCGTGGCGGCCTTGCCGCGCACGGCGTCGGCAACGGCCTGAGCTTCCTTCAGCGTCCAGACGCGGTCGGCCTTTTTCTCGGCGTCCTCGGGGTCTTTCTTCCACTTGGGGTCGATCCACTTGCCGGTGTACTCGCCCGCCTCGGCCAGGAAGGTGGCGTGCACCTCCCAGTAGTCGCGGCTGATGAATTTGCGGATCTGTTCCTCGCGCTCGACCACCACGGCCAAGGTGGGCGTCTGCACGCGGCCCACGGTCGTGAGGAAGAAGCCGCCGTCGCGCGAGTTGAACGCCGTCATGGCACGCGTGCCGTTGATGCCCACCAGCCAGTCGGCCTCGGAGCGGCTGCGCGCGGCATCGGCCAGGCCCTGCATCTGCTTGTCGCTGCGCAGCTTGTCAAAGCCCTCGCGGATCGCCTGCGGCGTCATGCTCTGCAGCCACAGCCGCTTGACCGGTTTGCCCAACGGCACGTGCTTGCCAGCCTTTTCGGCGCCGGCGTACTGCTCGATCAGGCGAAAGATCAGCTCACCCTCGCGCCCCGCGTCACAGGCGTTGACCAGGGCCGTCACGTCCTTGCGGCGCGCCTGCTTGACCACGGCATTCAGCCGCGTCTTGGTCTTGTCCACAGGCTTCAAGTCAAAGAACGGCGGAATCACCGGCAGGTGGGCAAAGCTCCACTTGCCGCGCTTCACGTCGAACTGCTCGGGCGCCTGGATCTCCACCAGGTGGCCCACGGCGCTGGTCACGACGTACTGCTCACTCTCGAAAAACTCGTCGTGCTTCTCGAACTTGCCCGCCACGGGCGTGAGCGCGCGCACGATGTCCTGCGCCACCGACGGCTTCTCTGCAATCACCAACGTCTTCGTCATAGAAACTTTGCCAATCCTTCAATGTCATCGGGGAGCATTTCCCCTGCCTCCGCCAGCACCACCTTGCCGCTGCGTCCGCGCACCACGACCACGGGCAGCCCCTTGGGTTTGGGCAGCACTTTAGCCACTTCCGGCGTCAGCATCGCCGCCGGGAACGTGTAGCCTTTTTTCTTCAGATAGTCTGAGGCAGCTTCGGCCGTCCGGTCAATGGACAGCGCCAGCACCTGCAGGCCCCGCGCGCGCTCCTTGCGCCACAGGGCCTCTATGTTCGGACTTTGGACGGCGCAGTAGGGGCACCAGCTGGCCCACCAGTACACCACCACGACCTGGCCCTGCGCCGAGGCGGCACGAAACATGCTGCCATCCA
Organism: Ramlibacter sp.; assembly: GCA_041905405.1. Lineage (GTDB taxonomy): Bacteria > Pseudomonadota > Gammaproteobacteria > Burkholderiales > Burkholderiaceae_C > RAM1. The sequence goes on along the minus strand of JAYRLC010000002.1, from coordinate 125,198 downwards.
GCAGCTTCACGTCGGCGAGCGCCAGTGCGGCGCCCACCGCCGGCAGCGCCGGCGCGCGCGCGTCGCCGGGCGACGGACTGCTGTTGCCCTGGGCCTGGGCGCCCAGGCCCGCGCCCGCCAGCGCGGTGGCGGCCAGCAGATGGCGGCGGGTAAGCCCTGGAGTGTTCATGACTGTCTTGACCTTTAACTAGAATCGCGGTTCCTCGCGCGTACGCATACGCGCATGCACGCACGCGCACGTGTGTGCACATTCAACTTACCAGAGTTTTCCCTTCATGCCTGCCAAATCCCCCGCCAGCCCTGCCCGCCGCATCCAGACCCGCCGTTCGGGCGTCCACGGCAAGGGGGTGTTCGCGGTGCAGGACATCGCCGAAGGCGAAACCCTCATTGAATATGTGGGCGAGGTCATCACCTGGAAAGAGGCGCTGCGCCGCCATCCGCACGACCCCAAGGACCCCAACCATACGTTCTACTTCCACATCGACGAGCACCGGGTCATCGACGCCAAGCACGGCGGCAACTCGTCGCGCTGGATCAACCACAGCTGCGATCCCAACTGCGAGGCCGACGAGGAAGGCGGCCGCGTGTTCATCAAGGCGCTGCGCAACATCCACGCCGGCGAAGAGCTGAACTATGACTACGGCCTGATCATCGACGCGCCCTACACCCCCAAGCTCAAGGCCGAATACCCCTGCTGGTGCGGCGCCAAGGCCTGCCGCGGCACGCTGCTGGCGCCCAAGCGCGGCAAAAGCAGGCGTGCCGCGAAATGATCAAGTGGGGGGCCGAGGCGATCTGGGAGGCCGTGGCACCCGTCCTGCCGGGCTTCACGGTCGAGGTCCTGCCTGAAATCGACTCGTCCAACACCGAACTCATGCGCCGCGCGCGCGCGGGCCAGACCGAGCCGGTGTTGCTGGTGGCCGAACGCCAGACGGCGGGCCGCGGCCGGCTGAACCGGCCCTGGGCCAGCGAGCCGGGTGCGTCGCTGACCTTTTCCCTGGGCCTGCCGATGGCGCCGCGCGACTGGTCGGGCCTGTCGCTGGCCGTGGGGGTGGCGCTGGCCGACAGCCTGCACCCGGACCTGCGCATCAAATGGCCCAACGACCTGTGGCTGGCTGACCGCAAGCTGGCTGGCATCCTGATCGAGACTGCTGGCGCGGGCGGCGCCGGGGCGGCGCGCTTTGTGGTGGTGGGCGTGGGCATCAACGTTTGGCCGCGCACGGCCGACGGCCTGTCCACCGCGCCGGCCTGGACCCAGGAACTGCGGCCCGCCGACGACGCGCCCGCGATCCTGGCGTGCATTGTCCCGGCGCTGGTGCAGGCGCTGCAGCAATTCGAATCGCAGGGCTTCGCGGCCTTCCGCGAGCGGTTCGCGGCGCGCGATGCGCTGGCCGGGCGCGGGGTGGCCCTGAGCGACGGCATGCAAGGCACGGCCGCCGGCGTGGGCCCCGATGGCGCGCTGCTGGTGCATACTGCCGGCGGCATGAAACAGGTTACCGGCTCCGAGATCAGCGTGCGTCCGCGGGACCCGGCGGCGGGGAGCTGACATGCTGCGCCTGGCGGTTCTGGTCCTGCTGCTGGCCAACGGCCTGTACTTCGCCTGGGCGCAAGGGCTGCTGCGGTCCTGGGGCGCCGCGCCCACGCAGCAGGCCGAGCCCCAGCGGCTGACGCAGCAGATCCGTCCCGAGGCGCTGCGCCTGATCGGCGCCGACGAAGCGCGGCGGATCGAGTCCAACCAGGCGCCGCGCGCGCCCGAATGCCTGCAGGCCGGCCTGTTCGACGACAAACAGGCTGCGTCGGTGCGCCAGGGCATGGAGCCGCTGCTGCCGGCCGGCGCCTGGACGCTGGACGCCGCGGTCGAGCCCGCGCGCTGGATCATCTACATGGGCAAATACCTGACCCCTGACGCAGTCAACCGCAAGAAGGCCGAGCTGCGCCAGCTTGGTGTGTCGTTTGAAAGCCCGTCCAGTGCGGCGCTGGAGCCCGGCCTGTCGCTGGGCGGTTTTGCCAGCCAGGCGGCGGCCCAGCAGCAACTGGACCGGCTGGCCCAGCGCGGCGTGCGCACCGCCCGCGTCGTGCAGGAGCGCGAAGAAGTCCGCGGCCAGGTGCTGCGCCTGCCCGTGGTGGACGACGCGCTGCGGCCGCGGCTGGAGGAGATCCGCTCCGTGCTGGGCGGCAAGCCGCTGCGCGCATGCCGCTGATTTTTCAAGGAGACCGACGATGACGCTCAAGCTGTACTTCGCGCCCGGCGCCTGTTCCTTCGTGCCACATACCTTGCTGGAAACCGTGGGCGAGCCCTTCGAGCCCGTGCTGGTGAAAATCCACAAGCAGGAAAACTACGGCCCCGACTACAAGGCCGTCAACCCGCGCAGCCAGGTGCCGGTGCTGGTGGACGGCGGCGAGGTCATCACGCAGATCGTGGCGATCGTCGGCTACCTGGCCGACCGCTTTCCGCAGGCGGGTTTCCTGCCGCGCGAACCGTTGGCGCGCGCCCGGGTGATGGAGACGCTGGCGTGGATGAACAACACGGTGCATCCCACGTTCACCCACATCTTCATGCCCTGGAAATTCACCGACAAGCCGGCGCTGCACGCCGACCTGAAGGCCTACAACACGCAGCTTTACGCCGGCATGCTGACCGAGCTGGAAGCGCTGATGCTGGCTGCGCAGGACCAGGGCCGTGCCTGGCTCGGTGGTGACGCGTTCGGCCCGCTGGACGCCTATGCCCTGACGCTGCTGCGCTGGGGCAGCATTGCGGGCCTGGACCCCGCCGCGTGCCCGCTGCTGTGGGCGCACGTGCAGCGCGTCGCCCTGTTGCCGGCGGTGCAGCGCGCCATGGAGCGCGAGCGGCTCAAGCTGAACCTTTACGAGCCGCCTGCGTCCTGATCGGTCGAAAAGCGCAAGCTCACCCGCAGGCCCGGCGACGGCTGGCCCGGGTGCGCGTCCTCCAGCGTGATGGTCGCGCCGTGCTGGCTGGCGATTTCCAGCACAATGGGCAGGCCCAGGCCTGATCCATCCACGTTGGTGCCCAGCGCCCGGTAAAACGGCTGGAACACCAGCTCGCGCTCGGACTCGGGAATGCCGGGGCCGGAATCTTCCACCTGCAGGATCAGCACATGGCCGAACGGATCGGCCAGCACGCGCGCGGTGATCACGCCCTGCCGTTCGGGGGACGATGGCGTGTAGTTGATGGCGTTGTCCAGCAGGTTGCGCACCATTTCCTTGAGCAGCGTCGGGTTGCCCGCGATCACCACGCCCGGCGCACCGGGCTCGGCGCCGTCATAGCCCAGGTCCAGCCGGTGGTCCATCGCGCGCGGCAGTGAATCGTGCACCGCGTCGATGGTGATCCGGGCGATATCGCAGGGCAGCCGCGCAAGCACCGCGCCGCTGCTCTCGGCGCGGGCCAGCGCCAGCAGCTGGTTGACCGTGTGCGTGGCGCGGATGCTGGCGCGGCCGATCTGCTGCAGCGACTGCTTGAGCTCGTCGGCGCTGCCGCCTTCGCGCTGGGCCAGGTCGGCCTGCATGCGCAGGCCCGCCAGCGGCGTCTTGAGCTGGTGCGCGGCGTCGGCCAGAAAGCGCTTCTGGGTGGCGATGGAGTCCTTCAGCCGCGTGAGCAGGTCGTTGACCGAGGACACCAGTGGCGCCACCTCCATCGGCACCGCATGGTCGTCCAGCGGGCTCAGGTCGTCGGGCTTGCGCGCGCGGATGCGCTCTTCGAGCTGCGACAGCGGTTTGATGCCGCGCACGAGCGCCAGCCACACCAGCAGCACCGCCAGCGGCAGCAGCACGAGCTGGGGCAGCAGCACGCCCTTGATGATTTCGGTGGCCAGCACCGAGCGCTTTTCGCGCGTTTCGGCCACCTGCACCAGCGCCTGCGGATCGCCTGGCATGTCCAGCCTCACCCAGATGTAGGCCACGCGCACGTCCTGGCCGCGCATCTCGGCATCACGCAGGTGAACCTCGCGCGCCTGCGCGTCGTTGGGCAGGGGCTTTTCGCCTTCGGGCGGCGGGGGAAAGTCGCGCTCGCCGCCCAGCAGCTCGCCGCGCGGCCCCAGCACCTGGTAGTAGATGAGGTCGGAGTCGTCAGCCCGCAGGATTTCGCGCGCAGGCTGCGGCAGATTGAACTGCACGCGCTGGCTGCTTACCGTGACCAGTTGGGACAGCACGCGCACGTTGTATTCCAGCGCGCGGTCGAACGGCTTGCCCGCGATGCTCTGCGCCACCAGCCAGGTCAGCGCCAGCGCCACCGGCAAGAGCAGCATCAGCGGCGTGAGCATCCAGTCGAGAATCTCGCCGAACAGCGAGCGCTGCTCCCGCTGGAATATCTTCATCCAGGAATCTTCTCTAGGCAGTAGCCCAGGCCGCGTACCGTCGCGATGCGGATCGGCCCTTTCTCGATCTTCTTGCGCAGGCGGTGGATGTAGACCTCGATGGCGTTGTTACTGACCTCTTCGCCCCACTCGCACAGGCGCTCCACGAGCTGGTCCTTGCTGACCAGGCGGCCCGCGCGCTGCAGCAGCACTTCCAGCAGGCCCAGCTCACGGGCCGACAGCTCGACCATGCGGCCGTCGATGGTGGCGACGCGGCCGGCCTGGTCGTACACCAGCGGACCATGCTTGATGGTGCTGCTGGTGCCGCCCATGCCGCGCCGCGTGAGCGCGCGCACGCGCGCTTCCAGCTCCTGCAGGCTGAAGGGCTTGGCCATGTAATCGTCGGCGCCGTAGTCCAGACCCTTGACGCGCTCTTCCACACTGTCGGCGGCCGTGAGGATCAGCACCGGCATCGACGAGCCGCGCCCGCGCAGCTTGCGCAGCACTTCAAGCCCATGCATCTTCGGCAGACCCAGATCCAGGATCAGCAGGTCGAACTCGTTGTTGGTCATGAGCGCCGCGTCGGCCTCGCTGCCGCTGGCCACGTGGTCCACGGCCGCGCCGGACGCGCGCAAGGTGCGCAGCAGGCCATCGGCCAGCACCTGGTCGTCCTCGGCTATCAGTATCCGCATGGCTGTCTCCGTTGTCTTGGGCGGGTGGGCAAATTTTAGGCCTGCATGACGGTGGGCGACTGATCCAGGTCAGGCGGCGGGGCCGGCATAGGCTTCCAGGCCGATCATCACCACCGTGGCCACCTCGGGGCCCACCTCGGCGCGGAACTCGGCCTCGGCCTGGGTGACCGCATCCTTGAACGCCTGCAGCCAGGCTAACCCGGTCGGGGTGAAATGAATGCGCCGCGCGCGCGCATCCAGCGGGTCGTCCTCGCGCCGCACCAGTCCCCAGGCCTCGCACTGGTTGACCAGGTCGCCCATGGCCTGTTTGGTCATGCCGGCGCGCGCGGCCAGATCGGTCAGGCGCGAGCCTTCCAGCGCCAGGTGCCGCGTGATGTGCACATGGGCGGCGCTGACCTGCGCACGCGACGCCAGGTTGGACAGTGCCAGCGGCACGTCGATGTTGTGCGCCATGAGGTGCAGCACCCGCTCGTCAAAGCGCCGCATGGCGTGGCCCAGCAACCGGCCCAGATGGGTCTGGCGCCAGGCGATATCCGGGATGGAGTGCATGTTTTAAATAATAAGGCAGACTGACCAAAAAAGCCGTTTACTTTGCTTTACTGCACCCTTAGAGTACTGGTCAAGCATCCAGCCTGTGAATCAAGACAGCTGAATGTTCCTCATATAACCTGTTGATTCTCAAGGAGATTTTCATGGACGCACAAGTCAAGGGCAGCAAGGTCGCCTCCACCGCCGCCGACACCGAAAAGGCCAAGGCCCTGCAGGCCGCGCTGGCCCAGATCGAAAAGCAGTTCGGCAAGGGCACGATCATGCGCCTGGGCGAAGGCGAGGCGATCGAGGACATCCAGGTTGTCTCCACCGGCTCGCTGGGCCTGGACATTGCCTTGGGCGTTGGCGGCCTGCCGCGCGGCCGTGTGGTCGAGATCTACGGCCCGGAATCGTCGGGCAAGACCACGCTGACCCTGCAGGTCATCGCCGAAATGCAGAAGCAGGGCGGCACCTGCGCCTTCGTGGACGCCGAACATGCCCTGGACGTGCAATACGCCGGCAAGCTGGGTGTGGACGTGAGCGACCTGCTGATCAGCCAGCCCGACACCGGCGAACAGGCGCTGGAAATCGTGGACAGCCTGGTGCGTTCGGGCGCTGTGGACCTGATCGTGATCGACTCGGTCGCCGCGCTGGTGCCCAAGGCCGAAATCGAAGGCGAAATGGGCGACTCGCTGCCCGGCCTGCAGGCCCGCCTGATGAGCCAGGCGCTGCGCAAGCTGACCGCCACCATCAAGAAGACCAACTGCATGGTCATCTTCATCAACCAGATCCGCATGAAGATCGGCGTGATGTTCGGCAGCCCCGAAACCACCACGGGCGGCAATGCGCTGAAGTTCTACGCCTCGGTCCGTCTGGACATCCGCCGCACCGGCACCATCAAGAAGGGCGAAGAGGCCATCGGCAACGAAACCAAGGTCAAGGTCGTCAAAAACAAGGTCTCGCCCCCGTTCAAGACAGCGGAGTTCGACATCCTGTTTGGCGAAGGCATCAGCCGCGAGGGCGAGATCATCGACATGGGCGTGGCCCACCAGGTGCTTGAAAAATCCGGTGCCTGGTATGCGTACAAAGGCGAAAAGATCGGCCAGGGCCGCGACAACGCCCGGGAATTCCTGCGCGAGAACCCCGACCTGGCCGTGGAGATCGAAAACAAGGTGCGTGACAACCTGGGCATCGCCCTGCTGCCGGTGGCCGATGAGGACGGCGGCAAAGCGTAAGCCATGACGACAACGGCGGTGCCGTCACCGGGGCTTGCAGGCCCGTCGCTCAAGGGCCGCGCCCTCAAGCTGCTGGGCGCGCGTGAGCACTCACGGGCCGAGCTGGAACGCAAGCTGGCCGCCCATGAGACGACCCCCGGCGAACTGGCCCGCGTGCTGGATGAACTGCAGGCGCGGGGCTTCATCAACGAACGCCGGGTGGCAGAGTCTGTCGTTCACCGGCGGGCGCCTCGCCTGGGCCTGGCGCGTGTGCGGCAGGAACTGCAGGCCAAGGGGGTGTCCCAGGACGTCCTGCTGGACACCGTGGCCCAGCTCAAGGCGACCGAGCTGCAGCGCGCGCGCGAAGTCTGGCGGCGCAAGTTCGGAGAACTGCCGGCCAGTGCCGCCGAGCGTGGCCGGCAGATGCGGTTTCTGGTGTCGCGGGGATTCGGTGCAGAGGTCATTCACCGCGTCCTGGCGGACGCGGGTGAGGACTACTGAAACTGTAAAAGCCGGGGCTCAAAGCCCCAGCATGAGCTTCAGGTTCTGGACGGCGGCGCCGCTGGCGCCCTTGCCCAGGTTGTCCAGACGGGCGATCAGCACGGCCTGCCGGTAGTCCTCATTGGCAAACACGCGCAGTTCCATCTTGTTCGTGTCATTCAATGCCAGGGGGTCGAGCTTGCCCGATTCGGTGGGCGGCTCTACCGTTACCCATTCGCTGCCCGCGTAGTGGGCGGCTAGCGCGTCATGCAGTGCTGCAGCCTTGGGCGCGCCGGGCAGCAGATCCAGATGCAACGGCATTTGCACCAGCATGCCCTGACGGAAGTTGCCTACTGCAGGGATGAATACCGGGCGGCGCGTCAGGCCCGTGTACTTCATGATTTCCGGCAGGTGCTTGTGCTTGAGCGTCAGCGCATACGTTTCGTAGGCTGGCGCAGTGCCCGCCTCGTAAGCCTCAATCATCGTGCGGCCGCCACCGGAATAGCCGCTCACGGACGGCAAGGCGAGCGGAAAGTCCCGCGGGATCAGGCCGGCGTCCACCAGCGGGCGGATCAGTGCAATGGCGCCTGTGGAATAGCAGCCGGGGTTACTGACGCGGGATGCATGGGCAACGGCCTCACGCTGGCCCTTGGCCAGTTCCGGGAAGCCGAACACCCAACCGTCGGCCGTACGGTGCGCGGTGGACGCGTCGATCACCTTCGGACCCTTGCCCTGGCTTTTGATGATGTCGTCCACCATGGCGGCCGATTCGCGCGCCGCGTCGTCGTGCAGGCAGAAGATCACCAGATCGACGCCGCTCATCAGTTCTCGCTTGGCGGCGGGATCCTTTCGCAGCCCGGGCGCGATGCTGACCAGCTCGATCTGGGGCATCTTCTCAAGCCGTTCGCGGATCTGCAGGCCGGTAGTGCCGGCCTCGCCATCAATGAAAACCTTGGGCATGGAAAGGTCCTGGGGCAGTGGAGCGCCCCACTGTAAGGCACGCACAAGAATTGTGCGTTGCAGCATGATACAGTTGAAGGCTGCACCGCGCAGCCCCGCCTGCGCGGGCCCCGGCCCTGCGGACGGGTACAGATTCATCCATTCCTGAGAGAGACCTCATGAAGATTCACGAGTACCAAGGCAAGGACATCTTGCGCAACTTCGGCGTGCCCGTTCCGCGCGGCATTGCAGCCTTTACGGTGCAGGAAGCCGTGGAAGCCGCCCAGAAGCTGGGCGGCCCGGTCTGGGTGGTCAAGGCGCAGATCCACGCCGGTGGCCGCGGCAAAGGCGGCGGCGTGAAGGTCGCCAAGTCCATCGACCAGGTCAAGGAACTGGCCGGCCAGATCCTGGGCATGCAGCTCAAGACGCACCAGACCGGCCCCGAAGGCCAGAAGGTCCGCCGCCTCTACATCGAGGACGGTGCCGACATCCAGAAAGAGTACTACCTGTCCGTCGTGACCGACCGCGCCACGCAGAAGGTGGCGTTCATCGCTTCCAGCGAAGGCGGCATGGACATCGAGGAAGTGGCGCACTCCACGCCCGAGAAGATCATCACCGAGTTCATCGATCCGCTGAGCGGCCTGACCGACGCCCAGGGCAAGAAGATCGCCGCTGCTGTCGGCATGCCCGCCGACTCGCAGGCCCAGTTCGTGGACGTTTGCCAGAAGCTGTACAAGTGCTACATGGACACCGATGCGTCGCTGGTGGAGATCAACCCGCTGAACCGCGACGGCAAGGGCAACATCATCGCGCTGGACGCCAAGTTCAACTTTGACAGCAACGCGCTGTTCCGCCACCCCGACATCGTTGCGCTGCGCGACCTGGACGAAGAAGATCCCGCTGAAATCGAGGCGTCCAAGTTCGATCTCGCCTACATCAGCCTGGACGGCAACATCGGTTGCCTGGTCAACGGTGCCGGCCTGGCCATGGCGACCATGGACACCATCAAGCTGTTCGGCGCGGAGCCTGCCAACTTCCTGGACGTGGGCGGTGGCGCCACCCCCGAGAAGGTGACCGAGGCCTTCAAGATTATGCTCAAGAACCCCAAGGTCAAGGCCATCCTGGTCAACATCTTCGGCGGCATCATGAAGTGCGACACCATCGCCACCGGCGTGATCACTGCCTGCAAGGCCGTGAACCTGCAGGTCCCGCTGGTGGTGCGCATGAAGGGCACCAACGAAGAGCTCGGCAAGAAGATGCTGGCCGAGTCCGGCCTGCCCATCATCAGCGCCGACACCATGGCCGAAGCGGCCCAAAAAGTGGTTGCAGCCGTTAAAGCCTAAGGAACAGTCATGTCGATCTACATCAACAAAGACACCAAAGTCATCACGCAGGGCATCACCGGCAAGACCGGGCAGTTCCACACCGAAAAGTGCCAGGAATACGCCAACGGCAAGAACTGCTTCGTGGCGGGCGTGAACCCCAAGAAGGCGGGCGAGTCGATCTTCAACATTCCGATCTACGCGACCGTGAAGGATGCCGCGGCCCATACCGGCGCTACCGTGTCCGTGATCTACGTGCCGCCGGCGGGCGCCGCCGCCGCCATCTGGGAAGCGGTCGAGGCTGACCTGGATCTGGCCATCTGCATCACCGAAGGCATCCCCGTGCGTGACATGCTCGAAGTGCGCAACAGGATGAAGGCCAAGGAAGCTGCCGGCGGCAAGAAGACCCTGCTGCTCGGCCCCAACTGCCCCGGCCTGATCACCCCTGACGAGATCAAGATCGGCATCATGCCCGGTCACATCCACAAGAAGGGCCGCGTGGGTGTGGTGAGCCGCTCCGGCACGCTGACCTATGAAGCCGTGGCGCAGCTCACCGAGCTGGGCATCGGCCAGTCCAGCGCCGTGGGCATTGGCGGCGACCCGATCAACGGGCTGAAGCACATCGACGTCATGAAAGCGTTCAATGACGACCCGGACACCGACGCCGTGATCATGATCGGCGAAATTGGCGGACCGGACGAGGCGGACGCTGCCCGCTGGTGCAAGGCCAACATGAAAAAGCCCATCGTCGGTTTCATTGCCGGCGTGACGGCGCCCCCCGGCAAGCGCATGGGCCATGCGGGCGCGCTGATCTCCGGCGGCGCAGACACGGCCGACGCCAAGCTCGCCATCATGGAAGAGTGCGGCTTCAAGGTCACGCGCAACCCGTCCGAAATGGGCAAGCTGCTCAAGGCCATGCTGTAAGCAGAACTACGAACGGCAGGGCGGGCGCCGCCCTATACACTGCGCACTCCAATAAGAAAGAGGGCGCCCGGGAAAACTGATTCCGGGCGCCCTCTTCAATTCATAACATCTGGAGAAACCATGGACATGCTGCAAGGGGCCGACTTCTGGATCGGCCTCATCAAGATCATCTGGATCAACATCATCCTGTCGGGTGACAACGCCGTCGTGATCGCGCTGGCAGCGCGGTCGCTGCCGCCGGAGCAACAGAAAAAGGCCATCTTTTTCGGCTCGGGCGCGGCCGTGGTGTTGCGCATCATGCTGACCGTGGTGGCCGCCTGGCTGCTGCAACTGTCCTACCTGCAAATCATCGGCGGCATCCTGCTGTTGTGGATCGGGGTGCAACTGCTCGGGGACGAGGACGAGGACGAAGGCGCTGAGAAGGAAAATGGCGGCCTGCTGGCAGCCGTGCGCACCATCCTCATCGCCGATATCGTCATGAGCCTGGACAACGTGATCGCCGTGGCCGCTGCCGCCAAGGGCAGCATGGTGCTGCTGATCCTGGGGCTGGCGATCAGCATCCCGCTCGTGATCTTCGGCAGTACGCTCATGATCAAACTCATGGAGCGCTTTCCCATCATCGTCATGCTGGGTGCGGCGCTGATCGGCTGGGTGGGCGGTGAAACGATCGCAAGCGATGTGGCGCTGAAAGACTTTTCCGCCGCCAATCCGTGGCTGCACTATGTGGCAGCGGCGGCCGGCGCCGCCCTGGTGATCGGCATCGGCAAGCTGTTGCAGCGACGCGGCCAGCACGGCTGACGCCGTCGGCCCAGCCAGCGGCGGCCCTGACGGCTGCCGCTTATTTGCAACATATGGTAGTACCGTCGTGACAAAGTGCCTTGTCCGGCGGATGCCCCTCTGTTACCTTCCCAGATTCGCGGTGCTGCGCCCGCGCCGTCCCGTGTGGACGGCGGGCGAGAACCATCCACAAAAAGGGCGTTGTCTGCGAACGGGACAAGGGGCGGGAAGTGAGCACATCTTCATCGGCAAAACGCGGTCAGTTCTGGCGCTCCGACTGGTTTGTGGGCGTGCTGGTGGTGGTGGCGGTGGTCATCCTGCACCAGGCCACGGATTTCATCGGCACCCTGGAGCGGCGTTTCTACGACTTTGCGAGCACGAGCAGCGCGCGGCAGCCTTCTGACCGCGTCGCCGTCATCGCGATCGACGATCAGAGCATTGCCAACATTGGCCGCTGGCCTTGGCCGCGCGATGTTCACGCCCAGCTGATCGACCAGCTCGCGGCGGCCAAGGCCAAGACCATCGTTCATACCGCTTTCTTTTTTGAGCCGCAGACGGACCGCGGCCTGGCCTTCATTCGCAAGATGAAAGAGGCGCTTGGGCCGGCGGCTGAGCCGGGCGCAGGCGGCGTGGGCGAGCAGCTTGGCAAGGTCATTTCAGAAGCCGAATTGGCCCTGGACACCGACGCCAAGCTGGCGGCCAGCATGAGCAAGGCCGGCAATGTGCTGATTCCCTCGGTCTTTGCGCTGGGTGAGCCGCAGGGCAAGCCCGACAAGCCCCTGCCCCCCTACGCGCTGAAAAGCGCTGTTGACGAAAACCAGGGGTTCTCGGTGCCGGCGATCCGGGGTCAGCAGCCCATTGAGCAGATCGGCACAGCCGCCGCCGGCATCGGCCACCTCAACCAGACCAATGATGTTGACGGCGCCGTGCGCGAAGAGCCGATGCTGGTCAACTATTTCGGCAAGGCCGTGCCGTCGATGGCCTTGCTGGCCGCTGCCCACAGCCTGAATCTCGGTCCGTCCGACGTGAAGCTCAATCCCGGTGATTCTGTGCAGATCGGCAAGCTGCGGGTCAAGACGGACGAGTTTGCGCGCATGCTGCCGCAGTTCTACAAGGGCCGTGATGGCAAGCCGGCCTTTGCGGTCGACTCCTTCTATGACGTGATCAGCGGCAAGATTCCCGCGTCCAAGTACGCGGACAAGATCGTGCTGATCGGTGCGACGGCCGCTGGTGTGGGGGTGCAGTTCCCAACGCCCGGCTATGCCGGCCTGTCGCCCGCAGAGATGATCGCGCACATCACGTCCAGCATTCTGGGCGAGCACTTCATCGTCCAGCCGGGTTGGGGCACCTGGGCGGCGCTGGGTGTTTTCCTGCTGGTGGCTGGGTACCTGATCGCGGCGCTCCCGCGGCTGTCTGCGGGCAGGGCGGCCATTGTGACGCTGGTGCTTTTCGTCGCACTGATGGGAGCGGAATTCGGTCTTCTGGCCGGGGCGTCGATGTGGCTCAAGCTGGTGTTTCCGGCAACGCTGCTGGTCATCGGACACCTGGCACTGACGACCAAGCGCTTCCTGATGACGGAGGCCGGCAAGCTCAAGTCGGACGAGGAATCTGCTGAGACCAATCGAATGATGGGTCTGGCGCTGCAGGGCCAAGGCCAGCTGGACATGGCGTTCGACCGTTTCCGCCGCGTGCCCATGAGCGATGCCGTCATGGACAACCTGTACAACCTGGCGCTGGACTTCGAGCGCAAGCGCCAGTTCAACAAGGCCCAGGCGGTGTACGAGCACATGGCCGGCTGGAACAAGGACTACAAGGACCTGCAATCCAAGCTCAACCGTGCCAAGAACCTGTCGGAGACGGTCATCCTTGGCGGCGGCGGTGCGCACCCGGGCGGCACCATGCTGCTGGACGGCGGGGCCGTCGAAAAGCCCATGCTGGGCCGCTACCAGGTCGAAAAGGAACTGGGCAAGGGTGCCATGGGGGTCGTCTACCTCGGCAAGGATCCCAAGATCGGCCGGGTGGTGGCCATCAAAACCATGGCCCTGAGCCAGGAATTCGAAGGCGAAGAGCTCACGGACGCGCGCGAACGGTTCTTCCGCGAAGCCGAAACGGCAGGCAGGCTGCAGCATCAGAACATCGTGACGATCTTTGATGCGGGCGAGGAACACGACCTGGCCTATATCGCCATGGAATTCCTCAAGGGCAAGGACCTGGTGGACTTCTGCCGCGACGGGCAACTGCTGCCCATGCCCAAGGTGGTCTCCATCGTGGCCCGCGTGGCCGAGGCCCTGGCCTACGCCCACCGCCAGAACGTGGTTCACCGCGACATCAAGCCGGCCAACATCATGTACGAGCTGGAAAGTGACACCGTCAAGGTGACCGACTTCGGCATCGCACGCATCACCGACTCCAGCAAGACCAAGACAGGCCTTGTGCTGGGCACGCCCAGCTTCATGTCGCCCGAGCAGATCGCCGGCAAGAAAGTCGATGGCCGATCGGACCTGTATTCGCTGGGGGTGATGCTGTTCCAGATGCTGGCGGGGGTATTGCCCTTCCGGGGCGACTCGATGGCGGAACTGATGTACAAGATCGCCAACGAAGAGGCGCCCGACATCCGCATCATCCGCAAGGACATTCCGGACCGGCTGGCCCAGATCGTGGCGCTTGCCCTGGCCAAGCGTCCCGAGGCCCGTTACCAGGACGGCGATCAACTGGCTGCGGACCTTCGCGGGCTCGCAACCGGCGCTGCCCCTGCTGCCGCGCCGTCGGCTTCGCCAGTGGCGGCCGCAACAGTGCCGCCGGCCGACGAGAAGACCGTGGCCTTCCGCACCGATGGCGGGCCCCAGTACGAGGATACGAGTGAAAAGACGGTGATATTGGCGCCGCCCGCGCCACAGCCGTCGTTCGAGCGCACGGTCGCCACTGGCGCCGTAACAGTGCCGCCGGCGCCCGGCTATGATGCCACCCAGAAAATGGACGCCATCAGCGACGACCCCTTTGCGAAGACTGCCGTGATCAGCAGATCCGGGGCCGTCGACCCTGCTGCGGATTCGGGCAAGAAAAACGATACGGAGACCTGAGTCCAGCCGCCATGAATTACGAGTTCTGCCTACGCACCGACCCGGGGCTTGCCCGGGAGAACAACGAGGACTCCATCGCCATCGACGAGGCAACCCGTTTGGGTATCCTGGCCGACGGCATGGGCGGCTACAACGCGGGCGAAATCGCCAGCGGCATGGCTACGGCCTTCATCAAGTCCGAGTTGGGGCGATGGCTGTCACAGGCCGGGCGCCATGCCAACGCCAAGGAAGTGCGGCGGGCAATGGAGATCTGCGTCGACAACGCGAACCGGTCCATCTTTAACGCGGCCAATTCCAACCCGCAGTACAGCGGCATGGGAACGACCTTGGTGCTGGGTGTTTTCCAGGACTCCCGCCTGATGTTGGGCCACATCGGGGATTCACGCTGCTACCGGTTGCGTGACGGTGAACTGGTGCAGATTACCAAGGACCATTCGCTGCTGCAGGAGCAGATGGACGCCGGCCTGATCACGCCGGAGCAGGCAGCGACCTCCACCAACAAGAATCTGGTGACCCAGGCGCTGGGCGTCGAGGATGCCGTGCTGCTGGAGGTCAATGAACACCGCGTGGAGCCGGGCGACATGTACCTCATGTGTTCCGACGGCCTGTCGGACATGGTGGACAACGCCAATATTGCGCAGCTGCTGGCAACCGATCTGCCCCTGGATCAGAAAGTGGTCCAGCTTGTTGACGCGGCCAATGCCAATGGCGGGCGCGACAATATCTCGGTCCTGCTGGCCCAGGCGCAAAGCGGCGTCAAAAAGCGCGGCTTGATTTCCAGATTGCTGGGAAAATAGTCTTAGGCATTAGTTTTCCCGAAACAGGTTTTAGAAACAGGAGTCGGCCATGCCGAAAATGATCGTTTCGATCGACGGTGTTGTCATCAAGGAAGTGCAGCTGACAAAGGACCGTACGACCCTGGGGCGGCGGCCATACAACGATATCGTCATCGATAACCTCGCCGTCAGCGGCGAGCATGCCGTGCTGCAGATGACCGGCAATGAGGTGTACCTGGAAGACCTGAACAGCACGAACGGCACCTACGTCAACGGCAAGGCGGTCAAGAAGCAGCTGTTGCAGAACAACGACACGGTCGAGATCGGCAAGTACAAGATCAAGTACATCAACGAAGCCGCGAGCGCCGGGTTTGAAAAGACCATGGTCATCAAGGCGGGTGGTGCAGGCCTGGCCGTGCCACCTCCTGCCACCGCTGCAACTCCTGCGGCGGCTGCTGCGGCGCCCGTGACAGAAGGCTCGGGACCCAATGGCAGCATCAAAGTCCTGTCGGGCGCTGCCGCCGGCAGGGAGGTGCCGTTGGTAAAAGTGGTCACGACCATCGGCAAGCCCGGCGTGGCGGTGGCTGCCATCACCAAGCGGCACAACGGCTTTGTCGTGGCGCACGTTGAGGGCGCCAACAAGCCGACGCTGAACGGCGCGCCGATTGGCGGTGAACCCGTGATGCTCAAGAACGGCGACCTGCTGGAGCTGGCGGGGACCCAGATGCAGTTCGTGCAGGGCTGAGCAGCCCGCGGGCTGCGCGCTTTACCGACTCACGGCCTGGCTCGCATTCATGGGCTCCCTTTCCAAACACTGGCCGCGCATTGCGGTCACCCTGATTCCGTTGATATTCGCGCTGCTGCATGCCAGCGGCGTGATGCGCATCGGCGTCCTTCAGCGGCTGGACGACATCATTTATGACGCAAGGCTGCGTGCGACCATGCCGCGCACGCTGGACGATCGCATCGTCATCGTCGACATAGACGAAAAGAGCCTTGCCGAAGTGGGTCGCTGGCCCTGGGGGCGCAACCGGCTTGCGGACCTGATGGACGACCTCTACAACCGCCAGAAGATTGCGCTGCTGGGGTTCGACGTGGTGTTCGCCGAAGCGGATGAAAGCTCGGGTCTCAAGCGTCTTCGCCAGCTTGCCCAGAGCGAACTGAAGGAGCAGGCCGGCTTTGCAGAGCGGCTGAACCAGTTGCAGACGACGTTGGACTATGACGCCGCGTTCGCCAGATCTCTGCAAAAGAGGCCGGTGGTGATGGGCTACTACTTCACCAGCGACCGCGACGGACGCACGTCCGGTGTTCTTCCCGCCCCTGTCATGCAGAAGGACGCCCTGCATGGCCGTCCCATCAAATTCACGAGCTGGAATGGCTACGGCTCCAACATCGAGCAGATTGCAGGCGCTGCACCCATGGGCGGCTTCTTCAATTCCATCACCGAGGGTGATGGCGTGGTACGGTCAGTGCCGCTGATTGCCGAGTACAAGGGGCAATACTACGAATCGCTGTCCATGGCGATGTTTCGCATGTTGGTGGGTTTGCCCGCTGTGTCGCCCGGCTTCCCGCAGGAGCGGTTCATCAACCGCAGCTATCAGGGTCTCGAAAGCATTCTGTTGAATCAGGGTGGCAAGACACTGGCAGTACCGGTGGATGACAGGGTGGCTACGCTGGTTCCTTTCCGTGGGCCGGGCGGTGTCGGCGGCGGCTCATTCAAGTACATCTCCGCGGCAGATCTGCTGGCCAAGCGGGTGCCCGATGCTGCGCTGAAAGACAAGATCGTTCTGCTGGGCACGACGGCGCCCGGTTTGCTGGACCTGCGCGTCACACCGGTGGGGGAAACCTATCCTGGCGTGGAAGTCCATGCCAACCTGATTTCCGGCCTGCTGGATGGCAAGACCTTCGTCAAGCCCGACTATGCCGTGGGCTTCGAGGTGGTGATCCTGCTGCTGTCCGGCGTGACGCTGGCGTTCGCCCTGCCGCTGCTGTCCGCGCCCCGGGCCGTGGGGGTGAGCATTGCCGTTGTTGGCGCGCTGGTGGGCTTGAACTTCTGGCTCTACCTTGGTTCCGGCCTGGTGTTGCCGCTGGCGTCTGCGTTGGTGATGGCCCTGACGGCGTTCGCGCTGAACATGAGCTACGGCTATTTCGTGGAAAGCCGCTCCAAGCGCGAGCTGGCCAACCTGTTCGGCACGTACGTTCCCCCTGAGCTGGTGGACGAAATGGTGAAGGACCCCGACAGCTACAGCATGAAGGCCACCAACAAGGACCTGACGGTGATGTTCTGCGACATGCGGGGCTTCACCAAAATGTCCGAGACCATGGAGCCCACGCAGCTTCAGGAGTTGCTCAATGCGGTGTTCAGCCGGTTGACCGACCTCATCCGGGCCAACCGCGGCACGATCGACAAGTACATGGGCGACTGCGTCATGGCGTTCTGGGGGGCGCCGGTGGACATACCCGACCATGCGCACCTTGCGGTCAAGACCTCCATGGAAATGGCCAACGCGGTCCGCAAGATCAACGAAGAGCACCGCCAGAAGGGTTTGCCCGAAATCGGCATCGGCATCGGCCTGAACACGGGCAACATGTGCGTAGGCGACATGGGGTCGGACATCCGGCGCAGCTACACCGTCATTGGCGACTCCGTGAACCTGGGTTCGCGGCTGGAGGGCCTGTCCAAAACCTACGGCGTCGACATCGTCGTGAGCGAAAGCACGCGCAAACTGGCGCCCGAATTTGCCTGGCAGGAGCTGGACAAGGTGCGCGTCAAGGGCAAGGAGCAGGCTGTGGCCATTTTCTGGCCAATGGCTCCGGCCGACCGGCTGGAAAAGCCGCATGCGGACGAGCTCAAGACCTGGGGCGCGGTGCTGAAAGCTTATCGGGCCCAGGATTGGGACCAGGCGGACGTGCAGCTGCTGAACCTGCAGCGCATGAACGCCAAAAAATACCTTTACGAGCTGTACACCCAGCGTGTAGCCTCAATGCGGCTGTTGCCCTTCGATCCCGAATGGGACGGCGCAACAAACTTTGAGACCAAGTGAGGTAGCGGGATGAAAGTCAGGGTTTTGGGCTGCTCCGGCGCCATCGCCAAGGACTGCCGGACCACGTCTTTCCTGATCGACAACGACGTCCTGGTGGACGCCGGCACCGGTGTGGGCGACCTGACGCTGGACGAGATGCGCAGCATCGACCATGTGCTGTTGACCCACTCGCACCTGGACCATGTGGCGGCCCTGCCGCTCATGATTGACGCCATTGCCTCCAAGCGCAGCGCGCCGGTCAAGATCCACGCCTTGCCCGGCACGATCGCGGCGCTGAAGACCCATATTTTCAACAACGTGATCTGGCCTGACTTCAGCCGCATTCCAACGCCGCAGGCCCCTTTCATCACCTTTCACGAACTGCAGGTGGGCCAGACGCTGGACTTTCCCGGCAAGCGCATCGAAGTCCTGCCGGCGGTGCATACCGTGCCGGCGGTGGGTTATGCCGTGACGGCGGGCCGTGGCTGCTGGATCTTCACGGGCGACACGGAGCGCAACCCGGCGTTCTGGCGCCGCATCAACCAGATGAACGTGGCGGCCCTGGTGATCGAGACGGCGTTCAGCAACCGTGAAAAAGACCTGGCGCGTCGCAGCCTGCACCTGTCGCCCGCGGCGCTGGCGGAAGAGCTGGACTGCATCGACAAGGGCAAGCGCTTCCCGATCTACATCACGCACACCAAGCCGGCCGAAACCGAGCTGATCATGGCCGAGATCCAGCGGTTCGATCAGACCCAGCCGTTCGGCCCCAACGTCACGCATGACATACGCTGGCTGCGCGCGGGACAGGAGTTTGACCTATGAGCGCGGTTCTCAAGCCCGCGGGCGAGAAGGACTCTGAACAGGCTTTCTTCGACTCGCAAATGCTGCCGCCGGACAAGCGCGGCGTTTCTTTTGAGGCCCTGTTCTTCCGGCAGTTGCAGCACGTCACGACCCGCATCCACGAAACCGAAAACGTGGATCAGATCATGCTGGAGGTCAGCCAGGACATCTGCAAACTGCTCAACGCCGACCGGCTGACGCTGTATGCGGTGAACGAAGACCGCACGGCCATCATTTCCAAGATCAAGACGGGGCTGAACACAAGCCGCGACCTCAAGCTGCCCATCAGCGCGCAGAGCATCGCCGGCTACGTGGCGTTCGCCAAGCAGCCGGTGAACATTGCCGATGTTTACGACGACGATGCGCTCAAGCGTGTTCATCCCACGCTCAGCTTCCTGAAAGAGGTCGACAAGCGGTCCGGCTACCGGACCAAGCAGATGCTGGTGGTCCCCATTCTGGACGGCGATGCACTGCACGGCGTATTGCAGGTCATCAACAACAAGAGCGACCAGCCTTTCGGCGAACTGGAAGTCGAGGGTGCCGCCCAGCTGTGCAAGACGCTGGCGACCGCCATCCGCCAGCGCATGCAGAAAGCCGAGGAAGGCTCCCGGCGCAAGGCCACCAAGTATGACGGCCTGGTCACCGATGGTGTGTTGACGGCCGACGAGCTGCAGCAGTGCATCCACAGCGCGCGCGAAGAGGCCAAGCCGGTCGAGCACATGTTGATGGCCAATTTCCAGATCCGGCCGGCCCAGATCGGCCCGTCGCTGGCCAAATTCTTTGGCGTGTCGTATGAGCCGTTTAGCGCGGGGCGGATCCGGTCCGAAATGCTGCATGGCCCGCTCAAGCGGGATTTCCTGGTCGAACAGGGCTGGATTCCGCTGGAGGAGTCCACCGAGGGGTTGGTCGTCATGTGCGTGGACCCCGAAGCCGTGCGCGGCTCGCGCATCGTGCCGCAGGTGTTTCCGCGGATGTCCAGGTTCGCCTACCGGGTCACGACGCAAACCGAATTTGAGGAAACGCTGAGCCAACTCTATGGCGCAGGCGCAGAGGGTGGGACGATCGACGAACTGCTGGCCGACCTGAGCGCACCGGTGGACGACGAAGGGGGCGATGAGTCAGGGCTCGAATCCGCTGCCGCCGACAACGAACTGGTGAAGTTTGTCAACAAGGTCATCGTGGATGCCTACAACCTGCGGGCGTCCGACATCCATATCGAACCGCTGCCCGGCAAAGCCAAGACGGGCATTCGCCTGCGCATTGACGGCGGGCTGACCCCGTATATCGAAGTGCCGTCCCACTTCCGCCAGGCGCTGGTGACGCGCCTGAAGATCATGTGCGATCTGGACATCTCCGAAAAGCGCAAACCCCAGGACGGCAAGATCAAGTTCAAGAAGTTCGGCCCGCTGGACATTGAGCTGCGGGTGGCGACGATCCCTTCGGCGGGTGGCGTGGAAGACGTCGTTATGCGTATCCTGGCGGCGGGCGAGCCCATTCCGCTGGACAAGCTGGGCCTCACGCCGCACAACAAGGACCGTGTCGAAAAAACCGTGAGCAAGCCTTACGGGCTGTTCTATGTCTGCGGTCCGACGGGCTCAGGCAAAACGACAACGCTGCACTCGATCCTGAAGTTCTTGAACACGCCGGACACCAAGATCTGGACGGCGGAAGACCCTGTCGAAATCACGCAAAAGGGTTTGCGCCAGGTGCAGGTCAACAAGAAGGCTGGCATCGACTTTGCGCTGGTCATGCGCGCCTTCCTGCGTGCGGACCCCGACATCATCATGGTCGGCGAGTCGCGCGACAAGGAAACGGTGTCCATGGGCGTGGAGGCCTCGCTCACGGGCCACCTGGTGTTCTCGACGCTGCACACGAACTCCGCCCCGGAATCCATCACCCGCCTGCTGGACATGGGCATGGACCCGTTCAACTTTGCGGACGCGCTGCTGGGTATCCTGGCGCAGCGCCTGGCCAAGCGCCTGTGCGACTGCAAGCAGGACTACAGCCCTGACGGCGAAGAAATCAAGACTTTTGTGGCCGAGTACGCCGAAGATTTGCGCCACACCGCTGCATGGAAGGCTGACTATGCCGGTGAAGCCAAGAAGCTTTACGAGAGCTGGGTCAAGACCTACGGGGACAACGGCAAGCTCAAGTTCTACCGTCCGGTGGGCTGCGACAAGTGCGGCAAGTCAGGCTACAAGGGCCGGGTCGGCCTGCATGAGCTGCTGATTGCGGATGACGCGGTCAAAAAGCTGATCCAGGAACGTGCCCGTGTCGCCGAAATCTTCGTGTGCGCCGTAGGGGGTGGCATGCGCACGCTCAAGATGGACGGCATGGAAAAAATCATGATGGGGCTGACGGACCTGAAGCAGGTTCGCTCGGTTTGTATCAAGTAAGTCAATAGTTGACAAATTTGTCGCCGAATTGTGACGCAAGGTGTAGTTTTCCGGCGTTTGAAGTGGCTTCAAGGGGAGTGCGGAGCTGGCACGCCGATTGCTTTACATGAGAGCCTTTTTCTTAACTCTGGAGGTTTTTCATGTCTCGTCAACTGCAAAAGGGTTTCACCCTGATCGAACTAATGATCGTTGTGGCGATCATCGGCATTCTGGCTGCTGTGGCTCTGCCCGCGTACCAGGACTACACCAAACGCGCTCGCGTGACGGAAGGTTTCAACCTGGCGGCTTCGGTCAAAACCGGCGTAGCTGACTACTTTGCGTCGAACAACAGCTTTCCCGATGTCCTGGCTTCGGTTGGCATCAATGCGTCCATCACTGGCGCTTCTGTGACGAGTGTGGCACTGGCAACGAACGGCGTCATCGTCATCACCTATGCCGACAATGTGAGCACTGATACCACCCAAAAGGTGATCCAGCTCGTGCCGACATCTGGTGCTGCTGGCATTACTTGGGCCTGCAACGGCAGCGGCACCACGTTGCCGACCGCGCTGCGTCCTGCAAATTGCCGCTGATGTGAATGCATGACCTTCGACCCCTGCCCAGGGGTTGAGGATCATTTGGCACTGGGCATGGTCCGGGGGTTTCTATGAATGCCAGCCGACAATCCGGGTTCACGCTGATTGAGTTGATGATTGTGGTTGCCATCATTGGCATACTGGCAGCCATCGCAGTTCCTCAATACCAGAACTATATTTATCGTGCCCGAGTGACCGAAGGGTTGACTCTGGCCGGCGCCTACAAGACAGCAGTTGCCGAATACTATTCGGTCAATCAGACGTTTCCGAGCGATGTAGCGTCGGTTGGTCTGAGTGTGATGTCTTCCGCGCAAACTGTGGGGGTGGATTCGATCCAGCTCGTACCTGGCGGCGTTATTTCGATCATTTTCCGTACGACAGTGGCACCTGCGGGCGCAAACGAGATACAGCTGACTCCGGCGTCTTCAGCATCAGGCGGTATCACATGGTCCTGTGGCGGCAACTTGCAGACCAACCTCAAACCCCGTAGCTGCATTTGAATCGCAGCGTGCATTAATTGGCGGGTGATGACAAATTTGTCGCCATCTTGTGACGCCGAGTGCAGTTAGTCGGTGTTTGAGCAGGCTTCAGGGGGAATCCAGGGGTGGCATGCCGATTGCAGGACACGAAAGCCTTTTTTCCTTAACTCTGGAGGTTTTTCATGTCCCGTCAATTGCAAAAGGGTTTCACCCTGATCGAACTGATGATCGTTGTGGCGATCATCGGCATTCTGGCTGCCGTGGCTCTGCCCGCATACCAGGACTACACCAAGCGCGCCCGCGTGACGGAAGGTTTCAACCTGGCGGCTTCTGTCAAAACCGGCGTAGCTGATTACTTTGCGTCGAACAACAGCTTTCCCGACACCCTGGCTTCGGTTGGCATCAATGCGTCTATCACTGGCGCTTCCGTGACCAGCGTCGCACTGACAACGAATGGCGTCATCGTCATTACTTACGCCGATAACGTTGCAACGTCCAACAAGGTTATCCAGCTGGTGCCGACCTCCGGCGCGGCGGGCATTACCTGGGCCTGCAACGGCACCGGCACCACGTTGGCCACGGCTCTGCGCCCCGCAAACTGCCGCTGATGTGAATTCATGATCTTCGACCCCGTCTGGGGTCGAAGATCACTCTGGAAGTGCGCATAGTCCGAGGGGATCTCATGAACGCCAGTCGACAATCCGGCTTCACTCTGATCGAACTGATGATTGTGGTCGCCATCATTGGAATTTTGGCCGCCGTCGCAGTCCCTCAGTACCAGAACTACATTTATCGCGCGCGAGTCACCGAGGGTTTGACGCTCGCGGGCTCTTACAAAACAGCGGTGGCTGAGTACTACTCGGTCAATCAAGCTTTCCCAAGTGACGTTGCTTCAGTTGGCCTCACCGTCATGTCTTCAAGCCAGACGATAGGCGTGGAGTCCATTCAGCTCACCACCGGCGGTGTCATCTCGATTCTTTTCCGTACAACGGTGGCACCCGCGGGGGCCAACGAGATTCAGTTGACGCCAGGCTCATCGGCGTCCGGCGGTATTACCTGGTCGTGTGGTGGTAACCTCCAGGCCAACCTCAAGCCGCGCAGTTGCGTCTGATCGAAACGGCAACTTCTTTGCTATCACGGTCTTATCAGGCCGTTCTTTTTGTCCAGTGAACGGCATACTTTTCTTCCCGCTGATGCTGATGTTGGGGGTGGTCGCGGCTGCATTGGCCCCACAACGCGTCATCCCTCTCGTCACCTTCCTGCCGGAGTGCATGGCAGTTCTGGCGTGCTGCATTGGCGCAGTCGTCGTTGGCTGCATGAAGGCGACGGGCGCTTCTCCGCGTTGGGGCTGGAGCATGCTTGGCCCCTTGATGCTGGCGGCGTGGATTGTCATCTGCATACCTTTCGCGCCTATCCAGTATGCCGATTCATTGATCTTTCCTGTCGCCTCCCTGCTGGTCGCGGCCGTTGCGGCAGGCATGGGCCGGGCGTGCGCTGATCGTCGGCAACTGGGAGCTCTTTGCCTGATCCTGGGAGTTGCCTGGGTAGCTGCCAGTCTGACTACCGTGGTGCTGCAATACATACAGCTCTACAACCCGGACCGCGTGGAAGTCTGGCTGGTACCTCGACAGCCCGACATGCAGCCTTTCGGCAATCTCGCTCAGCGCAACCAGGCGGCCTGTGTGCATGCGCTGGCGCTGATGAGCCTGGCATTCATGTGGGTGCGCTTTGCTGGCAGAAGCTGGCGCGCCTTGATGGCGTTGGCCGCCCTCTTCATCCTCAGTGGCCTCGTGTTGACGGGCAGCCGCTCCGGCTCGGTGTTTGGCGCGTTTGCCGCCCTATTCTTCGCATGGCTGGTCCTGCTCTCCAAGGATGGAAAAACGACGGTCTCAAGAACTGTGCTGAGTATGGGTTGGGCATTGGCGGCGTACGTCGTTGCCTACGCGATACTTCAATTTGGCCTTTTCAGTCTGGAAGCTGCGCAGTCGTTCACCAGCGCCACCACACGCTGGTCGACCACAGGCAATGTGTCGCGTGTCGTGCTGTTTCAACTGGCGCTGGAAATATTCCTGGCGTATCCAGTTACCGGATCGGGCTGGGGTACTTTCACCTTGCAATCACTGCAGAGATTCCAGAGTTCATCAATTCCCCAGTTCGCCAACCACTCACACAACATCCTGACCCAGCTTGCTGCGGAAACTGGAATCGTCGGTTTGCTGGTGTTCGCCATTCCGCTGTGTATGGTGCTCTGGCGCGCGCTGCGGTCGCGGCAGAGCCGCGACACTGGTTATCTCCTGATCTGTTGTTTGACCTTGCTCGCGTATTCCATGGTTGAGTTTCCTCTGTGGCATACCTACTTCCTGCTTTCTTTCGCGCTGATGCTGGGGGCCCTGGATCGCACGGGCTTTGTCGTCAGGCTGAGTGGAGCCATGCGTGCCTTGCTGGTGACGATGGGGATCGCGATGGGTGCGGCCACGTTGTATATGGCGAATCAGTACGTCACCATTGCCCATTTGGTGTGGACGGTTTTCCGGCCCGGTGAGGTGAGTCCCGAGTTGCGTCACTACATCGGCGCACAGCTGAAGATGCCAGGGTTCTCGCCGCAAACGGAGTTGCTGGTGTTTGGCGTCCTGCCCGTTAGCAGGGAGCAACTGGACCAGAAGATCGAATTGGGCGCGCGCGTGGTGCGGCAATACTCGGATGCCAAGCTGTTGACCAAGTACGCTGGCCTGCTTGCCCTGAAGGGAGACTTTACGAGTGCTGCGGGCTATGCGATGGCTGCATGCCGCTTTCATCCTGAAAAGTGCTCGTTGGTTGAGAAGGACCTAGAACAACTTGCCGACCTGGAGCCCGCCGTTTTCGGGCCGGTGCTCAAAGAGTTCAAGGCCATGCAGGCGGATGGAGCCACCCGCTCCTCGGGGTGATGCCCAAGACGGC
Source organism: Ramlibacter sp. (assembly GCA_041905405.1). Lineage (GTDB taxonomy): Bacteria > Pseudomonadota > Gammaproteobacteria > Burkholderiales > Burkholderiaceae_C > RAM1. The sequence continues at coordinate 99,909 of JAYRLC010000002.1, read as the reverse complement.
GTGGAAGCCAGGTGATATCCCGGGTCCCAGGCTATTAAATAACGACGTGCGACGCGATGTCTGACAGGTTGATGCAGGCCGCTGCGTTGCTGCTGATTGCCGCTCCGTGGATCTATCCCTTCGCAAGCGGTCCGTCGCCAGCGATGGAGCCCTGGCTCGTCACCTGCGCAACGGCATCATGCCTCATGCTGCTGGTGCATGCTGCGCCGGATCTGCGGCGGCTGTTGCTGATGACAATCGGGCCTGCGCTAATTTGCGCCGCCGCTGTCAACTGCTGCATGGCGCTCATCCAGTACGGAGGCTGGGCGCAGGAGTTGAGCCGTTGGGTGCCCACCACGCCCCCTGGGCATGCATATGGAGCCCTTCGTCAGCGCAACCAGTTTGCGACCCTTACGTTGCTGGGGTTGGCTTCGTTGTTGCCTGGGGTGTTGGGCGCGCGCCCGTTGAGGTCCATGTTGCCCTGGGCTGGATTGTTCGTTGTCGGCAATGCGGCCTCGGCATCACGTGTGGGTGCACTGGGACTGCTCGTGTTCTGCTTGGCCCCCTGCTTCTGGCCAGCAGTGCGTACTCGCCAGTTCGCAGCTATTGCGGCGGTGGCCATCGTCGGTTATTTGCTGGCGTCCTTCGGTCTGCCACTGCTGCTGGTTCATCTGCAGAACGCACGGCCGGAAACCGTGTTTGACCGGGTGGTCAGCGACGTCGGCTGTGGCAGCCGACGAGTACTTTGGTCCAATGTACTCGACCTGATTGCCATGAGGCCATTGTGGGGTTGGGGCTGGGGTGAACTGGACTACGCCCACTTCATGACGCTCTACGACGGCGCCCGGTTTTGCGACATTCTTGATAATGCGCACAACCTGCCACTGCACATCGCTGTTGAACTGGGCGTGCCAGCGGCGGTGGTTGCTACGCTCTGTGTCGCCGCCTTGCTCGCCAAGGGATTGAGGCGCACCGAGTCGCAACCGCATCGGTTGATGGCATGGCTGATCGTGATCTTCCTGCTTATGCACAGCCTTGTGGAATACCCTCTGTGGTACGGCCCTTTCTTTGTCGCGATGATCTTGGCGGTCGGACTATTGCTGCAACGGCCGGGTGACGCGCTGGGTCAATCTGCCCAGAAAGCACGTGCGACCCTGGTCAGCGTCGCTGCCTGTGCCATTGCCTGTACCGCCTTTGTTTGGGCGGACTATCGGTTGATCAGCCAGGCATATCTGCCCGCGACCGCTCGTTTCGAAACCTATCGGAACACTGCAATCTCAGAATTGAGCCCTGTGCTGTTCAAGGACCAGCAGCGGTTCGCCGAGTTGACGACAACGCCATTGCAAGCCTCGAACGCCAGGGATGTTTACCGACTGGCTCTCCGCGTGCTGCACTTCTCGCCCGAGCCCATCGTAGTGGAAAAGCTGATAGAAAGTCTGATATTGCTTCAGCAGGATGCGGAAGCCTCTTATTACATCAAGAGGTATCAGGCTGCCTTTCCAGAGCAGGCTCGCGCGTGGCAAGAGACCTTCAATAACCGGCGCGCACAACAGTGATGCAGGCGTAACGCGTGCCTTATTCCGCGCGGAATGGCCCGGACTTGCCCCCAAGCTTTTCCAGGAGCTTGACGTCGGTAATGGTCATTCCCCGGTCCACAGCCTTGCACATGTCATAGATGGTCAACAGGGCTACCTGCACGCTGACCAGCGCCTCCATCTCGACGCCGGTCTGCCCGATCGTTTCAGCGGTGGACAGGCATTGGATCGTCGATTGCTCCACCAGCAGTTCAAAGTCCACCGCGACGCGGGTCAAGGCCAGCGGATGGCACAAAGGTATGAGCTCACTCGTCCGTTTGGCGCCCTGGATGCCGGCGATACGTGCTATGCCCAGAACATCCCCCTTTTTGGCGGTGCCGCTGCTGATCAGCGCCAGGGTGGAAGACTGCATCCTGATGCACCCGGTCGCTACGGCGATGCGGTGTGACGCGGGTTTGCCCGCAACATCCACCATATGAGCCTGTCCCTGGCCGTCGAAGTGGGTCAGCGTATTCATGCGTTGCCTGAGGGTGGTAAAACCTGTTTACAAGGGTTTCATCTGGATGGGCAATCATACGGCCGTGCATCTATGAAAAGTCGCTTCAAACAGCTCGGAAAATTGTTTCGCAAAAGTCACCCGTGGCTTGTTTGTGCCGCGATGCTGATGCCGGCTGTTCCCCACGCCCAACTCCCCACCCTCGGCGACGGCAGCGAAATGTCCGCGAGCGCCGAGCGCAAGCTGGGCGAGCGCATTGCGCGCGAGTTGTACCGCGATCCCGACTACATCGACGACCCCGTGATTGTGGAGTATGTGCAGGGCATCTGGCAGCCCCTGCTGGCCGCTGCCCGCCAGCGTGGTGAGCTCGGCACCGAGCTGGAGCAGCGCTTTGCCTGGGAAATTTTCCTGGGCAAGGACCGCAGCATCAACGCCTTTGCGTTGCCGGGCGGCTACCTTGGCCTGCATCTGGGGCTGGTCGCGGCGGTGGCCAACCGTGACGAACTGGCATCCGTGCTGGCCCACGAACTCAGCCACGTGACGCAGCGCCACATTTCGCGGCTCATGACGCAGCAGAACCGGCAGACGCCCTGGGTCGTGGGGGCCATGATCCTGGGGGCCATTGCCGCCAGCAAGAATCCCGATGCGGCCAACGCGGTGGTGGCGGGCGGGCAGGCGCTGGCCGTGCAGAACCAGCTCAATTTTTCGCGCGACATGGAGCGCGAGGCCGATCGCGTGGGCTACGGCGTCATGACGCAGGCCGGCTTCGAACCGCTGGGGTTCGTCACTATGTTTGACAAGCTGCAACAAGCCTCCCGGTTGAATGACAATGGCTCGTTCCCCTATCTGCGCAGCCACCCCATGACCACGGAGCGCATGGCCGACATGCAGGCGCGCCAGCAACTGTCCGGGCGTGCGGCCGTGCCCGGCGCGCCTACCGTGGAGCACGCCATGGTGGCCGCGCGCGCGCGCGTGTTGTCCCAGGGGGCGGTGGATGCGCTGCGTGCACGTGTGGCGGAAGCACAGGCGCCCACGTTGGCGCAGCAGGGGCCGGCGCGACAGGCTGGTGCGCTGTACGCCGCGGCGTTGGCCAGTCTCAAGCTGCGCGATGGCGCGCAGGCCGAGCGTTTCGCCATGGCTCTGCGGCCGCTGGCGCAGGGTGAGGCGGCCGCGGCGCGGCTGGCGCGCCTGCTGCTGGCCGAGATTGCGCTGGGTGCAGGCGATGCCGCCCGTGCGGCGTCGCTGGCGTCCCTGGCTGATGCAGGGCGACCGGACGTGCTGCTGGGTGCCCAGGCTGCGGTGCGCGCGGGGCGGGGCGACGAGGCCGCGCAGCGCCTGCAGACCTGGGTGACGTCGCACCCGCGTGATGCCGCGGCCTGGCAGCTGCTGGCGCAGGCTTATGGCACACAGGGCCGGGGTTTGCGCGCCATACGGGCCGAAGCCGAGGCGCAGGTGGCCTGGCTTGACTACGCGGCCGCCATGGACCGGTTCAAGGCGGCGCAGGAACTCGCCCGCCGGATGGCGCGTGACGGAACGCTGGGCGGCGAGCACATCGAGGCGTCCATCATCGACACCCGGGCCCGCCAGGTGGAATCACTTCTTCGGGAACAGGCTCTCGAGCGCTGATTCGATCACGATCCCCAGCACCGAATAGATCAGCGAGCCGACCAGCGCGCCCACGAAGCCGCGGACCTGGAAGCCGTCCAGCACATAGGCGGCCGCCCAGAACATCAGCGCGTTGATCACGAACAGGAACAGGCCCAGCGTCACCAGTGTCACCGGCAGCGTGAGCACCACCAGCACCGGCCGCACGATCAGGTTGAACAGGCCGATGACGAAAGCCGCCAGCAGTGCCGAGGTAAAGCTGCTGACCTGGACGCCTGAATAGAGATAGGCCACCAGCAGCAGCGCCGAAGCGCTGAGCAGCCATTTGACGAGGAGCTTCATGGCGGCCAGCATAGCACCGCCGCCAGTGCACCACCATCCGGCCGAGGACCGGATGGCGTGCCCTGAAAAGGCCGGACTACTCGGCTGCCAGCACGAGCATGGCGCCCATGCCCAGCACGGCGCCGGGCAGTTCCCAGCGGCGGTCCTGGGCGGCCGGCTGGTCGCCCGTGACGGGCGGCAGATCCTGGCCGAACTTGGGCCGGCGGGCGTCCAGCACGCGCGCCGTGCCGTGTTCGCGCTTGAGCTGTTCGGTCAGTTCGGGCAGCGGGCCCTTGGCCAGCACCACGGTCACGGTGTCGCCAGATGCCTGCATCTGCGGCACGAGCTGCTCGAAGAGTTTGTCAGCCCACTTGGCGCGCCAGTTCTCACGTGCGCTGTGGCTGACCCATTTGCTGATGCGGTGCGTCATGCGCGGCGCACAGGCCACCATGACCCAGTGGGTCCTGGTGGCGGCCGCGCCGGCGCGCTCACTGCTCTTCATGGGGGCGAGTTGTTGTTGTGCGTGGGCTGCGTCGTCCACATACACAATGATTTTGTCCATGATGTTTTCCTTTTCAGGGTTGAGGGCGGGGTGAAATCCGGGGATATCGTCGTGGTCAGGCCGCATGGCCTTCCTGCGGCGCTGCATTGCGGCGGTTGCGCAGCCAGCCCGCGGTCAGCACGCCGATGATGATCAGCACGCAGACCGTCCAGTAGGCGATCTGGTGGGAAGCGTCGGGACCCTTGAAGAAGCCGGCCAGCAGCTTTTCGTTGACGATCATCTTGCCGGCGGTGAACGCCAGGACGGCCGCGCCGATGTACATGATCGACGGGAACCGCTCCACCAGTTTGAGCACCAGCGTGCTGCCGAACACCACGATGGGGATGCTGACCAGCAGGCCGATCACCACCAGGTCGAACGAGCCGTGCGCTGCGCCGGCCACGCCCAGAACGTTGTCGATGCCCATCACGGCGTCGGCAATGATGATGGTCTTCATCGCGCCCCAGAACGTGGTGGCGCCGGGACCGCCGTGCTCGTCTGCGCCATCGTCATTCAGCGTCAGCTTGTAGGCGATCCACACCAGGGCCAGGCCTCCGACCAGCATCAGGCCGGGGACCTTGAGCAGCCACACGACACCGATGGTCATGGCCGAGCGCACCACGATGGCGCCTACAGTGCCCCAGACGATGGCCTTTTTCTGGAGATGGGCGGGCAGGTTGCGGGCAGCGAGCGCGATCACGATCGCGTTGTCGCCGGCAAGCACCAGGTCAATAAGAATAATGGCCAGCAAGGCCGACCACCAGGGGGCGGACATGAACTCCATGCGAAAAACTCCGAGTTGTATCGATTAACAACCGGAGCCGGGTGCAGTGGAGGTGTGTTTGAAGGAAAACAACAAGCGCACTTCGACCAAACCTGGCTCAGGTTCCAATCGAAGGTCTTGCTCGGCATGGAGTCATGCGATATGTGCCCAACAAGCCGGAAGGTGTACTTCGTAATGACGACTTGTCGATCACCATCGCTGCGATGCCCGAAAGCACCTCCCTGGGCAGCGACGGTGGGGAGCTACTCCCCTTCGTAGGCGGGATTAAAGCAGCACAAAGGCCTAAACGCAAGCTGGCAACCCTACGCAATTTCCGCAGGCTTTAAGTGAAATGAGGCTGGAGGCGTTGCCCTTCAGGGATTTCATGCTCTCAAAAGAGGAGCATTAATTGTCCCCGGTTTGAGGGTTTGTCCTACATTGCGCCGTTGCCCGCGCGAACATCGGGTCGCACGCTATCATCCCCCTCCCCCTGAACGTCCCATGGCCGGAATCCACATCACCGACATCGAGGCTGCCATCAACTACTGGCGCGAGAAGAGTCCGTCGCCGGATGGCATTACCCTGGCTGCGCCGCTGCGGGCGCTGGCCGAGGTGTACGCGCTCATGATCTATTACCACGAGGACGAGGCGGATGAAAACGGCTTTCCTCCCAAGGCTTACGCGGCGTGGAAGGCCTGGTACGACACCACGCCGGACACCCCCTGTATCGCCATTTGTTCCACCAGCCAGGGCGACGCTGACTGCAAGGGCTGCGGTCGTACCTTCGAGGAAGTGCAGCTGTGGCCCGAGATGACGCCGGCCGCCAAGCGCCAGGTCTGGCGCCGCATCACGCTGCAAAGCGAGGCCTGGCGTTTCAACCGCTATGCGGAGCGTGCCGTTGAAGGCGCGGGCGAGGGCAAGGCGGACAACGCCGGCTGAGGTGCGCGAATGCTGCGCCTGCTCCAGCGCGGCAGGGCTATTTCCAGCGGACCGGCTCGATGTCCACCGTGTTCGTGCCGTCTCCAAGCATCAGCACACCCTCCTGCACCGTCGCCTGCAACTGCATCGTGCGCTGTGCCAGGGCTCCCAGCGCCTGAGAGGCTGCCGTGGGCACGCGAAAGACGCTGAGGTTCTGCGGGCGCGTGAGCTTGTTCTCGATGCCGCGCCACCAGATTTCGGCGGCGTGGTTGAAGCAATAGACCATGACCTGGTCGGCCTTGCCGCATGCCTTGATGACGGGCTTGTCCTCGGGCTGGCCCACTTCGATCCACAGCCGGGTTTGCCCCGTGAAGTCGCGCAGGTACACATCGGGGTCGTCCGGGTCGGACAGTCCCGCGCCAAAGGCCAGCGTGCCGTCGCCGTTGCACACAGTCTGCAGCTGATGGGCGTTGAAGGCCAGCGCGGCCAGCCGCACCATCATGCGTTCGTCGGTTTCGCTCGGATGGCGCGCCAGGGTCAGCGCATGGTCCGCGTAGTAGCCGTGGTCGATGTCGGCGACCTGCAGGGACGCTTTGAAGATCGTGGACTTCAGGGCCATCAGGCCCGCCGGGCGAGTTCAGCCGCCTTGCCGATGTAGCTGGCCGGTGTCATGGCCAGCAGGCGGTCTTTCTCGGCCTGCGGGATCTCCAGCGAGCGGATCAGTCCGTGCAGGTCTTCGGCGCGCACCGTTTTGCCGCGCGTGACTTCCTTGAGCTTCTCATACGCACCCTGCACGCCGAAGCGGCGCATCACGGTCTGGATCGGCTCGGCCAGCACTTCCCAGGCGGCGTTCAGGTCGGCGGCCAGCGCTTCTTCATTCAGTTCCAGCTTGTTCAGGCCGGTCATGAGCGACTGGTAGGCCAGCGCGGCGTAGCCCAGGGCCACGCCCATGTTGCGCAAGACCGTGCTGTCGGTCAGGTCGCGCTGCCAGCGGCTGATAGGCAGCTTTTCGCTCAGGTGGCGCAGCAGGGCATTGGCCAGGCCCAGGTTGCCTTCGGCGTTTTCGAAGTCGATCGGGTTGACCTTGTGCGGCATGGTGGACGAACCGATCTCGCCAGCCTTCAGCCGTTGCTTGAAATAGCCCAGGCTGACATAACCCCAGACGTCACGCGAGAAATCGACCAGGATGGTGTTGGCGCGCGCCACGGCGTCGAACAGCTCCGCCATATAGTCATGCGGCTCGATCTGGATGCTGTAGGGCTGGAACGTCAGCCCCAGGCCGAGCGGCTCCGGTGTTTCCACCACCTTGCACGAAAAGGCTTCCCAGTCGAAGTCGGGCCAGGCCGAAAGGTGCGCGTTGTAGTTGCCCACGGCGCCGTTCATCTTGCCCATGAGCTTGACGCCAGCGATGCGCTCGCGCGCAGCGGCCAGACGCACGACGACGTTGGCGATTTCCTTGCCCACGGTCGTGGGGCTGGCGGTCTGGCCGTGGGTGCGGCTGAGCATGGGCACGGCAGCGTGGGCATGTGCCATGTCACGCAGTTTGGCGATGACGGCGTCCAGCGCCGGCAGGATGACGGCGTCGCGCCCCCCCTTGAGCTGCAGCGCGTGGCTTGTGTTGTTGATGTCCTCGCTGGTGCAGGCGAAGTGAACGAATTCGCTGGCTGACTTGAGTTCGGGCCGGGCTTCGAACTTCGACTTGATCCAGTACTCCACGGCCTTGACGTCGTGGTTCGTGGTTTTTTCTATGTCCTTGATCGCTGCGGCGTCGGCTTCCGAAAAATTTTTGACCAGACCGAGCAAGTAAGTGCGTGCTCCGGGACTCAACGGCTTGAACTCGCCAAAGCCCGCATCGCTCAGGGCGATGAACCATGCCACTTCAACCTGCACGCGGCGGTGCATGTAGCCCTGCTCGCTCATCAGGGGGCGCAGGTTGGCGAGCTTGGCCGCATAGCGGCCGTCCAGCGGCGACAGCGCCGCGATCGTCGAGAAAGTCATGCCCGCAATTGTAGGCGGGCACCTCTGGTAAACCCGGTGGCGCCCGCTGTCGTGGCCCTGCGACAGGCAAACCGGAGCATTCCCCTAAAATGAATTTCCTGCGATAACTCGAACATTCAGAGAGACCTCCCATGAAGTTGATTGGAGCCGTTGCAAGCCCGTACGTGCGCAAGGTGCGCGTCGTCATGGCCGAAAAGAAACTGGACTACCAGTTCGTGCCTGAGGACGTTTGGGCGGCCGACACCACGATCAGCCAGTCCAACCCGCTGGGCAAGGTGCCGTGCCTGGTCATGGAAGGCGGCGAGGCGCTGTTCGACTCGCGCGTCATCGTCGAATACCTGGACACGCTGTCGCCCGTGGGCAAGCTCATCCCCGCCGTGGGCCGCGAGCGTGCCGAGGTCAAGACCTGGGAAGCGTTGGCCGACGGCGTGCTGGACGCGTTGATCCTGGCGCGCCTGGAGGCCAACTGGGCCGGCCGGACCAAAGCCCAGCGCAGCCAGGCCTGGATCGACCGCCAGATGGGCAAGGTGCATGCGAGCCTGGAAGCCATGGCCAAGGGCCTGGGCGAGAAGCCGTTCTGCTCCGGCATCCACCTGAGCCTGGCGGACGTTGCCGTGGGGTGTGCGCTGGGCTACCTGGACTTCCGGTTTGCCGACATCGACTGGCGCACCGCCCATCCCAACCTGGCCCGCCTGAGCGAAAAGCTCGCGCAGCGCGCAAGTTTCGCCGACACGCGGCCTGCCTGAGGGCGCCATCCGGCGCGTCCGTTGGGTCAGCCAGCCACGCGCCGCTTCAGCCAGCGCATCAGCGAGCCCAGCATGGGCAGCTTCTCATACAGTTCTTCCGCCGCATCCCAATAGTCCCGGTGCGAGCGGATGCGTCCGTCCGGCGCCAGCAGCAGGTGCGAGCCACCGCGTATCACCTGGGGCCTGGCAGGATGTGACCCCCGGAACGCAAACCGGAATTCCCAGGCCAGGAAGCATTGATCGCCGTCGATCATCCGCGCCGTGATGACGAAGCGCGGATCGTCCAGCGTATCGAACATGTGGCGAAAGATGCCCGCAATGGCCGCAACGCCCCGCACTTCGTTGAACGGATCCTTGAAGTACGCATTGCTTTCGTAGAAATCGCCCAGGCGTTGCAGGTCGGCGGGCGTCAGCGCACCGAAGAAGTTTTCGATCCGTGTGACGGCGTCCCTCACGCTCACAGCCCCGTGAAGCGCCGGATCACGGCGAAATAAATGCGTTGGGGCAGCCAGCGCAAGGCTTTCATCCACCACGTGAAGCGTTTGGGAAAGTGGATTTCAAACTGGCCGCGCTGCCAGCCCGACAGGATCTCGTGCGCGGCCTGCTCGGGCGTGATGAGCGCAGGCATGCGGAACTCGTTCTGCGCGGTCAGCGGCGTTTCCACGAAGCCCGGGTTGACCAGGCTTACGCCGATGCCCGCGTCGCGCAGGTCCAGGTACAGCGTCTCGCCCAGGTTGATGAGCGCGGCCTTGGTGGGACCGTAGGCCAGGCTCTTGGGCAGCCCGCGGAAACCCGCCACGCTGCTGACCAGGCTGATGTGTCCCGCGCGGCGCGACAGGAAGTGCGGCAGCACCGCGTCCAGCACGTGCAGCGCGCCCACGTAGTTGACCTGCTCATGCCGCAGCATCTCGTCCAGATCGAATGCGGTGGCCCGCATTTCGCGGTAGTAACCGGCGCAGTAGATCACGCAGTCCAGCGGTCCTTCGGCCAGGAGCGTGCGCGCGGCGGCCTGCACCTGGGCGCGGTCGCACACGTCCAGCGGCAGGGCGACCGCGCCGGGATGCTCCACCGCGAACCGCGTCAGCGGGCCGTCGCTGCGCGCGGACACATACACGCGCGCACCCTGTGCATGCAGGAGGGCGGCAGTCGCGCGGCCGATGCCGCTGGACGCGCCCACGAGCCACACGCTGCGGCCGGACCAGCGCGGCTGGGGCGGGTTCAGCGGGGCAAACCAGCCTGCATGCCGCGGGGGCTGGATGTCGGCGGGGGCCTTGCCCGCGGGACTGAATTGCGTTTGCATCATCGCCGCCTGAAGGAAAGGGTGACTTCGCCCAGCCGGATGCCGAGCTTGCTCATGACCGCGCGGTTGAGCATGACGCGCTCATCCATCAGGTACATCCAGTCGTCGAAGTCGACGTTCACGACCCGTCCGTCGACCGGCAGGGCAAGCGTGTAGCGCCAGTTGAACGCGTTGCCGCGGGCCTGGCCGGCGGCTTCGCCGACCACGTCGTCGGCGCGACCGGTGTAGCGGCCGTCTGTATGCCGCTTCAGCCGCCAGACGCGCCGCTGGCGGGTGCCGTCGGAGTAGGTGAACGCTTCGTCCAGCACGCCGTCATCGCCTTGCCAGCGGCAGTCCATCACCACGGTGAAGCGGCGTACGACCTTGCCCGAGCGGTCGGTGAGGACACCCCAGGCGTCCAGGGTGCCGTTGAAGTAGTCGCGCAGATCCAGTGCCGGCCGCTGCTCGGCGTAGTCTTCAACACGGGGCGAGGCACAGCCGGCCAGCCAGGGGACGCTGGCGGCAGCTGCAAGAAGGAAGCGGCGTTTCATGGTGTCGTGGGTCTGATGAGGGTGAGGTACAGCGTCAGCGCGGCGCAAAGCTTGAGTGCGCAGGGCAGCAGGCAGTACGCGGCGGACAGCGCCAGCAGGCCGGGCGCGTCACGGGTGCCCGGCGTGTAGCCGAACAGCGCGAGCAGCGGCAGCGCCAGGCCCGCGGCCAGGGCAAGATTGAGCTTGGTCGCAAAATTCCACCAGCCGAAGTAAGCCCCATCGGCCTGGCCGCGGTCGCCAGCGCGGTCGATCACACCGGCGAGCAGGGCGCCGGGCAGGGCCAGGTCGGCACCGAGGGCCGCCCCGGACAGGGCGCAGACGACCAGGAACGGCAGGTGATCGCCCTCCCCCAGGCCCAGCGCCCAGATGAAAACCGCCATGGCAAGCACCATGCCGCCGAGCCAGCTGCGTGCCAGCCCGAAGCGCCGCACGGTCCGAAGCCACAGTGGCAGCGACAGCGCCGCGGCGAGAAAGTAGACGGCCAGGAAGAGCGGCTCCCATGCCGGTGGCGCCTGCAGGCGGTCCTGGATGAAGAACAGCACGAGCGTGGCCGGAATGGCGCTGGCGATGCCGTTGAGCAGGAATACCGCCAGCAGCCGGCGGAATGCCGGACATTTCAGCGGACGCCACAGCTCGCCGGCGGTGCCGTCCTCGCGCGGGCGCGGCGCGGGTGCGCGGGTCCAAGCCAGCCAGCCCACGCCCAGCAGCGCCGCGAAAGCCGCTGCCGTGACCCCATGGCCCGCGAACGTGGGCAGCACCGATGCCAGCAGCACCCCCGCCAGTCCCAGCCCTTCGCGCCAGGCCACGATGCGGCTGCGCTGGCCCTCGTCGCCCCCCAGCATCGCGCCCCAGGACTGGTATGCCACGCTCACGGCGCTGTAGGCCGCGTAGGTCAGCGCCAGCATCAGCGACGCCCACAGCACCAGTGCCCCGGACGTGCTTATGGGCGGAAAGAACAGCAGCGCGAATCCGGCGGCCAGCAGGCACGCGGCCATGCCGCCCAGCGCCAGGACGGCGCGCGTGGAGTGGGCGAACACACGGTCGGTCAGCCGCCCGATCCAGGGGTCGATGAAAGCGTCCAGCAGCCTGGCGCCCAGCAGCAAGGCGCCCAGCACCGCCAGCGGCACGCCAAACTCGCGTGCATAGTAGTTGGGCAGCACCACATACAACGGCAGTGCCACAAAGGCCAGCGGCAGTCCCAGCAGTCCGTAGGCCAGGCCATTGCGCCAGGAAAAGCCGTGCGTCACGGCGCGGCCCCGGCAAGCAGCTGTTCGCGCAGACGGGGCTCGGACGTGCGCGGCGACAGCCAGATGCCCATGAACAGGCGCGCGAACTCGGGGTCGCGCACTTCGCCAGCCGGGCGATCGTTGTACAGGAATGACACGCCCACCCCGGGCTCATGGATGCCGGTCAGCCGGTCGCCCTTTTTCACGTCGGGGAACAGCCGCGTCATCAACGCAAGCCAGCGCTCGCCCTGCGGTGCGGTGATGCTGTCGATGCCCTGCATCTCCTTGAGTGAGCGGCGTGCGATGTCGGCGCCGTCAAAGTCGCGCAGATAGGCCAGTTCCAGCGCAAACGGGTGCGCCGCATAGTCGCCGCGCGAAAAGCCGGGCGCCGTCCACAGCCGCGCGTCGTACACCTGAAAGCCCAGCACCGTCATGCGCGCCGCGCCCGCCAGCTTGCTGCCCGCCAGCGCGGCAGGCTGCGCCTGCCCCGTGCCGGGGACGGCGGCCGCGAGCGCCAGTGCCAGCGCGCTCAGCGCTTTTGCAGCGTGTACTGCACGACGTCGATGTTGGCCATCGCGAAAGCCGCCTCGCAGTAAGCGAGATAGAACTCCCATATGCGGATGAACCTTTCGTCAAACCCCAGTTGCAGGACCTGGCCGCGGGCGGCCAGGAAAGCATCGCGCCAGCGGCGCAGTGTTTCGGCGTAGTCGGCGCCGAAGGCGAATTCGTCCACCACCGCCAGTCCCGCGGCTTCGGCCTGTGCGCGGAACTCGCGCGGGCATGGCAGGCAGCCGCCGGGAAAGATGTATTGCTGGATGAAGTCCGTCGAATTCACGTAGCGGTCAAACAGGCTGTCGTCGATCACGATGCTCTGCACGCAGGCACGGCCTTGCGGCTTGAGCAGCCGGGACACGGTGCGGAAATACGTGGGCCAGTACTCGCGGCCCACGGCCTCGACCATCTCGATGGAGCAGATGGCGTCGAACGGCGCATCGGCGATGTCGCGGTAGTCCTGCAGCCGCAGTTCGGCGCGGTCCTGCGCGCCCAGGCGCACCATGCGGTCGCGCGCGAACGCGAGCTGCTCCGTGGACAGCGTCACGCCCGTGACCGACGCACCGAATTCCGTGGCGGCCATCTCGGCGAGCGCTCCCCAGCCGCAGCCGATCTCCAGCACCCGGTCGCCGGGCTGCACCGACGCCATGCGCAGCGCGCGGCGCACCTTGGCATGCTGCGCCTGCTGCATGGGGCGGCTCATGTCACCGTCGAACCAGGCCGATGAATAGTTCATCGTGCCGTCCAGCCACAGCTCGTAGAACGCGTTGCCCAGGTCGTAGTGGGCGTGGATGTTCTTCTGGCTGTTGGATCGGGTGTTGCGGTTGAGCAGGTGCTTCACGCGGTACAGCAGGCGGCCAGCCCAGCTGCCGTAGATCACGTCCTCCACGTCCTTGCGGTTGCGAATGAACACCTTGAGCAGGTCCGTGAGGCTGGGGGTCGTCCAGTCGCCCGCGATGTAGCTTTCGGCGAAACCGATGTCGCCGGATTTCAGCGCGGCGATGCATACGTTCCAGTTCTTCAGGCTGATCGCCGCGTGCGGCAGCCCGCCGTCGCCGAAGCACTGCGTGGAGCCGTCCGGCAGCTGCACGGCCAGCGTGCCGTGTGACAGCCGCTGCAGGAGCTTGAGCGCCGTGCGCGCGGCCGCGGGCGCGCCGTCGGGGATATACAGGGGGGAGACGGTGGTTGTATTCATGGGTAGGTCACCGGGTCACGAAAGCCTCGGGCGGCTCGGGTTTACGGAAGAAACGCACACGCTTGATCCACAGCCGTGCGGCCTGCCAGTGGATGCGGGCGATCACGCCCAGCGTCATGGCCGGATGGCGCCACAGCGCGCGCCGCACCGACGCGGCCGTGACCGGCTGTAACGCGCCGCTGACGCTGGTTTGCAGGAGGGGACCCTGGGCGTCGTCGTAGTCGATACGCACCACCGTGCGGGGTTCGCCGCGCGACTGCGTGCGCAGGAAGCGGAAGCGGTAGCCGCCCTCGACGCTGCAAAACGGCGAGACGTGAAAGACCTTGGCGGCCGCGAGCTCGGCGCCCATGCGCGGCGCGTCCAGCAGGTAGCAATGGCGCTCGCCAAATGTGTTGTTGACCTCCACCACGATCGCGCGCAGCCCTCCGCCTTCGGATTCCGCGCGGTGGCAATACCAGAAGCTCACGGGCTTGAAGGTGTAGCCCAGCACGCGCGGATAGCAGTGCAGCCAGGCTTCGCCGGTGGCGTCGTGGATGCCGTGGTGTTGCAGCAGCTCGTCCAGCCACTGGACGGCGTTGTCGCGGCCGTCGCCGTGGTCGCGGTCGAAGAAGCTCAGCGCGCCGCGGCGGTTGTGCGCCAGCGCGCCGATGGCGGCAGAGTCTGCCCGGTGCAGGCTGCGAAGCGGCAGCATGAGGAAATACGTCGGGTAGGCAAACGCATGGCGCGACGGCCGCAGCCGCGTGTGGCGCACCTGGCCGAAACCGATGAGCGGTTGTGCCGCCAGGTTCACGCCGGCAACTCCATGGCGACCGGCTGCAGCGCGGCTTGCTGCTGCGCCTCAATCAGTATCTGGCGCGCAACCGACAAGCCGGACTTCAGCCCGTCTTCATGAAAACCATAGCCGGTCCAGGCCCCGCAGAAATAGGTGTGCTGGCGGCCTTGCAGCTGCGGCACCGAGGCCTGTGCCCGGATGGCCGGCAGATCGAACACGGGGTGTGCATAGTCGAATTCGCCCATCACGCTGTTACGGTCAATCTCCCGCACCGGATTCAGCGACACCACCACGGGTTGCTCCCAGGGCAGCGGCTGCAGGCGGTTCAACAGGTAGTGCAGGCAGACACGCGGGGTCGTGCCCGCCGCGCCACGCTCGTAGTTCCAGGCGGCCCAGGCACTGCGGGCGCGGGGCAGCACCGACGTGTCGGTGTGCAGCACGGCGCGGTTGGGCTGGTAGCGGATCGCGCCCAGCACGGCGCGCTCCAGTTCGCTGGGCGCGCGCAGCATGGCCAGCGCCTGGTCTGAATGCGTGGCGATCACGACCTTGTCGAAATGCTCCGCGTGGCCGCTTGCGATGATGCGAACGCCGTCCGCCAGCCGCTCGACCAGATGCACCGGCGTGTTCAGCCGCCGGTCGGGGATGCCCTGAACGATACGGTCCACATAGTGGCGCGCGCCGCCGCTCACGGTCCACCACTGCGGCCTGCCGGTGACCTGGATCAGCCCGTGGTTGTGGCAGAAGCGGATCATGGTGCTGACGGGAAACTCCAGCATCTGGTCGGTCGGGCAGCTCCAGATGCACCCGAGCATCGGCAGGAAATACCAGTCCCGGAACTCATCCGAAAAGCCATGCTGCTGCAGGAAGGCCCGCAGCGGCTGCACCAGCGCTGCTTCATGCCCTGCCTGCGCGATGCGGGTGGCCAGGCTGTTGAACCGCAGCAGGTCCCGCAACATCCGCAGGAAGCGGGGATTGAGCAGGTTGCCGCGCTGGGCGAACACCGTGGACAGCGTGGAGCCGCTCCATTCCAGCGGGCCGCCCCGGTACGCACCCGGAACCTGCACGGAAAACGACATGTCCGAGCGTGTCGTGGCCACGCCCAGCTCGGCAAACAGGCTGATCAGGTTCGGATAGGTGCGCTCGTTGAACACCAGAAAGCCGGTGTCCACGCCGTGCGTTACCTCGCCTTGGGGCGTGGGCAGGGTGACATCCACCGTGTGCGTATGGCCGCCGAAATAGCCGCCTGCCTCGAACAGCGTGATGTCGGCGCGACCCTTGAGCGCATGGGCAACGGCCAGGCCGGAAATACCCGACCCGATGATGGCGACCTTCAGGGGGGCGGCCATTAGTGGACCGCCTGAAATAAAAATGCTGCGAAGCGCCCTGAAGCGAAGGAGGGAGGGAGGGAGGAGGAGAAGAAGCGCTTCAGGATTTCATCCGGGCCAACTGCTCCCGGAAGGCTTCGCAGCAGCAATCTGCTGAACAAGGTCCCTTGCCTTGCCTTGGTATGGAGTGCGGCGGCACCCGTCGGGTTCCCGGGGGAGCCCGCCCTGGCGAGGTAAATTTTTGTGAACATGGCCTTGCAGATCGGTGAAAATACTGATGAGTTCACATTATGACCAATCAGTTTTCATCTTGCAAGCTGGGCCTCGATGGCGCGGACCACCGCCGGGCTGTCTGGCGCCGTGGCGCTGGGAAAGTTTGCCACCACCTTGCCGTCGCGGCTGATCAGGTACTTGTGGAAGTTCCAGGCCGGCGCCTGCCCGGACTGCCCGGCCAGCTGCCGGTAGAACGGGTGGGCGTCCGGACCGCGCACGGTGGTCTTGACGAACATGGGGAATTTCACGCCGAAGGTGCTTTCGCAGAAGTCGGCGATCTCGCGGTTGCTGCCCTTTTCCTGGGCGAAGTCATTGGACGGAAAGCCCAGCACGGCCAGACCCCGGTCCTTGTAGCGGGCATGCAATGCCTCCAGCGCGCCGTACTGCGGCGTGTAGCCGCAAAAGCTCGCCGTATTGACCACCAGCAGCACCCGCCCCGCGTACTGGCACAGCGGCTGGGGCTTTTCGTCCTGCAGCCGAGGGACGGTGTGCTGCAGCAGCGCGGGACAGGCCGGCGTGGCGGCAGCGGGCGCCGCCGGGGCGGTCTGACCCGTGGCCCCGAAAGACAGTGTCACAGCCGCCAGCGCGGCAAAAAACAACTTGGTCATCATGACTCCTTGTAAGGTGTACGCAGCATGAATCGAACAGGATTCGCCGGCAACAAGCAGTCGCTGCCGCAAAAACCCTGCGCCGTCTGTGGACGGCCGATGGTATGGCGCCGCAAATGGGCGCGTGACTGGGAAAACGTCAGGTACTGCAGCGAGCGGTGCCGCTCTTCGGGAACGCGGGGCGCGTCGTGACGGCGCCATTGCGACGCCTGGTTCTGGTCCTGGGCGATCAGCTGTGGTGGGACAACCCGGCGCTTGCGGACTTCGATCCGGTCTGCGACCGTGTGCTGATGATCGAGGCGCCGGGCGAGGCCACGGCCGTATGGAGCCACAAGGCGCGCATCGCGATCTTCCTGTCGGCCATGCGCCATTTTTGCAACGAAGTGCATCGCCGGCGCTGGCCCTATACCTATGTGCGGCTGGACGAGCCTGGGCAGCCGCGAGAGCTGCAGGAGCGGCTGGCCCTGCAGCTGCAGACGCTGCAGCCGCAGGGCCTGGTCGTGTGCGAACCGGGCGAGCGCCGCGTGCTGGCGGCGGTGCAGGACACCGCCCGGGCGCAGGGTGTGCCGCTGTCCGTGGCCGAGGACAGCCATTTCATGTGTTCCCTCCGGGAATTCGAACGCTGGGCGCAGGGTCGGCGCGAGCTGCGCATGGAGTTCTTTTACCGCGACATGCGGCGCCGCCACGGCATCCTGATGAACGGGCGCGAGCCCGAAGGCGGCCGCTGGAACTTCGACGCGGACAACCGGCAGGGCTATCCGGCGGGCGGCCCGGTCGGGATCCCCGATCCGGCCTGGTTCGAGCCGGACCGGATCACGCAGCAGGTGTTCGCGCTGGTGGAGAGGCATTTTCCGGACCACCCCGGCTCGCTGGCGAACTTCCGCTGGCCGGTCACGCGTGAGCAGGCGCTGCTGGCGCTGCAGCGCTTCGTGCAGGCGCGGCTGCCGCGCTTCGGCCCCAACCAGGACGCCATGTGGACCGCGACGCCCTGGGGCTGGCACGCGCTGCTGGCCACGAGCCTGAACCTGCACCTGCTGGACCCGCGCGAGGTCATCGCAGCCGCCGAAAGCGCCTGGCGCGAGCGGAACCTGGACCTTGCCGGCGTGGAGGGATTCATCCGCCAGATCCTGGGATGGCGGGAATTCATCCGGGGCGTGTACTGGCTGGACCCCGAGCTGCGGGAGGCCAACCACTTTGGGCACCAGCGGCCGCTGCCGCGCTGGTACTGGACGGGGAACACCCGCATGGCCTGCATGCGCGACGTGGTCGGCCAGACGCTCGCCCACGGCCATGCCCACCACATCCAGCGCCTCATGGTCACGGGGCAGTTCGCGCTGCTGGCCGAAGTGAGCCCGCAGGCCGTGAGCGACTGGTACCAGGCCGTCTATGTGGACGCGGTGGAATGGGTGCAACTGCCCAACACGGCGGGCATGGCCCTGTTTGCCAACGGCGGGCGGTTCACCAGCAAGCCGTACATCGCCAGCGGCCAGTACATCCGCCGCATGAGCAACTACTGCGACGGCTGCGCCTACCGGCCCCAGGAGCGCTCGCAGGAGGACGCCTGCCCCATGACCACGCTGTACTGGCATTTCCTGATCCGGCACGAACAGGCTTTGTCGGCCAGCCCCCGAACGGCGCTCATGGCGCGCAACGCCGCCCGGCTGGCACCCGCCGAACGCGAATCCATCGCCCGCAGGGCGGCGTATGTCCTTGGGAAACTCGATGATTTGTAAGGGAAATTTCACATCGCCGCTTAAAATGCAGGCAGCTTTGAAGGACCGCCATGCTCTACCCTGAACTGTTCAAGCAACTCGAATCCGTCCGCTGGGACATGGACAAGGACATTCCCTGGCAGACGTTCGACCCGGCCAAACTGTCCGACGAGCAGGCCCAGACCATCAAGATGAACGCCATCACCGAATGGTCCGCGCTGCCCGCCACCGAAATGTTCCTGCGCGACAACAAGGACGACTCCGACTTCTCGGCCTTCATGTCGATCTGGTTCTTTGAGGAGCAAAAGCACTCGCTGGTGCTGATGGAATACCTCAAGCGCTTCCGCCCCGACCTGGCCCCGACCGAAAAGGAACTGCATGAAGTGCGCTTCGAGTTCGAGCCGGCGCCCGCGCTTGAGACGCTGATGTTGCACTTCTGCGGCGAGATCCGGCTGAACCACTGGTACCGCCGCGCGAGCGAGTGGCACACCGAGCCGGTCATCAAGCACATCTACACCACGCTCAGCCAGGACGAGGCCCGCCACGGCGGCGCCTACCTGCGCTACATGAAGCGCGCGATCGGCAACTTCGGCAACGAAGCCAAGGCCGCCTTCGCCAAGGTCGGCGTGCTCATGGCCAGCGCCCGCCGCACGGCGCAGGCGCTGCACCCCACCAACCTGCACGTGAACAAGGCCCTGTTCCCGCGCGACACCATCCAGAGCCGCCTGCCCAACCCGGAATGGCTGGAACACTGGCTGGACAAGCAGATCAACTTTGACGCCGTGTGGGAGACCAAGGTGGTCGAGCGGATCCTGCACAACATGAGCCTGCTGATGGACCGCAGCTTCAAGAGCGTGCAGGAACTCAACCGCTACCGCAAGGAAGTGACCGCCACGCTGGCGGCCGCCGGCGCGGGCCCCGCCCCCACGGCAGCTTGAAGCAGACCTTCTTCGTCATTGCGGGCTTGACCCGCAATCCATGCCGGCGTGTCCCTGCCTGACTTCCTGACCAAGATCGTCGCGCGTGTTGACGCACCTGCGCGCATGGCCGCCTTGGCAGCGGCAGGGCCCGTTGTCTTCACCAACGGCGTCTTCGACGTACTGCACCGCGGCCACGTGACCTATCTGGCGCAGGCGCGGGCGCTGGGCGCAAGCCTGGTCGTGGGCCTGAACAGCGACGCATCCGCGCGGCGCCTGGGCAAGGGGCCGGACCGGCCGCTGAACAACGAACTGGACCGCGCCATCCTGCTGGCCGCGCTGGACGCGGTGAGTCTGGTGACCTGGTTCGACGAGGACACACCGGTTGAGCTGCTGACCGAGCTGCGTCCGCAGATCTACGTGAAGGGCGGCGATTACGACGTGGCCACGCTGCCCGAAACCCGTGCCATGCTGGGCTGGGGCGGGCGGGCATTGGCGCTGCCGTTTGTGGATGGTTACAGCACCACGGCGCTCGTCAGAAAAATCCGCGGGTGAGCTGTCACAGCGTGGCTCGACACTGTCCTCACGCGCCCGATCGGTGATCACCTGAGCGTTGAGGTCAAGACATTGGTCTGGCCTCCGGCGGATGCATACCAACGGCGGTAGCGCCGGGCCAGGCTGCTTTCTAGCATGGACCCCTAGCGCCTGCCTGCACAGGCCACAGGGAGTCCCATTGCTTTGAGGCCCCAGCCGTGCAAACCTTTCCCTCAGCCCAGGCTTCGACCCCCAGATCCTTGGGCGCGGGCGGCATCGTCGCGCATGCCCCCGAGTCCGCATCGGGCGTCCTGCCAGATCAGCAGACCGCGCCGCCAAGATGCCCGCATCCCCAAACGTGGCCCACGCGTTCGGTCATCCAGGCCGGTTCGCCCCTTGCGCGCAGGACGTCGCCGGACAAGGGGACGGGTTGCGCCGAAGACCCTGAGCGGCAGGCCGTACGCCAGCAGTACGAGGACTGTGTCCATCAACTGCACGAGATCTCGGGTGGGGCCGGCGCAGTGTCCCTGCTGGCCGATGCGGCGCTGACGCAGATGCGCCGCGCGGACGGCGCCATGCGACTGGGCAAGCCGGTCGACACGCCGACGCGGCATCTGGGTTGCGCGGGCATTCTGCTGGGCGCATGCCGTGCCGTGCTGAAAGACCGCGACAGCCTCCTGCCGCTTGCGCAGGAAAAAGTCGGCACCGGCTTGGCGGCCGACAGCAAGTCAAGCGGGTCGGCGGACCCTGCCCCTGTGCAGGATGCATTGCAGGCCTACGAACGCGCGGTGAATCGGTTGGTGGCGTGCGGCACAAGTCGCAATCGCCACGTGATCAGGCGCGCCGCAGATGCATTGCAAGCGGCCAGGAACCGGCTGCACAGACTTGTTGATGCACCCCGACCAGCCACAAGCTGGGGCCACAACCTGGCCCGGCTCGAACTGGCGAGCCGGCAACTGAACGGCGCGACGCCCCATCGCTGGATCGATGGCTTGGCGGCTGACGTTCGCGCGGCAGCGCATCTGCAGTTGGTGGAGGCGCGGATCATTCTGGAGGAGCGTCGCGTTGAACATGTCGCCCGCGCCACCGATCTCCTGACCTGCGCCGAGCACCTGCTGGACGTGCTGCGCCAACTGGAAGCGGACGATGGCCTGCTGGCGAGCTGTGGCGTGAATGAGCGGCGATTGGGGGCCAGACTCCTGGGCACCTCGCGCGACGCGTTGCGCCAAGTGCTGTCCGGTGTGGACACCGCTGCGGTGGCCGCGGCGTGCGACGAAGTGCGACGAACGGGCCGGCTGCTACCGCAGGCTTTCGCCGAAGAGTCTTCGATGTCATGGGGAACGAAAATTCTGCTCGATGCGCTCGATGCCACGCCAGCCCAGCTGGACAGCATTGCTGACCGGCATGCCGCTGCGCCGGAACACCTCCTCAACATGTGCGACACAAAATGGCCGCAGGGCATGCCGCAGCCGCGGACAGAGGTCATAGGCCGTGCCGATGACGGGGCCGTGTGCGTTGCCTTCAAAGCCCGATCCGTTGGCGGAGATGACAAAGGGGTGTATGCGCGCGTTGGCCAGGACGGAAGCTACGGGGTGTTCCAGTCGCTGCAAGAGGCGGGCGAGACCAGCTTCGCGCAGGGAGAGCAACACTGGGCGAAGTCCTTGCTGGAATTGCAGGAGACCCTGGTGGTTGAGTTGGTGTCGGATGAACCGGCGCGATCACCTCGGGCGTAGCCGGCGTTCGCACGACGCCTGTCCAGATCAAAGTCTTGCGGATTCACTTACATACCAAGGCCTGTTGATACGCATTGCGTCGCCGCCTAGCATGAATCGAACGGGCGATGCATCTAATCCAGCGGCTCGCATCCACCTACAGCTTCAGGGAGTCCCAATGAATTTTCATGAGGTCTCCCATGTTTACCCCTGTCAAGTCAAAACCTTCTTCGGCGAAGCCGGTCACACCAGCGAAACCTTCCGCGGGACAGCGCCTTAGGCAGGCACTGACGCCCTCGCCGGGCCGCGTCCATCGCCCGGCATCCACCTCGCCACTGAAAGTGATCTCCACAGGATCGCCGCCGCGCGTGCAGCTTGGCATACAGCACCGGCAACTTCAGATGGACCTGACAGAACAAGGCGTGAACGCGAAGCAGCTACGGAAGCTGAAGACGTTGCTGGACACGGCGGGCGGAAAGATCCTCAGGGATAGAAATCCAACAGGCGTCCAGGAGCACCCTGATGACTATCCCCTGCAGGCTTACGGCCAATTGAAAGCAGGAACGGAGAAAGCCGTTTGCGTCAGGCTCTATGGGGAGCTTCCGCGCAAGAACACGAGCGGCCAGCAGCTCAACGACAGCACGATGCTGGAGTGCTTTGTGGTGATCGATCAAAACGGGGAAGCAGAATTTCACGCTGACTCGGCGGCGGCCAGCAAATCGCCCACCCTCGGATTGCGGACCCCTTTGTCCACCGCAACGCCGGTACAGACGCCGACCAGGGTGGTCGACCCGGACCCTCCGCACGAGTTTGCATCGCAGCAGGCCGAAGCTTCGTCCTTCAGCTCCGTCGTGAGGCAAAGGCCCCTCATGACCCCTACGGAATTCCAGCGGGGGGAGCGCAAAGGCACTGTGCCGGATGGGAAGGGCGTCGACAACAAGTCTTTGCATGGCGTATCGCCCCAGCGCCTGCCTGTCGGCACGATCACGTACGAAGACATCGACAGACGCGGCGGCGCGCTGCCGACACAGCAGGAGGTTGCGGAACATCTGCCGGCCCTGACGGCTCAAGCGTTGGAGCTGATTAACACAGGTGCAGACACGGCCATCGGAGACATGGCCATCCAGCTCCAAGGGGTGCTCAGGTCCATTCGCAAGGACCTGAAGGCCCCGTTTCTGGAGCAGCAGCAGGAGGCGCTGCGCCACTACGACTTTGCCGAACAATGTCTGCAGCACCTGACCCTGATGCAAAAGGATCCGAAAGGGGCGCTGGATCGTTTGACCCTCGCTCCCATGCCGTGGGTGGCTGGCCCGGCGACTTCGGATGCAGTCATCCGCAATACGGACAGCCGCATGACACGGATGCTGAAGCGATACACCCAAGATCTGGGAACCGGGACGGCGCAGCACCGCTGCGCCCCGGCCGCCGCCTTGCGCCTGAAAACACTGATACCGGTGTTCGAACAGTTCGACAACGTGCTGAGGCCGTGGCGCCTGCAGGTGCTTCTCGCCCCGGAAGATGTCAGACGCACGGACCATGGGGCTGGGCTGATTGCAGCGCTTGAGGCATTTGACCAGAGATGCCTGGAGTGGATCAACAGGGAAGGTCGGGCCAGCCACGAAAGTGGCGTGGGTGCTCAGCTGGTGCGCGACGACGCCATGGCGGCCGCGTGGCGAAAAATCCAGACGACGGCGGCGAGGTTCCATTTCCTGTCGGCTCCGCCGGACAAGGTCGCGCAGGCAGCGCAAACCGGAAAGGTTTCATTCAACGAAAATGTGGAAGTCATGCCGTTCGATTCAAAGGGCCAGTACGCAAAACTTCCGCTGGACAGATGCAACATCACGACGGAGCCACTGGGCGAGGGGGCCAAAACCGAACGAAGACGCCACTCGAGGCAAAGAGCCCCTGACCCACTGACGCAAGTGCTCCGGAACTTTGGCCTTCAACAGTGACTGGCAGGTGCCCGCAGGCTTACCGCCCCCGCACTTTCCCCACCATCCGCCGGATGAACTGCTCGATGTCGTCGATGTAGGTGAACACCACCGGCACCACCAGCAGGCTCAGCACCGTGGACGTGATGAGCCCGCCGATCACCGCGACCGCCATCGGGCTGCGAAAGCTCGGGTCGGCGGCGCCCCAGCCTATGGCGATGGGCAGCATGCCCGCGCCCATGGCGATGGTGGTCATGATGATGGGCCGCGCGCGCTTGTGGCAGGCGTCGATCAATGCATCCCAGCGGCTCATTCCCTGGTCGCGCCGCGCCACGATCGCGTACTCCACCAGCAGGATGGAATTCTTGGTCGCGATGCCCATGAGCATGATCAGGCCGATCAGCGACGGCATCGAAAAGCTCTTTTGCGCGATCAGCAGGCCCACGAACGCGCCACCCAGCGCGAGCGGCAGCGCGCACAGGATCGTGACGGGGTGCAGAAAGTCCTTGAACAGCAGCACCAGCACGATGTAGATGCACAGCACGCCGGTCAGCATGGCCAGGCCGAAGCTGGCGAACAGCTCGCCCATCACTTCCGCGTCGCCCACCTCCACCACGCGCACGCCCGCGGGCAGGTTCTTGATGGCGGGTAACTGCTGCACGGCCTCGGCCACGTCGCCCAGCGGCAGGCCCGACAGCTCGATCTCGAAGTTGATGTTGCGTGACCGGTCGTAGCGGTCGATCACCGCCGGCCCGCCCGTGAGCTCCAGCGTGGCCACCTGGCCCAGCATGACGGGGCCGCGCGCGCCGGGCACCGTCAGGCGTTCCAGCACGCCCAGGTCGCGGCGCGCGTCCTCGGACAGCTTGACGACGATGGGCACCTGGCGCTGCGACAGGTTGAGCTTGGGCAGCGCCACATCGTAGTCGCCCTGCGTGGCGATGCGCAGCGTCTCGCCGATGGCGGCGCTGGTCACGCCCTGGTCGGCCGCGCGGGCAAAGTCCGGGCGCACCGCGATCTCGGGGCGGATCAGGCTGGCGGTGGACGCGACCTGGCCCAGGCCCGGGATGGTGCGCAGGTCTTTCTCTACCGCGATGGCCGCGGCCAGCAGTGCCTGCGGATCTTCGCCCGTGAGCACCAGCACGTATTTTTCGCCGGAGCCGCCCAGGCCCACCTTGCTGCGCACGCCGGGCAGCGGCTCCAGCGCGGCGCGGATGTTGTTCTCGATGCCCTGCTTGCGGGGCCGCGCGGTGCGTTCGGCCAGCAGGATGGTGAGCGTGGCCTTGCGCACCTCGGCCGCGCCGCTCATGGCGAACGGATCGCCCCCGGCGGTGCCGCCGCCGATGGTGGTGTACACGCTCTTCACGTGTTCCACCTTCATGATCATGGCGCGCGCCCGCTCCGCGCTGTCCAGCGTCTGCGCCAGCGTGGAGCCCGGCGGCAGTTCCAGGTACACCTGCGTCTGCGAGTTGTCGTCCGGCGGGATGAAGCCCGTGGGCAACAGCGGGATCAGCGCCACCGAGCCAAAGAAGAACAGCGTGGACAGCACCATGGTCCACACGCGGTGCTTCATGCTCCAGGTCACGGCGCGCAGGTACACGCGCATCCAGCCCGGGTCGGTGTGCTCCTTGTCCACGATGGGCTTGAGGATGTAGGCCGCCATCATGGGCGTGAGCACCCGCGCCACCACCAGCGACGCGAACACCGCGAGCGACGCCGTCCAGCCAAACTGCTTGAAGAACTTGCCGGCCACGCCGCTCATGAACGCCGTGGGCAGGAACACCGCGATCAGCGTGAACGTGGTGGCGATCACGGCCAGCCCGATCTCGTCGGCCGCTTCCATCGCGGCCTGGTACGGCGTCTTGCCCATGCGCAGGTGGCGCACGATGTTTTCCACTTCCACGATGGCGTCGTCCACCAGAATGCCGATCACCAGCGACAGCGCCAGCAGCGTCACCACGTTGATCGAAAAGCCCAGCAGGTACATGCCCACGAATGCGGGAATCACCGACATGGGCAGCGCTACCGCCGACACGAAGGTCGCGCGCCAGTCGCGCAGGAACAGCCACACCACCAGCACGGCCAGTATGGCGCCCTCGTACAGCAGCTTGAGCGAGCCGTCGTATTCCTCCTCGACCGGCGTCACGAAGTCGAACGCCTGCGTGAGCTCGATGTCGGGGCGCTGGGCCTTCAGCTCGTCCAGCGCGGCACGGACGGCCTTGCCCACGGCCACTTCGCTTTCGCCGCGGCTGCGCGCCACTTCGAACCCCACCACCGGCTTGCCGTTCAGAAGCGCCGCAGCGCGCGGCTCGGCCACGGTGTCGCTCACGGTGGCCACCAGGTCCAGGCGGATGCGGCGGCCATCGGCCAGCGCCAGTTCCAGCGCGGCGATTTCCTGTGCGGTCTTGACCGTGCCGAGCGTGCGCACGGGCTGCTCGCCCGCGCCCAGGTCGGTGCGGCCACCCGCGCTTTCCACCTGCACCTGGCGCAGCTGGCGCGAAATGTCGGCGGCCGTCGCGCCCAGCGCCTGCAGCTTCTGCGCGTCCAGCGCCACGCGGACTTCGCGGTTCACGCCGCCCACGCGGTTCACCGCGCCCACGCCCTTGACGGCCAGCAGCTTGCGCGAGATGTCGTTGTCCACGAACCAGCTCAGCGCCTCGTCGTCCATGCTTGCCGAACGCACGGTGTAGGCCAGCACCGGCTGGCCCGCCAGGTCCATCTTCTGCACGATCGGGTCGCGCAGGTCCGCCGGCAGGTCGGCGCGCACGCGCTGCACGGCGGAGCGCACGTCGTCCACGGCTTCCTGCACGGGCTTTTCCAGGCGGAACTCGACCGTGAGCGTCACGGCGCCGTCCTGCACCTTGGTGTAGATGTGCTTCAGGCCCTGCAGCGTGGCAACGGCGTTCTCCAGCTTGCGGGCGACGTCGTTTTCAAGCTGGCCCGGCGCGGCGCCGGGCAGCGATGCCGTGACCGACACGGTGGGCAGGTCGATGTCCGGGAAGTTCTGCACCTTCATGGCGTTGAAGGACAGCACGCCGCCGAACGTCAGCAGCACGAACAGCATCACCGCCGCGATCGGGTTTTTGATCGACCAGGACGAGACGTTCATCATTTGGCCACCACGCGCACCAGGTCGCCGTCGTTCAGGAAGCCGCCGCCGGACGCGACCAGGCGCGTGTCGGCGGGCAGGCTGCCGGTGATTTCCACGCGGTCGCCCGACAGGCGGCCGGTCTGCACCTTGACCTGGCTCACGCGGTTGTCGGGGTTAATGCGGTAGACGTAGCTGAAGCCGTCGCGCACGACCACGGCCGACTGCGGCACGGTCAGCGCCGGCGTTCCGCCCAGGTCGAATTCACCGCGGGCGAACATGCCGGGCAGGGCCGGCGCGGCATTGCCCGGCAGCGGCACCACGTCCACATACACCAGCGCGTTGCGCGTCTGCGGGTCCACGGTGGGTCCGACCATGCGCACGCGGCCTTCCAGCCGCGCGCCGCTGGCGGCGGTGACCTGGGCCGTCGTGCCCTTGCCGATGCGCCCCAGCTCAGCGGACGTGACCTCGGCCCGCCATTCGAGCCGGCCGCGGCGGATCAGGCGGAACAGCTCGGCGCCCGCGCCCACTACCGCGCCCACGGTGGCCGTGCGCGCCGAGATCACGCCGTCGTCGGGCGCGGTCACGGTGGACTGGTTCACGCGCAGCTGCTGCGCCTGGTACAGCGCGCGCGCCGCTTCCACGCGGGCCTTGGCCGTCTGCTCGGCCGTCAGGTACTGGTTGATCTGCGACGCGCTGAGCGCGCCGGTGGCCTGCAGGCTGCGCGCGCGTTCGGCGTTGCCCGCGGCCTCGGCGGCGGTGGCCTCGGCCTCCATCAGGCTGGCGCGGGCCTGCGCGGCCTCGGCCCGCACGGTGTCGGCGGCGAAGGTGGCCAGCACGTCGCCCTTCTTCACGCGGTCGCCCACGTTCACGCGCACTTCGGCCAGCCGCAGGCCGTTGGCTTCAGCGCCGACGCTGGCTTCCTGCCAGGCCATGAGGTTGCCGTTGGCCGCCAGCTTGACGGTCAGCCGCGCCTGCTGCGGCTGCACGGCCGTGACGGTCAGCGCGGGCTTGGGGCTGGCGGGCTTGCCCTTGTCTTTGTCCTGTGCGTTCGAGTGGGTTGACCACAGCGCCACGCCGGTGAGCGTGAGCAGCGCGAGCGCGACGGGGGCCAGGGCCTGGGGGGAAAGCTTGAGCGGGTTCATGGTGCGGGATCGTGTTGAGGCTGCGCGTTGGTTCAGGGCTGTGTCGTCGTGCGCGACGCACGTTGGGCGGTGGCGTCGGGCGGCGTCCAGCCGCCGCCGGCCGCGCGGTACAGCGCGATCCAGGCGGCGATGCGCTCACGCTGCAGCGCCACCAGCGCGGTTTCGGCGGCCAGCGCGGTGCGGCGCGCGTCCTCCAGCTCGACCAGGCTGGCCAGGCCGCCCTGGTAGCGCGCCTGCGTCGCGTTGAACGACGCGCGGTAGCCCTCGGCCGCGGTGCGCGCGTCGTCGCTGCGCGAGGCGCTGCTGTCCAGCGCGACCAGCGCCTCTTCGACTTCGCGCACGGCCTGGCGGGCGCGGGCGCGGTACAGCGCCACGGCTTCGTCGTAGCGGGCCTGGGCGGCGTCCACATTGGCCGCGCGCCGCCCGCCGTCAAACAGCGGCAGCGTCAGTGCCAGCGGGCCGATGGACCAGGTCTGCGCGTCGGTGGTGGCGCCGCCCGTGCGCACGCTGCCCGCGGCGATGGAACCCGACAGCGACAGGCGCGGCAGGCGTTGCGCGCGGGCCGTGCCCACGTCGGCGCTGGCGGCGGCGACCTCCTGGCCGGCCTGGTACAGGTCGGGGCGCTGCATCAGCGCCTGCGCCGGCACGGCTGCCACGGAGTGCACGGCGCCCTGCGGAATGTCGGCGGGCGCCGTGGCCAGCTTCTGGCGCAGTGCGGGCTCGTCCAGCGCCGTGAGCGCGACCAGGACTTTCAGGTCCACCTCGCACTGGGCGCGCTGCTGCGTGGCGCGGGCCGAGCCTTCGGCGGCACTGGCGCGGGCCAGCGCCGCGCTGGCCGGGGCGGTGAAGCCGGCCTTGGCGCTCAGGTCGGCCAGGCGCGCGGTTTCGGCGCGGCTTGTGGCGTCGTTGCGGGCCACGGCCAGCTGCTTTTCGCAGGCGCGCAGGGCGAAGTACTGGTTGCCGGTTTCGGCCGCCACGGCCACGCGGGCGTCATGCCATTGGGCCTGCGCACCGTCCAGCCGGGCCTGCGCGGCGTTGCCGGCGTAGCGGTTCGCACCGAACAGGTCGATCTCCCAGGCGGTCTGCAGCCCCACCTGCGCGGAGCTGGCCGTGGTCCCGGGCATCTGGGTGTTGCCGCGCTGCGCGGCGGCCTGCGCGTCCAGCGTGGGGAGCAGGGCCGCGCTGGCGGCCGTGCGTGTGGCGCGGGCCTGTTCGATGCGTGAACGGGCCGATGCGATGCTTGGGCTGGCTGCCTGCGCGGCCTGCACGAGTTCGACCAGCGCCGGGTCGTTGAACTGGCGCCACCACTGCGTGAGCGCGGCCGGGTCGCCGTCGTGGGGCAGCGGCGGCAGCGCGTCGCCGGCCGGGCGGGGCGCATGCCACTGGGCCGGCATGGGCGCGTCGCTGCTGCGCGGCGGCGTGGGCACGGCGCACCCCGTCAGGGCCAGGGCCACGCCTGCGGCAAGCAGGGTTCGGTGTTTCTTCATGGGTTCTTTCCCTCAGGGCGCAACAGCCTACCACTTGGGGGTAGTTTGAATTGGCAGCAGTTGTAGCTTGGAACGGTTAGCTGCGGATTAGGTGGTCTTTGCTGCCGTCTTGCCGGATTGTGTACGCAAGGTTGTGGGTGGGGCTGCGGGCGCTTCACTGCGGCGGTCCGCCCTTGGCGGACTGCCCCCGCAGTTCTGCGCTGCTCAGCGCCGCAGAGGCGCGCCCACAGCCCCACCCACAACCTTGCAGCCCGCATGGTGGAATGCCCTGAGCCCTTTGGCCGAGAGAGACGGGCCGGGCGACGGCGGCGTGTCAACACTGGGCCTGCAAGGACTGGGGTATGCCCGCAGCGGCGCCTCTGCGACGCCGAGCAGCGCAGAACCGTGGGGGAAGTCCGGCTATGCCGGACCGGTGGTTGGGCGATTTATGGAACGGCGCGTTCAGCGCCGTTGCGAAGCGCTCAAACACCGCCCCACGGTTTGAGCAGCGCAGGGGACCCGCAGCGCAGCGGAGGGCGCCGCAGTGAAGCTGCTGCGGGCATACCCCAGTCCTTGCCGCGAGGTCGCTGAATGAAGACGCGGCAAAAGAAAAGTCAGCCGAAGACAGCCTTCCACAACGCCAGAACCGCATCGCGCTCGGCCTGGACGGCGGACGGCTCTACCTGCGTGGGTGCTTCGTTCAGCCGCGCCTGGTGTTGCACGCGCCGCAGCTCACGGTAGGCAGAGGCGGC
Organism: Ramlibacter sp.; assembly: GCA_041905405.1. Lineage (GTDB taxonomy): Bacteria > Pseudomonadota > Gammaproteobacteria > Burkholderiales > Burkholderiaceae_C > RAM1. The sequence continues at coordinate 69,972 of JAYRLC010000002.1, read as the reverse complement.
CGCGGCTCCCACACCCGCGGGCAGCAGACCTGCGGCTTCGGCGCGTTGCAGCAAGGTGATGTTGCCCAGGTTGGGCACCAGCTGCGGGTGCGAGCCCGACTGCGACAGCACCAGGTATTGCAAGCAGAACTCGGCGTCCACCATGCCGCCGGCGCTGTGCTTGACGTCAAAGCGCTCGCCCTTGACCGGGTGGGCGGCGCGCACCTTGTCGCGCATGGCCATGATCTCGGCGCGCAGGGCGGTGGCGTCGCGCGGCGCGGTGATGACGGCCTGGCGCACGGCGTCAAAGCGCGGTGCGAGCGCTGGCTCGCCGATGACGAAGCGCGCACGCGTCATGGCCTGGTGCTCCCAGGTCCATGCGGTGTTGCTGCCGCGCTGCTGCTGGTAGTTGGCGTAGGCGTCGAACGTGGTGATCAGCAGGCCCGAGTTGCCGTTGGGCCGCAGCGCCGTGTCGATCTCGAACAGGTCGCCCTCGGCCGTCTTCACGGTCAGCCAGTTGATGAGCTTGCGCACGAAGGCGGCGTAGGCCTCGGGAGCGGCCTCGTCGTCATCCTCGTAGACGAACACGATGTCCAGGTCGCTGCCGTAGCCCAGTTCCTTGCCGCCCAGCTTGCCGTAGCCGATGATGGCAAAGCGCGGCGTCTCGCGGTGGCGGTTCTTCAGCCGCTGCCAGCACCAGCCGGCCGTGATCTTCAGCAGCGTGTCGGCCAGCGCGCTCAGGTCGTCGGCGACCTGCTCGACCGTGATGCGCCCTTCGACGTCGCGCGCCAGCGTGCGGAACACCTCGGCATGGTGGGCGCGGCGCAGCAGGTTCAGCAGCGCTTCGTCGTCGTCCTCGCCGGTGCGCGCGAGCGACTGGCGGCGCTGCTCCAGCTCGCGTTCCAGGTCGGCCGCCGAAAAGCGTTCGGACAGCATGGCGTCGCCGGCCAGTTCGTCGATGACGCCGGGGTGTTGCAGCAGGTAGCGAGCGGGCCAGCGGGCCGCGCCCAGCATGCGCAGCAACCGCTCGTGCACGGCGGGCCGCTCCAGCAACAGCGCCAGATAGCTCTCGCGGCGCAGCAGCGGCTCAATCCAGTCGGCAATGCGCAGCGCCGCTTCTTCGTTCACGCGGCCTTCGCGCAGCCACTGGGCGGTGCGCTGCACCAGCCGCGACAGGCGGTTGCGCGCGTCGTCGCGCAATGCCAGCACGCGCGGGTGCTGGCGCCACTGGGCCACCCGCTCGCGAAAGCGCGGCGGCAGGGTCTCCAGCAGCTCGTCCAGGTCGGGCGCCGCGCCGTTGCGGGCCTTGGGACCGCCGCATTTGCCTTTGGTGCATTCACCCGCGCCGTTGCCCAGCAGGGTGTCGAATTCCTGCGCGACCAGCTCGCGGTGGGCGTCCAGTTCACTCAGGAACGCACAGCAGTCGGCAAAGCCCATGCTGCGCGCGATCCAGCCCAGGTCGTCGTCGCAGCCGGACAGCACGTGCGTCTGCTGGTCGTCCAGGTACTGGATGCGGTGTTCCACCCGCCGCAGGAATACGTAGGCGGCGGCCAGTGCGTCGGCCGTGGCTTGCGGCATCAGGCCGGCGGCGGCCACGCGCTGCAGCGCCGCCAGCGTGGGCCGGGTGCGCAGCTCGGGGAACTGCCCGCCGCGCACCACCTGCAGCAGCTGCACGGTGAATTCGATCTCGCGGATGCCGCCGCGCGACAGCTTGACGTCGTTGGCCCGTTCAGGGCGGCCGGCGCTGCGCTTGGCGGCGTGCTCGCGGATCTGCCGGTGCAGGCCGCGCAGGGCCTCGAACACGTTGTAGTCCAGGTAGCGGCGGAACACGAACGGCAGCACCGCGCCGCGCAATCCCTGGGCCGAGCCGCTGTCCACGCAGGCCTTGGGCGCGATCACGCGGCTCTTGAGCCAGGCAAAACGCTCCCATTCGCGTCCCTGCACCTGGAAATAATCCTCCAGCGCGCCCAGCGACACCACGGGCGGGCCGGAGTTGCCGTTGGGACGCAGGGCCAGGTCCACGCGGAAGACAAAGCCGTGCTCGGTCGTGTCGCCCACCAGCGCGTAGAGCATGCGCACGGCCTTGCCAAAGTATTCGTGGTTGGACACGGCGTTGCGGCCCTGCGCGTTGCCGGCCGTGTCGCCGTCGTGGTCGTAGACGTAGATCAGGTCGATGTCGCTGGACACGTTGAGCTCGCGCGCGCCCAGCTTGCCCATGCCCACGACCCACAGTTCGGCGCGGCGCCCGTCGGCCGCCCGCGGCGCGCCGTGCAGCGCGTCCAGCTCGGCAAAGGCCTGCTGGCAGGCGGCATCCAGCGCGAATTCAGCCAGTTCGGTGACGGCCCGGGTGATGACTTCAAGCGGCGCCTGCAGGTCGCAGTCCAGCCGCACGAGCCGCTCCATCACGAGCTGGCGCAGGATGCGCAGGGCCGCGCCCACGTCGTGGCCCTGCGCGCGCAGCGCCGCGTAGGCGGTGCCCATGGTGGCGTGCGAGGGGGGGCCTTCGGGCAGCAGCGGCAACAGGTCCGCATAGCGGCGGCGCAACCGCTGCACGAAGCGCGAGTGGGCGGACAAACCGCCTTCGTTTAACAAAACTTCACCCTTGTGCATCGAACCCAACGCTGCTGCTGCCGGTCATAATTCCTGAGACATTCACCTGTTCAATGAACGAATCGCCGCCGTCCCCATCGCGTCTGTTTAAAACCTATGCCACCGTTGTGCGTTGGTTGTTGTGGCTGCTGGTAGCGATGTGGGTGTCTGTCGCCGTTGTCTGGGGCGGCATTCACGGCTGGATTGTGCCGCGAATCGGCGACTTCCGCCCTGACCTTGAAATCGAAGCCAGCCGCGTCCTGGGGGTACCCGTGCGCATCGGCGCGGTCAGCGCCCGCAGCGAAGGGCTGGTGCCGTCGTTCGAGCTGGCCGACGTGGTGCTGCTGGACCCGCAGGGCCGCGAGGCACTGCGCCTGCCGCGCGTGGTGGCGGCGCTGTCGCCGCGCTCGCTGTGGAACCTGGGTTTCGAGCAGCTGTATATCGAGCGCCCCGCGCTGGACATCCGCCGCGCTGCCGACGGCCGGATCTATGTGGCCGGGCTGGACTTTTCGCGCGGCAGCAGCAACGACGGCCGCGCGGCCGACTGGTTCTTCAGCCAGACCGAATTCGTGATCCGCGGCGGCACGCTGCGCTGGACCGACGAGCTGCACGGCCGCGCGCCGCTGGCGCTGTCCGAGGTCGACTTTGTGGCCCGCAACCGGGCGCGCCGCCATGCGCTGCGGCTGGACGCGACCCCGCCGCCCGAGTGGGGCGAGCGCTTCAGCCTGCGCGGCCTGTTCCGCCAACCGCTGTTGAGCACGCGCGCCGGGCAATGGCGTGACTGGGACGGCCAGCTGTTCGCCGAGTTTTCGCGGGTGGACGTGTCGCAGCTGCGCGGCCATGCCAACCTGGGGCTGGACGTGAAGGCCGGGCGCGGCGCGCTGCGGGCCTGGGCCGAGGTGAGCAAGGGCGAGGTTGTGGCGGCGACGGCCGACGTGGCGCTGGCCGGCGTGAACGCCACGCTGGGCGAGCGCCTGGAGCCGCTGGCGCTGGACGCGGTGTCCGGCAGGCTGGCGGGGCGGCGGCTGGCCAACGGGCTGGAGTTTTCCACCCAGGACCTGCAGTTCCGCACCAGTGACGGGCTGGCCTGGCCCGGCGGCAATGTGGCCCTGTCCTGGACCGGCGCCGAAGGCCGCATGCCCGCACAGGGCGAATTCAAGGCCGACCGGCTGGATCTGGCCGCGTTGAGTCAGGTGGCCAGGCGGCTGCCGCTGGGCACGGCCACGCATGCGGCGCTGGCCACCTACGACCCGCGCGGCCTGGTGGAGTCCGTGCAGGCGCGTTGGCAGGGCCCGGCGGACGCGCTGATCAGCTACCAGGCCAAGGGCCGCGCATCGGGGCTGCAGGTGGCGGCGCGCGCGGCGACGCTGCCGCGCGGCAGCACGGCCACCCATGCGCTGCCGGGCAGCCCCGGTGTGCGTGGCGCGGCCGTGGACTTCGACCTGACGCAGGCCGGCGGCAAGGTCCGGCTGACCGTGCAGAAGGGCGCGCTGGAACTGCCCGGCGTGTTCGACGACCCGGTCGTTCCGCTGGACGAGCTGGCCGCGGACCTGCAGTGGCAGATCAATGGGCCGCAGATCTCCGCATCGGTCAACAACCTGCGCTTTGCCAACGCCGACGCCGAGGGCCAGGCGCAGGCCACCTGGCGTACAGCCGACCCCGCCCGTTCCAGCGGGCGTTCGCGCTTTCCGGGTGTCCTGGACCTGCAGGGCACGCTCAGCCGCGCCCAGGGCACGCGCGTGCACCGCTACCTGCCGTTGTCGGTGGGAAAGGATGCACGCGACTACGTGCGCGAGTCGGTGCAGCAGGGCAGCGCGTCGGGCGTGAAGTTCCGCGTCAAGGGCGACCTGCGCGACATGCCGTTTCGCGACCCCAGGCTCGGCGAGTTCCGCATATCGGCCAATGTGAAGAACGCCACCTATGCATTCGTGCCGCGGTCCATCGCACCGCGGGCGGCCGCGCCCTGGCCCGTGCTGTCGCAGGTGTCGGGCGAACTGGTGTTCGAGCGCAGCGGCATGCAGGTCAATGGCGTCACCGGCCGGCTGGTGGGCGCGGGCTCCGCTGCGGGGGGGCTGCAGGTCACGCGGGCCGAGGCACGCATTCCCGACCTGGCCCACACCACCGTTGGCGTCAGCGCCGATCTGCGCGGCCCGCTGGCCGAGTCGCTGGCCATCGTCAACGGATCGCCGATCGGCGCGCTCATGGGCCATGCGCTGGACAAGGCCACGGCCACCGGCAATGCCGACGTTCGCCTGGCGCTTTCGCTGCCCGTGGCCACGATCGACCGTTCGCGGGTTCAGGGCAGCGTGACGCTGGCCGGCAACGACGTGCAGATCACGCCCGACAGTCCCCTGCTGGCGCGCGCACGGGGCGTCGTGCAGTTCAGCGAAACCGGCTTTTCCCTGGCCAACGCACAGGCGCGCCTGCTGGGCGGCGACGCGCGGCTGGAAGGCGCCAGCCGGCCGGTGGCGGCTAGCGCCACCGAACCCGCCGTCTGGTTCAGGGCGCAGGGCACACTGACCGCCGAAGGTCTGCGGCAGGCCCGCGAGCTGGGCTTCTTTTCGCGGCTGGGTCAGTCCATGCAGGGCAGCACGGCCTACAGCGCGACGCTGGCGTTTCGCCGTGGCCAGCCCGAGCTGTCCATCAGCAGCAACCTGCAGGGCCTGGCCCTGAGCCTGCCGCCGCCGCTGAACAAAGCCGCCGATGCCGCGTTGCCGCTGCGGTATGAAAACGCCTTGCTGCGCGAATCGCATGGCGCGAACACGCGGCTCATGGACCAGATCAGCCTGGACATCGGGCGGGTTGCCACGGTCAACTATGTGCGCGACCTGTCCACGGCGCAGCCGCGTGTGTTGCGCGGCGCGATCGGGGTAGGCCTGGCCCCGGGCGAATCCGCGCCGCAACCCGAACAGGGGGTGATGGCCAATATCAACCTGGGCACGGTGGACATCGACGCCTGGGAGCGCGCACTGTCCGGGGCGTCGGGCAGCTCCCTGGCAACGGCCTCGTCGCAACCGGCGCCGGGAACGGGCACGTCCACCGCCGGCACGGCGCTGAACTACCTGCCCACCATCTTGGCGGTGCGCGCGCGCGAACTGCAGGTGGAAGGCCGCACGCTGCATAACGTGGTGGTGGGCGGCTCGCGCGAGGGCCTGGTGTGGCGCGCCAACGTGGACGCCGACGAGCTGGGCGGCTATGTGGAATACCGCCAGCCCTCCGGGGCTGGTTCGGGCCGTGTTTTTGCGCGCCTTGCGCGGCTGAACATCGCAGCCGGCGCGGCCAGTGACGTGGAAAACCTGCTGAACGAACAGCCCGCGTCCATCCCCGCGCTGGACGTGGTGGTGGACGACCTGGTGCTCAAGGGGCGCAAGCTGGGCCGCGTGGAGATCGACGCGGTCAACCGCGGCGGCGGCGCCGTGGCGCGCGAGGGCGGCGTGCGCGAATGGCGGCTGAACAAGCTCAACCTCACGATGCCCGAGGCCAGCTTCACGGCCACCGGCAACTGGGCCGCGCTGGGCGCGCAGCCCGCGGCGGCAGGCGGCCCGCGGCCCCTGCGCAATGCCGCCGAGGTGCGCCGAACGGTCATGAACTTCCGCCTGGACATTGCCGACTCGGGGCAACTGCTGGCGCGCTTCGGCACGAAGGACGTGATCCGCCGCGGCAGGGGGCGCATGGAAGGCCAGGTGGCGTGGATCGGCTCGCCGCTGTCGCTGGACTATCCCAGCATGAACGGCGCGTTCAACGTCAACATCGAATCGGGCCAGTTCCTCAAGGCCGACCCGGGCCTGGCCAAGCTGCTGGGGGTGCTGAGCCTGCAGGCCCTGCCCCGGCGGCTGACGCTGGACTTCCGTGACGTGTTCAGCGAGGGCTTTGCGTTCGACTTCGTGCGCGGGGACGTGACCATCGTGCAGGGCATCGCGTCAACCAACAACCTGCAGATGAAAGGCGTGAACGCCGCCGTGCTGATGGAGGGCAAGGCCGACCTCGCGCGCGAAACGCAGGACCTGAAAGTCGTGGTGGTGCCCGAGATCAACGCGGGCACGGCATCGCTGGTGGCCACGGTGATCAACCCGGTGGTGGGCATCGGCACCTTCCTGGCGCAGATGGTGCTGCGCAACCCGCTGATCCGCGCGGCCACGCAGGAGTTCCACATCGACGGGACCTGGGCGGACCCGCGTGTGACGCGGGTGGAACGCCGCGCGGCCCCGCCTGCGCCGCCGCCATCGCCGTCCGCGCCCACCGCAACCCCTGCACAATGACCGTCAAGGAGACGCTCCCATGAAAGTCGCCGCCCTGCAGATGGTGTCGGGCACCCGCCTGGATGCAAACCTGCAAGCCGCCCATGCGCTGCTGCGCGAGGCCGCGGCCGGCGGCGCCGAGCTGGCCGTGCTGCCCGAATACTTCTGCCTCATGGGCCACAAGGAAGCCGACAAGATCGGCGCGCGCGAGGCCTGGGGCGATGGCGCGGTGCAGCGGTTCCTGGCCGACGCCGCGCGCGAGCTGGGCCTGTGGATCGCGGGCGGCACGCTGCCGCTCGCGGCGGGCGACGCGCAGCACGTGCGCAACACGCACCTGGTGTATTCACCGGCCGGCGATTGCGTGGCGCGCTACGACAAGATCCATCTCTTCAGGTTCGACAACGGCCGCGAGCAGTACGACGAGTCGCGCGTCATCGAAAGCGGCGACACGCCCGTCACCTTCGACCTGCCGTCCCGCGACGGCCGTACCTGGCGCGTGGGCCTGAGCGTCTGCTATGACCTGCGCTTTCCGGAGCTGTACCGGGCGCTGGCGGCGGACCTGCTGCTCGTGCCGGCTGCGTTCACCCACGTGACCGGCCAGGCGCACTGGGAGCTGCTGCTGCGCGCGCGGGCGGTGGAAAACCTGGCCTACGTCGTCGCGCCCGCGCAGGGCGGCCTGCATGAGAACGGCCGGCGCACCTGGGGTCATTCGATGGCTGTGGAGCCCTGGGGCGCCGTGTTGGCGTGCCAGGGCGAAGGCGCGGGCGTGGTGCTGGCCGATCTGGACGGCGCGCGGCTCGCGCAGGTGCGCACGCAGCTGCCGGCGCTGGACCATCGCGTGCTGTGAGGCGGACGGGCGTCGCATGAGTTCACTGCCTCCGGCCAGCGTGCCCTACCTGCCGCCGCTGTCGCGGCCGCCGCGGCCCCGGCTGGCCGCACCCTGGCGCTGGTCGCTGTGGAGCCTGATGGTGGCGCTGGTGGTCGCGCTGCTGGTCACGCTGGTGTGGCTGGCGGGCCGCTACGAGGCCAGCCAGGTGCAAAGCCGCCTGGAGCGGGACACGGCCGATGCCGTGGCTGACATCCGCAACGGCCTCACGCGCAACATCCAGACCCTGCAGGCGCTGCATTCGGCCATTTTGTCGCCCGCCAACTGGCAGACCGAATCGGCGCTGCTGCTGCGCGGCCACCGCGAATGGGTGCGGGTGGAATGGCGCGACGCGCGGCTGGGCACGCTGCTGTTCGCGGATTCGCCCTACCGGTTGCCGGCCTTCGCGCGGCTGGGCCGCGACAACGCGGGCTCCGACGTGGCCCAGGCCTGCACCAACGCGCGGCGCATCAGCGCGCCGGCCTATTCGCCCAGCTATTTCGTGCCGCAGATCGACGGCCTGGGCGTGGAGGTCATGGAGCTGTGCATGCCGCAGGTGGTGGCAGGCGAAGTCACGGGGTATCTGGTGGCGACCTATTCGCTTCAGGAAATCCTGACCGAGATGGTGCCCAAGCCACTGGCCCGCAGCCAGGACGTGTCGTTCACCGAGGCCGACGGCACGCGGCTCGCGCTGCACGGGTCGGCCCGGCGCGGCAGCCGCATCTTCACGGCGCAGCAGCTCGTGGACCTGCCGGGCAACACGATCCTGCTGCGCATCGACAGCTGGCGCGGCGCGCCCGACCTGTTCCCCAACGTGCTGACGGCGCTGGTCACGGCCATGTCGATCGCGCTGGTGTCGGTGCTGGTCATGCTGGGCAAGGACATGCGCCGCCGCCTGCGGGCCGAACACGACCTGGCCGAGGCGCTGGCCTTTCGCAAGGCCATGGAAGACTCGCTGGTCACGGGCCTGCGCGCGCGCGACCTGCAGGGCCGCATTACGTATGTGAACCCCGCGTTCTGCCAGATGGTGGGGTTCACGTCCGATGAACTGCTGGGCCACGGCACCCCGGCGCCCTACTGGCCGCCGGAGCTGGCCGACGAATACAACCTGCGCCAGGCGACGCGGCTGGCCGGCCAGCACAAGCCACCGCGGGACGGGTTTGAGTCCGTGTTCATGCGCAAGGACGGCTCGCGCTTTCCGGTGCTGGTGATTGAGGCACCGCTGATCAACGCGCACGGCGTGCAGACCGGCTGGATGAGCGCGTTCCTGGACATCAGCGAGCAGCGCCGGGTCGAGGAGCTGTCACGCGCCAGCCAGGACCGCCTGCAGGCCACGGCGCGCCTGGCCACCGTGGGCGAGATGGCGTCCCTGCTCAGCCACGAACTGAACCAGCCCCTGGCGGCGATCGCCAGCTACGCCAACGGCTCCATGAACCTGCTGCGCGAGGGTCCGCACGCTACGGCTGACCTGGAGATGGCCATGCGGCGCATTGCCGAGCAGGCCGAGCGCGCGGGCAAGGTGATCAAGAGCGTGCATGACTTCGTGCGCCGGCGCGACCAGGCGCGCGAGGCGGTCGACCCGCGCGTGCTGCTGGACGCGATCATGCCGCTGGTGAGCCTGCAGGCCCGCAAGCTGAACGTGCGGGTGGAAACCCGCCTGCAGGACGGGTTGCCCGCCGTGCTGTGCGACCGCACCATGGTCGAGCAGGTGCTGCTGAACCTGGCGCGCAACGCCATGCAGGCCATGGACGCCGCCGGCACACCCGCGGTGCACCGTCTGCTGCTCATCCAGGTGCGCCGCGCCGGCGCCAACATGAGCGCGGGCGAGCCCAATGGCAAGGCGTGGCTGGAGTTCTCGGTGGCCGACCACGGGCCCGGTATCCCCGACGACGTGGCGCAACAGCTGTTCACGCCGTTTTTCACGACCAAGGCCGAAGGCATGGGGCTGGGCCTGAGCCTGTGCCGCACGGTGGTGGAGCAGCATGGGGGATTTCTCGGGTTCGAGCCCCATCCGCCGCACGGTACGATCTTCCGGTTCACCTTGCCCGCCGACACCAAGCCTTCCTGATGCAGCCCGTACACAACGCCACCGTATTCATCGTGGACGACGACGCCGGTGTGCGCGACGCGCTGGCCTGGCTGCTGCGCTCGCGCCATCTGCCCAGCGAAGTGTTCGCAAGCGGCGAGGACTTCGAGCGCTTTCTGACGGACGGCTTCGTGCCGCGCGACCCCTGCTGCCTGCTGCTGGACGTGCGCATGCCGGGCATGAGCGGGCTGGCGCTGTTCGAGTCCATCATCGCGCGCGGCCTGGCGCCCAGCCTGCCGGTGATTTTCCTGACCGGCCATGCCGACGTGCCCACGGCCGTGGACGCCGTCAAGCGCGGCGCGTTCGATTTCTGCGAAAAACCCTTTTCCGACAACGCGCTGGTGGACCGCATCGAGCAGGCCATTGCCCAGTCGGCGCGCACGCTGGATGCGCGGCGCCACAGCAGCCAGCTGCAGACCCGGCTGCAGGAGCTGACCGAGCGCGAGCGCGACGTCATGCGGCTGGTGGTGGAAGGCCTGCCCAACAAGCTCATCGCCGACCAGCTGGACATCAGCGTGCGCACGGTCGAAGTGCACCGTGCGCGGGTGTTCGACAAGATGGAAGTGAAGTCGGCGGTGGAGCTGGCCAATTTGATGCGAGACCTCTGACGGGGCGTTCGCACTACGGGCAGACTTCGTCTCTCCTGGTACCACGTGGCTTTGCAGTGACATTGCTGGCGCGCCACTGTTGGAACGCCACTCTTCTGCTTCGCCGCCGGCTACCGCCTGCCGCGAAGCAGCGCGCGATACAACACCGTCGTCAGCAAAGAGTGTTAGCCGGCGCTAGTCTTTCCCGTGCTCGTCGCGGTTGGGCTCGCCCTTCTTGCGGCCCGAGAACATCGTCCACCAGACGATGCCGACCAGCAGCACCAGCGCCAGCAGCGCTTCGAGCAGAATCAGGCCCATGAACGGATTTTCCAGGTTGGTTGCGACGGCGCTGATTGTAGGAACGCTGGCCGCCTGCGGCAGCGCGCCGCCCCTGCCGCCTGTGGGGTCTGAGCCGGCGCCCGCACCCGCCGCGCCCGTGGCCATGCCGGACGACAGCGCCCCGCTGCCCGCCGCCATCCAGCAGGGCAAGAGCCGCTGGGTGCCCGTGCGCTGGGGCGAGCTGCCCGGCTATGACGACGATGCGCTGCATGAAGCGTGGAACGCCTGGCTCAAAAGCTGCGAGCGTCCTGGCCCGGTGTTTGCCCCGCTGTGCGGCGACGTACGCCGCCTGAGCATTGCGGACGGCGGCGAACAGCGTGCCTGGATGCGCCAGCGGCTGCAGCCGTACCGCGTGGAGCCGCTGGCCGGCGCGGCCGGCGGCGCGCATGAAGGTCTGCTCACCGGCTACTACGAACCCTTGCTGGAAGCAGCGCGGACGCCCACCGGCGCCCACACCGTGCCGCTGTACCGGCCACCCGCCACGCTCGGCCAGCGCAAGCCCTGGTACACGCGCCAGGAGATCGACACGCTACCCGAAGCCCGGGCCGCGCTGCGCGGGCGCGAGATCGCCTGGCTGTCTGATCCGCTGGATGCGCTGGTGCTGCAGATCCAGGGCTCGGGGCGGCTGCGCATCACCGAGCCCGACGGCAGCCAGCGGCTGGTGCGGCTGGCCTTTGCGGGCAGCAACGACCAGCCCTACCGCAGCGTGGGCGGCTGGCTGTTGCAGCAGGGCGCAATCCGCGACGCGTCGTGGCCCGGCATCAAGGCCTGGGCCCAGCAGAACCCGCAGCGCGTGAACGAAATGCTGTGGAGCAACCCGCGCACGGTGTTCTTCCGCGAGGAGCCGCTGGGCGAGCTGGACGCGGCCTTCGGGCCGCGCGGTGCCCAGGGCGTGGCGCTCACGCCCGGCCGCTCGATCGCGGTGGACCGCGAAAGCATTCCCTACGGCACGCCGGTGTGGCTTGCGTCCAGCGGCCCGCAGTTGAACCTGCAGCGGCTGGTGCTGGCGCAGGACACCGGCAGCGCCATCGTGGGCGCGGTGCGGGCCGACTACTTTGCCGGTTGGGGGCCGCAGGCCGGTGAGCTGGCCGGGCGGCTGAAGCAGCCGCTGAAGCTGTGGGTGCTGTGGCCCAAGTGACTGGCATGAGAAGCCGGTTCAAGCGATCGATGGCTGCTTTGGCGCTGCCGGCCGCAGTGGCATGGCTGGCCGGTTGCGCCGGCAACGCGCCCGCACCGCCCGCGCCGCTGTACCACTGCGAATACGGCATCACATTCACCGCGCGCTTCATCGACGACACGGTGATCCTGGACGGCGCGCGCGGGCGCGACGTGCTGTACCGCGATGCCGGCGGCACCACGCCGCAGCAGGCGTTCTACAGCAACCCGCGCATGAAGGCCGAATTCGGCCTGGGACCGACCGGGCGCGAGGCGGTCGTGCGCTATCCGCTGTTGCCGCTGGCGGCGCGCTGCGCGCGCGACTGACGCCGCCCGCGGTGGCGGCCAGGGCCGTCACCTGCCTTTCACGAATCCGTCACATCGCTGCCATGGCGCCGTCATGCGCGCCACAGAGACTCGCGGGCTGAGTTTTCAGACAACAACCACCCCTCGCGAAAGGTTCCCTGCGATGAACGCAACCACCCCGGCCGAAAAGCTGGCTCTGCACAGCCACGACCACGAAGACTTCAACACCAGCAACAACCCGTCGATCTCCGAAGTGATCGACGCGCGCCTGTCGCGCCGCAGCCTGTTCAAGGCCGGCTTTGGCACGGCCGGCACCGCGGTGCTGGGCAGCGTGGCGCTGCCGGCCTGCGGCGGTGGCGGTGACACGCCGGCCCCTGCGCCGGCTCCCGCGCCCGACAACGGCATCAAGCTGAGCTTTGCCGCCGTGGCCAAGAGCACGGCCGACGTGGTGAGCGTGCCCGCGGGTTACACGGCCACGGTGCTGTACGCGCTTGGCGATCCGCTGACGGCTTCTACGCCCGACTTCAAGAATGACGGTACCGACACGGGCTTTGAGGCCCGCGCCGGCGATCACCACGACGGCATGGAGTACTTCGGCCTGAACGCCGCCGGCACGGCGCGTGATGCCGCAGGCGCAGACCGCGGTCTGCTGGTCATGAACCACGAAGCACTGACCGACCAGTTCCTGCACGCCGCGGGCGTTACCGCTAATCCGCGTCCGCAGTCCGAGGCCGACAAGGAAATTCCGGCCCATGGTGTGTCCATCGTCGAAGTGCGCAAGACCGCCGGCAAGTTTGCCTATGACAAAACCTCGTCATACAACCGCCGCGTCACGCCCACCACCACGATGCAGATCAACGGCGCAGCGCGCGGCAATGCGCTGATGAAGACGCGCTTTTCCACCACCGGGCTGGAGGCGCGCGGCACCATCAACAACTGCGGTACGGGCTATACCCCCTGGGGCACGTTTGTCACCGGCGAGGAAAACTGGGCTGGCTACTTCACCCGCGGTACAACCGACGACACCACGCGCGGCGGCGCCGCGGCCAAAAGCGTCGTGTCACTGCGGCGCTACGGCCGCGACGCCGGCGCCGCCAGCCGCCACGGCTGGGAAACCGCCGGCTCCGCCGATGTGTATGCGCGCTGGAACATCAGCCAGATCGGCACGTCGGCCGACGGCACCGACGACTACCGCAACGAACTCAACACATTCGGCTACATCGTCGAAATCGACCCCTACGACAAGACCCAGGCCATCCGCAAGCGCACTTCCCTGGGCCGCTTTGCCCACGAAAGCGCCGCGTTTGGCCTGCGTACGGCCGGCAAACCGCTGGCCGTGTACATGGGCGACGATTCGCGCGGCGAGTACATCTACAAGTTCGTGTCCACCGCCAACTGGGACGCCGCCGACACCAACCCGGCCAACCGCATCACCACCGGCGACAAGTACCTGGACAGTGGCAAGCTGTACGTGGCGAAGTTCAACGCCGACGGCAGCGGCCAGTGGATCGAGCTGAGCCTGTCGACCGCAGCCATTGCCAACTACACGACCTACCGCTTCGCCGACAACGCCGACGTCATCGTCAACGCCCGCTTGGCCGCCGACGCCGTGGGCGCCACCAAGATGGACCGCCCGGAGTGGTGCGCCGTGCACCCCACGACCGGCGAGGTCTATTACACACTGACCAACAACAGCAACCGCAAGATCGAGCCCAGCGGTTCTTCGCAGTTTGCCGTGGATGCGGCCAACCCCCGTGCCTACACCGATGCCCCGACCGCCGCCAGCGCGCCCGGAAACATCAACGGGCACATCCTGCGCATGAAGGAAGCCGGCGGCGAATCCGGCGCCACGGGCTTTACCTGGGACGTTTACCTGTTCGGTGCACAGTCGGACGCCAGCGCATCGCTGGTGAACCTGTCGGCTCTGACGGCCGACCAGGACTTCTCCAGCCCCGACGGCCTGTGGTTCAGCCCCAAGACCGGCCTGTGTTTCATCCAGACCGACGACGGCGCCTACACAGACGTGACCAACTGCATGATGCTCGTCGGCGTGCCCGGCACCGTGGGCGACGGCGCCACCCAGACGCTGAGCTATACCAAGGCCGACGGCAGCAAGCTGGAAGTGACCACGCGCGTGGGCGCCAAGCCGGCCAACGACAAGCTGCGCCGCTTCCTTGTCGGCCCGAAGGACTGCGAGATCACCGGCATCACCGAAACGCCGGACGGCAAGACGATCTTCGTGAACATCCAGCACCCCGGCGAGACCATCACCAAGGCCAACATCGCCGACCCGGCCAAGTACCTGAGCCACTGGCCCGGCAACGCCGGTTACGGCGCAGGCGGCGCCAATGCGCGTCCGCGTTCGGCCACCATCGTGATCACGAAAGACGACGGCGGCGTGATCGCCGCCTGAAGCCTCAGGGCTTCAGATGCGCCAGCGGCAGCGAACTGCTGGCCTTGACCTCCCCCAGCGAAAAGCTGGTGTGGAGGTCTTTCACATTGGGCAGGTTGATCAGCACCTGCCGCGCGAACTGCGAGAAGCTGTCCAGGTCGCGGCTGACCACCTGCAGCTCGAACGTGCCCGCGCCGCTGATGTAGTGGCACGAGACGATTTCGGGGATCTTGCGGATGGCTTCCTCCATCTCGCGGGTGAGCTCGCCCGTGTTGCGGTTGGCGTCCAGCCGCACGAAGGCCAGCACGCCCAGGCCGATCTTGTGGCGGTCGATCTCGGCGCGGTAGCCCTTGATGAAGCCTGCTTCTTCCAGCGCCCGCACGCGCCGCCAGCACGGCGCGGCCGACAGGCCCACGCGCTGGGCCAGTTCGGCGTTGGTCAGGCGGGCGTCGGCTTGCAGTTCGGACAGGATGGCGATGTCAAACTTGTCGAGTGTTTCCATATGTGCCGATTTTGAGCAAGATCCTTTCTTGAATCAACTGGAATCGGGCATAGAAAGCAATGACTTATCTGGACTGCGGGCATACACTTTGCATTCCACTAGAGGCCGCGCCCTATCCGGGTGTGGTGTACATCCGCCCACAAGGTGGACCCTTCCCCACGGAGTCAGGAGACCCACAAGAATGAACGCCCCACTGCCCGAGCACATCCGCAAAGCGCTGGAAACCGTCACGCTCGACGACAAATATTCGCTGGACTACGGCCGCGCCTTCATGAGCGGCGTGCAGGCCCTGGTCAAGCTGCCCATGCTGCAGCGCCTGCGCGATGCGCAGCAGGGCAAGAACACCGCCGGCTTCATCAGCGGCTACCGCGGCTCGCCGCTGGGCGGCTACGACCAGGCGCTGGTCAAGGCGAGCAAGTACCTGAAGGCGCAGAACATCGTGTTCCAGCCCGGCGTGAACGAGGAGCTGGCCGCCACGGCGCTGTGGGGTACGCAGCAGCTGGGCTTTGCCCCCCCGGGCACCAACAAGTTCGATGGTGTGTTCGGCATCTGGTACGGCAAGGGCCCGGGCGTGGACCGCTGCTCCGACGTGTTCAAGCATGCCAACATGGCCGGCACCACGCCGTACGGCGGCGTGATCGCGGTGGCCGGCGACGACCATGTGTCCAAGAGCTCCACCGCCGCGCACCAGAGCGACCACATCTTCAAGGCCTGCGGCCTGCCCGTGTTCTTCCCGGCCACGGTGCAGGAGATCCTGGACCTGGGCATCCACGCCTTTGCCATGAGCCGCTTCTCGGGCGTGTGGGCCGGCATGAAGACGATCCAGGAGATCGTCGAGTCCAGCGCCACGGCCATGATCGACCCCGAGCGCGTGGATATCAAGATTCCCACCGACTTCCAGATGCCGCCCGGAGGCGTGCACATCCGCTGGCCCGACCATGCGCTGGAGCAGGAGGCCCGCCTGTTCGACTACAAGTGGTACGCGGCGCTGGCGTACATCCGCGCCAACCGGTTGAACTACAACGTGATCGAAACGCCCAACGACCGCTTCGGCATCATCGCCAGCGGCAAGGCCTACAGCGACACGCGCCAGGCCCTGCTGGACCTCGGCCTGGACGACGACACCTGCCGCCGCCTCGGTATCCGCCTGCACAAGGTCGGCGTGGTGTGGCCGCTGGAGGCGCAGATCACGCGCGAGTTCGCCACCGGCCTGCGCGAAATCCTGGTGGTGGAAGAAAAGCGCCAGGTCATCGAATACCAGCTCAAGGAAGAGCTGTACAACTGGCGCCCCGACGTGCGGCCCAACGTGCTGGGCAAGTTCAACGAGGTCGAAGGTGACTATTCGGGCGGCGAATGGTCCATGCCCAACCCGACCGACAACAAGCTGCTGCGCGCCAACGCCGACCTGTCGCCCGCGATCATCGCGCGCGCGATCGCGCAGCGCCTGAAGAAGCTGGGCCTGGACGGCGACATGACCGCGCGCATCGACGCGCAGCTGGCGATCCTGCAGGCCAAGGAAACGGCGATGCAGGTGGTGGAGGTCAAGGCCGACCGCCAGCCCTGGTTCTGCTCGGGCTGCCCGCACAACACGTCCACCCGCGTGCCCGAGGGCTCGCGCGCCATGGCCGGCATTGGCTGCCACTTCATGGCGACGTGGATGGACCGCGCCACCATCGGCTTCACGCAGATGGGTGGCGAGGGCGTACCCTGGGTCGGCCAGCAGCCGTTCACGACCGACCAGCACATGTTCGCCAACCTGGGCGACGGCACGTACTTCCACAGCGGTCTGCTGGCGGTGCGCCAGAGCATCGCGGCGGGCGTGAACATCACCTACAAGATCCTGTACAACGACGCGGTCGCCATGACCGGCGGCCAGCAGGTCGGCGAGCGGCCCGAAGGCCACAGCGTGGTGCAGATCGCGCAGAGCATGCGCGCCGAGGGCGCCGTCAAGATCACCATCGTGACCGACGAGCCCGAGAAGTACGACAGCATCACGGGGCTGCCCGCCGGCATTGCCATCCAGCACCGTGACACGCTGGATGCCGTGCAGCGCGAATTCCGCGAGATCAAGGGCACCACGGTCATCATCTACGACCAGACCTGCGCGACCGAAAAGCGCCGCCGCCGCAAGCGCGGCAGCATGGTGGACCCGGCCAAGCGCGTGGTCATCAACGAGCTGGTCTGCGAAGGCTGCGGCGACTGCGGCGTGCAGTCCAACTGCCTGAGCGTGGAGCCGCTGGAGACCGAATTCGGCCGCAAGCGCACCATCAACCAGAGCACCTGCAACAAGGACATGAGCTGCCTGAAGGGCTTCTGCCCCAGCTTCGTCACGGTCGAGGGTGGCCAGCTCAAGAAGAAAGCCAAGGACAAGGCCGCGTCGCCGTTCGAGCTGGGCGCTTTGCCCGAGCCCGCCATGCCCGAGATCCATGGCGCTTACGGCATCGTGGTGGCGGGCGTGGGCGGCACGGGTGTCATCACCATCGGCCAGCTGCTGGGCGTGGCGGGTCACCTGGAAGGCAAGGGCATCGTCACGCAGGACGCGGGGGGCCTGGCGCAAAAGGGCGGCGCGACCTGGAGCCACGTGCTGATCGGCCACACGGCCGACGACATCCGCACCACGCGGGTGAGCATGGCGGGTGCCGACCTGATCATCGGTTGCGACCCCATCGTGGCGGCAGGCAAGGAAACTGTGCTGCGCATGCGCGAGGGTCGCACCCACGTGGCGCTCAATTCGCACAGCACGCCGACGGCGGCGTTCGTGCGTGACGCTGCCTGGCAGAACCCGGCCGAGGCCTGCGCCGCCGAAGTGGCCAAGGCGGTTGGCATGGACAACGTGGGTGCGTTCGACGCCGACGGCGCTGCGACCAAGCTCATGGGCGACAGCATCTACACCAACCCCATGATGCTGGGCTACGCCTGGCAAAAGGGCTGGATCCCGCTGGCCCACGCATCGCTGATGCGCGCGATCGAGCTCAACGCCGTGGCCGTGGACCAGAACAAGGCCGCGTTCGAATGGGGCCGGCGCGCCGCGCACGACTGGGCGTCGGTGCAAAAGCTGCTGTCCCCCGCGCAGGTCATCGAATTCAAGAAGCGCGAAACGCTGGAAAGCATCGTGGCGCGCCGTGTCGAATTCCTCACGGCCTACCAGAATGAGGCCTATGCGGATGCGTACAGCCGTTTCATTGACAAGGTCCGGCTGGCCGAAATGCCGCTGGGCAAGACCACACTGTCTGAAGCCGTGGCCCGCAACCTGTTCAAGCTCATGGCGTACAAGGACGAATACGAAGTCGCCCGCCTGCACACCGACCGCAGCTTCCTGGACCGCGTGAACGGCATGTTCGAAGGCGACTTCAAGCTCAACTACCACCTGGCACCGCCCATGATCGCGAAGAAAAACGCGAAAGGCGAACTGCAAAAGCAGAAGTTCGGCCCCGCGATGCTGACGGCCTTCCGCGTGCTGGCCAGGCTGAAGGGCCTGCGCGGCACGGCGTTCGACCCCTTCGGCCGGACGGAAGAGCGCCGCACCGAGCGCGCCCTGATCGGTGAGTACCGCGACAGTGTGGAGCAAACGCTCACATCCTTGAGCGCGGGCAACCATGCTCTGGCGCTGGAAATCGCCCGCATCCCGGAGCAGATCAAGGGCTTCGGCCATGTGAAGGAGCGCAACCTGGCGGCGGCCCGCAACCGCTGGGCCGGGCTGCTGCAGCAATGGCACGACCCGCAGGCGCTGCGGACGGCAGCCTGACAACAACCCCCGGCAAGGCACCGGGTTACATGTCTTTACGCCGTAGGGGCCGCTTACAATTGCAGGCTCCCCGCCAGACGGGCACCAACGGGTGCCCGTTTGTTTGCGGGCTTTTTGTACTGATCCCTTAACGTTGGAGTCGCCGTGTTCATTTCCTCCGCCTTTGCCCAGACCGCACCCGCCGCAGCGGGTGGCGGCATGGGATCCTCCCTGATGAGCATGCTCCCGCTGGTGCTGATGTTCGTGGTGCTGTATTTCGTGATGATCCGGCCCCAGATGAAGCGCCAGAAAGAGCACCGCGCCATGATCGACGCGCTGGCCAAGGGCGACGAGGTGGCCACCGCCGGCGGCCTGCTGGGCAAGGTGAGCAAGCTGGGTGACACCTACATCGGCGTCGAGCTGGCCGAAGGCGTCGAAGTCCAGCTGCAGCGCAGCGCCGTTGTCCAGGTGCTGCCCAAGGGCACCATCAAATAAGTATCCGGTCCGCCCACACGCAAACCCGCGGGCCGCTGTCCGTGCACCTCAGGTCTGAATCACGATGAACCGATACCCGGTCTGGAAGTACGCGATCATCATCTTCGCGTTGCTGGTGGGGGCCATCTACACCCTGCCCAATTTCTTCGGCGAAGCGCCGGCGGTGCAGATCTCCGCCGGCAAGGCGACGGTCAAGGTGGACACCACCACCCAGGCTCGTGTCGAAGAGGCACTGAAGGCCGCGGGCATTGCGCCGTCCGCGATCACGCTGGACGGCTCGTCCGTGAAGGCCCGCTTTGAATCCACGGACGTGCAGTTGCGCGCGCGCGACGCACTGCAGAAGGCCCTGGTGCCCGACCCGACCGATCCGCCCTACGTCGTGGCGCTGAACCTGCTGTCGGACGTGCCGCGCTGGCTGTCGGCGCTGCGCGCCGCGCCGATGTACCTGGGCCTGGACCTGCGCGGCGGCGTGCACTTCATGCTGCAGGTGGACATGCAGGCGGCACTGACCAAGCGGGCCGAAGCCTATGCCGGCGATATCCGTTCGGTCCTGCGTGAAAAGAACGTGCGCCACGCCGGCATCACCCGCAACGCCCAGACGGTGGAAATTCGGTTCCGCGACTCGCAGGGGCTGGAAGCCGCCCGGCGGGTGGTCGCTGACCAGTTCGCCGATCTGCAGGCGGTGGATGTGGCCGAGGGCACCGACTACAAGCTGACCGCATCCATCAAGCCCGAAGCGGCCCGCCGCATCCAGGAGCAGGCGCTCAAGCAGAACATCGTCACGCTGCACAACCGCATCAACGAACTGGGCGTGGCCGAGCCGGTCATCCAGCAGCAGGGGCTGGACCGTATCGTGGTGCAGCTGCCGGGTGTGCAGGACACGGCCAAGGCCAAGGACATCCTGGGCCGCACGGCCACCCTGGAAATGCGCCTGGTCGACGACAGCGCCGAAGCCCGGTCGGCCGAGCTGGGCACGGGCCCCGTGCCTTTTGGCGCCGAACGCTACCTTGAGCGCGACGGCCGCGCCGTCATCGTCAAGAAGCAGGTCATCCTGACGGGCGACAGCCTGACCGACGCGCAGCCGGGCTTTGACTCGCAGAACCAGCAGCCCAAGGTGGACCTGACCGTGGACGCCAAGGGCGGGCGCATCATGCGCGACACCAGCCGCGAGAACATCAAGAAGCGCATGGCCATCCTGCTGTTCGAAAAGGGCCGCGGTGAGGTGCTGACGGCGCCGGTGATCCAGAGCGAGCTGGGCAACCGGTTTCAGATCTCGGGCTCCATGACCGTCAACGAGGCCAACGACCTGGCCTTGCTGCTGCGCGCCGGTTCGCTGGCCGCACCCATGGAAATCATCGAGGAACGCACCATCGGCCCCAGCCTGGGCGCCGAGAACATCTCCAAGGGTTTCCACAGCGTGGCCTGGGGGTTCGCGGTGATCGTGGCCTTCATGGCGCTGTACTACATGCTGTTCGGGCTGTTCTCGGGCATCGCGCTGGCGGTCAACCTGCTGCTGCTGGTGTCCATCCTGTCGATGCTGCAGGCCACCCTGACCCTGCCCGGCATGGCGGCCATGGCGCTGGCGCTGGGCATGGCCATCGACTCCAACGTGCTGATCAACGAGCGCGTGCGCGAGGAACTGCGCGCCGGCGCGTCGCCGCAGGCGGCCATCCATGCCGGCTATGACCGCGCCTGGGCGACCATCCTGGACTCCAACATCACCACACTGATCGCCGGCGTGGCATTGCTGGCTTTCGGCTCCGGGCCGGTTCGCGGCTTTGCCGTGGTGCATTGCATCGGCATTCTCACGTCGATGTTCTCGGCCGTGTTCTTCTCGCGCGGGCTGGTCAACTTCTGGTATGGCCGCCAGAAGAAGCTCAAGAGCGTATCCATTGGTACGGTCTGGCGCCCGGCGCCTGATGGCGCTATAACCAAGACCAAGTAAGAGGCGAGGCATGGAATTCTTCAAAATCCGCCGCGACATCCCGTTCATGAAGAACGCGTTGATCTTCAACGTGATCTCCTTCCTGACGTTCGCTGCTGCCGTTTTCTTCCTGCTCACGCGGGGGCTGCACTTGTCGGTTGAATTCACCGGCGGCACCCTGATGGAAGTCAGCTATTCGCAGCCCGCCGAACTGGAAAAGGTTCGCGGCACGATTTCGCGGCTGGGTTACACCGATGTGCAGGTGCAGAACTTCGGAACCGCGCGCGACGTGCTGATCCGCCTGCCCGCCCAAAAGGGGGTGAGTTCCGCACAGCAGAGCGACAAGGTGATGGCCGCGCTCAAGGAGTCCGCACCCGACGTGACGCTGCGGCGTAACGAGTTCGTCGGCCCGCAGGTGGGCGACGAACTCGCGGCCGACGGACTCAAAGCCCTGGGCATGGTGGTGGTGGGCATCATGATCTATCTGGCGTTCCGCTTCGAATGGAAGTTCGCTGTTGCAGGCATCATCGCCAACCTGCACGATGTGATCATCATCCTGGGCTTCTTCGCGTTCTTCCAGTGGGAGTTTTCACTGGCCGTGCTGGCGGCGGTACTGGCCGTGTTGGGCTATTCGGTCAACGAATCCGTTGTGATTTTTGACCGCATCCGTGAAAACTTCCGCCGCTACCGCAAGATGAACACGACGGAAATCATTGACAACGCGATCACTTCGACCATCAGCCGTACGATCATCACCCACGGCTCCACCCAGATCATGGTCCTGTCAATGCTGCTGTTCGGCGGCCCCACCCTTTTCTACTTTGCCCTGGCGCTGACCATCGGCATCTGCTTCGGCATCTATTCGTCGGTCTTCGTGGCTGCGGCAATCGCCATGTGGCTGGGCATCAAGCGCGAAGACATGGTCAAGGGCGGCGCCGTCAAGAAGGACGGCGATCCCAACGACCCCAATGCGGGCGCCGTGGTCTGATTTCCCAACCCGTCCATGTCCGGCCCCCTGCCCACTCCTGACAGCCACGCGCTGGGCCGCAAGGCGCGGGAGGTGTTCATTGCGCACGCTGAAGGGGTCATGGCGCCCCTGGCAGATGCGCTGCGTGCCAAGCTGATCGAACTGGTCGACCAGAGCGCCAGCACCAAGGAGATGCAGGACCGGCGCGACGCCATGCTCGAGTTCGAGCGCCTGCACAAGGCCTGGGTCGAAGGCGTGCCCAAGGCATGGCGCCGCGCCCTCATCCCGCCGACCGCCACGGCGCGCGTGCGGCTGGAGGCTGCCAGCCTGGAGCTGATCGGCGACGAGGTCGTCGAAAAGAAAATCCTGTCGTCGCGCCTGGCCCTGTCCGTGCTGGACAAGGTTACCTGGGAGCTCAACGATCTGCGGCTGCGCATCCAGCACCTGGAAGGCGGCGACGATCTGCAGTCGCACGACATCCTTCGCCCTGAAGTGAGTGCCCAGCTCCTGGTGGAGCAGTGGGTGACGGCGGGCCTGGCCCGCGAGACCTTCGGCCTGGTCAAGGACATGATCCAGCAGCACCTGGTCGATCAGCTGGTGCAAGCCTACCGCCAGACCAACGAGTTCCTGATCGACAACGGCGTCCTGCCTGATATCGACCTGTCAGCCCGGGTGCGGCGTACCGGAGCGCCAGCCGGCGCCGGCAGAAAACCCTCAGCCGGCCAGCAGGCGCCCGCAGGACAGGCGCCGGAGGATGCCGGCCAGGGCGGTGGCTATCCGGGTGCTCCCGGTTTCGCTGGCAGCGGTCCGGGTGGCGGCTATGCGCCGGGTGGCCAGGGCTTTCCGGGCAGTGCGCAGGGCGGCGGTTATGCGCCCAACCCTGGCGGTGGCTATCCCAGCGGGTATCAGGGCGGCTATGGCGGGGGTGCGTCTTCTTATGGCCCCTCCGGCGGGCCGCCAGGTCCCGGCGGTGCACCCGGGGGTGCTCAGGGTGGAGGGTACGGCGGCGGTTACGGTGGCTACGGTCCTGCCGGTGGCGCGCATCCTGGCGCCTATCCGCAAGGCGGGGCGCAGCCCGGTCCTCATCCCGGTGTAGGCTATCCCGGCGGGGGATACCCGCCCGCCGGTCCGAATGGCATGCCGAACGGACAGCAGGCTGGTGGTTACGGAGGGCCGCAGGCTGGCAGTCCCGGCGAAGAAACGCGCATGCTGACCAGTTCGCCGCCGTTGGCCCGCGCCCGGGCCCGGGCCTCGGGCGTGCTGGGCCAGCTCAAACGCCTGCTGACCGACCGCGTCGCCGGGTTCGACATGAGCCATGTGACGCGCCCGTCCCCGGCACTGGCCGAGGCCCTGTCACAGCAGGGTTCGACCGAAGTCGCCGGCGTTGCCACGGTCCAGGAAGTGGCCGTCTATGACGAAGGCGGTGTCGAGCAGGTTGCCACGGCCCTGCGCCAGCGCACGGGCGAACTCAAGAAAAAGGCCGCCACATCCGGCGAGAAAGCCACGATCGAGATCGTCGCGCTGATGTTCCAGAGCATCCTGTCTGAAGAGCGCATTCCGCCGTCGGTTCGCGTGTGGTTTGCCCGGTTGCAGATGCCCGTGCTGCGCGTGGCGCTTTCGGAGCCTGAGTTCTTTGGCACCTTGCAGCATCCGGCGCGCCAGTTGATTGACCGCATGGGCTCGTGCGTGCTGGGGTTTGACTCCAGCGCCATCGGTGGCAGCGCGCTCGAGTCAGAGATCAAGCGCGTGGTGCAGGTCATCGAGCAGTATCCGGAAACCGGCCGGCGCGTGTTTCAGCTCGTCTATGACGAATTCCAGAAGTTCCTGTCCAAGTTCCTGACCGAAAGCGGCGCCACCCAGCGTCTGGTCAGCGTCGCCCAGCAGGTGGAGCAGAAGGAAACGATGTCGGTGCAGTACACCATCGAGATGCGCAACATGCTGCAGGACATCCCGGTGCGTGATGAAATCCGTGAGTTCCTGTTCAAGGTATGGGCCGACGTGCTGGCCGTGGCTGCGGTGAAGAACGGTCCCCAGCATGAGGACACCATTGCGCTGAAGAAGTCCGCGTCCGATCTGGTCTGGGCTGCCAGCGCCAAGCCCAACCGCAACGACCGTGCGCGCGTGATCCAGGACCTGCCCAAGCTGCTGCTGCGCTTGCGCCAGGGCATGACGCTGATGGGCATGCAGGGCTCCGCGCAGGAAGCGCACATCAAAATCATCGGCGACACGCTGGCCGATGCCTTTCTGTCCAAGACCGAAGCCATTCCCCAGGCCCGCATCGAGGCCATGGCCAAGCGCCTGGCCAACCTGGAAGACTTCGTGGATGACGACCAGGCGGGTGACCTGCCGCTGGATGCCGAGAGCATCGAGCTCATGCTGGGCATCGATGCGTCCGCCATCGAGGTCGTGGCCGACGGGGGCTCCAAGCCCGGTGATGCCATGCTGGCCTGGGCGCAGGAACTGCAGGTGGGCACCTGGTTCACGCTGGACCACAACAGCAAGACGACCCAGGTTCAGTACGCGTGGTGCAGCGACCGCAAGCAGCTGCACCTGTTCGCATCCACCGATGGCCGCAGCTATCTGGTGCAGGTGCGCCGCTTGGCGGCCTATCTGCAGGCGGGCCTGCTGGTGCCGGCGGAAGAAGAAGCGTTGACCGTGCGCGCCACCCGTGATGCGCTGGCCAAGCTGGACGCCAATCCGGAGCGGTTGCTCGAGTCCTGAAACCCGCTTCAGGCCAAAGCAAAAAGCCGCCAGAGGGCGGCTTTTTTGCGGGTTGCAGGGGGCCTTCGTCAGCCCCGACCCGGCGATCAGTTGTAGGTGTAGCTCACCGAATACGGCACGGTGATGGCGATGGGAGACGTCAGGCGCAGCGTGGCGCTGATCTGGCCCGTCGAGCCGCTGAATGAACAGGAGTCGATGGTCAGCGTGGCACCCTGCTGGGCAAACGATGTGTACTGCGGGTTCGTGCGCACTTCGCCGCAGAACTGGTCCTGGGTCGACGGCTTGGTCACGTTGTTGATGGTCGTGTTGGTGGTGAAGCCACTGGCCGTCACAGCGATCAGCAGGTTGCTAGTGGTTGTACCCGTACCCGTACCCGTACCCGTGCCAGTGCCAGTGCCAGTGCCAGTGCCAGTGCCAGTGCCAGTGCCAGTGCCAGTGCCAGTGCCAGTGCCAGTGCCAGTGCCAGTGCCAGTGCCAGTGCCAGTGCCAGTGCCAGTGCCAGTGCCGCCGGTCGAAGCGCTGCCGAACGTGAAGCTGATGGATGTGCCATTGGCGGTGGCGTAGGCGGTATTGAAGGCCGTCTGGATCGTTGTCGGTGCGGAGAAGCTCAGGAAGCTGGCCAGCGTGTTGCCGTTGGCCACGTACTGCGACACCGCCTTGAGGATCTGGCCGTAGGTGTTGGTGGTGCCGGTGACGGCGGGCACCGTCGTGGAGATGTTCGTGGTGCCGAGCTGGAACTGGCTTGCCACCGACGTGGCGGCGGTAGCGAAGCTGGCGCTGCTGACGCCGCCGGTGCCGGCCTTGGCCATGCTGAACGCAACGGTCGTGAGCGGCGTGACCACGCCGGTCGCGGCCGTCCCTTGCGCATTGAGCACGACCTGCAGCGGGTCGCTCAGCGTCTTGGTGGCGCCCGTGGCTTCGTCCGTGTAGGTGCCGCCGGATGCTTCAATCACGACATCGCCCACGTAGTCGACTTCCATGGTGTACGCACCGGTGCTGCCCGTTGTCACGCACTTGATCTGCTCGCCCTTGCCGGCGGCGACGGCCTTGTACGCGCAGACCTGTGCGCCATTGACCGGGCCTTTGACCACGGAGCCGGAGATGGGGGTGACTGCGCTTCCGCCGCCACCGCAGGCGGCCAGGAGGCCGGCTGCGGCGAGCGCGGCCGACGTGAGGGCAAAGGGGAAACGGGTGAGCTGGCGCATGGGGGTACTCCGGAGGGTAAAACAGAGGGACCGCCCGAGGGTAGCCAGCCGGAGGCAGGCAAACTATCCCGCGTTTGAGGGGGTGATATGCCCGTGATGTGCCCGTGATGTGCCCGTGATGTGCCCACGAGTTGCTCGTGCGCGCTGCGGCACGGGCGGGGGTAGGCTTAGTGGGCCACCCGCGAGCCGGCGTCGTCGCAGAGTTCGTCCAGCACCAGCGAGTCGGGCTCTTCGCCAAAGCTCCAGTAGACCATCAGGATGATGATCTTCAGGTCGTCCAGCGAGATCGGATCGCCCGGCACCGCCATGGCACGATCGATGACGATCTCGCGCATGTGGGCTGGCAACACGCCGGCGCTTTCCAGAAAGCTCACGAAGCTCAGCGCCTCGGCCCCCAGGTGGTGCTGTTCGGCCACCGAGTAGATGCGCATGCTGTGCGGAGATTGGCGCGCCAGGGGGGTGTCTTGCGCAACGTCAGTGGCGACCTGCGTGCCCTGGGCTGCGATGTTCAGGCCATCCAGCCACCGCAGGGCCTGCTGGATTTCATCGGCTTCAAAACCGACGGCGGACAGTTTGCGCCCCAGTTGCTGCAATTCGGGGCACGCATCGCCTCGCCAGTAGTGTTCGTAGACGAACACGAGCACTTCAAACATGGCCCCAATCTAGCACACAAAACCGCCGCCATGGAAGTGGTTTGCGCGCTGCCCGCACGCCTGTCCTAGGCTGCCCCTGTGCGCTGGAACAGGCCACCGGGAAGACGGGCCACGCGGCCTTCCAGCTCCAGTTCAAGCAGTTGCGCCTGCAGCGTGGCAGTGTCCATGCCCGTACGCGCCACCAGTGCGTCCAGGCTCACGGGGTCAAAGCCCAGCACCTGCAACAGGGGTGTGCCCTGTTCTTCGGGCGTTTCGCGCAGCATCACTGCGGCCGCGGCGCCATCCAGACGCAGTTCTTCCAGGATGTCCTGGGCCGACTCCACCAGCTTGGCCCCCTGCTTGAGCAACAGGTGGCAGCCCCGTGATTGTGGCGAGTGGATGGAGCCGGGAATGGCGAAGACGTCCTTGCCCTGCTCGACGGTCTGCTTGGCCGTGATGAGCGAGCCGGACTGCAGTGCCGCCTCTACCACCAGCGTGCCGAGCGACAGCCCGGCGATG
The DNA here is from genome assembly GCA_041905405.1 of Ramlibacter sp. Taxonomy (GTDB): domain Bacteria; phylum Pseudomonadota; class Gammaproteobacteria; order Burkholderiales; family Burkholderiaceae_C; genus RAM1. The sequence goes on along the minus strand of JAYRLC010000002.1, from coordinate 42,747 downwards.
ATGCGGTTGCGTTTGGGAAAGTTGGGTGCCAGCGGCGGCGTGCCCAGCGGGTATTCGCTGATGATCACGCCGCGGGCTGCAATCGCATGCGCCAAATCCCGGTGGCGCTTGGGATAGACCCGGTCCAGCCCGGTTCCCACTACGGCCACCGTCGCCAGTTGCCCCGCTGTGCTGCCTTCCAGGGCGCCGCGATGCGCCGCCCCGTCCACGCCAAGCGCCAGGCCCGACACCACGGTCATCCCCGCGCCGGCCAGCGCCCGCGCGAACTGCTGTGCATTGGCTTCGCCCTGTGGCGTCGGGTTGCGGCTGCCCACAATGGCCATGCAGCGTGCGAGTGCGGTCGCCTCCAGTTCCTGGCCCATCAGGTACAACAGGATCGGCGGATCCTCGGTCGCCAGCAGCGGCGCGGGATAGGCGGCGTCGCCCAGCGCCACGATACGCCGACGGCCCGGCTCGTCACCACCGTGCAGCCATTGCAGCGTGGTGTCCAGCAGGGCCTGCAAGCCCGCTGGCTCTTCCAGCACAGCGGCGGCCAGTTGCGGCCCGATCACCTGTTCGAGTGCAGCCAACGGCTGCGAGAAAACGGCCGAGGGAAGGCCGAAGGCCGCGAGCAGGCGGCGCGCGCCGCCGTTGCCAATGCCGTCAGACAGGGTCAGCCGCAGCCATGCGGCGAGCTCGTCGCGATCCATGGAGCGACTGCCGGCTCAGCGCGGATTGACCACGCGATCGCCGACCTTCACGCCGTCGGTGATCTCCAGGATGAGCGCGTAGGACAGCTTCTCGAACGGCCGGAACACCATCAACAGCCCATTGCGCTCGTCGGGCAGCTTGATGGCCTGAGGTTTGCCTTCGGCGGTGCGGTCCAGCACGCCCTGGCCGTCCTTGAGGATGGCCAGCACGTGGCCGGCTTCCATGCCGTCGGCCGTTCCTTTGTTGATGACCACGATCTGGTTCTGCGCTGCATTGGCCACGGCGGTGCCGTACATCGACACGATCGCGCCTTCCACGCGGGCCTCCGGCGCGCGCGGCACGTAGCTCACGAGCTGGCGCGGCGGCTCCGGCAGCAGGCGGTCGCCGGTGCGCATCTCTTCCTTGGAGGCGACGATGTCGATGGTGGCCGGCACGGGCACCGGCTCGGTCTTGCCGTCGCGGGTGGGCACGTCGCGGCTGGTCTCGCTACGCACGAGCGCCGCCTTGCCGACGTACTGGGCTTCGTAGCCGAGCACGGCGCGGGTCACCGGATCGCGCAGCGGCGTGGCGTTGCGAAAGACGCGGAAGTCGCGCGGCTTGCCGCTGGCCAGCATCAGCGGCGCTTCAGCCGAGCCGCGCGCATAGGCACGGTCGCCGCGGCTGACCAGCACGCGGCCCTCCTGCGTGGCGACGATGCGCGGCGCCGCTTCGAGCACACCCTGGTTGACGATGACCGGCTCGGCCAGGAACGGCTCGATCAGGTGCGTGGCCAACGTGGGGATGGAGGTGTCGGCCAGCGACTCGTAGCGGGTGCGCGGCGACACGCGCACGGTCTGTGTCGGCGCCTCGCCTTCCGCAGCCGGGGCCTGGCCCATGCGCAGACGGGCGCGGCCGTTGCTTTTGTCCAGGAACAGTTGCTGGCCGGGATAGATGCGATGCGGATTGCGTACCTCCTGCATGTTCATGCCCCACAGTTCGGGCCAGCGCCAGGGGCTTTTGAGGAACAGGCCCGAGATGGCCCACAGCGTGTCGCCGCTCTTGACGGTGTAGCTGTCGGGCGCGGTGGGGGAAAGTTCGCTCAGCGGCACGCCGGTTTGGGCGACCTGCTCGGCGGTCGCGCGCTGGCCGGATGTGATGGGAAAGTTCTGCGCCTGCGCGGGCAGCGCGCACAGGGTGGCTGCAAACAGGGACGCGGCCGCCAGTGCGCCGGGAGCGCACCGCTTGCGGCTTGTCGCGGAGGGTTTCGCCATCATCTGTTGTGTCCTGTCGTGCTGCATCCCGTCGCCCCTGGGCCGCCATGACGCCGCAAAGGCGGCGGCGGGCGGCAGAAAGTCTTCATAAATCACTGGCGATTCTGCGCTCAAGCCCTTGATTCGGCAACGATTATGGCGTTTGGCGTCAGCCGGGGCTGGCAAAAGTAGCGAAAATAGCGACATTGACCGCGAGATTTCATGGCACTCCTTCCGATTCTTTGCTATCCCGACCCCAAGCTGCACACCGTGGCGCGCCCGGTGCAGGCCGTGGACGGCCGCATCAAGGCGCTGATCGCCGACATGCTGGAGACGATGTACGACGCCAACGGCATCGGCCTGGCGGCCACGCAGGTGGACGTGCATGAACGGCTGATCACGATTGATGTGTCCGAAGGACGCAACGAGCCCATGGTGCTGATCAATCCCGAGATCGTCTGGGCCAGCCCGGACAAGCAGGTCAACGACGAAGGCTGCCTGTCGGTGCCCGGAATTTATGACGGCGTCGAGCGGTCCTCGTCGATCAAGGTCACGGCGCTGGATGGCGACGGACAGTCGCGCACGATTGAGGCCGATGGCCTGCTGGCCGTGTGCATCCAGCACGAGATGGACCACCTGGCTGGCAAGGTGTTTGTCGAATACCTGTCCCCGCTCAAACGCAATCGCATCAAGACAAAGATGCTAAAGGCTAGACGATGACCCCTCGAAGCGCCTTCGGCGCCTCCCCCCAAGGGGGGCGCAACCAGCGGCCCGGCAGAGCCGGTTCCGCGGTTGCACTGGTATTGGCCTGCTGCGCGGCCCTTGTAGGGTGCGCGGGTGGGTTGGTGACGCCCTCCAGCATTGCGCTGGGCACTTCGCGTGCGGATGTCGTTGCTCGCCTGGGTGCGCCGACGCGAGTCGTGCCTTTGGCGTCCGGCGAGCGCCTGCAGTATTCGCTGCAACCCATGGGCCAGTACGCGACCATGGTCGATCTGGACAGCGCTGGTCGCGTGGTGTCGGCGCGGCAGGTGTTGAAGCCGTCCGAGTTTGCGCGCATCGTGGACGGGCAGTGGACGCGTGCCGACGTCGAGCGCGAGTTCGGGCCGCCGGCGCGGGTGGACGGCGTGTACAGCTGGGGCGGCGACGTGCTGACCTACCGCTGGAACGACGGCAGCGACATGTTTTTCTGGGTGTACCTGGATGCCCGCCAGATCGTGCAGCGCACGCAGGTGGGGATGGAATTCGTCAATTCGCCAGACCGGGAATAAGCCAACGTGAGAGTCATTTTTGCGGGCACGCCCGAGTTCGCCCGTATCGCCCTCGAACGCCTGCATGCTGCAGGCTTCACAGTTCCCCTGGTGCTGACGCAACCCGACCGGCCGGCCGGCCGCGGCATGAAGCTGCAGGCGTCGCCGGTCAAGCAGTTCGCGCAAACACACGGCATTCCCGTGGCGCAGCCGCGCAGCCTGCGGCTGAACGGCAAGTACCCCGAAGAGGCCGCCGCCGCGCGCGACGCCCTGGCGGCTGCGCAGGCCGATGTGATGGTGGTGGCGGCCTACGGCCTGATCCTGCCGCAATGGGTGCTGGACGCACCACGCCTGGGGTGTCTGAATATCCACGCGTCGCTGCTGCCGCGCTGGCGCGGCGCGGCGCCGATCCATCGCGCCATCGAGGCCGGCGACGCCGAGACCGGCGTGACCATCATGCAGATGGACGCGGGCCTGGACACGGGCGACATGCTGCTGGTGGAGAAGCTGCCGATCACTGCCGGCGACACGACAGGGACGCTGCATGACAAACTGGCCGTGCTGGGCGGCCGGCTGATCGTCGAGGCGCTGGAAATTGCCGCGTGCGGCGGCTTCAAGCCCGTGCGGCAACCCGAGGCCGGCGTGACCTACGCCCACAAGATCGAGAAGGCCGAGGCGCGCATCGACTGGTCGCAGCCCGCGGACATCATCAGCCGCCGCATGCGCGCGTTCGAGCCGTTCCCCGGCGCCTTCACCGAGCTGGATGGCGAGACGATGAAGCTCGGGCGCCACGCCGCGCGCGCCATTTCGGGCGGGCAGGCCGCGCCGGGCACCATTCTGTCGGTGGACGAGGCGGGTGTAACGGTGGCTTGCGGCGGCGGCGCCCTCACACTGACCGAACTGCAGCGCGCCGGCGGCAAGCGGTTGCCCGTCGCCGATTTCTTGCGCGGCTTCGACCTGAAGCCCGGCATGGTGTTCAGCTGATGTTCTTCGTCCGCAGCCACTACACCCACCCTGAATTCCGCGCCGGCATGCGCGACATGTGGCCGCAGGCACCGGGTATTGCCGCCTGGGGTCTGATGACCGGGGTGGCCATGGTGAAGTCCGGCATGAGCGTGCTGGAGTCGCTGCTGATGGCGCTGTTTGTATTTGCTGGCAGCTCACAGCTTGCGTCCATTCCGCTCATCGTGGCGGGCGCGCCGATGTGGGTGATTCTGGCCACGGGCTTCTGCGTGAACCTGCGCTTCGTGGTGTTCAGCCTGCACCTGCGTCCGTACCTCATGCATTTGCCGCTGTGGCAGCGGCTCACGCACGGCTACCTGACGGCGGACCTGAGCTACGTTCTGTTCACCCGGCGCTTTCCCAGGCCGGCGCAGGACGCGGCGTTGCGCCATGCGCAGGAGTCCTATCTGGCGGGCAACTGTTTTGTGAACTGGGCCAGCTGGGTCGGCGCCAGCGTGGTCGGCGTGGCGCTGGCCAACTTCATCCCGACGAACTGGGGGCTGGGTTTTGCCGGCATTCTGTGCCTGGTGGGCATCCTCTGCTCGCTGGCCAGTACGCGGTTGCGTGTGGTGTCGGCCTCGGTGGCAGGGGTGGCGGCTGTCGCCGCCTATGCGCTGCCGCTCAAGCTGAACATCGTGGTTGCGATCGCGGTTGCCGTGATCCTGTGCCTGACGCTGGAAAAGCCGCAACCGCCCGCCTCCGTGCAAGGCAGGGCCGCATGACCGACGGCTGGACCTTGGCTGTGATCGCGGGCCTGAGCGCCGTGACGGTCGTGGCGCGCAGCTTCTTTTTCATTTCCAGCAAGGCCTGGAGCCTGCCGCACTGGGCGCAGCGCGGCCTGCAGTACGCGCCCATTGCCGCACTGGCGGCGGTGGTGGTGCCCGAGGTGGTCATGACCCAGGGGCAGCTCGTATCGACCTGGCAGGACGCCCGGCTCTTCGCCGCGGCGGCAGGGGCGGCGGCCTACTACTGGCGGCGTGACGTGCTCGTCACCATCATTGCCGGCATGGCGGTGTACCTGCCGCTGCACGTCGGGCTGGGCTGGTAATCCACGCGAAAGCCCGCCTTCTAAAATAGCGGGCTTTGCCAACTCCGACCCGACCGCTCATGAACGTCCTGCGCTTTTCCGATCTCTGTGCCCAAGGCAAGGCCCAAGGCCAACGCGTTTTCATCCGCGCCGACCTGAACGTTCCGCAGGACGACGATGGCCGCATCACCGAAGACACGCGTATCCGCGCGTCCGTGCCCTGCATCCGCATGGCGCTGGACGCCGGCGCGGCGGTGATGGTCACCTCGCACCTGGGCCGCCCGACCGAGGGTGAGTTCAAGCCCGGGGATTCGCTCGCGCCCGTGGCGGCGCGCCTGGGCGAACTGCTGGGCCGCGACGTTCCCCTGGTGTCCAACTGGGTCGATGGCGTTGACGTCAAGCCCGGCCAGGTCGTGCTGCTGGAGAACTGCCGCGTCAACAAGGGCGAGAAGAAGAACAGCCCCGAGCTCGCGCAGAAGCTGGCCGCGCTGTGCGACATCTTCGTGCACGACGCCTTCGGCACCGCGCACCGCGCCGAAGGCACCACCTACGGCATCGCGCAGTACGCCAGGGTCGCTTGCGCCGGCCCGCTGTTGGCCGCCGAGATCGACGCCATCACCAAGGCGCTGGCACAGCCCAAGCGCCCGCTCGTGGCCATCGTGGCCGGCTCCAAGGTCAGCACCAAGCTGTCCATCCTGGAAGCGTTGTCCAGGAACGTGGACCAGCTCATCGTGGGCGGCGGCATCGCCAACACGTTCATGCTGGCGGCCGGCCTTTCGATCGGCAAGAGCCTGGCCGAGCCCGACCTGGTCGGCGAGGCGCGCAAGGTGATCGACGCCATGAAGGCACGCGGCGCCGACGTGCCCATTCCTACCGACGTGGTCACGGCCAAGACCTTTGCCGCCGACGCGCCGGCCACCGTCAAGGCGGCCACGGATGTCGCCGACGACGACCTGATCCTGGACATCGGCCCGCAGACGGCCGCAAGGCTGGCTGCGCAGCTCAAGGCTGCTGGCACCATCGTGTGGAACGGCCCTGTAGGGGTGTTCGAGTTCGCCGCCTTTGAAGGCGGCACCAGGGCGATTGCGCAGGCCATTGCCGAGTCCAGCGCATTCAGCATTGCCGGCGGCGGTGACACGCTGGCCGCCATCGCCAAATACGGCATCGAGAAAGACGTGGGCTATATCTCCACCGGCGGCGGCGCGTTCCTGGAAGTGCTGGAAGGCAAAACCCTGCCCGCTTTCGAAATCCTGCAAAAGCGCGCGGCGGGCTGAGCGCCGCGCCGGCGAGGCTCAGGCGGGCAGCGGTTGCGGCTCGCTGGTGGCGCGGCCCGCATAGTCGGTCCAGCAACGCCGCGTGAAGTCATACAGCTTGCAGCGCCTCGCCGTGTCGAAGTACCAGCGCCACGAAAAGCGCTGGATCACGATGCGGCCCGGCAGCATGTCCTCCAGCATCTTCTGGGCGTTCTTCAGCCGGTACAGCGGGATGCTCATGTCCACGTGGTGCGCCGTGTGCTCCATGATGTGGTGCACCAGCGCGCCGATGCGCAGCGGAAACGTCAGGTGCACCGTGGTGGACACGAAGGGCTGGGCGCGGGCCCAGGCGGCCTTGTCGTCATGCCAGCCCACGCGCACGTGGGTGTGGTGCACGTACACCACGAAGCCGATCATGGCGCACCAGAACAGGAACGGCACCACGAGCCCCGTGGCCAGCACCGGCCACACAGACTGGCCTGACGCAACGGCTGCCGCCACGAGCAGGCCCGACCACACCAGCGCGAACGCCGTGACCAGCAGGCCGTCCAGCATGAACTCGCGGCGTCGCGCGCCCATGTAGGCGCGTGTGGGGAAATACATGCGCTTCCACCAGATCTCCACCATGTAGTACAGGCCCGGTGCCCAGCCGCTGCGGTAGATGCGCTGCATCAGCCGCTGGCCGGGGCTGAGCTCGGCGTATTCCGCGCCCGTCAGCGGCGCCCAGACGAAATCGGTGCCCTTGAGGTTGGTGTAGCCATGGTGCACCAGGTTGTGCCCGATATCCCACAGGCTGTAGGGCGTGAGCGAGGGCAGGAACGCAATGCGGCCCAGCCACCGGTTCAGGCCGCGGTGCGGCGTCAGGCTCTGGTGGCAGGCATCGTGGCCGATGATGAACAGCCGCCCGATCACGAAGCCCGCGGCCACGCCGCACAGCAGCTTGAGCCACCAGGGCTGCAGCGCGACCGTGCCAGCCAGGGCGGCGGCCAGCAGCGCGTAGTCCAGCAGCAGCAAAACGATTGCCCGGGCAGTGGTGCGCTGCGACAACGGGGCGAGCCATTGGCGCAGCGTCTTGCGGTGCGGCATGGGTTCGGTTGGCGGAATCGGGGTCAGGGGTGTGGTCATGGCGTAACGCGTCGGCGCGCAATCAGGGGACGGCGCATCCTAGGCGGGCGGCCCGCGCCGCGCACTGACGACGGTCAACTACAACCCATCTGGTAACCGGTGTGTAACCGCTTTCATGCCAAAATCCGAAACTTAATTACAACCTCGGCAGTACCAAGGAAACAATTCATGCCCGGAGACAAGTTCGTGCGCCCTCGTCGCGCCACCAAGATCGTTGCCACGCTCGGCCCCGCGTCCAGTGATCCGGCGCTGCTTGAAAAAATGATCACGGCGGGCGTGAACGTGGTGCGGCTGAACTTCAGTCATGGCAAGGCCCAGGACCACATCGACCGCGCCACGCTGGTGCGTGCCGCCGCCCAGCGCGCTGGCCGTGAAGTGGCCATCATGGCCGACCTGCAGGGCCCCAAGATCCGCGTGGGCAAGTTCGCTGACGGCAAGGTCATGCTGGAGCCGGGCATGAAGTTCGTGCTGGATGCGTCGCGCACGGAGCCGGGCGACATCAAGGGCGTGGGTCTGGATTACAAGGAACTGCCGCGCGACGTGAAACCCGGGGACGTGCTGCTGCTCAACGACGGCCTGATCGTGCTGACGGTGGATGCCGTCAAGGGCGAGCAGGTGCGCACCACGGTCAAGCTGGGCGGCGAGCTGTCCAACAACAAGGGCATCAACAAGCAGGGCGGGGGCCTCACGGCGCCGGCGCTGACAGCCAAGGACATGGAAGACATCCGCACGGCGATGAGCTTCCAGGCCGACTACGTGGCCGTGAGCTTCCCCAAGAATTCGACCGACATGGAAATGGCGCGCCAGCTGTGCAACGTGGCCGCCGCCGAGTTCCGCCACAAGCCGGGCTTGATCGCCAAGATCGAGCGGGCCGAGGCGATCCCCAACCTCGAATCCATCCTGAAGGCCAGCGACGGCATCATGGTCGCGCGCGGCGACCTGGCGGTCGAGGTCGGCAACGCCGCGGTGCCGGCGCTGCAGAAACGCATGATCCGCCTGGCCCGCGAGTACGACAAGGTGGTCATCACCGCCACGCAGATGATGGAGTCCATGATCACGAACCCGGTGCCCACGCGCGCCGAGGTCAGCGACGTGGCCAACGCCGTGCTGGACGGCACCGACGCCGTCATGCTGTCGGCCGAGACGGCTGCGGGCAAGTACCCGCTGGAGACCATCATCGAGATGGCCAACATCTGTTCCGAAGCCGAAAAGGCCGAGGACGTGAAGCTGGACGCCGACTTCACCGGCATGACCTTCAGCCGCATCGACCAGTCCATCGCCATGGGCGCGCTGTTCACGGCCCACCACCTGGGCTGCAAGGCGATCGTGGCGCTGACCGATTCGGGCTCCACACCGCTGTGGATGAGCCGCCACCGCATCCACATTCCGATCTACGCGCTCACGCCCAAGCTGGCGACGCAGCGCAAGATGGCGCTGTTCCGCAACGTGCGTCCGTTGCTCATGGACCAGAGCGCCGAGCGTGACACCGCGCTGGACCAGGCCGAGGCCCATCTGAAAAAACGCGGCATCGTGGCCAGCGGCGACGTGTATGCCATCACCTGCGGCGAGCCCATGGGCGCCCCGGGCGGCACCAACATGCTCAAGATCTGCCGAGCCGCCTGAGGCGGGCCACACGCCGTCACCCTGCGGTCGCGGCGGATTCCCACAGGCGGTGTTGCCGCTGTCCCACGGGTTCATGAATCCGCCAGCGCCGGGCGCACGTATGCTTGGCATATGACGTCCTCACCCCCTCCGACAGGAGCCCGAATGGCCCGACGCACAGGCATCCTGGCCGCCATCGCCGCACTGGTGTCCGGCTGCTCGGCCACGGCGGCGCTCAACGCACTGGTGCCGGCGTCCACCTACGAAGGCCGCGAGGGCGTGGCGTATGGAGCCGGGGCGCGCGAACGGCTGGACGTGTATCGGCCGCTGCCTGGCACTGCCAGGGGTCCCGCGCCCATCGTCGTATTCTTCTATGGCGGCAACTGGGACGCCGGCGAACGCGCCAACTACCGCTTTGTGGGCGAGTTCCTGGCCGCCAGCGGCGCCATCGCCATAATCCCCGACTACTGCCTGTACCCCGAGGTGCGGTATCCCGATTTCCTGAAGGATTGCGCGGCGGCCATGCAGTGGGTTTTTGCGCATGCGCGTGAACTGGGCGGCGACCCCTCGCGCATCCATGTCATGGGTCACAGCGCGGGTGCCTACAACGCTGCCATGCTGGCGCTGGACGTGCGCTGGCTGGGCGCGCAACGCGAACGGCTGGCGGGCTTCATCGGCATTGCCGGCCCGTACGACTTTCTGCCCATCGAAAACCCCGACACGCGGCGCGCGTTCAATTGGCCCGACACGCCGCGCGACTCCCAGCCCGTGGAGCATGTGTCCTTCAAGGCGCCCCGCACCCTGCTGATCGCGGCCAACAAGGACAGCCTTGTGGATCCGCAGCGCAATACCGGTGGGCTTGCCCGGCGGCTGAAGGCTGCCGGTGTGGAGACCCGCGTGCGCTACCTGGACAACGTCAGCCACGTGACGGTCATGGCGGCTGTGGCTGGGCCGCTGAAGTTCCTGGCGCCCGTTCGTGAGGAAGTGCTTGCCTTTCTGGGATTGCCCGTGGCTGCCCCGAAGTAAAATTCCGGGCAGTTACCAACCCGTTACCAACACTTCCCTGGGGATTTCACATGGCACTCGTCTCGATGCGCGAGCTGCTGGACCATGCCGCCGCCAACGGCTATGGCATTCCGGCCTTCAACGTCAACAACCTCGAACAGGTCCAGGCCGTCATGGAAGCGGCCAAGGAAACCGGCGCGCCGGTGATTCTGCAGGCCAGCGCCGGGGCGCGCAAATACGCGGGCGAGCCGTTCATCAAGCACCTGATCCTGGCCGCGGTCGAGGCGTATCCCAACATCCCGCTGGTCATGCACCAGGACCACGGCACCACGCCGCAGGTTTGCCAGGGCGCCATCAACCTGGGCTTCGGCTCAGTCATGATGGACGGCTCGCTGCGCGAGGACGGCAAGACCCCGGCCGACTTTTCCTACAACGTGGACGTGACGCGCCAGGTCGTGGACATGGCCCACAAGGCCGGCGTGACCGTCGAGGGCGAGCTCGGCTGCCTGGGCAACCTGGAAACCGGCGAAGCCGGTGAAGAAGACGGCATCGGCGCCGAAGGCAAGCTGGACCACAGCCAGATGCTGACCGACCCCGAAGAGGCCGCCCAGTTCGTCAAGGCCACGCAGCTGGACGCACTGGCGATCGCCATCGGCACCAGCCATGGCGCCTACAAGTTCAGCCGCCCGCCCACGGGCGACATCCTGGCGATCAGCCGCGTCAAGGAAATCCACAAGCGGATCCCCAACACCCACCTGGTCATGCACGGTTCGTCGTCGGTGCCGCAGGAGCTGCTGGCCATCATCAACCAGTACGGCGGCAAGATGAAGCAGACCTACGGCGTGCCGGTGTCCGAAATTCAAGAGGCCATCAAGCACGGCGTGCGCAAGATCAACATCGACACTGACATCCGCCTGGCCATGACCGGCGCGGTGCGCAAGTTCCTGGCCGAGAACCCCGACAAGTTCGACGCCCGCGAATGGCTCAAGCCCGCGCGTGAAGCCGCCAAGCAGGTGTGCAAGCAGCGCTACCTGGAGTTCGGCTGCGAAGGCCAGGGCGCGAAGATCAAGGGCGACAGCCTGCAGGTCGTGGCCGCCAAGTACGCCCGCGGTGAGCTGGCGCAGGTGGTGAACTGAGCATCCGTGTCTGCTGGAGCAGAGCCGCCACCCAGGCGGCTTTTTCATTGGGGCGCCTGGCCCGGGTGGCATAATTCATACACACGAAAGGTGTATGGAATGGAAACCCGAACGAACATCGTCCTGGATGACAAGCTTGTAGCGAAGGCCATGAAGCGCGCGGGCGTCAAGACAAAAAAGGCCGCCGTCGAGGCAGCCCTTCAGGCGTATGTGGCCAAGCCCGATTACTCTGGCCTCATGGCGCTGAGGGGCAGCGGCGCGATTGCCGACGACTACGACCCCAAGGAGCCTTTCGGCTTGCGCAAGGCTCCGGGTGCGCGCAAAGCGGCGACCATGCGCAAACCGGCTCTGTCACGCCGGCCAGCGCAAGCGCAGACGTCGTGATTGTCGATTCGTCCGTGTGGATCGCATACCTGCGTGGCGATCAAACCGCTGCTACGGCGCGTCTGGATAAAGGTCTGGGTCGGCAAGAGCGGTTGTGGATGCCGGGCGTGGTCTACATGGAAGTGTTGCGCGGCGCGCGTGACCGGTTTCATTTCGCCAGAATCCAGATGCAGTTGGACAAGGTTCCACCGCTGGTTCTTCCCAATCTGCACGAGACCTGCCTGTATGCGGCGGCACTCTACGCCAGATGCCGGTGGCGCGGTACGACAATTCGAAACGCCAACGATTGCCTCATCGCCGCCAGCGCCATCGAGGCCGGTGAGCCCCTTTTGCATTCCGACCGCGACTTCGACAGGATCGCGGCCATCGACCCCCGATTGACCTTCGCATGACGACCACACAAACCCCGGCCCTGCACACCTCCGCCCTCACCTCCCTGCCGCTGCTGGCGCGCGGCAAGGTCCGCGACAACTACGCCGTGGGCGACGACCGCATCCTCATGGTCGCCAGCGACCGCATCAGCGCGTTCGACGTGATCATGGGCGAGCCCATCCCCGGCAAGGGCGAACTGCTCACGCAGATGGCGCTGTTCTGGTTCGCGCGCCTGGGTCACTTGTGCCCCAACCACCTGACCGGTGACGCCCCCGAAAGCGTGGTCACTCCTGCAGAGGCCGCCCAGATCAAGGGCCGCGCCATGCTGGTCAAGCGGCTCAAGCCCATCCCGGTCGAGGCCGTGGTGCGGGGCTACCTGGCCGGCAGCGGCTGGAAGGAATACCAGGAGTCGCGTTCGGTCTGCGGCGTGCCGCTGCCCGAGGGGCTGAAGAACGCCAGCAAGCTGCCCGAGCCCATCTACACCCCGGCCGCCAAGGCCGAGATGGGCGAGCACGACGAGAACATCACGTTCGAGAAAACCGTGGAGATCGTCGGCCCCGAGCTGGCCGCGCGCATCCGCGACATCAGCATCGCCATCTACAAGACGGCCAGCGAATTCGCCGCGACCCAGGGCATCATCATTGCCGACACCAAATTCGAGTTCGGCCTGGACAAGGACGGCACGCTGGTGCTGATGGACGAGGTGCTGACGCCCGACTCGTCGCGCTACTGGCCGGCCGAAACGTATGCGCAGAGCCTGGCCGAGGGCCGCAACCCGCCCAGCTACGACAAGCAGTTCCTGCGCGACTGGCTGGAGCAGGCCCGCGTCAACGGCAAGCCCTGGGACAAAACGCCGCCCGCACCGCGCCTGCCGCGCGACGTGGTCGAGCAGACGGCCGCCAAATACCGCGAAGCGCTGCAGCGCCTGACGGCCTGAGCGCAGCCGCTGCGGGGATGCACGGCATCCCCCGAATTGCGGATGACCGCGCCGCGCGCGGCGGCTAGCATGGTGGACCCACCCGACGAGGAGACATCATGCTGATCGGCCTGGCTTCATGCATGCGGCTGTCGGCCTGCGAGACGCAGGACGGCAAACCCATCCAGCCCGTATGGACCACGATGCTTGCGCGCGTGCCGCCAGGCCGCACGCTGGACGGCCTGCTGCTGGCGGGTGACCAGGTCTACAGCGGCTACGGTCCATGGGACGCCATCGGCAAGCCGCAGCTGAAGATGTCGGCCCAGGACTTCCTTGCGCTCATGTACGGGCAGTACCGGGGCCAGTACGAAGTGCCGCAGTTCCAGACGCTGCTGGCCGCGCTGCCGCGCGACGGGGGCCAGCGCCGCGTGGGGCTGGTGTGGGACGACCATGACTTTGGCTACAACAACGCGTTCGGGACCGACCCGCGCTTCTCAAGCGACAAGCTGCGCATCACCCGCCACCTGTTCGAAATGTTCCGGCGTGCGCTGCGCGAATTCGAGCCCGGCAAGCCCTACCCGGCGCAGCCGTCGCTGGCCGAAGCCACCGCCGACAACAGCGACCGCGGCGTGGACGAAGTGCTGTCCTGGCCGGGCGTGCGCGTGTTCCTGCCCGACCAGCGCATGCACGCCCACAGCTCCAAAGCCGACGCCCCGCGCCGCATGCAGCGCCCGGCCGACTGGTCACAGGTGATGGCCGGCCTGCAGGCCAACACCGACGGCTGGTCGGTGCTGCTTAGCGGCCGGCCGTACAGCGTCAGGCAGAAGCTGCGGCCCGACTACTGGCAGTTGTACGAAGAGGCGGCGGGCCTGAAGGCAGCGGCGGCGCAGGCGGGCAATGTCATCATCGTTTGCGGCGACCTGCACCGCAACGTCGAGCCGATCCGCCACCCGGGCATGCTGGAGGTGATCACGTCGGGCGCCGCGCAGGACGGCGACGAGAACTTCGGCCTGCTGGACCTGCAGGGGACGCTGGCCACGGTGCGGCTGTATGAAAAGGGCCGCAGCAGCCCGCAGTACGAGGCGCAGTTCCAGCGCGGTGGGGAGGCTGCGGGGCTAGAAGCCGTTGCCGCCCCCACGCCCGTGCTGGAAGTCAGCGCCCACCCGGTTCACCTGGATGCGGGTGCCACGTCGCTGCCGTTCTCAACGCGGTTCCTGGTGACCAACCGCCGCCTGGACGGCGACAAGCCCACGGACGAAGCGACCGACACGCTGCGCTACTTCATCTACCCCGGCACGGCGGTGCAGGCCCATGCGCGCAGTCTCAAGGGCTGGACCGAGGTGGACGGTCCGCAGTCCTTCTTCAACCAGGTAGCTCGGGCCTTCATGGACCTGCGGGAGCGCCATGGCGACGCACCGTGGCAACTGTGCGTCTTTGTGCACGGCAACCGCAAGAGCAACGAGGAAGTGATCCGGCAGTACGCCGAAGTGGACCGCCTCTTCTTCAACGCGGCAGGCGTCGGCTCGCTGGGCGTCTGCCTGGCATTTGACTGGGCCACCAATGACCGCGAAGGCATTTTCGCGCTCAAGGCCACCTATCAGGACAACATCAACCGCATCCCCGCGGCGGCGTCGCTGATGGCGCCGTGGCTGGAGCAGGTGTGCGCGGCGGCCGACGAGGTCGGCGCAGGCCTGACGCTTCTGGGGCACAGCCTGGGCAACCGCCTGGTCGTGGCCACGCTGGGGCGGCTGCAGCAGGCGGACCTGGGCTTTCCCTTCGTGGACCACTACATCGCCAACGCGCCCGACCTGCCCTGCGATCTTTTTGCCGGGGCTGACGGGGCCATGCTGCGCAAAAGCTGCGCAGCGCTGTCGGTGACGTGGTCCGCAAGCGACCGCACGCTGGATGCCGCCGAGCAGTCACACACCACGCCAGACTTCGGGCCGCGCTTGGGGCGTCACGGGCCTGCCGCGGGCGCTGCGGCCGCCTGGGTGAACTTCAGGGAATTGAGCGGGCCGCTGTGCCATCCCTCCGACGTGCACAGCGGGCTGTTCAGCACGCCGTGGCCCGAGGACCGGCACGTTCCGCTGGTGGCGGCCTATGCGGTGGCCTTGCGGGACCGCCGCTGGCCCTGACGGCGCCGCCGCGCGTCAGCTCAGCACCACGCTGGACAGGCGACGGCGGTAGGTTGCCACCACCGGGTCGTCCGGCGGAATTTGCCCCTCGGCCACCTTGGGCTTGGGCGGCTCGATGATGTCCAGCACGGCGATATAGGTCTTGCGCGCCAGTTCCTCGTTCCAGGACTTGTCGCGCATCAGGATTTCCAGCAGCTCGTCCATGGCGGCGGTCCATTGCTGGCGGGCCATCAGGAGCTGCGCCTTGCCAAAGCGGGCGTCAAAGTCGCGCTTGTTGGCGGCGATGCGGGTGTCCAGCGGGACGGCGCCGTCTGCCTGCGCATCCGCGAAATCGATGGCCGTTTGCCAGCGCTGCAGCGAGTCGAAACGCCGCACGAGCGACGTCTTGGCGATCACCGGCGCGAACGCGACCTTGGCATCGTCGATGCGGCCCAGTTGCAGCAGCAGCTTGACGTAGTCGAAGCGCGCGTCGTCGTTGGCGGGGTCCGTGGCCACGGCGTGCTGCAGCTTTTCGAGCGCGGCGTCGGTGTCGCCTTCAGCCAGCGCGTCCAGGGCTTCTTCCTCGGCGGCTTCGGCCTCCAGCTCCTGCGCGGCGGGCACGTGCTTGTCCAGAAACTCCTTGAGCTTGCCTTCGGGCAGCGCGCCCATGAAGCCGTCCACGGGCTGGCCGTTCTTGAGCATGATGCACGTGGGGATACTGCGGATGCCGAACGCGGCGGCCAGCTGCTGTTCCTGGTCGGAGTCGATTTTCACGAGCTTGAAGCGACCCGCGTAGTCGGTTTCGAGCTTTTCCAGCAGCGGGCCGATGACCTTGCAGGGGCCGCACCAGGGCGCCCAGAAGTCCACCAGCACGGGGATGTCATTCGAGGCGGCAATGACCTCGGCTTCGAAGTTTTCAAGGGTGACGTCGATCATGGCGGGGCAGTTCAGGGCCAAAAAGTAAAATTCAATCTTTAGGAGCCAGCCAATGACCCCCCTCATCGGTGTCGTCATGGGGTCCAGTTCAGACTGGGACACCATGCAGCACGCAGTCCAGATTCTCCAGGAATTCGGCGTCGCGCATGAAGCCCGCGTGGTTTCGGCCCACCGCATGCCCGACGACATGTTTGCCTACGCGCAAAGCGCGGCCGGGCGGGGGCTGAAGGCCATCATCGCGGGCGCCGGCGGCGCCGCCCACCTGCCGGGCATGATCGCGGCCAAAACCACGGTGCCCGTGCTGGGCGTGCCGGTGGCCAGCAAGCACCTGCAAGGCGTGGATTCGCTGCACAGCATCGTGCAGATGCCCAAGGGCATTCCGGTGGCCACGTTTGCCATCGGCACGGCGGGTGCGGCCAACGCGGCGCTGTTTGCCGTGGCGTTGCTGGCCAGCGAAGACCCCGCGCTGCGCCAGAAGCTGGAAGCTTTTCGCGCGAAACAGACCGAAGCAGCCCGCGCGATGACGCTGCCGCCTGCCGCATGAAGGCGGGCGACATCATCCTGCCCGGCGCGACGCTGGGCGTCATGGGCGGTGGGCAACTGGGCCGCATGTTTGCCCACGCCGCGCAGCAGATGGGGTACTTCACGGCCGTGCTGGACGCCGACCCGACCAGCCCGGCGGGCCTGGTCAGCCACCACCACGTGCAAACCGGGTACGAGGACGCGGCCGGCCTGGCCGAGCTGGCCCGGCTCAGCGCCGCGGTGACCACCGAGTTCGAGAACGTCCCCGCCGGCGCGCTGCGCACGCTGGCCGAAAGCCGGCCCGTGGCGCCCGCGGGCGACGCCGTGGCCGTGGCCCAGGACCGGGCGGCCGAGAAGGCGCACTTCACGCGCTGCGGCGTGGCCTGCGCGCCGTATGCTGTCATCTCCACGCCGGCCGAACTGGCGGCCGTGGCGGACGACCTGCTGCCCGGCATCCTCAAGACCGCCCGCATGGGCTATGACGGCAAGGGCCAGATCCGCGTGAAAACGCGCGACGAACTGGCCGGCGCCTGGCAGCAACTGAAATCCGTGGCCTGCGTGCTCGAAAAAATGCTGCCGCTGGCCGCGGAAATCTCCGTGATCGTCGCGCGTGGCCGTGACGGTACGGTCGTCAACCTGCCGCCACAGCTGAACCTGCACCGCGACGGCATCCTGGCGGTGACCGAGGTCCACGGCGACGCCATCCCTGCGGCCCGCGCCGCGCAGGCCGTCGAATCGACCCGCGCCATTGCCCGGGGCCTGAACTACACGGGCGTGCTGTGCGTGGAGTATTTCGTGCTGGCCGACGGCGCGCTGGTGGTCAACGAAATGGCGCCGCGCCCGCACAACAGCGGCCACTACAGCATGGACGCGTGCGACGTGTCGCAGTTCGAGCTGCAGGTGCGCGCCATGACGGGCCTGCCGCTGGTGCAGCCGCGCCAGCACAGCGCCGCCGTCATGCTCAACCTGCTGGGTGACCTGTGGTTCCGCGGTGGCGATGCGGCGCAAACGCCGCCCTGGGGCCAGGTGCTGGCCCTGCCGGGCACGCACCTGCACCTGTACGGCAAGACCGAGGCCCGGCGCGGCCGCAAGATGGGCCACCTGAACATGACCGGCGCCAGCGCGCAGGCGGTGCGCGCCACGGCGCTGCAGGCCGCGGCGCTGCTGGGCATCGAGGCGTTCTGATGGTGCTGGACGGGCGCGACCCCCAGGCGGTGGGCCAGGCCGCCGCGCTGCTGGCCCAGGGCCGGCTCGTGGCGTTTCCCACCGAGACGGTTTACGGGCTGGGCGCCGACGCGGCCAGCGACGCCGCCGTGGCCGGCATCTTCGCGGCCAAGGGCCGGCCGGCCGACCATCCGCTGATCGTGCATGTGGCCGATGCTTCCCAGGCGGAGCACTTTGCGCGGGATGTGCCAGCCTTTGCCCAGGCGTTGATGGCCGCCTTCTGGCCGGGGCCGCTGACGCTGATCGTTCCGCGCCGCGCGGGGGTGGCGGCCGCGTCGGCGGGCGGGCAGGACACCATCGGCCTGCGCTGCCCGTCGCATCCCGTTGCGCAGGCGCTGCTGGCGGCCTGCCTGACCGCCGCGCCGCCGGTCCACGGCGTCTCGGGCCCCAGCGCCAACCGGTTCGGCCGCGTGAGCCCGACGACCGCCGCGCACGTGCAGGCCGAGTTCGGCGACACCGTGCCGGTGCTGGACGGCGGGCCTTGTGACGTGGGGATCGAGTCCACCATCATTGATTGCACCCGCGGTGTGCCGGTGCTGCTGCGTCCCGGGGCCATCACGCCCGCCCAGGTGGCGGCGGCCTGCGGCCTGCCGGTGCGCACCCAGCAGGAGATGGCCGCGGTGCTGGCGCAGGCGCCGCGCGCGTCCGGCACGCTGGAGGCGCACTACGCACCCACGGCCCGCGTGCGGCTCATGGACGCGGCCACGCTGCAGACGGCGCTGGACGTGCTGGGCGCGCAGGCGGCCGGCATTGCCACCTGGTCCCGTGCGATCCTGCAGACGCGTTCCACGGGCGTCCTGCGCCGGCACATGCCGCATGACGCGGCCGAGGCCGCCCGGCAGCTTTTCGCCGTTCTGCGCGACTTCGACGCGGCAGGCGTATCGCTGATCTGGGTCGAAACGCCGCCAGACGCGGCCGAATGGGACGGCGTGCGTGACCGTTTGCAACGCGCCGCCGCCGCATGAACGGCGAGGCTGTCGTTAAACTACCCCCCATCTCTGGAGATCTCAATGGCAACACAATGGATGCGTCGCGCCCTGCTGGCGGCGGCGTGCGCTTCGGCCGCACTGATCGCGGCCTGCGGTTCAGGCACCACGGAATCGGCGCTGGTGCCTGCGCGCTTCATCTCGTTCGGTGACGGCATCAGCGACCTGGGCGAAGGCGGCTCGCGCTACACCATCAACGACGGCAGCCCCAACGTCTGGACGCAGTACATGGCCAACCTGTTTGGCCAGAACCTCACCACGGCGGCATCGGGCGGCCTGTCGTACGCGCGCGGCAATGCGCGCGTGACGCTCAAGCCCGACGCCGCTGGCAGCAGCGCCACGCCGACCATCACCGAGCAGGTGGACCGCTTCCTGGCGGGCAACACGCTGGGCGCCAGCGACGTGGTGATCGTCAGCGGCGGCTACAGCGACATCATTGCGCAGATGGCGGCGGTGAGGGCGGGTACGCAGACCGGTCCGCAAATGGTGACCAACGTGCGCCAGGCCGGCCGGGACCTGGCGGGCCAGGTCCGCCGTCTGGTGGGCGCGGGCGCGAAGTACGTGGTGCTGGTGGGGCCCTACAACCTGGCCAAGACCCCGTGGGCGACGGCCATCGGCCAGGGGGAACTGCTGCTCGAGGCCACAGGCCGTTTCAACGAGGAAATGCTGGTCACGCTGGCCGACATGGGCTCCAACGTACTCTATGTCGACGCGGCGTTCCACTACAACCTCCTGACCTCTTCTCCCGGGTCCTACAACCTGAATGACTCGACCTCGGTGATGTGCAACTCGGTGGACACCGGCCCCGGCATCGGCATCGGGACGGGCCAGGTCAACTCGGCCCGTTGCACCACCAGCACCCTCATCCCGGGCTACGACTACACGCGCTACGTCTTCGCCGACCCGGTCTACCCCACGCCCCAGGCGCACCGCCTGTTCGCCGAATACGCCTACAACCGCGTTCGCACGCGCTGGTAGGCCGGGCGCGCGTCCCCAGCAAAAAAGCCACCGCATGCGGTGGCTTTTTTGTTTGTGCGATGGGCCGCCGTTACTTGACGGTATCGAACACCGCCCGGGCCTGCGCATGGCACAGCGGGGGCACATAGGTGCCGTGGTAGGCACCGTAGTAGGTGGCGAACGCCGCCGATGTCGGGTCCGTCGGCGCGCGGCCGCCGGGGCCGAACGCGGCCTGCACCGCCGCGTCCACGTCCACCGTGGTCACATTGGTCAGGTTGCGGCTGGCGAAATCGGCCTTGGCCACGTTCATGTGCACGGCGGGGGGCACGGTCGGGTCGCCTGCGCCGGCGCACAGCAGCGTGCGTGCCTTCGGGTTCCAGCCCAGCAGGTCGTTCTTTTTGGCGGCGAGGAACAGCGGGCTGTTGGCGTTGACCTGGGCGTCCGTGATGAAGGCGCTCTGGAACACCGCGTCACGCGCCTGCGTGGGCGTTTCGCCATTGGCCCCGGGAAGCGAACCCGAGGTGACCAGCGTGGTGTAGGTCATCGTCGGGCTGGGCAACAGCGTTTCGATGTAGTTGGCATACGGCAGCTTGAACGCCTGGGTGACGTTGCTGTAGATGCCGCCATACACCTTCTGCCAGGCCGTGACCAGGTAGGGCACGAAGAACTGCACGCCCGCGATGGCGGTGGGAATCTGCAGCGAACCCGACAGGTTGTAGGGCCCTGACAGGTGCGCGCCGGCCACCACGTTGATTTCGCCGGGCATGTCTCGCTCGATGGCGCGGTGCGCCGCCATGGACGAATGGCCGCCCTGCGAATAGCCGGTCAACATCACCTTGCCCGACAGGCTAATGCCCTGCAGGGACGCCACGGCGCGCGCCGCGCGGACGGAGTCGATGACTGACGTGGCCTCGGAATCGGCATGAAGGTAGGGGTGGTAGCTGTAGGCCGACTTGGCAAAGCCCAGGTAGTCGGTGGCCACCACGGCGTAGCCCTGCGCCGCGTACATGGCCGCCAGCAGCGAGGTTTCGCTGTCCGTGGGATTGGCGAGCGTGCGGGGCTTCTGCACGTCCGTGCCCTTGGCATAGGCCACCAGCGGGAACGGACCGGTGCAGGCGCCGCCCGGCACCAGCAGGGCGCCCGACGCGTTGGTGTTTTCGCCATTCACGCCCACCGTTGCGTAGTTGATGGCCACCACGCGGACGTCGCACTTGGCCTTGCCGGTCAGCGTTTGCAGGCCGGAGGTGCTGGTGCCGGCGTCGATCTGCGCTGCCGTGAGCGACGCCGCCGTCTGGGGGGTCTCCTTCAGCGCGCCGCGGTCGTTGTCGCTGCCCCCGCCGCCGCAAGCCGCCAGCAGCGAGGCTGCAGCCACCGCAGTGAGTACATGTAGTCGTTTCATTGTGTGTCTCCTTGGTTGAAAAAGAACGCTCGTTCGTTTTTGAGTCAACCATGCTAATCCGCCGCCACACAGGCGGTGTCGGGGTAAGTACGGGGGCCACAGGGTCCGAGGTCGCGGTGGCGACGCGACGTCCCGATCAGCCGAAGCGCAGCTTCATCACCAGAATGGCCGACGCCAGCGCCAGCGTGACGGCGTTGGCTGCCACGATGGGCCAGGCACCCAGCAGCACGCCATACGCGAGCCACAGCGCAACGCCGGCCGTGAAGACGCTGTACATGCCCAGCGAGATGCCGCTCACGTCGCGTGTGCGGAAGGTCAGCCAGGCCTGCGGTACGAAGCTGCAGGTCGTGAGGATGGCGGCCAGGTAGCCGATGAGATCGCTTGCAGGCATGGCGGAAGTGGGCGTCAAAGGTCGCGGGCCGCCCATTCGACCAGGGCGTCGAAAGCCGGGCGGGACGCGTTGGCGTTGGGATGGTTGACGATGGCCACCAGCACGTGGCGGCGGCCGCTGGCGCCCAGCACGTAGCCGGCCACGCCGGCCACGTCACGCAGGCTGCCGGTCTTCAGGTGGGCAGTGGCGCCTTTGGCGCGACTGCGGCGCAGGGTGCCGTCCACGCCGGTGATGGGCAGCGACGCCATCAGCTCGGGCATGACCGGTGACGTCCAGGCGGCCTGCAGCATCCGCGCCAGCGCCTGCGCCGTGATGCGCGACTCGCGCGACAGGCCCGAGCCGTTGTCCACCACCGGGGCGTCGGCCGGGCCGAACCGCTGCGCCCACCACTGGCGCACGAGTTCGCGCGAACCGTCGGCGGTGCCCACGCCCTTTTGCTGCAGGCTCAGGGTGAGGAACAGCTGCTGCGCCATCACGTTGTTGCTGTACTTGTTGATGTCGCGCACCACCTCGCCCAGCGCGGGCGACTGCACCTCGAACACGGGCGCCAGGCCGGCGGGCACGCGGCCATCGCGCACCTGTCCCGACAGGCGGCCGCCCAGCGCCGCCCACATGCCGGCCACGGCGCGGCTGGCATGGCTGCGCGGCGCCGTATAGGCCACGGGCCACTGGCGTTCGCCGCACGCGGCCGGGTAGCTGCCCGCGAAGCGGATGCGCTGCGCATCGGTGAAGTCAGCCTGCAGCGCGCCGCGCCAGTCGCCGCAGTCGGCCAGGCCCAGCGGCACCGTCGCCGGCCACTGCACGCCGGCCAGTGGCGGCTCCACATGGACGCGGGCGGCGTTGGCGGTGCGGTCGGGCACGAACGTCATGACGACGGACTTGTAGTTGACCAGCAGCGCATCGGGCGACGCGTTGTAGGGCCGCAGCGGCTCGCCGTCGAAGGCGCCGGGGTCCTGCTCGGTCACATCGAACGCGCTGCGGTCCAGCACGATGTCGCCCGCGATCTGCTGCACACCCAGCCCCTGCACGCGGCGCAGCAGCAGCCACAGCCTTTCCGCCACGAGCTTGGGGTCGCCCTGGCCGCGGATGTACAGGTTGCCCTGCAGCGTGCCGTCGCGCACGGCCCCTTCGGCATAGACGGGGGTGGCCCAGGTGAATGCAGGCCCCAGAAGCTCCAGCCCGGCGAAGGTGGTGACCAGTTTCATCACCGACGCGGGGTTGACCGGCGCGGCCGCGCGGTGCGCCAGGCGCGGGGCCGCGCGGCCGTCCGCGTCCGCCACCAGCAACGTGACCGCTTCGCGCGGGACCTTGGCGCGGGCCAGGGCGGCCTCTACCTCGGGCGGCAGGGCTTGCGACCTTGCCGGCATCGCCACGACGAATGCTGATAACAGCGCGAACAGCAGGGGAGCGCGAAACATTCGGGAATTATGGGGCGGCACCGATAATCGGCGTGATGCGTTCCTTCCCAGACTTGACCCCGGCGCGGCCCCATGAACGTTCTGGCGTTTGACACCAGCACCGAGGCGCTGTCCATCGCCGTGGGCCGCTGGCAGGGCGGCGTGCTGCGCCTGTGGGAGCATGAGGGCCCCGGCGGCGCGCAGGCATCGGCCACGCTGGTGCCGCAGGCCATGGCGTTGCTGGGCCAGGCGGGCATTGCGCTTCGCGGGCTGGATGCCATCGCCTTCGGGGCGGGGCCGGGTTCGTTCACGGGGCTGCGCACGGCCTGTGCCGTGGCCCAGGGCCTGGCCTTTGGCGCGGGCGTGCCGGTGCTGCCCGTGGATACGCTGCTGGCCGTGGCCGAAGAAGCCCGTCACCAGGGCGGCCATACGCAAATACAGGTTGTGCTGGACGCGCGCATGGATCAGGTCTACACCGCAGCCTGGCGCCACGATGGCGTTCAATGGCATGCCGGGGCCGACGCCGTGCTGGCCGCGCCCGAGCACGTGCCGGTGCGCGCGGGCTGGGTCCTGGCCGGTAACGCGTTCGCCGCGTACGGCAGCCGGCTGCCCGCGGCGGCGGCGCGTGTGCCGGCGCTGCCTGCGGCCGCGGCCCTGCTGCGGCTGGCGCCGCAATTGCTCGCGGCTGGCGCGGCGGTGCCCGCGGCGCAGGCGATGCCGCGCTACATTCGCGATAAAGTCGCGCAGACGACCGAAGAGCGCGCAGCCCAGCGCGCCGCGGGCCGCAGCCCTGCCTGACCATGAGCGCCGTTTTCAACTCCATCGAAGCCCGTTTCGAGCCGCTGACCGACGCGCGGCTGGACGAAGTCATGGCGATCGAACAATCCGCCTACGCCCACCCCTGGAGCCGCGGCAACTTCAGCGACTCCGTACGTTCGGGCTACCAGGCGCAGCTGCTGGTGGCCGGTGACACGCTGCTGGGCTACTTCGTCGCCATGAAGGGCGTGGACGAAGTGCACCTGCTGAACATCACCGTGGCGCCGGCCTGGCAGGGCCAGGGATGGGGCCGCGTGATGCTGGACGCGCTGGCGGTCTGGTCGCGCGGGCAGGGCGCGCAGTGGCTGTGGCTGGAGGTTCGCGTGAGCAACACGCGGGCGCTGCGCATCTACGAACACCACGGCTACCGCCGCGTGGGGGACCGACGGGGGTATTACCCCGCCGGACACGGCCAGCGCGAGGACGCCGTTGTCATGAGTTTCAAGCTGTGAGCCTGGACCTGGACGAGCGCCAGCGCGCGATGCTCGCGGAAATGGGCATCCGGCTGTTCACGCCGGTGATGGCGCTGCCCGGCGCCGCACCAGCTCCGACAGCGGCGCGGGCACCCGTGCCGGCCGCTGTCCGCCCGCAGCCGGTGAACCAGGCTGTGCCCGCCCCCGCCGCCCCCGTGCCGGCCACCGCCACGGGGACGCTGCGCGAGCGGCCTGCCGGCGTGGCCGACATGGACTGGCCGGCGCTGCGCGAGGCCGTGGCGGGCTGCCAGGCCTGCAAGCTGTGCGAGCGGCGCCGCAACACGGTGTTCGGCGTGGGCGACGAGCAGGCCGACTGGCTCATCGTCGGTGAAGCGCCTGACGAAAACGAGGACATCCAGGGGGAACCGTTCGTGGGCCAGGCCGGCAAGCTGCTGGACAACATGCTGCGCGCGCTGCAGCTGGACCGCCACAACAGGGTCTTCATCGCCAACGTGCTCAAGTGCCGCCCGCCCGGCAACCGCAACCCCGAGCCGGAAGAGGTGGCGCAATGCGAGCCGTTCCTGCGGCGCCAGGTGGAGCTGCTGCAGCCCAAAATCATCCTGGCCATGGGGCGTTTTGCCGTGCAGTCGCTGCTGCAGACGACCGAACCCATTGGCAAATTGCGCGGGCGCCGCCATGCGTACCACGGCGTGCCCGTGGTGGTGACCTACCACCCGGCGTACCTGCTGCGCAACCTGCCCGAAAAGGCCAAGGCCTGGGCAGATTTGTGCATGGCGCAGGCCATTCTGCGGCAGGGTTGACGGGTCTGTTACATCTGGTCGCCATTGCGCGGCCGGCGGTCCGTGATTTTTGACTCACATCGCCTATTTGCCATGCTTTTGCATCCCCCGAATGGTGGGGGTGCGCGGTTGTTGTTCCCGTAACGCTGTGCTACTGTCGAAAGCAACCTTTTCCATACATTCGGGGCATGGTGCGTCCCAAGCCGCCATCAGTCGTCCCCGCAGGAGTTACCGTGCGCCACCGTCGTCCCGCCACCGCCCGTCCGTTTGCCACCAGCCCCGCTGTGGCTGGCTTTCGTCCAGCAGGCATGGCGCTGGCGGTGGCCGGCGCCTTCATGGGCCTGGCCCACGCGCAAGGCACTGGCATGCAGGCCATTCACGGCGCGGCCAGCATTGCCACGCAAGGTAACCAGACCGTCATCACCACGCAGAACGGCGCTGGCACCAGCCACAGCGCGCTGAACTGGCAGAGCTTTGGCGTGGCCGCTGGCGCGACCACGCAGTTCAACCAGCCCAACGCGCAAAGCACGGTCATCAACCGGGTGCTGGGCGGCAACCCGAGCGCCATCCTGGGAACCCTCAGCTCCAACGGCAAACTTGTGCTGGTCAATCCGGCTGGCATTGCCGTGGGCGCTGGCGCCATGGTGGACACGGCAGGGTTCACGGCGTCCACCCTGCGCATGAGCGACGCCGACGCGCTGGCAGGCCGGCTGCGCTTTGGCGACGGGCTGCCCGGCGGCGCGCTGAGTGTTTCCGGCCAGATCCTGGCCCGAAGCGGTGACGTGGTGCTGATCGCGCCCGACGTGCACGTAGGGTCTGGCGCGCTGATACAGAGCCCGGGCGGCGCCACGGTGCTGGCGGCGGGCCAGAAGGTGGAGGTCACGGGCCGGGGCCTTGAAGGCATTCACCTGCAGGTGCAGGCGCCTGGGGACCAGGCGGTGAATCTGGGGTCGATCCGGGGTGATGCCGTGGGCATCTTCGCGGGCACGCTCAGGCACAGCGGCCTGATCAGCGCCACCGCCGCCACGCAGGAAGGCGGCAAGGTCGTGCTCAAGGGCGCCCAGGAGGCGGAGATCGCCGGCACGGTGACGGCGCAAAAAGGCGCGCTGGGCGGCCAGATACACGCCACCGCGAACAAGGTCATGCTCAAGAGCGGCGCCGTCATCGACGCCAGCGGCGCGGCGGGCGGCGGCGAAGTGCTGGTGGGCGGCGGCTGGCAGGGCAAGGATGCTCGTCTGGCCAATGCGCAGGCCACCATGGCCGAGTCCGGCAGCACGATCCGGGCCGATGCGACTGGCAGCGGCAACGGCGGCACGGTCGTGCTGTGGGCCGACGGCGCCACGCGGTTCGACGGCGCCATTTCGGCGCGCGGCGGCGCGAACGGCGGCGATGGCGGCAACGCTGAAGTGTCCGGCAAGGGGTCGCTACGGTTCCGCGGCCATGCCGACCTTGGCGCACCCCGTGGCGGCGTTGGCAACCTTTTGCTGGATCCCGCCAATTTGGTGATAACTGGCGGTACAGCCGACGGAGCTGCGGATGGCACCAACACATTTGCGGGCGCCGGGACTCCCGGAGCCGTTGCTGCGGCCGATGCGCTGACGACTGTTTTCGAGTCCGAGATCGAAAGCCTGGACGCCAACATCACCTTGCAGGCGACAGAGAGCATCACGGTTTCTGGCGTGTTTGGCGGCAATGCCATCACCGTACAACCTGGGCGCAACATCAAGCTGGAAACCACCGGAACGAGTGGCGCGGGAATAAATCTGGTTGTCCCGGGCCCCGTCCCACAGCCGATCGGCATTACCACCAGTGGCGCGGGAACCCTGGAACTCAAGGGCAATGCCGGCACCCACACGATTACGCCAGGTCCGCTGACGTCGGGGACAGGGGGTGTCACCATCCAGACAACGGGGCAGGTCAACCTGAATGGGGTGGCTTTGTCGAGCCCGACGGGCACTGTCCAGATTACAGGCGGGAGCACGGGGCTGGCTTCGGTCGGTGTGCTCATGCAAAACGCCGGCAGCATCGCCGGCAACCTCGTTTCCGTTACTGGCACGTCGTCCACTCAGGAAGGCGTGAAAATCGTGGGAGCCTCGGCCCCTTCACCGTACAACATCAGCGGTGGAACGGTGTCCATCCAGGGGTCTTCGGTGAGCGCCGTTGACGCGGTGTATCTGGGCAATGCTGCAGTGTCGACTTCCAACAGCCTGACCGTTGGGGCGCTGGGTTCGCAGCGGGTAAATCTGGATGCCAATACATCTGTCAGCAACACAGGCAGCAGTGATCTGTTACTGCGTGGCGACCGACTGGAAATTGCATCCGCGGCCACGGTGAATTCCGGGGCTGGCGCACGTACGGTCATCAAGCCCAATACGGCTGCGCGTGCGATCGCCTTGGGCGGCGCGGACGATACCGGAAAGCTCCACGTCTCGAACGACGAACTGGCGCGAATCACTGCGGCCAAGGGACTAGTTGTGGGTTGGGACAATATCTCGGGTGGTATCCAGATTACTGACAACATCACGATAGCCAATCCCGGGTTTGTCAGTCTGATCAATACCGGCAGCATTACCGCGACAACTGGTAAAACCATCACGACAGACAAGCTCAACCTGCACAGCTACACAGGTGCGGTTCTGCTGGGCGGGGACGCCCATGCCGTCAATACCGTTGCCGGCAAGAGCGGAACGAACCAGACCTTCTCGTTCAAAGCTGCTGGCGCGCTGACCGTGGGGTCGGTCGACTTCAACACCGGGATCAACGATGGCGTCAACGTTGCCAGCGGCCTGGCAAGCGTCGAGTCTGTCGGCCTGCTGACGGTGGCGGGCAACGTGTCCGGCGGCAGCACCGGCACGGTATCGCTCACGGGCGTTGGCGTGACCCTGGGGTCAACCAGGACCCTGTCCGGCAACAGCGTCTCGCTCGATGGAACGACGGGCGCGGTCAACCTTGGTGCCGGCACGGTCAATGCCAACGTGTCGGCGATCGTCAGCGGGGGCACCAGCGTGACGCTGGGCAACGTGACCGCGGGCACCAGCACCACCATTTCGGGGGTCAGCGGCGTCATCAACCAGGAATCCGGCACCACGCTGAACACCAGCCTGTTGACGGCAGCGACGACCGGTGGCGCGATCACGCTGGGTAACAGCGGCAACGCTATTGCCACGCTCGGCTCGCTCAGCTCGCCCTCGGGCGGCATCACCGTGCTGGACGGCGCTGGCGGCCTGAATGTCAACAACCCCATCTCGGCAGGCACCGGCGCGATCGACATCCGGACCTCTGGGGGGGGCATGGTGACCACCTCGTCGGGCAGCATGGCCGGCAACGGCATCACGCTCAAGGCCGCGGGTGCAAGCAGCGACATCAGCCTGGCCGCCAGTCTGAACGCCGGCACCGGCGCATTGACGCTGGACGCAGGGCTGGACATTGCCCTGGCCGCCACCGGCAGCATGGGTGTCACCGCGGGCAGCGCCACCATCACCCATGGCGGCGCGCTCAAGGTCAGTGGCGGCGGACAGCACACGCTGAACGTGGATCTGGACGTGACCGATCTGCAGGTGTTCTCTGGCTCGCTGATCGTGCAGAAAACGCTGAACAACCAGGGCTCCACGAAGATCCAGGGTGGCACGGGCCAGATCCAGCTCAGCGGGGCCGCCGCATCGTTCGTCAACCATGTCGGCAAGACGGTGGACATCCAGAACGACCTGGGCATTACGGGCGATGGCAGTACCGGGCAGACGGTGGTCAATGCAGGGCTATTCAAGAAGACGTCCGGCACGGGCACCAGTGGCATCAGCGGGACCAACCTGTCTTTCTCCAACGCCAGCGCGGGTCAGGTCATCGTGGACAGCGGCACCCTCAGCTTCGGGGCCGGCGTGTTTACCCAGAATTCCGGACGGCTGACCATCGCCAGCGGAAAGACGCTGTCTGTGGGCAACAACCTGGCCAACAACGCAGGCGCCCTGATCGAAGGCAGCGGTACGCTGAATCTGGCGGGCAACCTGCTGACCAACAACGGCACCATCAAGCCGGGTGGCGCCAGCACCGTGGGCACGCTCAACCTCACCGGCAGCTTTAATGGCGGCAGCGGCACGCTGGAACTGGATCTGCTGAACACGAGCAGCTATGACAAGCTGTTCGTGACGGGCAACGTGACCGTGGCAAGCCCTGGCATCGTCCTGAGCCCCGTGGCCATGTCCGGCGCGAGCTGGGCGGTGGGGGACGCGTTCAACGTCGTGCAGCGCACTGCCTCGGGTGGCTCGGCCAGTGGTGCGTTGACGGCACCGACCGGTTTCACGGCGTCGGTGGTGAACGTGCCCGCGCCGGCGCCGGCGGTGTTGCTGGTGGCGACGTCCGCGTCGCCTTCGCCCGCACCTTCTCCGTCACCCTCTCCGTCACCCTCTCCGTCGCCATCTCCGTCGCCTTCGACACCCGCGCCGCCTGCTCCGTCAACGCCGCCGTCGCCGCCTGCTCCGTCCGTACCCACGCCTCCCGCACCTCCCGCGCCATCGACTCCTTCGCCTGCGCCATCGCTGTCACCGGTTCAGCCGCCGCCTGCTACAACCGACCCGGTGGCAGATTCGCCCGCCGCGGAGCGTTTGGTGACCATATTGCCCAGCATCTCACCGCCCGAAGCCCGTGAGATCATCAACAACACAGGCAGTGTGCTGACCACCTTTGTCACCAAGCTGCTGGCCGAGGAAACCCGGCAGGCCGAAGAACAAGAGAAGAAAAAGGACGCCAACGGCGTCACGGTGACCGGCGAGCAATGCAAGTCCTAGGCGAACGTCCATGTCGCTTGAACACATGAAGTTTTCGTCCCGTAGCCGCCGCATTGCGGCAAGTCCTGCGGTGGCCGGCCACCGGCCACTGGTCCTCGCATTGGCCCTTTCCGCCTGCTTTGCGGCGCCCACCCTGCACGCGCAATCCACGGGCGCCCAGGCCATCCATGGCGCGGCGGCGCTGTCGCGCAGCGGCGCCAACCTGACCGTCACCACGCAGAACGGCGCGGGCACGAGTCACAGCGCGATCAACTGGCAGAGCTTCAACGTACCCGGCGGCAGCACCACGCATTTCGCGCAGCCCAACGCGGCCAGCACGTCGATCAACCGCGTGCTGGGCAATGATCCGTCGGCCATCTTCGGCACGCTCAGTTCCAACGGCAGGCTCGTACTGGTGAATCCGGCGGGCATTGCCGTGGGTGCGGGCGCCGTGGTGGACACCGCGGGCTTCACGGCGTCCACGCTGCGCATGAGCGATGCCGACGCGCTCGCGGGGCGCATGCGCTTTGGCGATGGGAGCCTGGCCGGCAGCCTGTCGGTGCGGGGTCGGGTGGTGGCGCGCGGCGGCGACGTGGTGCTGATCGCGCCCCAGATTGACACGGGCGCGCAGGCGGTGGTGCAGGCGTCCGGCGGCGACACGCTGCTGGTCGCGGGACAGAAAGTTTCACTGACCGGACGAGGTCTGGAGGGCATCCAGCTCGAACTGCAGGCGCCTGCCGACCGGGCCCTGAATCTGGGCACGCTCAAGGGCGACTCAGTGGCGGTGTTTGCCAGCCAGCTGCGCCACAGTGGGCTGGTGCAGGCGCAAAGCGCCACGGTTGAAGGCGGCAAGGTGCTGCTGCGCGGGCAGGTCAGCGCCGACGTGACCGGCAAGGCCATTGCAACGCGGGGCGACAAGGGCGGGGCGATTCACGTGACCGCCGCGCAGACCACGCTGCATGCCACGGCGCAGCTCGACGCCAGCGGTCCGGCCGGCGGCGGCGAGGTGCTGGTGGGCGGTGGCTGGCAGGGCAAGGGGCCCCTGGCCAATGCGCAGAACACCACGGCCCTGGCCGGCAGCACGATCCATGCTGATTCGACCTCAGCCGGCAATGGCGGTACGGTGGTGCTCTGGAGCGACGGCGCAACGCGAACGGCGGCATCCATCAGCGCGCGTGGCGGCCCGCAGGGTGGCGACGGCGGACGGGTCGAAACGTCCGGCAAAACGCTGGTCCGCCGTGGCTTGCCCGATGTGGGCGCGCCCAGGGGCAGGGCCGGTGAATGGCTTCTGGACCCCGACTACATCCGCATCGTGGATGGCTACGAGGAGGTGCCAGTTCTTGGTGAAAGCGGTATTCTGGCGGGGGATCCAGGTGGCGTCACCACCGTCTACACGAATGAAATCGAGTCTTTCAACGGCAGTTTGCTGCTGCTGGAGGCCAGTCATGCGATCGTGGCGGATGGCGAAAGCAGTTTCGAGCTGAACGTCAACACAAACCTGACGTTGCGCACGCTGAACACCACCGAACCTCCGACGGCTCCACCGTCGCCTTTTACCGGGACAGACAAGGGCATTGACCTGTCGCGTGTTTACCGCATCTCGGCAAACTCCGGCTCAGGCGGACCGCACGAGGTCCGGTTGGAGGCCGGGACGGCTTCGAACGTCAGTGGCGTCAAGCTGAAGGTCAACGACATCGACACGTCGTCTTATTCGTACAGCGCCGGGCAAGGTGGTGGTGCCGTGCGGCTGTACTCCAGCGGCGACCTTTACGCCGGCAACATCAGAACAGGCCACTTCGGGACGGTCGCCGGTTCCGGCGGCAACGTCACCATTGAGGGCAAAAAAGGATTTGTACGGGTCGGTGCCATCGACACACGCGTGTGGGATGACGCTTGGGACGCGAACGCGGCCATGTCGGCCGGCAACATTTCAATCAACGCCAAGACCCTGCATCTGACCGGCAGCCTGCGCGCTGACGGCGTTGCGGGGCAAACCAACGGATCGGCAGCGGGCAACATCAGCATCTTTACCGGCTGGAATTGCGGTGCGGAATGCGTGGGTACCGATACGTTGACGGTGGGTGAGGTTGCTTCACCACCGGTCAGCGCCCCCGTGCCCATGAGTTACAGCGCGTCGCCGCTGGTCATCAGCGCCCAGTCGGGTCACAACACCGTCACTGGCGAGCCTCTGGCGGGCGGCCAGATTCTCATGGAAGCGTTCGCTG
Source organism: Ramlibacter sp. (assembly GCA_041905405.1). Lineage (GTDB taxonomy): Bacteria > Pseudomonadota > Gammaproteobacteria > Burkholderiales > Burkholderiaceae_C > RAM1. The sequence goes on along the minus strand of JAYRLC010000002.1, from coordinate 10,819 downwards.
GAGACATCCGGTTTACCGACGCGCAGCCGGTCGAAGTGGTGGCCAACGGCCGCATGAACGATGTAGCGAACGCCGTTTTGACCAGCGGCAATGGCGGATCGATCAAGATCAAGGCGCCCCTGGGCGCCATTCGCGCCGGAACGCTCGTGCTGGATGTGTCCGGCGGATCGGCCGGCGCGCAGGTCGACAATGTGCCGGCCGGCCGCAATGGCGGCAACGGTGGAGCGGTGGAGCTATCTGCGGCGACCGGCATCGACATGGAAACCCTGATCGTCACCGCGGCAGGGGGTGATGGCGGCAATCTCGGCACGGCGCCTGTGGCGGTTGAGTCGCCCGCGCCGGCGCCCGCGCCGCTGCAGGCCGGCCATGGCGGCAATGGCGGAACCATCATTGTGCGCACCACTTCTGGCGACCTGCTGCCCTACGCCAGCACGACCATGCTGGCCGCTTCGGGCGGCGCCGGTGGCAGCACCCAGGATGAGCTGACACTGTCCTCCGGCACGCTGGGCACAGGTGGCATGGGCGGCGTCGTCAGCCTCAGGGCGCCGTCGCTGGCGTGGAATTCCGGCGGCCTGCTGCAGATGGTGGTCCTTGGCGGCGAGGGCGGCACTGACGAATACGGCGAGATGTCTGCGGGTGTGGGTGGGTCTGGGGGCGTGCTGAACCTGGAGGCCACGAGCGCGACAGGACGCATCCGCCTGTCCCACAGCGGCCAGGGCCTGCATGCCCTGGGCATGAATGCGGGCCAGCCGTACACCGGCACTGTGAACCTGCGCGCCGGCTCCGGAGGCATCAGCGTTTATGGCTACGCCCAGTTGAATGTCGGGTCACTGCGCCTGGATTCACCCACCGCAGCGCCGAACACGCTGGGCGATGTTGAGATTTCAGGCTACAACGACATCCGGGAGGTCTATGGACCGGTCACCAACCCCAGCGTGTACAGGGGGCCGTCGGTAGGCTCCGGCCCCGCGGCCCTGCGGCTGGAAACCACGGCTGCCACGCTGCGGCTGGGTGGCGGCAGTTCCCGCGCGCTGACAGTGGCGGGCGATATGGAAATTTCCATGCTGTCCGGCGAAGGGCGATCCGATGGCGGCGTGCTGATCGTTGCCGACACGGTCCAATCGAACAGTGGCGCCATTCGTCTGCGCACCAACAAGCTGGCCATGGCCAGTGGCGACAACGCGGAGAAGCTCGTGGCGACAGACCCCGTCCGCGGCGCCGTTCATATCCTGTCGGACAAGCGCATCCGCTTCAGCTCGCAGACGCATGCGAATGATCCCGACAACGCCAACGAGCTGGTGCTGAACAGCGACGAATACGCCCGCATGGACACCCCTGTGCTGCGGGTTGAAAACTACCTGTACGAGGCGCCGTACGACAACGTTTCGGTGGTCTTTGGTGCCAGCGCATACGCGCCCGCGCCCGCCGCGGCCGCCACCCCCGCCCCCGCTCCGGTGGATCGCGTGATGTTCAACGGACCCGGTGCTCTGGCGCCCGGCAAGACCGTGTCCATCCAGACCAATCTCAAGGTCGCCCAGGACGAGCCGTTCTCGGTGGACCGCATGCATATCTCGGCCGGCGCGGCCAATCTGCCGCTGGCCAACCTGATCGGGCCGGACGTGGCGGGCGGGCGTGGCTGGTTCTCGGCCAACCTGACCGGCATTGGTCCCGACCTGAACTACGGCGAGCAGGCCGGGCTGAATTTGCGCAATGCGTCTTTGGCGACGCTGGAGCTGTCGCCGCAGGACACCGGGATCAACGGCTTCAATCAGGACGCCATCGGTGTGCGTGCGTTGTCCGGTCTGTCCGCTGGCGAAGGCTTCTTCGTGCCGTCGGTGCGGATCCATGCGGTGGATGATGGCGCCCTGCCGCGCGGCAACATTGAAATCGGTCAGCCCGGAGTGGAGTCCGGGATGATCGAGCTTAAGGCGCAGCACATCTACAGCAAAGGCATTTCTGGCGGCCCCGCGCAGGGTGGGCTGCTGCGTACGGTGGCCGACGGCGCCAACGCAGTATCCGAAGGCGGTGACTCAATTCTTCTGGATGCCGGCGGCAATATTGGCAATGCCGATGATCTGGGCGGTTTCGTGCGCGTGGCGCCGCTGTCGGGCACCAAGGTGCATGCACATGCAGGCACCAGCGCGTCGCAACCCGGCTCAAAGATGGCCCTGTACTTCCCGCAGGACACGGGCACGCTGCTGACCAGCCTGCTTGACCTGGAGGTTGGCGGTGCCACGGGTGAAACTTACGTGGCGTCGGCCAACGCCATTACGGTGGACCATGACTTCGCACCGGCAGCTGGCGTCGTGGCCCTGCTCGCAGGTCAGCGGGGCGAGCCCGACGCGCATGTCGATGGCGTGATCACGCTGCAGGACAACCGGGTGATCGGGTATATGGGCGAAAGCTCCACCAGCCACGTGAAGCTGGTGGGCGCCGCCGTCGCGCTCCAGGGGTCGTCCTGGATTCACGCGGCCAGCACTGTGGACATCCGCGCGCAGGGCACGGGCAGCGGGTCGGGGGACATCACCCTCTCGCCTGACGTGTGGATTTACGGCGGCGACAAAGTCTCGCTCAAGGCGCGCGGCTCCATATTGGGCAGCTCCCACACCGACAGCCTGCTTACCCAGATCGAGGCGCCCAGTGTCGCGCTCAACGCCAGCAGGAACGTGCGGGCCCATGTGGACACTGCCGAGCTGGTCGCCGGGGAGGCGCCGGACATTACTTCCGAAACGTCTGACGTGGTCGACGTTGTGCTGACTGGTACGCAAGCCTCCACGGTCCGGGGCGCGGGCAACGCCGACGGCATGGTGCACATCTGGGCGCCGTTTACGTCGCGCCTGACGGTCAGCGGGAATATTCCTGTCGATGCCGATGGCTCTGGTGGCGGCGCGGGCGGTGTGGTGGGCAAGAGCGTGTACCTCGGGTCCGGAGGCGACCTGTACATTGGCAACCGCGTGAAAGCGACGGATGCTGCGGGGACGGGCATCGAGCTGTCGGCGGGTGACGTCATCAAGATCGGACACCTGGACAACTACACCGACCTCGTTCATGTCCATTCGCAGGCCGACATCAACATGTCGGCCCAAAGCATTTACATCCGTCATACCGCCGGCACGCCGACCGGGACGCCTCAGGAAACGGTGGCACCACCGGGGTTGCCGACCGTATATGTGCGCGCCGAAGGCACGATGCAGGCCACCGCGGCGAGCCCGGCGACCTTTGAGGTCAATGCGACAAATACCGGGGGCGTGGGCACCAGCGCCGGCACCAGCATGACCATCAACAGCCCGACCATCAAATACGTCGGTGGCAACGGGCCGAACCAGTTTGCACTGGCCACCAGCCCGGTGGCGAGCTACAGCACCACGCCGGTCTATACGCCGGGCACAGGCCTGAATTCGTTTGCGCAGTCGGGGACGTCGCTGCCGACGTTCACACCGCCGCCGACCGGCGGCGGGGGGGCGGGAGGTGGGGCTGGCACGCCGCCACCGCCCGCTCCAGTGCCTCCCGCGCCACCGGCACCTACCCCGCCGGCGCCCACGCCGCCAGCGCCGCCCGCCCCAACGCCGCCCGCACCCACGCCGCCGGCGCCCCCGGCCGCACCGACACCCGCCCCCGCGCCTGCGGCGGCCCCTGTGGTGGAGCGCATCGTCGAGGCCCTGCGCAACGACACCACCGTCACGCGGGCCGAGGTCCAGGCCATCGTCAACGAGGTCGACAACGTCGTCACCAAGTTCGTGTCACTGCTGGTCCAGGAAGACGCCAAACAGGCCGAAGACCGCCGCAAGGAAGAAGAGAAGAAGGACACCATCGCCGTCGTGGACGGCCAGCAGTGCAAGCAGTGAGTGGTTGACGCCTGGGTGTCGGATCAAGTCCGGCATGACAGGCAGGGCTAGAAACGCGGTAGGTCGGGGTGCGCGATCCGGCCGCCGCGCACCAGCATCTTTCCGTACTCGGCGCAGCGGTTCTGCGTGGGGATCACCTTGCCGGGGTTCAGCAGCCCCGGCGCGTCAAACGCGCGCTTGACGCCGAACATCTGTTCGTTTTCTTCCGCGCTGAACTGCACGCACATGCTGTTGAGCTTTTCCACGCCCACGCCATGCTCGCCGGTCACGGTGCCGCCCATGGCCACGCTGGTCTCCAGGATGTCGGCGCCGAACTGCTCGCAGCGGTGCAACTGGTCCGCATCGTTGGCGTCGAACAGGATCAGCGGATGCAGGTTGCCGTCGCCCGCATGGAACACATTGGCGCAGCGCAGGCCGTATTTCTGCTCCATCTGCTGGATGGCCAGCAGGATGTCGGCCAGCCGCTTGCGCGGGATGGTCGAGTCCATGCACATGTAGTCGGGGCTGATGCGGCCCGATGCGGGGAACGCGTTCTTGCGCCCGCTCCAGAAGCGCAGGCGCTCGGCCTCGTCGCGGCTCACGGCAATGGCGGTGGCGCCCGCGCCCTGCAGCACGGCACTCATGCGGCCGATTTCTTCTGCGACCTCTTCCGGCGTGCCGTCGGATTCGCACAGCAAAATGGCTTCGGCCGTCAGGTCGTAACCCGCGTGGACGAAATCCTCCACGGCCGCCGTCATGGGCTTGTCCATCATCTCAAGCCCCGCGGGGATGATGCCGGCCGCGATCACGGCGGCCACGGCGTCGCCTGCCTTGCGGATGTCGTCGAAGCTGGCCATGATGCAGCGCGCAAGCTGCGGCTTGGGCACGAGCTTGACGGTCACTTCGGTGATGACCGCCAGCATGCCTTCGCTGCCGACGATGACGGGCAACAGGTCCAGCCCCGGCGCGTCCAGCGCATCGCCGCCGAATTCCACCGGTTCGCCCTCGATCGTGAAGCCTTTGACTTTCAGCACGTTGTGCAGCGTCAGGCCGTACTTCAGGCAGTGCACGCCGCCGGAGTTTTCGGCCACGTTGCCGCCGATGGTGCAGGCGATCTGGCTGGACGGGTCCGGCGCGTAGTACAGGCCCAGCGGCGCAGCCGCTTCGCTGATCGCCAGGTTGCGCACACCGCATTGCACAACGGCGGTGCGGCTGTATTTGTCGACCGACAGGATCCGGTTGAATTTGGCCAGGGACAGTGTGACGCCCATGGCGTGCGGCATGGCGCCGCCCGACAGGCCCGTGCCCGCGCCGCGCGCCACGACGGGCACACCAGCCGCATGGCAGGCCGCTAGCACCGCGCGCACCTGGTCCGTGGTCTCGGGCAGCGCCACCGCCAGCGGGCGCTGGCGGTAGGCCGTCAGGCCGTCGCATTCGTAGGGCGTGGTGTCCTCGGTGTGCCACAGCAGCGCATGCGCCGGCAGCGCTGCCGAAAGGGCGCGCACCACTTCGGCTTGACGTTCGGCGCGCTGCAGGGGTTCGGGGGCGGTGGGGGCGTTCATGCCGACACTGTAGGGCAGGCCATGCGCGCTGTGAATGAAGTTTTTTCCACGCGGGATTGAATCCGCCGCAGACGCGGGTTCAGACCAGGCTTTTTTTCAGCCAGTCGGCAAAGGCCGCGCACTCCCAGCGGTCCAGCGTGCCCGTGCGCCAGCACAGGTAATGGGCGTGGGGGCTGGGCACGTTGCGCGGCGACAGGCGCTGCAGCGTACCGTTGTCCAGCCAGGGCTGGCCCAGCTTCAGCCGCACCAGCGCAATGCCCAGGCCCTGCGCGGCGGCATCGCACATGAGCCCGATGTCGTTGAAGGACGAGCCCTCGCCCGGCTCGCCCGCGTCCAGGCCATGTGCCAGGAACCAGGTGCGCCAGGGCTCCAGCGGGCTCTTGATGAGCTTGGCCGCCAGCAGCTCCTGCACGGTGTCGAACGGGCCGTTGTCACGGATGTAGCTGGGCGCGGCCAGCGGCGTGACCTCGTCGGTCATCAGGCAGGTGTGCTCCACATCGGCGTAGCGGCCCGTGCCGTAGCGCACCATCAGGTCGGCGTCCTCGGCCACCACGTCCAGCAGCGGGATGCTGACCTGCAGCGTGAGGTCGATCTCCGGATATGAGTCGATGAAGCTGCGCAGCCGCGGCATGAGGATGGAGCGCGAGAACGTCGGCGTCACCGCCACGCGCAGTTTGCGTTTGCCCTGCGCCGACTCCTTGCCCGGAAAACGCTCCAGGCTCGCCAGGCCTTCGCGCACGTGGGCCAGGTATTGGCTGCCCTCGGTCGTGAGCGAAAAGTCCGCCCGGCCGAACAGCCGCGTGCCCAGGATCTGCTCGAGCTGCTTGACGCGGTGGCTCACCGCGCTGGGCGTCACGTTGAGCTCGTCCGCCGTCTGCGTCACGCTGCGCAGCCGCGCCAGCGCCTCGAAGGTCAGCAGGCACTGGATGGGGGGAATTCGAGCCGTCATGATGTCGATGCCTTTACGGGGACACCGTGGAACCGGCTTTGCCGGGCCACTGGTGGCGCCCCCCTTGGGGGGAGGCGCCGCAGGCGCTTCGGGGGGTCATTTGAATATGACGGTTTTATGGCCGTTCAGCAGCACGCGGTGCTCGCTGTGCCACTTCACGGCGCGGGCCAGCACCTGGCTTTCGGTGTCGCGGCCCATCGCCGTGAGGTCTTCCACGGTCTTGCTGTGGTCGGCGCGGGCCACGTCCTGCTCGATGATGGGGCCTTCGTCCAGGTCGGCCGTGACGTAGTGGGCCGTCGCGCCGATCAGCTTCACGCCGCGGTCGTGCGCCTGGTAGTACGGCTTGGCGCCCTTGAAGCTGGGCAGGAAGCTGTGGTGGATGTTGATCGCCCGCCCGCTGAGCTTGCGGCACAGGTCATCGGACAGGATCTGCATGTAGCGCGCCAGCACGACGAGCTCGGCGCCCTCGGACTCGATGATCTCGAACTGCTTGGCCTCGGCCTGCGCCTTGTTGTCCTTGCCCACCGGGATGTGGTGGAACGGCACGTTGTAGCTCGCGGCCAGCTGGTAGAACTCGCGGTGGTTGCTGATGATGGCGCGCACGTCCACCGGCAGCAGCCCGGATTTCCAGCGGAACAGCAGATCGTTCAGGCAGTGGCCTTCCTTGCTGACCAGAATGACCGTCTTCATGGGCTGCGTGGTGGCGTGCAGCTTCCACTCCATCTGCAGCGGCTCGGCAAAGAACCGCAGCTGCGTCTTCAGGTCGTCGTACGTGTGCTGGTCGCAGGCGAATTGCACCCGCATGAAGAACAGGCCCGTGTCATGGTCGTTGTATTGCGCGGCCTCTTCGATGTTGCCGCCACGCTCCAGCAGGAAGCCGGACACGGCATGCACGATGCCGCGGCGGTCAGGACAGGACAGGGTCAGGATGTAGGCGTGGCTCATCGGCGTTTCCAGTAAGACAGCAGACGGATTCTTGCCAAAATTTGGCAAACGGCTATTCTACCGGCCATGAGCACCATGAACATCTCGCTGCCCGAGGAGCTGAAAACCTTCGTGGACCAGCGCATCCACGCGCAGGGTTACGGCACGTCCAGCGAGTACATCCGCGAGCTGATCCGGCGCGACCGCGACCGCGCGCAGTTCCGCGAGCACCTCATGAAAGGCGTGCGCGCCAAGTCCGACGGCCCCCTGGATGCAGCTTACTTTGACGCGCTGCGCAAGCAGGCGGCCAAACCCCCGACACGCGCCAAAAAATCCGCATGAAACGCGCCGTGCGTTCCGCGCGCGCAAGCGCGGACATCGTGTCGGCGCTGGACTACTACCTGAGTGAGGCGCCGCACGCGGCAGAGGGCTTCATCAACGCGCTTGAAAGAGCGGTGGGCCAGATCGAACGTCAACCCGGTATCGGTTCGCCCCGGTATGCGCACGAACTGGACATTCCGGGGCTGCGGCACTGGCCCTTGACCCGCTACCCGTACGCGCTGTTTTACCTGGAGCACGAGGACCGCGTGGACGTGATCCGGCTGGTGCACATGAGCCGCGACATTCCCGCCAGCCTGCAGGAACCCGACGACGCCATGGGCTGACGCGTTACATCAGTCGCGCGGGGTGCCAAAATGCCCTTTTGCCAAAAGCACAGGAGCGCGTCATGGCCTATAACGACATCAACATGGACAACCACTGGTTGCCCTTCACCCCCAACCGCAGCTTCAAGAAGAACCCGCGCGTGTTCACCGGTGCGGACGGCATGGAGTTCACCACGCACGACGGCAAGAAGATCATCGACGGCATCTCCAGCCTGTGGTGCGTGGGCGCGGGCCACAACCGCAAGCCGATCAACGAGGCCATCAAGAAGCAGCTGGACACGCTGGACTATTCCACCGCATTCCAGGCCAGCAACGACCAGGCCTTCAAGGCGGCCGAGATGATCGCCGCCATGGCGCCCGGCGACCTGAACAAGGTGCTGTTCTGCAACTCGGGCAGTGAAGCCGCCGACACCTCGCTGAAGGTCGCGCTGGCCTACCACCGCGCGCGGGGCGAAGGCCACCGCAACATCTTCATCGGCCGCGAGCGCGGCTACCACGGCGTGGGCTTTGGCGGCATGAGCGTGGGCGGCATCCCGGCCAACCGCAAGGTGTTCGGCACGGCGCTGCTGCCGCGCGTGGACCACATGCGCTTCATCCACGACCCGGTCAAGCATGCCTACATCCACAACCAGGAGCCGGTGTGGGAAGAGGACATCCTGCTGGAGCTTGAGAACCGCATCCTGCCGCTGCACGACCCGTCCAACGTGGCGGCCATCATCGTGGAGCCGGTCGCCGGCAGTGCGGGCTGGTTCCTGCCGCCCAAGGGGTATTTGAAGCGCCTGCGCGAGATCTGCGACAAGCACGGCATCCTGCTGATCTTCGACGAGGTGATCACGGGCTTCGGGCGCATGGGCACCAACTTCGGCGCCGACTTCTATGGCGTCGTGCCCGACATGCTGAACTTCGCCAAGGCGGTGACCAACGGCGTGATCCCGCTGGGCGGCGTGATCTGCCGCGACAAGCTGTACGACGCCATGATGAAGACCGATGCGCCCGAGCACGTGATCGAGTTCTTTCACGGCTACACCTATTCGGGCCACCCGGTGGCCTGCGCCGGCGCGATCGCCACGCTCGATCTTTTCAAGCAGGAGAACCTGTTCGAGCGCGCGGGCCAGATGGGCCCCGTGCTGGGCGATGCGTTCCACAGCACATTCAAGGGTCTGCCCAACGTGATCGGCATCCGCAGCCTGGGCCTGGCCGCCGCAGTGGAGCTGGCACCGCTGCCGGGGCTGCCGGGCAAGCGCGCTTACGAGATCTTCCTGGAATGCTTTGCCAACGGCGCGCTGGTGCGCCCGGCCGGCGACGTGCTGGTGATCGCGCCGCCGTACATCGTCGAGAAGGAGCACATCGACAAGCTCGTGAACACGCTGGCGGATGCGATCCGCAAACACGCGTAGGTCCTCCGCGGACATGCCGCAGCAGGTCCCGCTAATTCCGCGCTAAACCTTTCGCAGCCATCGCGCCCGAGAATCGGACGCGATGAGCTCCCGCCCCTTCCTACTTTTTGCGCTCACGGCCGCCACGGCGCTGCTGGCGGCTTGCGCCCAGCCCGCCTCCGTGTCGTCCGCCAGCCAGTGGGCCCCTGGGGGCAGCACCGCGCGCGACGCCGTGCTGGCGGCGGCGCTGCCCATGCCGGCCGCCGCGCAGTACCAGGCGCACTACCTCGAATGGCGTGACGCCACACGCGACCGCACCGTGCCCGCCAAGCTCTACCTGCCGGTGAACGCCACCGGGCCGGTCCCGCTGGTCGTGTTCTCGCACGGCATCGGCGGCTCGCGCGAGGGCTATACCTACCTGGGCAAGTACTGGGCGGCCAATGGCTACGCGTCGCTGCACCTGCAGCACGCCGGCAGTGACCGCAACCTGTGGGGCGGCAACCCGCTGGCGCTCATGACGCGCCTGCAGGGCGCGGCCGCGGAGGCCGAGGTGGTGAACCGCGCGCGTGACGTGAGCTTTGCGCTGGACCGGGTGCTTTCGGGTGCGTTCGCGCCGGGCATCGATCCGCAGCGCATCGCGGCGGCAGGCCATTCGTATGGCGCCAACACCATGCTGCTGGCGGCGGGTGCCCAGGTGGTGCGGGGCGGCCGGCCGCTGGATTTTGCCGACGCGCGCATCCGCGCCGCCGTCATCATCTCGGCGCCGCCGTTTCATGGCGAGCCCGACCCACAGGCCATCCTGTCGCACGTGCGCATTCCCACGCTGCACATCACGGCGGTGGCCGACGACATCCGCATTCCGGGCTACACCTCGGGCCTGGCGGACCGTGCGGCCGTGTTTGCCGCCACGGGCAGCGAACGCAAGGCGCTGGCGGTGTTCAGGGACGGCTCGCACAGCATCTTTACCGACCGGCTGGGCACGGGCGGCGCCGACTGGAACCCGCAGGTCAAGGCCGCCACGCGCGAGCTGTCGCTGGACTTCCTGCGGTCGGTGTTCGACGGCCAGCCCGCGGCCTTCGGCCCGGCGCGCCACCAGGCGCTGCTGGAGCGGTTCGAGCACCGCTACTGAGCGCTCTGCGGGCGGGGCTGCGCGCGTTCGCGCAGCGGTGCGCAGTAGTCGGTGGGCGGCAGCGCGGCGGTGGCCAGCACATGGTCCGCCGACGGTGCATCGCCGCCGCCGGTGCCGGCCACCAGCCGCAGCACCCGGGCCTGGGCCGCGGCAGGCAGATGCACCGGCACGCCGCGGTCGCGGCGGACGTGGTCGGCGCCGGCCACCAGCACCACCGTTTTGCCGGCGATGCGCGCGGCGTCCGCCACCTGCGCCATGCGCACGTCGCGCGCGATCTGGATGCGCGTCATCGGCGCGATCTGCGACTCGGGCAGCAGGCCGCAGTGCCCGTCGCGGATGGACTGGCGCTGCGCCTGCAACGCAGGCTGTTCAAGCCGTGCGTCCAGCCTG
>JAYRLC010000110.1:0-1312 GCA_041905405.1 Ramlibacter sp. | reverse complement strand
TGCGGTTGCCGTTGAGGTCGTAGCTGTAGGTTTCTGATTCGCCAAAGCGGGCCTTGAAGTCCGCCGGGGTGTCCACCTGCACCGCCGCCACACCGGCGTAGCGGCCCACGCCCACGCCACCGCCCGGAGGCGTGGCCGGCCCCAGGTCGCGGGAGAAGCTGGTGATGCGGTTGCGGTTGTCGTAGCCGATCTGGTAATTGGCCTGGCCCAGCGCGAAGGTGTCCGTGCCTACCGGCATGTACAGGTTCTGGCGAATCTGGCTGATGCGACCGGCCGCGTCCCAGGTGTATTCAGCGAATTCGTTGTTCGTCATTTGGCCGTCCGCGTCGTAGCCGCGGCTGGCCGTGTCGCCCGATGCCCAGGTCCAGCCCGTCGGTGCGTTCAGGCCCGAGTAGGTGATGCCCGAGACGAAGGGCGCTCCCCCAACGGTGATGTCTGTCACGCGGCCTGCCTGACGCGTGTAGTTCACCACCCGGCCGCTGGGGTAGGTGATGCTGGCGATTTGCCCGCCCGGCGCGTAGGTGTAGCCCAGAGTGTGGGTGGCGCCGTTGCGCAGGGTTTGCGTCCTGCCGGCCATGCGGCCAAAGCCGTTGTAGCTGTAGCTGGTGCTGCCTTCGGTGTCCTCGATCTGCACAATTCGACCCATGGCGCCGCCGGCGCCGTCCCAGGTGAATCGGGCGGTCTGTCCGTCGGCCCAGGTGATGCGGGTCAGGCGGTTCAGCGCGTCGTACTGGTACTGCGTGGTCTGGTTCAGCGCGTTGGTGCTGCTGATCAGGTTGCCTGCAGCATCGTGGGTGGCGGTGGATGCGCCACTGTCCGGGCTGGTCGTCGCCTTGACCTGGCCGATGGCGTTGACCGTGTAAGCAGTTCGCACACCTTTGGGGTCGGTGGCGCCGGTGATCTGGTCTTGCGCGTCATAGCTCAAGCTGGCGGTCGCGCCGTCGGCGTATTGGTACGCCACAGGCCGCTTCAAGCCATCCAGCACCGTTTGTGTGGACAGGCCGGTTCGGTAGGCTTCACGAATGCGTTCGCCGTTGGCGTCGTATTCGTACAGAGCCTGCTCGCCGCTGCCACCGTAAACGCGCTCGACACGGCCCAGCGTGTCGATCAGCAGGTTGCGCGTCAGGCTCAGGTTGCCATTGGCATCGAATACTTCCGTGTTGACACGGTTGCCCATGCCGTCCAGCGTGTATGCCACTGTATTGCCATGGCTGTCGCGCACGCCGATGAGGCGTTGCGCTGGGTCGTAGGTGTAGTCCAGCACCAGGCCATTGGCTGCGGTAACACGAGCCAGTTTGCCAGTGGAATAGAA
>JAYRLC010000024.1:0-63029 GCA_041905405.1 Ramlibacter sp. | reverse complement strand
AGAAGACCAAGGTCGTGCATATCGACGAAGGGTTTGACTTCGTAGGGTGGAACTTCCGCAAGTACAGCGGAAAGATGCTGATCAAACCGAGCAAGAAAAACGTGAAAGCGTTCTACGGCAAGGTGCGTGATGTCATCGACGGTTCGCTGTCAGTTCCAACAGGAGTGCTCATCAACAGACTCAATCCGATCCTTCGGGGTTGGGCGGAGTACCACAAGGGCGTGGTTGCCAAAGCGACCTTCTCGCGTCTTGACCACCTGATTTACTGGAGGTTGATGCGATGGGGGCTGCGGCGACATCCGCGCAAGTCTGCCAATTGGGTCTACGACCGGTACTGGCAACAACTCGGCTCCCGCCGGGTAGTGGCCGTACAGGCGGCAGACAAGCAAGGAGATGCAAGGACGCTGGTGTTGCACCAGCTCGCGGACACGAAAATTGTCCGGCATCAGAAAGTCAGCGGGGATTACAACCCGTTTGATCTCAAGTGGGTGCTCTACGGCGAACAGTTGCAGGTGGCCCGGATGTCGCAAGAGATCTGGGATGCGCAGCGACTCAAGCTGTGGATGCAACAAGGCGGCAAGTGCGCCTTATGTGAGCAATCTATAGACAGTGCAGACGCAATGGACGACCACCACATCGTCTACCGGATGTACGGCGGGAGTAATGCCCTCGCCAACCGGGTTTTGTTGCACCCGGTCTGTCACCGGCGGGTACACGCCCTGGGTTTGGAGGTAACCAAGCCGGTCCCAGCACGGGGACTTTAATCTGGCGGATTAGACTGGGGCCATGCAGCCCGATGAGTCTAAGAAGCCAGTGGTCGTGCGTGAGCCGGATGCGTCGAAAGACGCACGTCCGGTTCTTAGGGGGGGATGGGGCCGTGAGGCCCCGTCCCTACCCTCCAGTACCTCCTGCTTCACGCGCCGTCGCCTGCTGGCCGGTGCCGCCGCCGGTGCACTGTCGGCCTGCGCCCCGGCCCGCGCGCCGCAGCACCCCGGGCAGTTGCGGCTGATCGGCGAATCCGTGCTGGCGCACCGCCTGCAGTTCAGGAACACCACCGTGGGCGGGCTGTCGGCGCTGGACTTCGATCCCGCTGCGGGCCTGTGGTACGCCCTGTGTGACGACCGCTCCGACCTGGCGCCGGCGCGCTTCTATACGCTGAAGCTTGAAGTGACGGCCACGCGGCTGGGCGCACCTGAGCTGGTGGACGTGACACTGCTGCGGCAACAGAGCGGCCTGCCCCACCCCAGCCGGCGCCAGGGCGGCGAGGTGGTGGACCCCGAAGGCCTGCGATGGCTGCCGCGCAGCGGGACGCTGCTGTGGAGCAGCGAAGGCGACGCGCGGCTGGACCTGGACCCTTTCGTGCGGGAGGCCGCCGCCGATGGCCGCTTTCTTCGGGAGCTGAGCCTGCCCGATCACCTGCACATGCGGGCCGCGCCCGGCCTGGGCCCGCGCGACAACCTCACGCTGGAAGGGCTGGCCGTGACGCCGGACGGCGCCACGGTGTGGGCCGCGATGGAGGCCGCCCTGCAACAGGACGGACCCGTGCCCGGTGTTGGCAGGCCCGGTGGGCCGTGCCGCTTCACCCAGCTGGATCTGGCCAGCGGCCGCGCCATGACACAGCGCGCCTACCTGCCTGACGCCATTCCCCAGGCGCCGCTTGCCCCAGGTGGCTTTGCCGACAACGGCGTCAGCGAGATCCTGATGATTGACGCCCACCGAATGCTGGTTCTGGAGCGCGCCTATGCAGCCGGCGTGGGCAATTCGCTGCGGCTGTACGAAGTGGATACGCAGGGCGGCAGCGACACGCTGGACAGTGCCCAGCTCACGGCGGGCAGCTTCCGACCCATGGCCAAGCGGCTGGTCGCCGATTTCGCCCGACTGGGCCTTTCGCGGCTGGACAACACCGAAGGCATGTGCTGGGGTCCCGCGCTGCCGGGCGGCAGCCGGACCCTGGTGTGCGTGAGCGACGACAATTTCAACCCCCTGCAGGCCACGCAGTTCGTGGCCTTCGAATACACGGAAAACGCATGAACAGCATCGACAGCACCATCGCCTTCATTGGCGGCGGCAACATGGCCAGCGCCATCATCGGCGGCCTGATCCGCATGGGCCTGCCGGCCGACCGAATCGAGGTCGTGGAGCCCTGGGAAGAGGCGCGGACCCGGCTGGCCGCGCAGTTCGGCATCCAGGCACGCGCGCAGGCTGACGCCGCGCTCGCGCGTTGCGGCCTTGTCGTGTGGGCCGTCAAGCCGCAGACCTTCCGCGACGCGGCGGCGCCCGTGCGCGCCCATGCCGCGGGCGCGCTGCACCTGAGCGTGGCGGCCGGCATCCGCAGCGACAGCATTGCGCAGTGGCTGGGCAGTGAACGCATCGTGCGCTCCATGCCCAATACGCCGGCGCTGGTGGGCAAGGGCATGACGGCGCTGTTTGCCCGCCCCGCGGTCAGCGCCGCCGACCGCACGCTGGTCGAGCAGGTGATCGGCACCACGGGCGAGCATCTGTGGGTCCAGGCTGAAGAGCAGCTGGACGCCGTGACGGCCCTGTCGGGCTCCGGCCCTGCCTATGTATTTTTCTTCCTGGAAGCGATGACAGCCGCTGGCTTGGAGATGGGCCTGCCCCGGGAGCAGGCCCACCGCCTGGCAGTGGGCACCTTCGTGGGGGCGTCCGAGCTGGCGCGCGCGTCCACCGAACCGCCCGAGGTGCTGCGCGGGCGCGTCACCTCCAAGGGCGGCACCACCTATGCCGCCATCACGTCCCTGCAGGCCGATGGCGTTGACCGCCTGTTCGTCAAGGCGTTGCAGGCCGCACGCCGCCGGGCGACCGAGCTGGGCGACGAGTTCGGCGCCTGAAACCCGCCTGACCATCGCAGGATTTACAGACTGCAGGTCAACGGCTTGCGGCCGGCCGCGTTATCCAGATCAGGCTGCCGCCGGCACCTGTTTCATCCACCCCACGGAGTCCAGACACCATGAAAAAACTGATGACCGCCCTCGTGAGCGCCGCCCTGCTGTCCAGCCCGCTGCTGGTTGTCCAGACCGCTTCGGCCCAAACCCCCGCAGCGCCTGCCGCTCCGGCCGCCGCGCCCGCCGCCCCCCAGGCTGCTGACGCCAAGCCGGCCAAGGCTGCCAAGCCCGCCAAGGCCAAGACCGCCAAAAAGGCCAAGAAGGCGAAGAAGGCCTGAGCCACGCGCCCGTCACCGGGCCGCTGACTTCAGCGCACCAGCCGTCCCGCCGCCAGGCCGGACGGCTTTTTCATTTCAGCAGGTGGTCCAGCGCAATGCCGGTGAAGACGCTGAAACCCACCCAGTGGTTCAGGCGGAACGCCTTGAAGCAACCCTCGCGGGTGCGCGAGCGGATCAGCGTCCAGTGCCAGGCGGCCTGCGCCGCCGCGGCAGCAACGCCCAGGTAGAACGCCCAGCCGGGCCCGGCGGCCTGGCATGCCGCCACCCAGATCGCCAGGTAGGCCGCATAGAAACCCATGATGGCCGCCACATCCCATGAGCCCAGCGTGATGGCCGATGTCTTCATGCCGATCCTCAGGTCGTCGTCCCGGTCGACCATGGCGTATTCAGTGTCGTAGGCCAGCACCCAGAACAGGTTGCCCGCGAGCAGCACCCAGGCCAGCGCGGGCACGCGCGACTGCACCGCCGCAAACGCCATGGGGATGCCGAAGCTGAATGCCACGCCCAGCACCGCTTGCGGCATGGATACGTAGCGTTTGGCGTAGGGGTAGACCAGCGCCACCGCCAGCGCCGCGAACGACCAGGCGATGGTCACGGCGTTGGTCGTGAGCACCAGGCCGAACGCCGCCAGCGCCAGCGCAGCGCCCAGCAGCAGGGCCTCGCGCACCGACACACGCCCGGAGGTCACCGGCCGCTGCGCGGTGCGTTTGACATGCCGGTCGAAGTCGCGGTCGGCCACGTCGTTCACGCAGCAGCCGGCGCTGCGCATGAGGATGGTGCCCAGCACGAAGACGACCAGCAGGTGCCAGCCCGGCCAGCCGCCCGCGGCGATCCACAGCGCGCTGAGGCTGGGCCACAGCAGCAGCAGCCAGCCCGCGGGCCGGTCCCAGCGGATCAGGTCGAGCCAGAGCGTGATGCGGCTGTGCAGGGCGCCAGGCATCAGCACCCCAGGCGCCGCAGGTCCAGCCGGCCGCCGCGCATGGGCGGACACCAGAAGTACGCGCCGCTCACGGGTTTGGAGATGCTGAACATCGCGTCCACGATGCCGTCTTCATGGCCGGCCATGCGGCGCATCTGCGCCTCAAAGGCGTACAGCGATTGGCCGAACGCCACGAACATCAGCCCCGCCTGCATGCTCATCATCCATGGCATGGAGCGGCGCAGCATGAACGCGGGCGGATCAAAGTCCTCCTGGGCGGTGCGCTTGACGTGGGCCGAGGTGGGGGAATCCTCGATCTCCTCGTTGTCCGCCAGCCGCCGGCCGATGTGGTTGTCACGGTCGCCGTCGGCCAGCGCCTCGAACGCGTCCAGGTCGTGCACCCACTGCTGCACGGCGACGAAGCTGCCGCCGTCCAGGCCGTCGCCAGCTCCTTGCGTGAAGGCGGCTTCCTCGGCGGCTTCGCCCGTGGGGTTCTCGGTGCCGTCCTCGTAGCCGGTCAGGTCCTTGCCGTGGCCGCTTTCGCCCAGCGCATGGCGGAACGCATCCACGACATGACGGACCACGAACACGGGCGCCAGCGCCTTTTGCACCTTGCGCGTCAGGTGCAGCAGGTCACCCAGATCGCTGCCGCGCACCCAGCACCACAGGACGCCGGGGGTGGACGGCACCTTTACGCCGTGCCCGCTCAGGTCGGGAAACTCGTGCAGGCCCGGCACGTCCGCGCCCAGTGCGGCCGCCAGCGACGGGCCCACGCCCACCACGACGTCGCTGCCATTGGCCAGCGGCGACAGCCTGCCCAGCGCGTCCTTGATGGCCTGGGCGTCCGGCGCCTTGTCGGCCAAGCCGAATTGAACGTAGCGGGCGACGGCGGGCACACCGTCAAGAATGCCGGGCTGGTACAGCGATGTCATGGTGGTCGGAAACGGGAAAGTAAATCTGCAGAGGGTTCAGGACAGGCGCTTCACGCCAGGCAGCTCGCAGGCATAGATGGCGTTGCGCAACGCGGCGATGGCCTCGTACCGCGTGAAGCTGCGCCGCCAGGCCAGCACCACGCGGCGCGTCGGCGGGTCGCCGGAAAACGGAAGGTATTTGACATAAGCGTCCTCGTCCTTGCGGCGCTTGCGGTCCCCCAGCGCCTCTTTGGGGACGGACAGGCGCGGGACCAGGGTCACACCCATGCCCGCGGCCACCATGTGCTTGATGGTTTCCAGCGACGAGCCTTCGAAGCTCTTGCGGATGCCTTCGGCGTCGCTGGAGAAACGGGCGAACTCGGGGCAGACCTCCAGCACATGGTCGCGAAAGCAATGGCCGTTGCCCAGCAGCAGCATGGTTTCCTTCTTGAGCTCGTCCGCCGTGACCGATTCACGCGCCGCCAGCGGATGGTGGCTGGGCAACGCGACCATGAAGGGTTCGTCGTACAGCGCGGCCGTGGCCAGGCCGGTGTCGGGGAAGGGCTCGGCCATGATGGCGCAGTCGATCTCGCCGGTACGCAGCATCTCCAGCAGCTTGACGGTGAAGTTCTCCTGCAGCATGAGCGGCATCTGCGGCGTGCGCGCGATGGCCTGGCGCACCAGGTCGGGCAGCAGGTAGGGGCCGATGGTGTAGATGATGCCCAGCGTGAGCGGCCCGGCCAGCGGGTCCTTGCCGCGCTTGGCGATTTCCTTGATGTTGGCGGCCTGCTCCAGCACGCTCTGCGCCTGACGCACGATCTCCTCGCCCAGCGGCGTCACGGTCACTTCGTTGGCGCTGCGCTCAAAGAGCTTGACCTCCAGCTCGTCCTCGAGCTTCTTGATGGCCACCGACAACGTGGGCTGCGACACGAAGCAGGCCTCGGCCGCCTTGCCGAAATGCTTTTCGCGCGAGACGGCGACGATGTACTTCAGTTCGGTGAGTGTCATGGAAGGGGCCTGCTCACACTATCTATGCAAGTGCGAGCGTGGTTAAAAAAGCGCCCATCTAGGCGCGCGACGACGCCCAGCCTGGACGGCTGGGCTAGGAGTGCAACGACGAGGGGCGCTTTTTTAACCACGTTCCCTCCGGGTTGCGGCCAAAAAGGCCATGCGCCGCGTTGCGAAGCCTTGCCGGACGTGGAGTCCGGCTGCGTTTCGCGCCTTGCGCATGACCTTTTTGACTCGCAACGCATCTTGCATAAATAGTGTGAGCAGGCCCCTAGGCCTTGAGGAATTCGGATTTTCCACCCAACCAGCGTTGCGTGTGCCGTTCGGCCAGTTCGGGGTGGCGGTCCAGCATGGCGGGTGCCAGCGCGCGCGCCCATTCCAGCAGCACGGTATCGGTCGCCAGGTCGGCAAAGCGCAGCAGCGGCGCGCCCGACTGGCGCGCGCCCAGGAACTCACCCGGGCCGCGGATGTCCAGGTCGCGCCGCGCGATTTCGAAGCCGTCATTGGTTTCGGCCATGGCCTTCAGCCGCGCGCGAGCCGTTTCGCCCAGGCGCGGGCCGTCACCCGTGGAATACAGCAGCACGCAGGCCGATGCCGCAGCCCCGCGGCCCACCCGGCCGCGCAGCTGGTGCAGCTGGCTCAGGCCGAAGCGTTCGGCGTGCTCGATGACCATCAGCGAGGCATTGGGCACGTCCACGCCGACCTCGATCACGGTGGTGCTGACCAGCACACCCATCTGTCCGCCGGTGAACAGCGACATGACGGCCTTCTTTTCGGCTTGCGGCATGCGCGAATGCAGCAGGCCCACCACCACGCCGGGCAAGGCTTCGCTCAACGATTCGTGCGTGGCCGTGGCGTTGGTCAGGTCCAGCGCTTCGCTTTCCTCGATCAGCGGGCAGACCCAGTACACCTGCCGGCCCTGGGAAACCTGGGCGCGGATGCGCTCAATGATGTCGCCCCGCCGCTGGTCCGAGATGACCTTGGTCACCACGGGCGTGCGGCCCGGCGGCAGCTCGTCGATGGTGGACACGTCCAAGTCGGCGTAGTAGCTCATGGCCAGGGTGCGCGGGATGGGCGTGGCGCTCATCATGAGCAGGTGGGGCTCGTGGCCGTCCTCGCGCATCTTGCTGCGCAGGGCCAGCCGCTGCGCGACGCCGAAGCGGTGCTGCTCGTCGATGATCGCCAGCGCCAGGTTCTTGAACTGCACCTGGTCCTGGATCACGGCGTGCGTGCCGACGACCAGCGCGGCCTCGCCGCTGGCGATCAACTCCACCATCGCTGCGCGCTCCTTCTTTTTCTGGCTGCCGGTCAGCCACGCCACGCGCAGGCCGCGCGGGGCAAGGATGGGCTCCAGCCAGCCGATGAGCTTGTGGAAATGCTGCTCGGCCAGGATTTCGGTGGGGGCCATCAGCGCGCACTGCCAGCCCGCGTCGATGGCAACCGCAGCCGCCAGCGCGGCCACCACGGTCTTGCCCGAGCCCACGTCGCCCTGCAGCAGGCGGTGCATGGGCACGGTGCGCAGCAGGTCGCGCGCGATCTCCTCGCCCACGCGGCGCTGCGCCGTGGTCAGCGCGAACGGCAGCGCGACCAGCAGTTGCTCATGCAGGCCGCCAGCGGCCGCGGACAGTGACGGCGCACGCAGTGCGGCGCGTTCGCGCTTGCTCTGCAGCTGCGACAGCTGCTGGGCCAGCAGCTCCTCAGCCTTCAGCCGCTGCCATGCCGGGTGGCTGCGGTCTTCCAGCGTGGCCAGCGACACGTCGGGCGTGGGGTGGTGCAGGAAGTTCAGCGATTCGCGCAGGCCCCACAGCCTGTGCCCCGGCGGGGCCGCGTCGGGCGGGAAGGTGTCCGACAGGTCGGCGCGCGCCAACCCGCTGAGCACCGCCTTGCGCAAATAGGCCTGCGGCAGCGTGGCCACCGTGGAATAGACGGGCGTGAGCGCCGTCGGCAGCTCGCCGCCCGCGGGCCGGAAGGTCGGGTGCATCATGGTCCAGCCCATGAAACCGCCCTTGAGCTCGCCGCGCACGCGCACGCGCGTGCCCACGGCCAGCGCCTTTTGCTGGGACGGGTAAAAGCTGAAGAAGCGCAGCACGCAGGTGTCGCTGCCGTCGTCCACGGTCACCAGCAACTGGCGGCGGGGGCGGTAGGCGACCTCGCACGCGGTAACGGTGGCCTCGATCTGGGTGTTGTCGCCCTCGCGCGCGTCGCGCAGCCTGAAGATGCGGGTTTCGTCCTCATACCGCAGCGGCAGGTGCAGCGCCAGGTCGATGTCACGCGCCAGGCCCATCTTGATGAGCGCTTTTTGCGGGGCTGACATCTCCTTGCTGTCGGGCATGGGACAATTCTGCCCTGACTCCTTCCCTTAACTCTTGGCACGGATCGGCACGGTCCTCAAGCAGCATGAACACCTTCACCGTGGGCGACTTCGATTTCGCCCTGCCCGACGAGCTGATCGCCCAGCACCCTGCCGCCGAACGCAGCGCCTCGCGCCTGCTGGACGGTACGGGCGCACAGCCTGTGGACCGCATCTTCCGCGACCTGCCCGGCCTGCTGTCGCCGGGCGACCTGCTGGTGTTCAACGACACCCAGGTCGTCAAGGCACGCCTGTATGGCGAGAAGCCCACGGGCGGCAAGGTGGAGCTGCTGATCGAGCGCGTGCTGCAGGGCACGGAAGTCGTCGCCCACGTGAAGGTCAGCAAGAAGCCCCCCGTGGGCACCACGCTGCGGATGGCCGGCGGCTTCACGGCCACGCTGCTGGGCCGCTGGCCGGATGAAGATGGCGCGCTGTTCCGCTTTGCGCTGGACGGCGATCCGTACATGCTGATGGAGCAGCACGGACATGTGCCGCTGCCGCCCTACATCACGCATGAAGACTCGGCCGACGACGTGCGGCGCTACCAGACCGTCTTTGCCCGCCACCCCGGCGCCGTCGCCGCGCCCACGGCAGCGCTGCACTTTGACGAGGCCGTGCTCGCGGCGCTGGATGCGCGCGGCGTACAACGCGCCAGCGTGACGCTGCACGTGGGGGCGGGCACGTTCCAGCCGGTCAAAACAGAAACCATCGCCGAACACCGCATGCACAGCGAACGCTACGCCGTGCCCCAGGCCACGATGCAGGCCATCGCTGCCTGCCGCCAGCGCGGCGGCCGCGTGGTGGCCGTGGGCACGACGACCGTGCGCACGCTCGAATCATGGGCCGCGACGGGCCAGGCGGCGGGGGACACGGCGATCTTCATCACGCCAGGTTTCGAATGGAAGGTGGTGGACAGGCTCATCACCAACTTCCACCTGCCCAAAAGCACGCTGATGATGCTGGTCAGCGCGTTCGCGGGGCATGCCCACATCATGGCGCTGTACCGCCACGCGATCGCGCAGCGCTACCGGTTCTTCAGCTACGGCGACGCGATGCTGCTGGACCGCGCCGCCTGAGGCCGTTGCCGGCTGCGGCGCTTCAGGCCGACAGCGCCACGCGCCCGCGCACGCCCTCGACCGAGGCGATGCGGCCCAGCACAGCCGACGCATCGGCGCGTGTGGCCAGGCCGTTGATGCGCACCTCGTGCACCCTTTTGCCCTGAACGTCCTTCGCACGGATCTGGGCGGGATAGCCGGCTTCGCGCAGGCGCGCGGCGAGCGCCTGCGCAGCTGCGTCGCTGCCCACGGCCGCGGCCACCACACGCCAGCGTCCGCCCACGACGGCCACGCCCTGCCCTGGCAACAGCTCGGTGGACTGCAGGAACTTGGCCAGCTCGTCAGGCGTGGCATTGCCCACGGGTTGCACCGGCTGGGCAAAGAAGCGCGCCCAGAATGCGGTGGGTTTGTCCAGCGTCAGTGCGCCCTGGTCACGCGTGGCCAGATCGACCTTGCCCTCGAACAGGCAGGCGGCGTCATGGGCGTCGTCGGTCATGGCCCAGAAGTCGGTGCCGCGAATGCCGATGGTGGCGGTGCGCAGGCTCACTTCAATTTCGCGCTGGCCCGCTACCTTGGCAACCGCTGTCGTTGCAAAACGGAAGAACCCGTCGAACAACTTGAGCCCTGATCGCACGGCCGTGCGTCCGTCCGCCCCGCTGACCTCCAGGCGCTGCACACCCAGGCGGGTCTTTTCGCCCAGGCGGACCAGGCTGCCTTCGGGCAGGCGCATGACCAGCGCGGCGCCGGCAGCGGTCTCCACCTCCTGAGCCGTGGTCACGGCGTCGCCGGGGCTGAGCGGCACACGCTTGCCGTCACGCACGGCCCAGGCGGGCATTTGCACGGCTTCTATGGCGATTGCCGTAGCGCTGGGGGTGCCCGCAGCATGCGCCACTGGCACGGAAGCGCCGCCCCAAGCGGCAAGCGCCGCGGTAGCGGCCAACAACTGTCTGCGTTCCAAGTCGACGTCCTGTCAATCGGTAACCGTGGTTCTGGCGACCACCTTTGCATACACCCTGCGATCTCGTAACTATATGTACGCCAACCAATTCACGAATGGATTCAGCAAATGCCCGTCAGGCGGCGGGGACATATCGCCAGGGTCGGTTGCGTGATGTTTTCCACACTGCAGACACAAAAAGGTCATCTGGGACAATTCCGCCATGCTCCAGTTCGACCTGCTCAAGACCGAAGGCCACGCGCGCCGCGGCACGCTCACGCTCAACCACGGCGTGGTGCAGACCCCCATCTTCATGCCCGTGGGCACCTACGGCACCGTCAAAGGCGTGATGCCGCGCAGCCTGGAAGAAATGGGCGCGCAGATCATCCTGGGGAACACCTTTCACCTGTGGATGCGCCCCGGCCTGGACGTGATGGCGCAGTTCGGCGGACTGCACCGCTTTGAAAGCTGGAGCAAACCCATCCTGACCGACAGCGGCGGCTTTCAGGTGTGGAGCCTGGGCGAGATGCGCAAGATCAGCGAGGAAGGCGTGAAGTTCGCCAGCCCCGTCAACGGCGACCGCCTGTTCCTCACGCCCGAAACCAGCATGCAGATCCAGACGGTGCTGAACAGCGACATCGTCATGCAGTTCGACGAATGCACGCCCTACGACGTCAAGGGCCACATCACCACCGAGCGCGAGGCCCGCACGTCCATGGAACTGAGCCTGCGCTGGGCCAAACGGTGCCAGGCCGAGTTCGCCCGGCTCGAAAACCCCAATGCCCTGTTCGGCATCGTGCAGGGCGGCATGTTCGAGAACCTGCGTCAGGCGTCGCTGGACCAGCTGGTGGACATGAACTTCCCCGGCTATGCGGTCGGCGGCGTGAGCGTGGGCGAGCCCAAGGACGAGATGCTGCGCATCATGGCGCACACGCCCCACCGCCTGCCCTCCCACAAGCCGCGCTACCTGATGGGCGTGGGCACACCGGAAGATCTGGTCGAAGGCGTCGCGCAGGGCGTGGACATGTTCGACTGCGTCATGCCCACGCGCAACGCGCGCAACGGCCACCTGTTCACGCGCTTTGGCGACCTGAAGATCCGCAACGCCCGCCACAAGAGTGACGAGCGCCCGCTGGACGAGACCTGCACCTGCTACACCTGCAGAAATTTCAGCCGCGCCTACCTGCACCACCTGGACCGCTGCGGCGAAATGCTGGGCCCCATGCTCACCACCATCCACAACCTGCACTACTACCTGAACCTGATGCAGGAGGTGCGGGATGCGCTGGATGCGGGCAATTTCGCCGGATTCGCGCAGCGGTTCAGGCAGGACCGGGCTCGGGGCGTGTAGGTGCCGGGGCGGCGCTGGCCCCCGCGCCGCAGGCGTGACAGAACCTGGCGAACGCGCTCTTGCGCGTGCTGCACGCGCCGCAGCGGTCGTGCAGGCCGATCCCGCAGTGCGGACAGAAATCGATGGCCTCGTTCTTCAGGTCCACGGCCCGCTCGCAGCCCGGACAGACACCCTTGGCCAGGCGTGCCAGCGCCGTGTCGTAGCTGAGCTCCCCGCGCCGTTGCGCATCGGGCAGCTGCTCTGCCGCCTTCTGCCTTTCCAGATAGCGGTTGAGCGCCACGATGGCGTACCGCCCCACCAGCACCGTGGCGACGATGCCCACGATGTAGCGCACATAGCCGCCGTAGCTCGGCAGATAAGGCACCAGCTCCACAAAAAACGCGAACACCGCAAAGATGATGAAGCCCCAGACGAACGGCCAGTAGGTCCCCTTGCGTTTCCTGGCAAACAGCCAGCCCGCGGCCACCAGCAGCGGCAGGGTCAGCGCCAGCCGGTACAGGAACACGCGCAGCTCCAACTTGCGCTGCTCGGCGTTGAGCCTTTCATGCGCGGCGGACTCCAGCGCGCCCAGCTCGCGCCGGGCGCGCTGGCCGGCCTGTCGCGCGTCGAGCGCGGCCTGGTCCTGCTGCTGTACCGCGGCCTCGGCGGTGCGTTGCGCCTGCTGCAACACGTCCAGCGCGCGCGTGCGGCCAATGACCTCCGGGTCCTGCCCGGCGCGCTGCGTGGCGCTGCGCGTGGCCAGCCAGTTGTTGAAGCTGGCGCGCGCGGTGGCCGCGTCACTGCGCGCGACCTGCAGCTTCAGCCGCGCCTGCTCCAGCGCGGTCTGCGCGGCTTCGCTGGCGCGTTCGGCCGCCTCGATCTCGCCGCGCAGCTTGCCGGCCGCCGCGCGGTCCAGGAAGTCGTCCACCTCCAGCTGCTGCTCCACGCGGGGCAGATCGCCCACCACCGTGCCGCCCAGCCCGATCAGGAAACCGGCAAAGACGAATGCCACCAGCCACAGGCCGCGGCGGAACCATTTTTCGGACAGGCGCAAGGCTTTGCTCATGGGCATCCTCCACTCAGGTCAGTACAGCGTAACAGGGGCGCTGGCGAGCTGCGCGTGACGCAGCCAGTCGAACACCGAATCCACCGTCACCGTCTCGATGCGGTCGCTGAAACGCTTGTCCGACGGATGGTCGTCGAACGCCACATTGGCCGACCCCACACGCCCGCCCAGCCGCGTGAGCGCGCCCAGGCGCAGCGTGGTGGGCTGGTAGCCCTTGAACATGAGCCAGGCCTGCGCGGCGTCGCGCGTGCTGGCGCCCGGCTCCATGGCCGATGCGAGCGTTTCGATGGCCCACTGGTTGGACTGCTGGTACTGCCGGCCCCAGGCATAGCTCACCAGGCTGTAGGGTTTGTGGTGCAGGCGCGTGGCGCGACGGTCGTCCTGCACCAGCGCCAGCAGCCGCGCCTGCACTTCGGGCGTGGGCACGGCCCAGGCGGCTTCGTAGCGCCACAGGTCGTCCAGGAAGAACTCCCCCAGGCCCTGGCGGTACAGCGAGCCGTCGGCCGTGCCGCACTGGTTCAGCTTGTGCAGCACGCGCCAGCCGTCGGGCGTCTTGTAGGCAAAGCCCAGGTGCGACCAGCGCACGCCGTATTTCGTGAGGTCCTGGCCCGCGCGGGCCAGCACCACCACCTGGGCGCCGCTTGCATTCAGCGCAACCTGCGTCCGCTCGGCCAGACCCATGCCGAGCATGATGGTCTGGGCCGTGGGCTTTCTGGCATCGCAGTTGCGTCCGGCATGAGCCGGCGTTGCCAGCAACGCGGCGGTCAGCGCCAGTGCCGTGAACAGTGTTTTCATGGCTGGCCCCTCAGAACGTCACGCGCTCGTTGTGCAGCAGCGCACGGCCGATGGCGTTGGGGATGAAGGCAATCACCTCGCCCGCGGCGCTGAGCACCAGGCCTGCGCCAAATGCGCTGACCGTCACCACCGTGCCCGCTGCCAGCGACGTGGCGGCCGCACCGCGCCCTGCGACCTCGACGCTGACGCGCGCGCCGTCCGACGCCCGTTCCAGCACATAGACCGTGCCGCGCGCCGACACCTCGACAACCTTGACGGTGAACACGGCGCCGGCGGCGCTCAAGACCAGCGGGGCGGCGCTGAGCGCGCCCACGCCGGCGGCCCCCACCGATGCCACGCCCACCACCGACGCGACCGGCAGCAGGGACAGCGCCACGGACGCCTCGCTCTGGGCCCGCGCCGGGCTCGTGCACACCACACTGGCGGCCAGGGCCGCGGCCAACAAAAACTTCTTCATGACGGTTCTCCTGGACAGGGGTTATTCAGCTGCAGCTTCGGCGGCACGGCCCTGCAGGCGCGCTTCGATCAGGTCGGCCTCGTGGCGGTCGCGCAGCGTCTTGGCCAGCGTAAAGGTGCAGGTGATCAGGTACAGCCAGCTCACGCCCAGGAAGGCCTTGTACGTCTCGTTGATCTCCATGCGCAGCAGGCCCCAGCCGGTCAGGCCCATCGCCAGGAAGAAGCCGATCCACACCACGAACTTGAACATCGGCGTGTCGGCGGCGCGGCGCTCGGCGCGGGCGTTCTCGGCGTCGCGCACGAACTTGGCCAGCACGAAGGCCGCCGACAGGCAGAAGAAATAACCCATCACCATGAACGCGCGATCCAGGTCCTTGCCCGGCAGGTACGCCAGCCCCACGCCGCACAGGAAGGCAGCGATGGCGAAAGACACCCACACCTGCAGTTGCCAGGCCTTGGTATCGCGTTGAATCAGGGTTTGCATGTTGTCCTCTTCGAGGTGGTTGAACATGCGGCGCAGTGTGGTGGGCTGGCGTCGTGCCAAGCACCATGATTCAGCGCTTGGGCAGACATTTGATCCGCTCCGTCTCAAATAACGATACTTTCAGCGCCCCGCCTGTTGCATGAAGCGCAGGAAGTGCGGGTCCAGCGCATAGGCCACGTTGACCCGCATGGCCGGGTGGTCGCCGCGCCGGTCGGGGTAGAACACCGAGCCCGGGGACAGGAAGATGCCCTGCGCGGCCGCCTGACGGACCAGTTCCAGTTCCTGCACACTGCCGGGCAGCCGGACCCACAGGTAGTACCCGCCCGCGCCACAGGGCTGGACCTGCAGACCGACCCGGTGAAGCGCTTTCAGCGCGGCGGCAAGCGTGGCATCCAGGCGCGATTTCAGTCGCGCCAGGTGGCGCCGGTAGTGTCCCGTGGTGATGAGTTGATGCACCACGCGCTCGACAAAGTCCGAAGTGGACACCACCGTCACCATCTTCAGGTCGCACAGCGCATTGATGTGCTGGGCCGCGCCCGCGATGTAGCCCACCCGCAGGCCGGCCGACAGGGTTTTGGAGAAGCTGCTGACATAGATCACGCGCTCCAGCTGGTCCAGGGCCGCCAGCCGAGGCGCACCCGCTGCCTGCAGGTCCGCGAACGGATCGTCCTCCACCACCAGACAGTTGAACTGTGCCGCGAGCTGTAGCACGCGATGGGCCTTGGGCAGGCTGATGGAACCCCCTGTCGGGTTGTGCGCCAGGGACTGCGTGAAGAACACCTTGGGCCGGTGCTCGTGCAGCAGCGCCTGCAAGGCGTCCATGTCCGGGCCGTCGTGCAGCCGGGGCACGCCTTGCAGCTGGACTTTGGCCAGCTTGAGTTTGCCGAACAGCGGGTAATAGCCCGGGGAATCCACCAGCACGGTGTCACCGGCCTCCAGCAGGTGGCGCACGATCAGGTCCAGCGCATGGTTGGCACCCTGCGTCAGCAGGACCTGACGCGGGCTGACGTCGATGGTGCGCTCCCCCAGCAGACGCGCAATGGTTTCACGCAGCGGCAGGTAACCCCAGGGCGTGCCGTAGCCATGCTCCACCAGCGGCAGGCCGCCGCCACGCGCGCGGCGCAACTGGCTGCCCAGCTCGGACCCTTCCATCCATGAGGCTGGCGGCCGACCGTCACCGACACGGACTTCATAGTGCTGTTCCAGCTGCTCGCGCAGCAGCGACACCACGTCCACCGCTTCGGTCACATGGGGTGCGGGCGCAGCCGCCCTCAGCCCGCCCAGCTTGCGCACGTAGTAGCCGGAGCCTGGCCGCGCCTCGGCGAAGCCGCGCGCCACCAGCCGGTTGTAGGCGTCTACCACCGTGTTGCGGGACAAGCCCTCTTTGGCGGCAGCGTCCCGCACCGATCGCAGACGCGCGCCGGTGGCCAGGACGCCCTCTTCGATGGCGCGAGCCATGCGTGCGGCCAGGGCCTCTGCCTTGGTGTCAGCGCTACCGCCAACAGGTTCAGATTCATCCTGCATCGGGTTTTCATGTACCTTTTATTGATGGGTACAGTTCATTGAACCGTCCCCAAACTGTACCTATCGTGGCCACCTTTTGTCCATAGACTCCCGGACCAGTCCCGCCTTGACGCGCGGCTATCAACACACCGGAGACACACCATGGCATTTGCACCCGTTCATCGTCGCAGCATCCTCAAATCCACCCTGGCCGCCACGGCCGCCGCCGCTGCGGCCGTGCCGCTGGCATCCCGGGCGCAGGCCACCGTGAACTGGCGCATGCAGGCCCTGTGGGACGGTGGCACGACGCCGCAGAAATACGAGGAGAAGTTCGTCGCCCGGGTGGCCGAACTGACCGGCGGGCGATTCAGGATCACGCTGTTCGCCGCCGGACAGATCGTGCCGGCCGCGCAGGCGTTTGATGCGGTGCGCGGCGGCGCCTTCGAAATGATGAAAACCTTTGACGGCTACGAGGCCGGCAAGATCCCGGCGTTTGCCTTCACCAGCACCATCCCGTTCGGCTTCGCGGAAAGCGACGAGTATGAGGCCTGGTTCTACGAGCGCGGCGGCCTGGAAATGGTGCGCCAGGCCTACGCGCCCGCGGGCCTGCACTACATCGCGCCCACGGTTTATGGGCAGGAGCCGCTGCACTCCAAGGTGCCGGTGCGCAAGATCGCCGACCTGGCGGGCAAGAAGGGCCGCTTCGTCGGACTGGCGTCATCGGTGATGGCCGCGTTTGGTGTCGCCGTGACGCCGCTGCCCACGGGCGAGGTGTATTCCGCGCTGGACAAGGGCGTGATCGACATGGCCGACCGCGGTGACCTGACGGCCAACTTCGAGGCCGGTCTGGCAGAAGTGGCCAAGTACGTGGTGGTTCCCGGCTTCCACCAGCCCACCACGGCCACTGCCTATGTGGCCAATCGCGCCGCCTACGACAAACTGCCCGCCGAATTCAAGACCGCGCTGGCCATCGCCGCGCGCGAAGTCTCCGCCGCGCTGCGCCAGCACATCCTGGTCAATGACGCGACGGTGTTGTCCAAGTACGCGGCCAAGGGTTGCGAAATCATCCGCTTCAGTGCCGCCGATGTGGCAGCCGCCCGCCCCAAGGCCATGGCGGCCTGGCGCACGGCCACCAAGGGCGATGCCCTGGCCACGCGAATTCTGGACAGCCAGGTGGCTTTCATGAAGGAACTGGGCCTGCTCGGCTGACAGTCCCCGCGCCGACATGCACCGCCCCGCGCAGCCGCCTGGCCGCGCGGGGCCATCCACAACCCGCAACTGGAGTCCGGCATGCCCCACTGGCTGTCCGTCATATCCGCGGCGGTCACCCACCTCAACCACCGGCTGTTCCAGGCCACGGTCTGGATCATGGCCATCGTGGTGCCCGTGATGCTTTATGAGGTGGTGGCCCGCTATGTATTCAACGCGCCGACGGTCTGGGGCATGGAGCTGGCCGTACTGCTGTTCGGTCCCTACTTCCTGTTTGGTGGTCCCTGGCTGCTGCACACGCGCGGTCATGTGGCCCTGGACCTGCTGCGCCAGCGCCTGAGTGACCGCTGGGTGCGGCGGCTTGATCTGGTGAACTACCCTGTGATCGTGATCTTCTGCGGGATCTTGCTGTACCACAGCCTGCCAGCCGCGTGGAACGCATGGAGCTACCGTGAAACCAGCTTTTCCGCCTGGAACCCGCCCATCTGGCCGGTCAAGGCCGCCGTACCACTGGCGCTGCTGCTGATGCTGCTGCAGGCGCTGGTGGAGTTTGCGCAGGCCTGCGCCGGCACACCGGATGCGGAGACGGCACCATGACGCCCAATCTGGTTCTGGCCCTGATGTTCGGCAGCCTCACGCTGTTCATGCTCAGCGGCCTGCCCATTGCCTTTGTGCTGGGCGGGCTGTCTCTGCTGTTCACCGTGACACTGTGGGAGCCATCTGCGGTGATCGTGCTCGTCCTGCAGATTTTCGACACCATGAAGTCGGAGGCGCTGCTGGCCATTCCGCTGTTCATCCTGATGGCCTGCATCCTGCAGCGCTCGGGCGTCATCGAGGATCTGTACCGCGCCATGGAGCTGTGGTTTGGCCGCCAGCGCGGCGGGCTGGCGATTGGCACGGTGATCATCTGCGTGGTCATGGCCGCCATGACGGGCGTGGTGGGCGCCGCCGTCACGGCCATGGGCATGCTCGCCCTGCCAGAGATGCTGCGCCGGGGCTACCGGCCGCAGCTGGCTCTGGGCACCATCTGTGCGTCGGGCACGCTGGGCATCCTGATCCCGCCGTCGGTGCTGACCATTGTGTACGCGGTCACGGCGCAAATCTCCATCGGGCAGATGCTGATCGCCGGGCTGGTCCCCGGCCTGATCCTGGCAGCGCTGTACATCGCCTACATCGTGGTCATCGGCTGGCTGCGGCCGGAGTGGCTGCCGCTGGACCCGCACGCGCGCAGTGCGCCCGCACGGGACAAACTGCGCGCGCTCAAGGCGCTGGTGTTTCCGGCCCTGCTGATCGTGCTGATCCTGGGGTCGATCTTCTTTGGCGTGGCCACGCCCACCGAATCGGCCGCGGTGGGCGTCGCCGGCGCGATGCTGCCCGCGGTGCTCAAGCGCCGCCTGAACATTGCCATGCTGCGCGAAGCGGGCGTGGACGCGCTGAAGGCGACATCCATGATTCTGTGGATCACGATCGGCGCCAAGGCCTATGTGGCCATCTTCACCGGACTGGGCGGCGCCGACACGCTGCTGGCGCTGATCAAGTCCCTGGACGTCAACCGCTGGGTCGTACTGGGCGCCATGATGTTGCTGCTCATCTTCCTGGGCACCGTGCTGGACGAACTGGGCATCATCCTGTTGACCGTACCGGTGTTCCTGCCCATTGTGCGGTTGCTGGGCTTTGACGAAATCTGGTTTGGCGTGCTGTACGCCATCACCATCCAGATGGGCTACATCAGCCCGCCGTTTGGCTACACGCTGTTCTACATCAAGGGCACGCTGCCGCCGCACCTGGACATGGGCCATGTGTACCGCGGCATCCTGCCCTTTTTCGGCTTGCAGTTCGTGGGTCTGCTGATCTGCGCCGCGTTCCCCGACTTCATCACCTGGCTGCCGCGCCTCATGGCCGCTCGCTGACCCCCCTCCATCTCTCCTGCACGACTACCATGAGCCACACCGAACCGAGCAGCCGCATTGGCGGCTTTCACAAACTGTCCATCGCCGAACGGATTGACGCCGTGGCGCGATTCGCCGGGCTTGACGACGCGGACCGTCAGCATCTGCTGAACACCGGCAACCTGCCACCCGATCTGGCCGACCACCTGATCGAGAACGTGGTGGGCACCATGAACATCCCGGTGGGCGTGGCCACCAACATGCGCATCGATGGCCGTGACCGGCTGGTCCCCATGGCCACCGAAGAATCGTCGGTGGTGGCCGCCGTGTGCAACGCGGCACGGCAATGCCACGACGCGGGCGGCTTCGTCACCTCGATGTCGGGCACGCTGATGATTGCGCAGATCCAGCTTACGCATGTGGCTGATCCCCAGCTGGCCCGCATCCGCATCCTGGAACAGCGCGCCGCCATCCAGGCGGTGTGCGATGAATGCGATCCCGTGCTGCTGCGCCTGGGTGGGGGCTTTCGCGACCTGGAAGTGCGGGTGCTGGACACGCGCGGCGGCGCCATGGTGATCACCCACATCGTGGTGGACACACGCGACGCAATGGGCGCCAACGCTGTCAACACGATGGCCGAAAAACTCGCGCCGCAACTGGCCGGCTGGACCGGGGGGCGCAGCAACCTGCGCATCCTGTCCAACCTGGCCGACCGGCGGCTGGCGCGGGCGCGCTGCATCTGGCCGCTGGCCGCGATCGGTGGCGCCGACGTGCGCGAGGGCATGCTGTCGGCCTACAACTTCGCTGACGCCGATCCCTACCGGGCGGCCACGCACAACAAGGGCGTCATGAACGGCATCAGCGCCGTGGTGCTGGCCACCGGCAACGACACGCGCGCGGTCGAGGCCGGCGCCCATGCCTACGCCGCCCGCAACGGCCGCTACGCCAGCCTGACCCACTGGGAAGTCACGCCCGACGGTGACCTGGCCGGCAGCATCGAGCTGCCGATGGCCGTGGGGCTGGTCGGTGGCGCTACCAAACTGCACCCCACGGCACGGCTGGCGCTGAAGGTGCTGGGCGTGCAGACGGCCGAGGAACTGGCCCGCATCATCGCGGCCGTGGGCCTGGCGCAGAACTTCTCGGCGATGAAGGCACTGGCCACCACCGGCATCCAGAAAGGCCATATGGCACTGCACGCCCAGAACATTGCCATGATGGCCGGCGCCCTGGGCGATGAGGTCGGCCGCGTGGCACAGGTGCTGGTCGATCGCGGCACCGTGCGCATCGACGTGGCCGAGACCGTGCTGCGCGAACTGCGCGGCTAGGCGTCCAGCAGGGCACCCACACGTGATCGCAGGCTGTCCATCTGCACCGCATCGGCTGACACGGGCGGGCCCACGTTCAGACCCACGCGGCTGAACAGGCCGCGGCGAAACGGTCGAACCATGGCCACCGCTTCGCCGTTGCGGACCTCGACCCGGCTGAAATAGCTGCCCCACAGGTTGGTGAGCGCCATCGGGATCACCGGCGGGTCGATGCCGTCCGAGCGCGCACGCTCCAGGATCTTGAGCAGCCCCGGCTTGAAGGGCTGCAGTTGTCCGTCTTTCGTGATGCCGCCTTCGGGAAAGATCGCCAGCAGGTCGCCGTCC
Organism: Ramlibacter sp.; assembly: GCA_041905405.1. Lineage (GTDB taxonomy): Bacteria > Pseudomonadota > Gammaproteobacteria > Burkholderiales > Burkholderiaceae_C > RAM1. The sequence continues at coordinate 42,287 of JAYRLC010000024.1, read as the reverse complement.
CGCAGCACCTGCGCGGCCCGTTCGAACGCGGCATCGTAGGTGGTGGCGTCTTCCTTCTGCGGCGCGATCGGGATGGCCTTGGCCAGGCGGAACATCGCGCCCAGCACCGGCAGCCTGAAGATGCGGTGGTCCATCACGAAGTGAATGGGCCGGGGGCTGGCCGCCATGAGCAGCACCGCATCGACAAAGCTCACGTGGTTGCAGACGAGCACGGCCGCGCCCTCGACCGGGATGTGCTCGTCGCCGCGCACCCTGAAGCGGTACACGCAGCGTGACGCCACCCAGGCCACAAAGCGCAGCAGGTATTCGGGCACCAGCATGAAGATGTAGAACGCCACCACCGCATTGGCCAGCCCCACCAGCAGGAAGATCTGCGGGATGGTCAGCCCCATCTTGAGCAGCACGCCCGCGATGATGGAGCTCGCGATCATGAACAGTGCGTTCAGGATGTTGTTGGCCGCAATGATGCGGGCGCGGTGCGTGGGCTGCGCCCGCAGCTGGATCAGCGCGTACATGGGGACGCTGTACAGGCCCGCGAACAGGCTCAGGAGCGCCAGGTCGGCCATGACGCGCCAGTGGCCCGGCACGGCGATGAACTGTGCGAGCGTGAAGGTCGCCTGCGGCGCCGCGAGCCCGCGCGACGCGAAATACAGGTCGATCGCGAACACGCTCATGCCGATCGCGCCCAGCGGCACCAGCCCGATCTCGACATGGCGGCGGCTGAGCACTTCGCACAGCAGCGAACCGGTGCCGATGCCCACCGAGAACACCACGAGCAGCAGCGACGCCACCTGTTCGTTGCCGTGCAGCACTTCCTTGGCAAAACTGGGGAACTGGCTCAGGAACACCGCGCCGAAAAACCACATCCAGCTGATGCCCAGCAGCGACCGGAACACCACGACGTTGCCATGCGCGAGCCTGAGGTTGCGTGCCGTTTCGGTGAAGGGGTTCCAGTTGATGGTGAGCGTCGGGTCGGTCGCCGGGGACGCGGGGATGTAGTGCGACACCACGCGGCCCAGCACCGCGGCCCCCACGCAGGCAAAGCCCACGTGGTGCGCGCCGATCTCGGGCACGGCGATGATGAGCCCGCCCGCCACGTTGCCCAGCAGGATCGCAACGAAGGTGCCCATCTCGACCATGCCGTTGCCGCCCGTGAGCTCGCGCTCGCTCAGGTGGTGCGGCAGGTAGGCGAACTTGACCGGTCCGAACAGCGTGGAATGCAGGCCCATGAGGAAGGTGCAGCCCAGCAGGACGGGAATGTTGGCGCTGAAGAACCCCCAGGCCGCCAGCGCCATGATCACGATCTCCAGCCGCTTGACGAAGATGATCAGCATGCGCTTGTCGTACTTGTCGGCCAGCTGGCCGCTGGTCGCGGAAAACAGCAGGAACGGCAGGATGAACAGCGCGCCGATCACCAGACCCGCCAGCGACGGCGGCAGCCAGCCAATCTGCAGCTGGTAGGTCACCATGACCGTGAACGCGAACTTGAACAGGTTGTCGTTGGCCGCGCCGGAAAACTGCGTCCAGAAGAACGGCGCAAAACGGCGCTGCCTGAGCAGCGCGAACTGGTTGGGGTGGGCGTCTGCGGACATAAAGAGCTCCTCTTCTCCGTTGTCTGTCATGTGTTGTGGGCGTGCCCCGCCGGGGCATTCTGCACCGGCCAGCCAAGCGCCGCGATCACCGGCAGCGCCGCCAGGGCGGCGACGATGTGCTTGAGCGCATGGCCCGCCACGAGCTGCCCCGTGAAGCCATAGACCGCAGGGTCGGCCAGTTCCAACACCTTGGCCAGTGCATAGAGCGCAATGACCGCGCCGATGCGGAAATTGAAAGCACCGGGCGCCGGGCGCAGGAACGACAGCCCCAGCAGGAAGGCCATGCCGCCGAACTGCAGCACGCACCAGGGCAGCACGTTACGCGTGAGCACCCAGACGCCGATGCTCGCGGGGCCCAGCACCAGTACCGCAGCCGACAGCGCGGCGCCCGCCCGGTCGCTGACGCGGCTTGCCGCCGCCAGACCCATCAGGCCTGCAAACGCGAACGTCATGCCCAGGCGATCGACGGCCAGACCCGCGTCGTCGGGCTGCCAGTGGTACCAGGCCGAGCCCGCGGCCGTGGCCACCAGCCCTGCAAAGAACAGCACGGCACACCCTTGCAAGACGCGGCCTGCAAGCGGCGCAACCGCCAGCCGCGCCAGGCCGGCCAGCCCCAGCAGCGCAAAAGGCAGGTTGCTCAGCACATCCAGCGCGCAGGGGATGCCCCACAGCGTGCGCTGGTCCGCGAAGTGATGGTGGCCGGCGGGTTGGGCCACCGCGGGCCCGAACAGCGCCAGCAGCAGGGCCGCCCCGCAAGCGGCCAAAAGCAGCCATTCAGGGCGGGACAGCGGGGGTTGATGTGTGGCATGTGTCATGAGGCGCTCCAGGAAAGAATGCAGCGCAGTGTGATGAAGGAACCCTTGGCGCAGGTGCACATATTGACTACAGTCCATACAACAGAGACAAAAAGTATCCCCATCTGATACCTTCGCATGAGCACCACCGCCGATCTCGTCCAGACCCTGAAGAAGGAACTCAAGGCCGCGCAGATGACCTATGCCGACCTGGCGCAGGCGCTGGGCATGGCCGAGAGCAGCGTCAAGCGCATGCTGTCCAAAGGCGACATGCCGCTGTCGCGGATCGACGCGATCTGCCGCGCGCTGAAGCTGGACTTTGCCGAGCTGGCGCGCCGGGTGGCCGATGCCCAGCCCCTGCTGCGCGAGCTGACGCAGGAGCAGGAAAAGGCCGTCGTCGCCGACAAGAAGCTGCTCCTGTGCGCGATCTGCGTGCTGAGCCAGTGGACGCTGGAGCAGATCACCACCGCCTACCGCCTGAACGAGGCCGAATGCATCAAGTACCTGGCGCAGCTGGACCGCATCGGCATCATCGAGCTGCGGCCGCTGAACCGCTACCGGCTCAAGCTGGCCAAGACCTTCCGCTGGCGGCCACAGGGGCCGGTCATGCATTACTTTCGCGACAACGCGCTGCTGGACTATTTTTCGGGCGGTTTCGACGGCGCGGGCGAAGGCGTGCTGCTGGTGCATGGCTCGGTCAGCCGGGCGCTGGCGCCCAGCTTTCTGGAACGCATGCAGCGCGTGGCGCAGGACTTTGCCCAGCAGCACCAGGCCGACCAGAAGCTGGCCGAGAAGGACCGCGAGGGCTACACCCTGCTGCTGGCCATGCGCAGCTGGGAATTCGAGGCGTTCGCGGCACTGCGGCGCTGAGCCCTGTGCGTGAAGCGCCGGCAAAGCAGGTAAAGGCTCGTAAAGCTGTCCTCGCCCGGCCCCGCAGCTGCGTTAGGGTGGAACCGTCGCAACCCGCCGTGATGCCCACCATGCCCCGTCTTCTTGCCCACTGCGCCGCCGTGTCCATTGCGCTGGCCGCCGTCCCGGCGATGTTTGCCACGGCTGCGCAAGCCCAGGCGCATGCGGCATCACCGGCCGATCCTGCGGCCATGACCGTGCCGCCCACCGCCTGGCGGGCGTTCTCGCGCTTTGGCTACGGTCCGGGTCCGGCCGATTCCCCGGCCACCCCGGGCCGCGCCTGGGCGCTGCAGCAGCTGGACCTGGCCGTGGCCGGTGCCCGCGCACCGGCGGCCATTCCACCCGGCATGGCGGATTTCAACGCGCCGTTGCCGCGTCTGTACGAGCAGTACCGAAGCGAGCAGGCCGCGCGCCGCCAGGTGCGCGAGGACGCCGGCAAGGCGGGTGATGCAGCCGCCGCGCCCCGCAACGAGTTCAACCGCAAGGTTACGCGCCAGGCCGCCGCGTGGCGGCTGGCCGCGTGCAGCCGCGCCGACATCGAAAACCCGCTGCTCGCGCGCATGACCGAGTTCTGGTTCAACCACCTGAACGTGTTCGTGGGCAAGGGCGTGGTGCGGCCGTTCACGGGCCACTACGTGGTGAATGCCATCCGCCCGAATGCCCTGGGCCGGTATGAAGACCTGCTGCTGGCCAGCGCCCGCCACCCCGCCATGCTGCAGTACCTGGACCAGGCCCGCAGCGTCGCCGACGGCGCGCCGGGTAACCGCGGCCTGAACGAAAACTACGCGCGCGAACTGATGGAGCTGCACACGCTGGGCGTGAACGGCGGCTACACGCAGGCCGACGTGCGCGAGCTGGCGCGCATCCTGACGGGCTGGACGGTGGACCCGAATGCGGACAGCGGCTTCCGCTTTGCGCCGCGCTTGCACGACGGCGGCGCCAAGACGCTGCTGGGCCAGCCGTTCGGCACGGGCAGCGGTCCGCGCGGCGAGCAGGAGGGCGAGGCCGCCATCCGCATGCTGGCACGCCACCCCGCGACAGCCCAGCGCATCAGCCTGCGCCTGGCGCAATGGTTCGTGGCCGACCAGCCGCCGCCCGCACTGGTGCAGCGCCTGGCGCAGCGCTACACGGCCACGCAGGGCGACATCGCCGCCGTGATGCGCGCGCTGATCGAGTCGCCCGAGACCTGGGACATGAACAACCGGCTCTTCAAAACCCCGCTGGACTACGCCTGCTCGGTCCTGGCGGCCACGGGCGGGGTGCAGGACGCCGACCCGGGTGAGCGCGAGCTGAACCAGGCGCTGGGCTTTCTGGCCAGTGCTGGCCAGCCGCTGCACGGCTGGCAGACGCCTGATGGCTACAAAACCGATGCGGCCACCTGGCTGTCGCCCGAGGCGCTGTCGCGCCGCGCCGACTTCGCCATTGCCGCCGGCCGCCGTGTGGACGACCCGGCGCCGCTGCGGCCCTGGCTCACGCCGGCCACGCGCGCGCGCATCGACCAGGAGCCGCCGCGCCTGCGGGCCGGGCTGGCGCTGGCCAGCCCCGACTACATGTACAAGTGAAAGGCGTCGCATGAACCCGTCACTGCATCCAGGCGAGCGGCGCTTCAGCCGCCGCAACGTGCTGGCCCTGTCCTGGGGGGCGCTGCTGGCCGGCGCCGCGCCCGGCGCTTTGTGGGCGCAGGGCTCGCCGCAAACACCGGCGCAGCAGGGCCGCCTGATCGTCGTGTTCCTGCGCGGCGCGTACGACGGCCTGTCGGCCTTCGTGCCCCATGCCGACCCGCACTACGCGCGGCTGCGCCCGAGCATTGCCATCCCCGCGCCCGACGGCACGGCGCAGACCGCGCTGAAGCTGGACGACACGTTTGCGCTGCACCCGTCGCTCGCGCCGCTCATGCCGCTGTGGCAGCAGCGCGTGCTGGCCTTCGTGCCGGCCAGCGGCCTGCCCACGCCGGTGCGCTCGCATTTCGAGGCGCAGCACTACTGGGAGATCGGCCAGCCCGGCAAGAACAGCGCGGGCGACGGCTGGCTCAATGCATTGGCTGGCGCAGACACGGTCCGCGCGCTGGGCGTCGGTGAAGCCAACCCCGAAATCCTGCGCGGTGCGGCCCCCGTGAAACTCGTCGCGCGCGGCCAGGCCGCCACGCGCACCGGCGCGCTCGCCAATGAGCGCACACGCCAGGCGCTGATGGACCTGTACGCGGGCTCCGACACGCTGAACACCCCGTTCAAACAGGGCGCGGGCAGCCGGCTGGAGACGGCGCGCACGCTGGAAGAGGCCGCCATGATGTCCGGGACCGAGATGCAGGCCGCCGACAACGGCGCCCCCAATGTCGCGGGCCTGCAACTGGACGCGCGCCACCTGGCCACGCTGATGCGGCAGGACCGGTCGCTGCGCGTGGGCTTTCTGTCAGCGGGCGGCTGGGACACGCACGCCAACCAGGGCAGCGTGAACGGGCAGCTCGCCAACAACCTGGGCAACCTGGCGCAGGCGCTCGTGGCGCTGCGCGCGGCATTCAACGAACCGGGCGATGTGATCGCGGTGGTCAGCGAGTTTGGCCGCACCGCGGCCGAGAACGGCAGCCGCGGCACCGACCACGGCCACGGCAACGCCATGCTGCTGATCGGCAGCCGCATCAACGGCGGTCGCCGCCACGGCGGCTGGGAGGGCCTGGCCCCCGGCCAGCTCAACGAGAAGCGCGACCTGCCCGTGCTGAACGACTTCCGCGCCGTACTGTCCACCGTGCTGCGCGGCACGCAGGGCGTGGGCGATGCGCAGCTCGCGGCGCTGTTCCCCGGCAACCCGTTCGCGGGCGCCGCGCTCATGACCGGCGACAACCGCTTATTGAAAGACCTGGTACGGGCGTAAGTCAAAGGCCCCGGCCTAGAATCCACCCCATGCAGGAGAGCGGGCGGTTGCCAAACCACCCCACCGAAGGCGCAAACTCCCATACACGCTCAGGTCGTCGTACTGCATGCACTGAACAGCCGTCTGGAGAGCAGCCCCGCAACGGGGCTCACCGAAGGAGCAAGCCGCGCGAATGGATCGCGCGGTGAATCTCTCAGGTATCAAGGACAGGGGGAGCGGCACCTGACTCAAGGTGTATCTCCATGCGAGTGATCGTTCTTGGCGCCGGCCTGCTCGGCGTTTCTTCCGCCCATTTCCTTCAACAACTCGGCCACGATGTGACCGTGATCGACCGCCAGGCCACGCCGGGCGCCGAGACCAGCTTCGCCAACGGCGGGCAGATCTCGGTCAGCCACGCCGAGCCCTGGGCCAACCCCGGGGCGCCGCTCAAGCTGCTGCAGTGGCTGGGCAAGGAAGACGCGCCGCTGCTGTTTCGCCTGCGCGCCGACGCGCGCCAGTGGCTGTGGGGCCTGCAGTTCCTGCGCGAATGCACGCCCGCGCGCACGCGCCACAACATCCGCCAGATTGTCAACCTGGGCACCTACAGCCGCGCCGTGCTGCAGCAGCTGCGCAGTGACCTGGGCCTGCAGTACAGCCAGCGCACGCAGGGCATCCTGCATTTCTACACCAGCGCCAGGGAGTTCGACGCGGCCCTTGAGCCCGCCGCGCAGATGCGCGCGCTGGGGTGTGAGCGCCAGGTCGTGAGCGCGGATGAGGCCGTGAAGCTCGAGCCCGCGCTGCGCCACATCCGCCCGCAACTGGCCGGCGCCACGTACACGGCCGAGGACGAATCGGGCGACGCCAACGCGTTCACGCGCGCGCTGGCGCAGCGCTGCGAGGCCGCTGGCGTGAAGTTCCTGATGGGTCACCACATCACCGCGCTGCGCGAGGCGGGCGGCCGGATCGACCACGTCGAGCTGACCGACGGCGAAGGCCGCTACCAGCGCCTGAAGGCCGACGCCTACGTGCTGGCCATGGGCGCGTTCAGCCCGCTGCTGGCCGCGCCGCTGGGTGTGCACCTGCCGATCTACCCGGCCAAGGGCTATTCGGTGACGATGCCGGTCAAGGACGCCGCGATGGCGCACCAGGTCAGCCTGACCGACGACGAGTTCAAGCTCGTGTTCTCGCGCCTGACGGGCGAGCAGGGCGATCGTTTGCGCATCGCCGGCACCGCCGAACTCAACGGCTACAACCGCGACCTGAACCGCGTGCGCTGCGAAGCCATCGTGCGCCGCGTGGAGCAGCTGTTTCCCGGCGCGGGCGATGCGTCGCAGGCGCAGTTCTGGAGCGGCCTGCGGCCCGCGACACCGAGCAACGTGCCCGTCATCGGCCAGAGCAAAGTGAGCAACCTGTACCTGAACACGGGTCACGGCACGCTGGGCTGGACGCACGCCTGCGGCTCGGGCAAATCGATCGCCCGCATCGTGACGGGGTTGGCGCCGGAAGTGGACTTCGCCTTTGCCGGCCCGTCAGAAGTTGCTGGCGGGCAGCGAGTCCAGCACGCTTGACGGCGTGCCGTGGCGGCTGTCGTCGTAGCCGCTGAACATGCCCTGCACCGTGTGCGCTTCTGTGTTGCGGTTCAGTTCGGCGCGCGGGTCGGGCCGCTGCAGCACGTTGCGCAGCTGCGCGCGCAGCAGGTTGGCCGTGCGGATCCAGTAGTCGGCCCGCTGGATCTGGCGCGCGCGCTTTTCGGGCGACAGCGCCGTGGCGGCCAGGCGGTCGTCGGAATGCGGCGGCAGCACCATCCAGCCGTCGGGCCCGCGCTGCGCATCAAAGTGCGTCCACAGTGCGTTGTGGCTGTCGGCAATGCGCCGGGCCGTGTCGCGGTGGCGTGCGTTCAGCGAGTACGGCCAGGCATTGAGCATGTGCCACGCCGGGTCCAGCCCGATCAGGTGCAGCTCCCAGAACTGCGCCAGTTCCTGCATCACGCGCAGCGTCAGCACGGGCGCCTTCCAGCCCTGCAGCGCCTGGGTCAGTTCCTGCGCGCTCAGCCGCTGCGCCGGGTGGCGCTGGCCGCGCACGCCGCCAATCGCCAGGCACCGCTTGCCCTGCATGCGGAAGCAGCTGAACGCCACGGCCGCCACGTCCACGGGCGGGCCGGTCCGCACTTCGGCGTCGCGCTGCAGCACCAGGGTCAGCAGCAGCTCACCCTCGGGGCTGTGGGATGGTGCGCGCTGCAGCTGCAGCTGCATGACCTGGTAGCCGCGCGGCGCGGGCAGGTCGGCCAGCGTGACGGGCTGGCCGGCGGCCAGCATGCGCAGCGCCGTGGGCTGCAGCGCGCCGTCCAGCCAGTCCACGTGATCGATCAGTTGCACGGTGCGGTCCTGCACCGAGCGGCCGCGGTGCACGCCGGGCCGCACCGCGCGCATGAATTCCGCGGACAGGTCCTGTAGCAGCCCGCGCGATTGCATTTCCCAAGCCACGGCCATCCACCGGCGCAGCGCCATGGGGTGGCGCAGCACCGCCCACGCGGCGCGCAGCGCCAGCCGCGGGCCGCCCGCCGGCACGTTCATGGCCCAGCCCGGCGCGTGCCAGATGCCCGGGGGACGGTGGGGTGCGCCGCCTGTCATGCAGCGAACACGGTCAGTACGCCCGTGTAGCCGTACAGGTGGTGGCGCGCGATCTCGCCGCCCGCAAAAAAACCCACCAGCGGCACGTCGCCCAGTGCGCGGCGCACGATCTGCATTTCGGCGCTGGGGCCGCCAAAGTGCGGGCCGCCACGGCCGGCGCAGCTCACGTACACCGCGCCCGCGATGCGCCGGGCCGGGCTGGGCAGCGCCTGCGGTTCGTTCGCGGCCAGCGCAGCCGCCACGGGCTGGCTCATTTCCTCGGGCTCCAGTTCCTCACGGATTTCGGCGCAGATGCGCACCAGGTCAGCCCGCGCGGCCTGCGCGTCGCGGCGGCAGAAAGCCATGCGCATGCCGGCGCTCACGGCGCTGGCCACGGCAATGCCGCGGCGGTTGGGGTCCAGGCCGATGATGTGGCGCACCAGCGTGTCCACGCCGAAGTTGCCGGTGCGCGAGACCAGCGCGCCGCCCGCGGCCGCATCGGCCGGATCGGTCAGCCCCACCAGCGTGGCGCGCACCACCGACAGCGCCGCCTGCGGCTCGTCCAGCGTGATGTTCAGGTCGCGCAGCATGACGTCCAGCGCCGGCTCGCCGTCCAGCGCCGTGATGACGTTGCCGTCGGCCGCCGTCACTTCGCGCACGGCCGACACGGGCAGGCAGCCCTGCGTGACGCGCGACACCAGCGCCACGCCGTCGCCAAAGGCCACGCCCGACAGCCCGCCGCTGAACACGCCGCTGGCCGCGCCCTGTCCCTTGATGTTGCCGTTGCCGCCCACCGCGAACTGCACGGCGCTGGTGCGGCTGGCCGCCAGGCCGCCGAACAGGTAGCCGGTAGCGGTGCGCTGCGCGAGTTCGCCGATCAGGTCGGCCACGTCCGGCGTGCGCGCGTCGGCGTGGATCAGCGCCGTGTGCGGCTCACAGCCCATGCCGGGGCCTGTGCCCAGCGGCGCCACGCCCGAGAACACACGGTACTGGTCGGCCGGCAGTCCGCACAGCATCACGGTGAGCGCGGGCTCGTCGAAGTATTCGACGTTGCTGGCCGCGATGCCCACGCCCACGGTGCCGGCCCAGTCGGTCACCTCGGGCAGCTCGGCGCTCAGGTGTTCCAGGATGTCCTGCGCGGCCGCGGCGTAGTGGTCGGTGATGTACAGCAGGCCCAGCGTCGGCGCGTTCGCGTAGTCACGCAGAGCCATCTGCGCCTTCAGCTGCGCCAGCACCAGCCCGGCGGCCATCGGCCATTGCGGATGGGTGGCGTGGCCGCAGGGAAAAAGTTTCATGGGGCTAGCGGGTGCGGCGCGCGGTCTTGCGGGCCGGGGGCTTTTTGCCGGCTGCCTTCGCGCCGGCTTTGGCAACGCCGGTCGCCACGCCGCTGGCGGCCTTGAACGCCTCTTTGGCCAGGCCCGCGGCCATGTTTTTGGTCGTGTCCATGGCCGTCTGTTTGGCCACATCCTTCATGGCGTTGGCCGCAATCTGCTGGAACTGTTCGGTCAGCGACCCCCACCATTGCAGCGGGTCGACGACGCCTGCGGGGGCGGCCATCGCCTTGGCCTTGCCGCCGGTGGTCTTGCGCCGCGCGGCGCCCGCCACGCCGGACACGGTGCCGGCGGCGCTGGCGGCGGTCTCGGCGGCTTTCTGAACGCCGGTCACGACGGTGTCGGCCGCCTTGAGCTTGAGCGCGTTGGCCACGTCGCCCATGTTGAAGTTCATGCCCTTGAGCGTGGCCAGGGTCATCTTCTGCACTTCCAGCGCCTGGATGGTCGCGCCCAGCGCCTTGCCGTTCTGGTCGAGCCAGAAGTGCACGGCCTTGAGTTCGTCGATGCGCTTGTCCAGCTCCTCGACGTTGAGCGTGGGCGCCACCCAGTTGGCCAGGTTGGGCATCTGCGGGATGGACTGAGACGCGCCCTTGGCCAGGTTTTGCAGGAAGTCAAAGCCCGGCACGAATTTGCCGAAGCCGAAGTTGGTGTTGTCGCTCATGGCCGCTCCGCAGGGGTTGGTGCTGTGGTTGCCCCCAGCTTACCCCAAGAGCGGCACGCGGCCCAGTCCGCCGGCTCAGTGCTTGTGGCCGCCCGTCGCCGAACCCGCGGGCGCCGTGGCGCTGACCGGTACCTGCACGTCCATGCGGCTGTCGGCGCCCTTGGCGTCCTTGAACATGAGCGTGACCGGCACCGTCGTGTCCTTGGCCAGCGGGGCCTTCAGGTCCATGAGCATCACGTGGTAGCCACCGGGCTTGAGCTCCACCGTCTTGCCAGCCGGCAGGTCCAGCGCGGGAATGGCGCGCATTTTCATGACGTCGCCCTCCATCTTCATTTCATGGACTTCAGCCACGCCGGCCGCGGGCGACGCCACGCCCACGAGTTTTGCACCGTCTTTGGCAGTGAGCTTCATGAATGCGCCCGTGCCCTTCTGGCCCTGGACGCTGGCGCGCGCCCAGGCGCCTTCGACCTTGACGGCCTGAGCCCAGGCCACCCCGCCCAGCAGGGCGGCGGCCAGCACGGCGGTGATGCGGATGGGATGTTTCATGGTGTTTTCTCCTTGGGGTGGTCAATGATTGTGGGCCGACGCATCCGCGCCCGGCAGCACTTCCAGCACGGCGGCCGGGGATTTCAGATCGGACAGCTTCTGCCCGGGCTTGGGAATGTCGGTCCAGTCGTTGCGGCCTTCTTCACACACCTGGGTGACCGGCCAGTACACCGCGCCCGCCTTCTGCGGTGCCTGCGCGACCAGCACGAACTCGTCATAGTGGGCATTCGGCAGCCAGTCGTCCTTTGTTCTGGCCGTCCAGGTGACGCGGACCACGTCGTCGGAGATGGTGCGGCCATGGCTGGTGTAGGGCACGGCCAGCGGCGCGCGCTGCACGTCCAGCGTCCAGCCCGGCTTGGGCATGGGCCGTGCGCCGCGCATGCCGGCCGGGATGTCCACCGCAATCTGTCGCGTGGGTGAGCTGCCGCAGCCATGGCCGACCTTGAAGGTCGCCTTGTAGCTCTGGCCCGCGGGCGCGACCTGGTATTCCAGCACCACGTGGGCGTGGGCGGCCGGCAAGGCAATGGCCAGCAGCGTCAAAAGGAGAGGTCTGTTCATGTCGGTGCGTCTTTCAGAAGTCGGCCCGCAGCTCGGCCACGTAGCTGCGCTGCGGGTAGGGGTGGAAGTTCCAGTACTTGGCGTTGTTCAGGTTGTCGATGCCGAACGCGGCCGAGAAGGTCTTGTCGATCTGCCAGCGCGCGCGCGCGTCCACCACGAAGAACCGGCTGACGCCGAAATAGGTAAACCCGTTGACGTCCGCGTTGTCCAGCGTGCGGAACTGCTTGCCCGAATAGCGCGCACCCAGGCTCGTCGTCCATTGCGGGTTCCAGCGGTAGCTGGCCAGCGCCGATGCGCGCCAGCGCGGGATGTTGGGCTGGCGCTTGCCGATCGTGTCGCCGGGCACGCTGACGAAGCCCGCGTTGGCTTTGATGACGGAATGCGCATAGGTCAGGCTGGCCTGCAGGTCCAGCCCGCGCAGGCCCACGTCGCTGGCGTTGTAGGCCGCCTCCAGCCCGCGCGTGGCGATGCGCCCCACGTTCTGCACCCGGCTCACGTTGCGGTTGGCGGCCGTGTCGAACAGCGTCTGCGAGTAAAGCGCGTCGCGCGTGTCCTCGGCAAAGAACGTGAGCCGTGCCATGCCGTTGCCCACGTCGCGTTCCGCCGACAGCTCGCCGGTCCACGACCGCTCGGGCTTGAGGTTCGGGTCGTTGATGTACTGCGAATTGGCCGTGGCCGTGGCGCCGTACAGCTCGCCCACCGTGGGGTAGCGCACTGCGCGGCCCAGCGACGCTTTCAGCACGGTGTCCGCTCGCCATTGCCACGACAGCGCGGCCTTGGGCGACATGCTGCTTTCGCTGCGGCCCGCCCATTGCGTGTTGACCGCCGGCGCCCCGCCGGGGATGCGCGTGTACGCGTCGCTGGCGGACCACTGCTCGGCGCGCAGCCCCAGTACGGCCTTCCAGTCGCGGGCAACGCGCCAGGCGTCCTGCGCCCACAGCGCGCGCAGCCGCGTCTTGCCACCCACGTCACTGGCCAGCGTGCCGGGCCCGTCAGTCATCCAGTTGCCCGCGATGCTGGACGTGCGATAGGCCAGCTCGTACAGGCTTTCCTGCCAGCCGAAGTCCACGATGTGCGGCCCCTTCATGCCATCCGGGCGCCAGGTGCCGCGGGCCGAGAACGTCGTCCAGCCCGTGCCAGCGGCGTCGGCCAGCGTGCCCGCGCCACCGGCCAGCGCCGCCGGAGGCGTATTGCCCGCCGCGTTCTGGCGCTTGATGTCGCGGTCGTAGTCGTAGCGGCTGGCCGCCACTTCCCAGTCCCAGGTGCCCTGCGTGCGGCTTTTGACCGACAGGCCATGCATGGTGTGTGTGAGCTTTTCGTCCTGCAAGGCCATGTCGGCACCGGTAACGGCGGCGTAGCTGCGCCCGTCGATATTGATCGCGCCGCTGGTCGCCGCAGCGCCAGCAGCATTGCGCAGGTAACTCTGCGGCCGGTTGGTGGATGTGTTCTGCCAGCTGCCAAAGGTGTAGGCCGCGCGGACCGTCGGCGAGAAGTCATAGGCGAGCTTGACCTTGGCATGGTCCTGCACCGTGTGGTACTGCGTGCCGTGGCCGATGTACCAGAGGGGCTGGTTGGCGGTGTTCAGCGCCGCCACGGCGCCTGTGACCGGCGTGCCGGCCACGCCCGGGGTGCCGGTGGAAACCGTTCGGCTGGCAAAGCCCAGCGGCTGGCTCTGGCTGTCGGTGCGGTTGACGTTGAGCCAGTACGACCAGTCGCCGGCCTTGCTGCCGATGGAAGCGCTGGCCTGCCAGGCGCGGTAGGTCTCGCGCGTGCCGTACAGCTCGAACGGCTGGCTGGACCAGCCGACCTTGGCATGGCCTTCCAGCCGGGTGGGCATGCGCGTCACATAGTCCACCACGGCGCCCACCGAGTTGCCGGGATACGCCGCGGAGAAGGGCCCGTACATCACGTCCACGCGCTCGATCTCCTCGGGCGTGACCAGGCCCCAGCGCGGCGGGAAGTTGATGCTGTTGATGCCGTTGCCCAGGAAGTTGGACAGCAGGATGCCGTCGGCGTACACGGCCGAGCGCGCGCTGTTGCCCGTGCCCGACGCGCGGCTGGACAGGATGGCGTGGTTGTAGTCGCCGACGTAGCGCTTGCGCACCAGCAGGCTGGGAAAGTACTTGAGCGCGTCCTCTGAGTCCATGGCGTTGATGGACTGGTCGATCTGCTCGCGGGTGATGCCCTCCATTGTGGTGGGAATCTGCGTGGGCAGCGACGTGGGCTGGCCGCCCGTGATGGTGACGACGCCCAGCTCGCGGCTGGGGGCGTCCTGTGCCTGGGCCCACACGGGCAGGCTGAGGGGAAACGCCATGGCAACGGCCACGGCAATGCGGTTCTTGCGCAAGGAAAACTCCTGAAAAAGCGGATGCGGACGGCGCGGCGCGCCCGTACAGGACGGGGCGCTCAGCGCCGCAAGGCAGGATGGTTCAGGAGAAGGACGGCGGCCCGCGCGCGGGCAATGGCGCGGCCGTGAGCCACGCGATGTGGGCGGCGGCAATGGGCCGCAGCACATGGGACAACGGGGAGACAGCCTGCGCATCCGCCTGTACCACCGCGGGCGGCGTGCCCACCGTCGCGCACAGCGGGCAGTCCAGCGTGTGCGTGGACATTTCCTTGACGCCGTCGTCGGTCTTGACCAGCACCTTCATGGCGCCCGAACCGGAGCAGATGAGCTCCATGCTCTGCGGCTTGACCATGGGCGACGCCACCGCAACGCCGATGGACAGCACGAACCACGCCAGCAGGAAGCGGGCAAGGGTCCGGGCGGTGCGCAGGGCGTGCATCAGCGGGATTATCGCAGGCATGGGCATCTTCTCCTACGAAGGTATCGGTCACGACTTTCGGCTTGTACCCGTGCTGGCACCGCGTATCTACACTGATCCACATCACTTCTGCGAGGGCTGCGGTATGGGCTACAAACTCACGGTCGGCGGTGGATTCAGTCCGGGCATCTTCGGGGCGCGCAACAACATCACGCCTGCACGCGACTGGCGTGCCCTGCAGAACATCGCCACCTACGGCGCGGCGCTGCGCAACGCCTTCCGTGGACGCAGAAACGGGCCGCCCACGGTCCGCAGCATGGCCGGAAACACGCAGTTGCTCAAACCCGGGCGCACCGGCCTCTTCGATCCCAAGGCGTTTGTACAGGTCACCCGACCATCCCGCAGTGCGGACCTGAAGTCCGGCCCGACGGGGCTCTCCGGCACATCTGCGCAGCCGGTCGGCAACAAGCCCGCGTCCACCCCCACGCCCGCCACCCAGCTTCCCGAGAACTTGCGCAGACCGTTGGCCCCGGGAGAGTTGGCGGCTCTGGGCAATTCATGGCGGCAGCAGCACATGGAGAACCGCCGGAGCGATACGCCCGTCGCGGCGCGGGTCCAGGAGGCCTCGAAGCGGCAGCAGCTGGCCGACCACATCGTACTGGCCATGGGACAGTTGCCGCCGCTGTCCCGGGAGCACGAACAGGACCACGGGGACAGCAAGGGCGCCTCCCACAGTACCCCGCCCACTGACACCAAATCCGACATCACCCTGCGCTCCTACGCCGCCACGGCCCTGCAGCTTGTGCTGCCCCAATGCGGCGAGCCACTGGGCCGGATCGTCGATCCGGCCACCGACATCCAGACGGTCCCTGCGCCTGCATGGGCAGCCTCCCAATCCGTTTGCAGGCTCTCGATGGCATTGCGCAGCCTGCCCGCCCCTGCCAATGGCGGTCTGATCGTGCTGTTGCAACTGCTGGCGCGGCAGGGCCAGGCCACGGGCGGAGGCGCCGGCCCCGACCAGCAGGCACGGGCCCTGACGCTGATGCGCCTGAACATCGACATGGTGCTCGACGCCATCGCGCCCGGACAGGACGGGTCGCTGCTGAACATGCTGACCGGCCGAAGCGCGGAAACCGATGGCGTGATCCGGGCGCTGCGCATCGAAGCCGCGCACAAGGTGTTCAAGAGCCTCGCGCTGCGGACCGCCACGCCGCTGCAGGCCAGTCATTCCGAACCGCTTGACGCCGCCGCACTCAAGGACGCGACCGCGTGGGTGGACAAGCAGATGGCTGTGTGCCGTGCGCGCCACCGCCTGGTGCGGGCGCTGGACCAGGCCGGCATTGCCCGTCCGGTGGGGAATTTTTCGAGCGTACGCATGGGCGCCGGGACCCAGGAGGCATTGCGCCGCACCCTGGGCGACGCCAACGCCCGCCGCGTCGACATGGCCCTGACGGCACTGAACATTCTGGAGCGCAGGCTGGCGGAGCAGTGCGCGACCGACTCTGGCACGGCGTTTCGCGAAGAGCAACGCCTGCTGCAGGTAGAGCAGGACAGCAGACAGCTGAAAGCCGATCTGCAGGTGGAAGACAAACTGTGGCAGCGGCCCGAGGGCGAGCTCATCCGGGGTGAGATCAAGTCCCCGCCAACGGGCACGCCATTGACCCCGGGCGTGTGGTTGTTCAACCCGCATCTGCAGGAACTGCCCGAGCCGCGGCCCGCAGACCCTGCGCCAGACACCGGGATGGTCGAACCCCCGCCGGACGACGCTCCCATTGACACGAAGCAGTACGTTCTTTTGACCGGCGACGGCGCTGACCGCGAAACGCATCTGCTGGCACTGGTCGAGCACGGCATGGTCAGCCACGATGCGCTGAACGAAGCCTTGTCCACGATCGCGCAGGTGACCGGCGACATCATGAGCGAGTTCGGGTCCGAGCGGCGCGCGAACGCCCGGCATCCCCTGTTCGAGGCCGCGCAGAACGACGTGTCCGCGGACCAGCTGGGCGACATGCTGCTGGGCAACCTGACCGGCAGCACCGACATCGACCTGTGCCGGTCAAAGGACAGCAAGGCGCAGGACGGGGTGGCCGAGAAAATGAAGGCGGTCTGGACGCCCCATGCGCGCAGGCTCGAAGCACTGGCCAGAACGGACCGCGCCGGGACCGAAGCCCCGGATGCCGATGGCGCAATGGAAAGTACGCCGCTGCTGGACCACAAGCACGGGCCCCGCACGCCCATGCCCTCCGTCCAAGGTTCAAACCGCTTGAAGCCCCATCACCGCAGCGACTGGAGCTGGCACGGCGCCACCCGCCGGCTCACGGAAGCCAGGGAGGTGCTGGCATCGGCATCGGACATGCTGGACAAGCAGGACCAGCAGCGCCAGGACGACATCGAGACACTGAAGAACTACGCGGCAAAAACCGGCCACGTCTTGGATACGGAGCATCCGGCGGGCCTGGATTCCTGCCTGCGACTGCGCGAGGCCGCCGGTTTGCTCGCAGTGCGCTCCGGGGAGGAAGACGGCAAGAAACTCACCGACAGCAGCCAGAAAAGACTGGAGGCGTTGATGCACGAGCTCAGTGGCTTTGACGCAGGCCGCCTGCACACGCCGTGGGGTATTCGCAAGGCCACGATGACCGAATCCAGGCTGGCGACGTTGGCCAGCGACAAAGACCTGATGGCTGCGGTCGATGCCGTGATCCGGCTGCGCCGGGGCCAGGCCCCCACGCAAGAGCTGGCATCCCAACAGCTGGACGCACTGGACAGCGCCATGCGCCGCCGCCGCCAATTGATGGGCCGCGTGACGGCCACCGCGCTGGACGACACCCTCCGGGCGGCCATCCTGGCCGAGCGCGGCAAGAACACGGTCCTCAAATACCGGCCGGCGGACCATGCGGACGCCATCCGGGCCCGGTTGGCGAGCTGGGGCGTCCCGGTGGACCTCGTGGCGCCCGAGATCGACCGGATGCTCAGCGAAAGCTTTGGCCCCGACGAGCTCAACCTGTGGCGCGAGACCACGTATCTGCGCGGCGGCTACGTCACGGCCCGCGACGACCAGCGCGAACTGCAGTTGCGGGGCGCGCAACGCGATGGCGTGGAAGCCGAAACCCGTCGACAAAAGGAACTGCACGCTGCACGCCAGACGGCGCTGCAAACCCTGCGGGATACCGGTGCCGACACCCACGTGCTGCAAGAGCAGAGTCCCTTGCCTGACAAGGTCCAGCTCTGCGTGCAGCTTCGCAAGGCGATGGACCTGGTCCGAAGGATCGCGAAGTTGCCGACCGAGTCCGAGTCCGCCATCGCGCTGACGGCCCAGCTCAGCCTGCTGCGTCGCCAGCTGCGTGAATTCGCGCCCAGCCAGTTGGGCGCGCCAGGAGCCGACGCACCCGGCGCCCCGCAGTTGCGAACGGCCGACCTTCGTCAACTGGCCCAGGACAAGGCGCTGAACCAGATCATCGACGCCGTCATCACGCTGAGCGACCAGGGGCTGGGCCAGATCGCGGCGGACGGCACGGCAGAGCCGGGGTCCGGGCTGCAAAGGCTCGCCATGTCGGAGCGCCAGGCCCAGGATGCTGAAGCAGACCACTGGAACGCACCCGTCTCCGCCCGGGCACGCGCCGCACTTGTGCAAAGTATTGATGAGGATTTGAACGTCAACGCCCGCATCAAGCTGGGCAAAGGCAACCGCGTGGAAGTGCAGACCGGCGCCATCCCGGTGGGCGGGGTGCACTCCATCAACCTGAAGGGATCGGCGGGCGAAATGTCAGGCATCGAAATCGGCTGCACCGTCGTGGGCTACGACCTGGTGCTTCGCAATGCGCGCGACGGAAAATTCAACCCGGAGTATTTCGCCGGGCTTCAGGCCGGCATCGTTCGGGTGGGCGGCGGCGTCAGCCACGAATATTCGCGTACCCAGGGTGATGGCTTCAGCCTGCGCTTTCCCCCCACCGACGCAGGCAAGAAGGCCTTGAAGGAAGTGGTCAATTCGCTGCTGCTCCAAGGCAGCCTCACCTCCGAAGACCTGGCCAAAACAAAATCGGTTGCACCGTTGGCCGACGACAAGCGCGGTCACAAGCTGCAGGGCTACGGGCGCGCCACCGCCAGTCTGACGCCCATGACCCCGCAAGCCGACCTTGCCTTCGGCACGAAGTTGAGCGTGGGCATCGGCAGACAGACAGGAAGCTACACCGAAGAGGGCACCGAGCTGCAGGTCTATAAAACAGACAAGGAATACACCCTTGACATGAGTCTCTCGGCGGCGATCTCCGCCATTGGAAAGTTCCGCGCCGACAACAGCCAGGTCCCCCACAAGACCGGCACGGATGTGGCGGATGCCAGCGGCAATCTGAGCTTTTCGTACAAGACCAGGACGCTGGAGACCCGTGACGCCTATGGACTGATTCCGGGCTCGACGGAGCGCTCCACGCAGATTGCCGTACCGCGCCGCTGGGCCGACACGGCGGTCAAGCTCGCCTGCGGCCGGCCGTACGCGGAGCTCATGAACCTGCTGTCCCTTGAAGATCCGCCCATGCACGCACAGATCAACCAGTTGATCCAGGGCGCAGGCGTCAACGATGTGATCAATGTGGTGTCGTCCCTGGATGCCGATGTGCGCGCCGACATCAATGCCAGGGTGCAGGAGGCGCAGGCGCTGCGCGACGGCACCTTGCAGCCTGCTTTGCCGAGCACGCAACGCCAGGCACTGGCAGCGCAGCTGGACGCCCAGGTCCGCGCGCTGCTGGATGCGCCCGAAAGCTACATCATCAACCGCATCGCGCTGATCAGCAACCAGGAGGCCGCGCCGACGACCACGTCGCTGAACCTGGTCTTCGTGAAGAAGCACGAGTTTGTGGAAGACAAGCGCGAGTTCGTGCCGACTGAAATCCGTCCGGACACGGCAATCGCGCGGCAGGCGCGCGACAACGCGCTGCAGCCTCAAAACAAAGCCCCCAAGGACAAAACAGAGGCGAGCGTGCCCCAGGCAGACCTGGAAGAGGCCCCACCGGTCCAGGAGCACAAGGGCGGCGCCCCGCTGCCGATAGACCTGATCGATCCTTCCAGAATCGTTTCCCGGGGATCGGAAATCGAGCTACAGGAACTTGGGCGCCCGCCGCTCGCGCAATGACGCTACGCCTTCGTGCACGTCCGGCCCGCCGAAGCCCATGAATTCCAGCGCGAGCGACGTGTCGAACGCCGGCCCCGCCTGCCGCAACCAGTTGTTCAGGCTGTACTTGGTCCAGCGGATGGCGGTCTGGCTGCCAGACGCCAGCTTGTCGGCGACCTCATAAGCCTTGTCCAGCAACTGGTCGTCGTCCACGGCCAGCGACACCAGGCCGATGCGCTCGGCCTCTTCGCCGCTGACGGGCTCGCACAGCATGAGGTAGTACTTGGCCTTGGCCATGCCGCACAAGAGCGGCCAGACGATGGCCGCGTGGTCGCCCGCCGCCACACCCAGGCGGGTGTGGCCGTCCACGATCTTCGCGCTCTTCGCGGCAATGGAGATGTCGGCCAGCAGGCCCGCCACCAGCCCCGCGCCCACGGCCGGGCCGTGCAGGGCGCTGACGATGGGCTTGTCGCAGTTGATGACGTTGTAGACCAGGTCGCGAGCCTCCTTCCACACGCGCGTACGCACGGCAAAGTCACTGGCCATGTCCTGCACCAGCGCCAGGTCGCCGCCGCCCGAAAAGCCCATGCCCTCGCC
This sequence comes from Ramlibacter sp., assembly GCA_041905405.1. Lineage (GTDB taxonomy): Bacteria > Pseudomonadota > Gammaproteobacteria > Burkholderiales > Burkholderiaceae_C > RAM1. The sequence continues at coordinate 21,974 of JAYRLC010000024.1, read as the reverse complement.
GCGCAGCACGGCGCAGCGCACGCTGTCGTCGGCGCTCACGTCGCGCCAGATCTCGCACAGCTCCCAGTGACCATCGTGACCGGCCGTGGGCAGCTTGCCGTTCTGCGCCTTCATCTGGATGTCCAGCACCGAGTCGTTCGGGCCGCGGCGCGTGAGGTTGAAGGTCTTGTAGCGGGAGTAATCCATGGCGTTTGTCTCGGTTATGGGCGCTGGGAGGCACTGGATTGTGGGGCGCGGGGTTACGCTCGCAGGATGAGAAGCTTATTCCACCTCGCCTTCAACGTGACCGACCTGGACGAGGCGCGCCGCTTCTACGGCGGGCTGCTGGGCTGCCGCGAGGGCCGCAGCACCGACACCTGGGTCGACTTCGACTTCTACGACCACCAGATCTCGCTGCACCTGGGCACGCCGTTCAAGACCGAGCGCACAGGCCACGTGGGCAATGTGCTGGTGCCCATGCCGCATTTCGGGCTGGTGCTCAAGCTGCCCGACTGGCAGGCCATGGCGCAGCGCCTGACCGGCGCCGGCACGGATTTCGTCTTGAAGCCGCAGGTGCGTTACCCCGGGGAGCCCGGCGAGCAGTGGACCATGTTCTTCTGCGACCCGTTCGGCAACCCGATCGAGGTCAAGGGTTTTGCCTCGCTGGAGGGCCTTTACGCGACGTGATGCGGCGTTGGCGTTGTGCAGCGCCACACGCCCGCTTCCGATGCGCGCGTAGGCCGCGTCCTACATCACGCAACGGCGCGGACGACTTGAGACAGCCGACCAGGTCCTGTAAGGTCAGCCCGATGGATGTTGCTGACCTGCTTTGCCCCTCTTGCGCCCTGTTCCTGGATTTCGACGGCACGCTGGTCGACCTGGCTGAACGTCCGGAAGACGTGGTGGTGCCGCCCATGCTGGTGAACACGCTGCGTGACCTGCACGCCTATCTGGGCGGTGCCGTCGCCGTGATTTCGGGGCGGCCCATGGCGCAGATCGATGCCTTCCTGGCACCGTTGCAACTGCCGCTGGCGGGCGTACACGGCGCAGAGCGCCGCGCCGCGGATGGCACCCAGAGCCTGCAGGCGGCACACCCGCTGGACGAGGTGCAGCGCGCCGCCGAACGGCTGGCGCACCAGCACCCGGCGCTGCGCGTGGAGCTCAAGCGCGGCTCGCTCGCGCTGCACTACCGGCAGGCGCCCGAGCTCGAATCGCTGGTGCTGGACACCATGCGTGAAGCGGTCGAGAACTCGCCCGGCCTCACGCTGTTGCGCGGCAAAATGGTCGCCGAGGCCAAGCCCGGCGGCGCAAGCAAGGGCGTGGCCATTGACGCGTTCATGCACGAGGCGCCGTTCGCGGGCCGCCAGCCGGTGTTCTTTGGCGACGATTTCACGGACGAGGTCGGCTTCACGGTCGTGCAGCGACTGGGCGGCATGGGCGTGAAGATCGGCATGGGGCCCAGCGCCGCCTGGCATCGCGTGGAAAGCCCGGCGGCATTGCGTGCCGAACTCGCGCAGGCGGTGTCACTCAAGCAGATGGGAGGAACCAGCGCATGAGCCACAACAGCAACACCAACAACAACGGCAAGAACCTCCACCTGGGCATGATCGGCAACTGCGCGTACAGCGCGCTGGTCGATCCGCAGGCCCGCATGGTCTGGTGCTGCCTGCCGCGCTTTGACGGCGACCCGGTGTTCAACGCGCTGCTGGACGAAGGGCCCACCGGCAGCGTCTGGGCGTTCGAGATCGAGAACTTCGCACGCAGCGAACAGCAGTACGAGCCCAATACCGCCATCCTCAAGACGCGGCTGTACGACACCGACGGGCATGGCGTGGAAGTGATCGACTTCGCGCCGCGCTTTCTGTCGCGCGACCGCATGTTCCGTCCGCTGACGCTGGTGCGCCGCGTCAAGGTGCTGTCGGGCACGCCGCGCATCCGCGTCAAGCTGCGCCCGCGCTTCGACTGGGGGCGCCAGGTGCCAGCCGTGACACAGGGCAGCCACCACATCCGCTACGTGGGCGCCGGCCAGACGCTGCGCCTGACCAGCGACGCGCCGCTGCACTACGTGCTGGACGGCACGTACTTCGTGGCCGACCGGCAGATGAACTTCATCCTGGGGCCGGACGAGACGCTGATGGGCGGGATCGAGGACACGGCCCATACCTTCCAGAAAGAAACCGCCAGCTACTGGCACACCTGGTCGCGCCGCCTGGCGATCCCGCTGGAGTGGCAGGACGCGGTGATCCGCGCGGCCATCACGCTCAAGCTGTCGCTGTTCGAGGACACCGGCGCCATCGTGGCCGCCATGACCACCAGCATCCCCGAGGCGCCGGGCAGCCAGCGCAACTGGGACTACCGCTACTGCTGGCTGCGCGACGCGTTCTTTGTCGTGCGCGCGCTCAACAGCCTGTCCGAAGTCGGCACGATGGAAGACTACCTGCGCTGGCTGACCAACATCGTCGTGCGCTCGCGCGGCGGCCACATCCAGCCGCTGTACGGCATCGGGCAAGAAGAGCAGCTGCCCGAGTCCATCCTCACGCACCTGCCCGGCTACCGCGGCCACGCCCCCGTGCGCGTGGGCAACCAGGCGCAGGAGCATTTCCAGCACGACGTGTACGGCAACATCGTGCTGGGCGCGGCGCAGGCCTTTCACGACCAGCGGCTGTTCCGGCGCGCGGGCCTCGCGGAGTTCGAGCACCTGCAGGCAGTGGGCGAGCAGGCTTTCCGTGTCTATGACAAACCGGACGCCGGCATGTGGGAGCTGCGCACACGCGCACGCGTGCACACGTCGTCGGCGCTCATGAGCTGGGCCGCCTGCGACCGGCTGTCCAAGGTGGCGGCCGCGCTGAATCTGTCCGAACGCATCCGCCACTGGCGCGAACGCGCCGACGTGATCCGCGAGCGCATCCTGAATGAGGCGTGGAGCGACGAGCGCCAGGCGTTTGCCGAAAGCTTCGGCGGGCGCGACCTGGATGCGAGCGCGCTGCTGATGGCCGAGGTCGGCTTCATCGACCCCAACGACGCGCGCTTTGTCGCGACGGTGGACGCGCTGGAAAAGTCGCTGTGCGACGGGCCGTACATGCGCCGTTATGAAGCGCCCGACGACTTCGGCAAACCCGAGACCGCGTTCAACATCTGCACGTTCTGGCGCATCGACGCGCTGGCGCGCATCGGCCGCAAGGCGCAGGCGCGCGAGATCTTCGAAACCATGCTGGCCGCGCGCAACCCGCTGGGCCTGCTGTCCGAGGACACGCACCCGGTCACCGGCCAGATGTGGGGCAACTTCCCGCAGACGTATTCGATGGTGGGGATCATCAACGCCGCCGTGCGTTTGTCGGCACCTTGGGACTCCGTCATATGAAAACCAGCGGACGCCTGGTCGTCGTCTCCAACCGCGTGGCCGACCCGCGCAAGACCGCCGCCGGCGGCCTGGCCGTGGCGCTGGCCGAGGTGCTGAACAAATCCGGCGGCCTGTGGTTCGGCTGGAGCGGCAAAATCATCGAGTCGGCAGAGGGCAGCGCCGCTGGTGAGGGTGAGCTGCACCAGCAGCAGGCCGGCCCCGTGACGCTGGCCACCGTGGACCTGAGCAAAGAGGACCACGACGCCTACTACCTGGGCTATTCCAACGGCGTGCTGTGGCCGGTGTTCCACTACCGGCTGGACCTGGCCAACTTCGACGCGGGCAACGTCGCGGGCTACCGCCGCGTGAACCAGCTGTTTGCGCGCCGGCTCATGCCGCTACTCAAACCCGACGACGTGATCTGGATCCACGACTACCACCTGATCCCGCTGGCGGCCGAGCTGCGCGCCATGGGCTGCACGCAGCGCATCGGCTTCTTCCTGCACATCCCGCTGCCGCCGCCGCTGATCCTGGCGGCCATCCCGGGGCACGACTGGCTCATGCGCGCGTTGTTCGCATACGACCTGGTGGGCTTCCAGTCCGAGGCCGACTTCCTGCACTTCACACGCTACATCCAGGCCGAGGCGCGTGCCGAAGACCTGGGCGACGGGCGCTTTCGCGCCTTCAACCGCACCATGACCGCGGGCGCGTTCCCGATCGGCATCGACGTGGAGGAGTTCCAGGGCCTGACCGAGGCGCCCGAGGGCCGCGAGATGTACGAGCGCATGCGCGACGAATACTCGCGCCGCAAGCTGCTCGTGGGCGTGGACAGGCTCGACTATTCCAAGGGCCTGCCGCACCGGCTGCGCGCGTTCCGCGAACTGCTGCAGCGCTACCCCGAGAACACCAACAGCGCCACGCTGATCCAGATCGCATCACCCAGCCGCGAGACGGTGAACGCCTACGGCGACATCCTGCGCGAACTGGAAAGTTTGTGCGGCTCGATCAACGGCGACTACGGCGAACTCGACTGGATGCCGGTGCGCTACATGCACCGCACCGTGGCGCGCAAGAAGCTGCCCGGCCTGTACCGCGCGGGCCACGTCGCGCTGGTCACGCCGCTGCGCGACGGCATGAACCTGGTGGCCAAGGAATTCGTCGTGGCCCAGGACCCGGCCGACCCCGGCGTGCTGGTGCTGTCGCGCTTTGCCGGCGCGGCCGAGCAACTGAAAGAAGCCCTGCTGGTCAACCCCTACGACACCGAGGCGACCGCGCAGGCGATCCAGTTCGCCATGCAGATGTCGCTGGACGAGCGCCGCGGCCGTTACGAAGCGCTCATGGCCACGATCCGTCGCCACGACGTGCACTGGTGGTGTTCGCAGTTCCTGGACACGCTGGCCGAAACGGAGGCGCGGGAATCGGGCGCGCCCTGGTTGCGGCTGTAGCTTCGACTGCAGGCGCCGGTCAACATTCGACGATGTTGACCGCCAAGCCGCCGCGCGCGGTTTCCTTGTACTTGGTCAGCATGTCGGCGCCGGTCTCGCGCATGGTCTTGATGACCTTGTCCAGGCTGACGTGGTGGGTGCCATCGCCGTGCAGCGCCATGCGCGCGGCGTTGATCGCCTTGACCGACGCGATCGCGTTGCGTTCGATGCAGGGGATCTGCACCAGCCCGCCCACCGGGTCGCAGGTCAGGCCCAGGTGGTGTTCCATGCCGATCTCGGCGGCGTTCTCGACCTGATGCGGCGTGCCGCCCAGCACGGCGCACAGGGCGCCGGCCGCCATGGAGCAGGCCACGCCGACCTCGCCCTGGCAGCCGACTTCGGCGCCGGAGATCGACGCGTTCTCCTTGTAGAGGATGCCGATGGCCGCTGCCGTCAGCAGGAAGTCCACCACGCCGGCGTCGCTGGACTGCACCGTGTGACAGCAGTAGTAATGCAGCACGGCCGGGATGATGCCGGCCGCGCCGTTGGTCGGCGCCGTCACCACACGCCCGCCGGCGGCGTTCTCTTCGTTGACGGCCAGGGCATAGAGGTTGACCCAGTCCATCACGTCCAGCGCGTCCTTCTGTGCGGTTTCCGCTGACCGGGCGGCGAGCGTGCGTCGCCAGCCGGCGGCGCGTCGTTTCACCTTGAACCCGCCGGGCAGCACGCCCTCGGTCCGGCAGCCGCGCGCCACGCAGTCCTGCATGACCTGCCAGATGTTCAGCAGCCCCGCATCGGTCGCGTCGTCGCCGCGCCAGTGACGTTCGTTGATGCGCATGACCTGCGCAATGGAGCAGCCCAGCCGGTCGGTGTGGTCCAGGAGTTGCGCCGCGCTGGCAAACGGGAGGGGAAGCGCGGGCTTGTCGGCGCGGATGACGGGCGCGCCGCCTTCGTCGTCGTCCAGCACGAAGCCGCCGCCGACGGAGTAATAGGTTGCCGTCAACGCCGCATCGGGCGCGGAAGTCCAGGCCCGAAAGCGCATGCCGTTGGTGTGCAGCGGTAGCACCTCGTTGCGCAGGAACAGGATGTCGCGCCGCGCATCGAACGCGATCTCGTGTGCGCTGCCCAGCATCAGGCGGCCGCTTTCGCGGATGCCCGCGACGATCGCCTCCACGTCGTCGGGTTCCACCGTGTCGGGGTCGTGGCCCGCCAGGCCCAGCATCACGGCCGTGTCGCTGCCGTGGCCCTTGCCCGTGGCGCCCAGCGATCCGTACAGCGACACCTCGACCCGTGCGACGTGCCCGGCCAGCCCTGCGCGCGCGATGCGTTGCAGGAACAGCCGCGCCGCCTTCATCGGTCCCACGGTGTGGGAGCTCGACGGCCCGATGCCGATCTTGAACAGGTCGAAAACGCTGATGCTCACTCTCTGATCTTTCCGGTGCTGCTGATGATGGACAGCTCGACGAAACGCGAGCCGCTGCGCACGCCCGGCCTGAAGCCGATGACGAAGCCGCCGAGGTTGAACGCGTCCATGCGGTCCAGCGCCGCAGCCATGCCCTCGCGCGTGGGCCGTGCGCCCTGTCGCCGCGCGGCCTCGACGATGACGCGCGCGTTGATGTAGCCCTCCAGCATCACATAGCTCACCGCCACGTCGAGCTTTCCGGCGCGGTTCACGTGGTCGTGGAACTCCTTGATGAGCGGACTGGAGATGCGGTACGGGTTGGGCGTGACCTGCGCGATGGCCACGCCCTGCATGACGCTGGACACGAACGCCGAGCGTTCCTGCGCGATCTGGCGCGACACCTGCTCCATGTCGGCGCCCGAGTGGACGAAGATCTGTGCCGCACCGCCGGCCGCGCGGTACTGTTCGATGAAGCGCGCGGCCGCCCCGCCCGACGCGACGACGATGATGGCCTGCGGCTCGGCTTTGGCCAGCGCGTCCACCGCGTCGGCCACGCGCGTCGTGGCTTCGGGGTACGTGATCGACGCCGTGAGTTGCATCTTCAACCGCTTGGCCGCGTCGTCGGTCACCGCCGCCAGGGCCGGTGCTGCCGGGCCGTCTTCATGGAACAGCGCCACGCGCGCAATGCCCAGCGTGGCCAGGTGGTCGGTGATCTTGTGGATCTCGTCGGCCAGGCGGGCGCGGGTGCTGTAGATGCCCGGCGTCTCGGCCCGGACCTCGCTCGCGCGGTAACCGACCAATGCGATCTTTTCTTTCTCCAGCAGACCGCTGGCGACCAACTCTGTCATGCTGCGACCGCCGAAGTAACCCGCCAGCACCAGCGGCTGCGCCTCGGACAGCAGGTCGCGCGTCAGGCGGGTCGTCTGGTCCGCGCGGCCCGCGTCGTCCCTGCTCACCAGCGTGAACGTGTGGCCGCCCGCGTTCACACCCGCGGCGCGGTTGGCAGCGTCGAACGCCAGCTTCATGCCTGCGGCGTAGGCGCGGCCCTGGCCGGCGTCACGCCCCGTCAGCGGCGCGACCTGGCCGACGGTCACTTCGGCCGCGTGCGCCGTGTGCAGCGCGCAGGCGGCCAGGGCCAGGCTCGCGCCGGCCAGCAAACGGATGAGCTTCATGGCGGTTCCCCGGTTGGGTTGGACTCAGTTCAGTGCGGCGGTCACCGTCATTTCGACCAACAGGCTGTCGGACGCCAGGTGGCCCTGAACGGTGGTGCGCGCCGGCGCCGTGCCGGGCACGATCCACGACTCCCACACCTCGTTCATCGCCGCGAAATCGCTGATGTCGCGCAGGTGGATGAGTACGGTGAGCAGGCGCGAGCGGTCGCTGCCGGCTTCGGCCAGCAGGCCGTCGATGCGCGACAGCACCTCGTGGGTCTGGGTGCGCACGTCGGCCTCGGCGGCCGGGCCGCCGTTGGCGGTCTGCCCGCACAGGTAAACGGTGCCGGCGTGGCACACGATCTTGCTCATGCGCGCGCCGATGTGGAGGCGGTCGATGCCTTTCATGGTCAATGCTCCGAAGATTGAGGTTGGATGTTCAGCGGACCGGCCAGGGCCGCGATGGCGGCGAGCGGCACGGGCTTGAGCGGCGGGCGGATGTGGTACGCCCCGGTGTCCGCAGGCGATTTGTGCAACTCGTGCGCCAGCACCTGCGTCACGGTGCTGCCGCACAGGCGGCCCTGGCACGGCCCCATGCCGCAGCGGCTGAAGAACTTGGTCTGGTTCGGCCCCTGGCAACCCATGCGCGCCATCTCGCGGATGCGGCCCGCGGTGACTTCCTCGCACCGGCAGACGAGGGTGTCGTCGGGCGGGTTGGCGAGCCAGGCCGGCGGCCGGTACAGCGCGTCCAGGAAAGGACGCAGACGCTCCTGCTGCCGCAGCTGTCGTTGCCAGCGGACAGACTCGCGCGCGTGGTGGCTGTCATTGATCTTGCCCAGTGCCAGCGCCGCCGCCAGCGCGGCGAGCGCGCCGCGCGCCTCGGCCGCCAGCGCCCCGGCAATGGATGCACCGTCACCCGCGATGCGCAGGCCTTTCAGCGTCGCCTCGAACCCGCTGTCCACGCGCGGCTGCCAGGCCAGCTGCACCTCGTTCCAGTCGTGCTCGACGCGCATCAGGCGACTCAACTGTGTGTTGGGGATCACCCCGTGGTGCAGCAGCACCACATCCGCGTCCAGCCGCCACAACAGGCCGCCGCTGACGAAGCTCACGGCGCGCGCCGCGTTCTCGCCTTCGATTCGCAGCTGCGTTGCCGCCGTGTACATGGGCACACCGGCGCGCCGCAGCCGCCACAGCATCTTCAGGCCCTTGAGCAGCGGCCCCGGCGTGCCCAGCGCCGCCGGCGCGTCGGCCAGCGCGCGCCAGCGGTTGGCCGCGGGCGAGGTTTCGACGATGGCGGCCACCTGCGCGCCGGCATCCAGCAACTGGCAGGCCACCAGCAGCAGCAACGGCCCCGCGCCGACCAGCACCACGCGGCCTGCCGGCACGATGGCCGCGCTCTTCAGCGCGATCTGCGCGGCGCCCGCGTTCAGCACACCCGGCAGTGTCCAGCCGGGGATGGGCGAGGGGCGTTCCATCGCGCCGGTCGCGGCAATGAGCTGCGCGCCGCGCACCTGGAACGCGCCGCCGGGGCCGTGCGCGGCGACTGTCAGGTCCTGCGTCACGTCCCACACCAGGCTCTGACCGCGCAACTCGACATCAGCAGCCTGCAGCCGGTCCGCCAGCGCGGCGCCGTGTTGGTAGTCGGGTCCCAGCAGCGTGGCAACTGCGGGCGGCACCGCCGTGATGTTGCGGTAGATCTGGCCGCCGGGGCGCGGCTGCTCGTCCAGCACCAGGGTCTTCAGGCCGCACTGGGCTGCGACCAGTGCGGCCGACATGCCGGCCGGGCCGGCGCCGATGACGACGAGGTCGTGCGTGACATCCATATTGCTGCTCATGTCTGCACCTCACCCAAGCTGCGCGCGCCATCGGGCAGTTGCACCTGCATGCCATCGCGCACCTCGATCATGCAGGACTGCACGTTGCGCTGGCCGTCGACATGGACCAGGCATTCGAAGCACACGCCCATCAGGCACAGCGGCGCGCGCGGCGCGCCCGACACGGCCGTCTTGCGGAACGGCACGACGCCGGCGGCCAGCAGCGCGGCGGCCAGGGGCGTGCCCTCTTGCGCCAGGACGGCGCGGCCTTCGACGTGCAGGGTGATGGTGCGCCGCGTCTGCGCGGCCGGCAGGTCAATAGGCCTGAACATCGAATCGCTCCGCTTTGAAACCGCGGACGTCCGCGGGCTCGGCGCCGCCGCGGATCCAGTCCGCGATGGGGCCGGCATGGTTGGCCGCCAGCGTGATGCCGCTGTGGCAGGTGACGAGAAACGCGCCGGGGCACTGGGCCGACGCCTGATAGATCGGCAGCCCGTCCGGCGTCATCACGCGCAGCGCGCCCCAACTGCGCACCAGGTTCACCTGCGCCAGCAGCGGGAAATAGCCGATCGCGCGCGCCGCGATGCGCGCCAGCTGCGCCAGCGTCGTGCCCTCGTCCAGGCCGACTTCCTCATGCGAGTCGCCGATCTGCACGACGCCCTCGCCCGTTTGCCGCACGTGCAGCGACGGGTAGGGCAGGAACGGCGCCAGCCGCTCTGTCACCAGGATCTGGCCGCGCTGCGGCCGCACCGGCGCGCGCAGGCCCACCATGGGCGCCAGCGCCAGGTTGCCCAGGCCCGCGGCCAGCACGACGCGGCGGCATTCGTGCACAACGCCGCCCGCCTGCACGCGAAAGCCGCCGCCGTTCATCTGCTCGATGCCGCTCACCTGCACCCCGGTCACGATCTCGCCACCGGCCTGCTGGTACGCGCTGAACAGCGCACGCAGCAGCCGCAGCGGGCTCACATGGCCGTCGTGCGGGGTCCAGATCGCACCGGCCACGGCGGGACTGGTGGCCGGGATGCGCTTGCGCAACGCCGCGTTGTCCAGCACGTCGAACGGGTAGGGCACGCCGAGCTGGTTGCGGATGTCCCCATGGGTGGCCACCGACGCGGCCAGCTCGCCGGCATCCATGTACATCAGCAACCCGCCGGTCTGCGCCAGCTCCAGGTCGATGCCGGTGCGCGCGGTCAGGTCGGCCGCGAACGCGCCCCAGGCGGCGGTAGACGACAGCGACCAGCGCGCATACGCCGGCCGGCCCGCGCCCTTGCCCGCGGCCCAGACCAGGCCGAAGTTGCCGCGCGACGCACGGAACGCATCGTCGCTGCCGTCCAGCACGCGCACCGTATCGCCGGCGCGCGTCAAACCACAGGCGATGGACATCCCCACCACCCCCCCACCGATCACGAGGGTGTCGACTGGTTGGCGTGGCGTCATGACTTGCCCGCGAGGATTCTGTCCAGCCCGTACAGGCGGTCCAGCACCAGCATCAGCACCAGGGTCAGCACGATCAGCAGCGTGGACACGGAAGCCAGCAGCGGGTCGATGGTGTGGGCGATGTGGTTGTACATCTTGACCGGCAGGGTCTGCGTGCCCGCGGTCGAGATGAAGATCGACATCGTCAGCTCGTCGAAGCTGTTGATGAAAGCGATCAGCCAGCCGCCGGCCACGCCGGGGGCGATCAGCGGCAGCTCGATGCGGCGGAACACCGTCCACGGCGACGCGCCCAGCGACGCGGCGGCCTGCGCCACGCTGCGGTCGAAGCCCGTCGCCGCCGACACCACGAGCCGCAGCACGAACGGGAACACGATCACCGTGTGCGCCACGGTCAGCCCCCAGGCCGAGCCCGACGCGCCCAGCTGCGTGAGCAGCCGCAGCAGCGCGATGCCCAGCACCACGTGCGGCACCATCAGCGGCGACAGCAGCAGGCCCAGCAGCAGCTCGCGCCCCGCGAACCGGTGCCAGGCCACGGCCAGCCCGGCCGGCACCGCGATCACGGTGGCCAGCGTGGCGGCCACCACGCCCAGGAGCAGGCTGCGCTGGAACGCATCGACGAAATCGCGGTTGTCCAGGATGGCGGTGTACCAGCGCCACGACGCGCCGTCGAACGGCAGCGCGATGAAGCCCTTGTCGGTGAACGACACCAGGGCCACCATCACCAGCGGCGCCAGCATGAACACGGCGAACAGCGCGTGAAAGACCAGCAGGGGTTTGGGGATGCGGTTCATTGGAACACCTGCTTGTAGCGCCGCTCGATCAGGCGGTTCATGCCCATGGACACCACCAGCACCACGACCAGCAGCAGCACGGCCAGCGTGGCGCCCAGCGGCCAGTTGAGGTTGCTCAGGAACTCGTCGTAGATGGTGGTCGCCACCACCTTGAGCCGCCGCCCTCCGATGATGGCCGGCGTGGCGAACGCGCTGGCCGCGAGCGAGAACACAATCAGCCCGCCCGACAGCACGCCGGGAATCACCTGCGGGAACACGATGCGCCGCAGCACCGTGGGGTACGACGCGCCCAGCGACAGCGCCGCCTGTTCCGTCGCCTGGTCCAGCTTCTGCAATGACGCCCAGACCGCCAGCACCATGAACGGCATCAGCACGTGCACCAGCGCGATCACCACGCCGGTGAAGGTGAACATCAGCTTGACGGGTTCGTCGATCCAGCCCAGGCCCATCAGCGCCTTGTTCAGCACGCCCTGGTTGCCCAGCAGCACGGCCCAGCCCAGCGTGCGCACCACGACCGAGATCAGCATGGGCCCCAGCACGATCACGATCGATACGGTGCGCCAGCGCGCCGACAGGCGGCTGAGCACATACGCCTCGGGCACGCCCACCAGGGTGCAGATGGCCGTGACCAGCAGCGCCATCCAGAACGTGCGCACGAAGATGGATTGGAAATAGCCGTCGGTCACCGCGTTGCCGTAGTTGGACAGCGTCAGCTCCCGCCCGATCTCGCCCGCGCCGCCGGGCGCGTAGAAGCTCAGCGAGAACAGGATGACCAGCGGCAGCGCCACGAACGCCAGCAGCACCAGCACGGCCGGCGACGCGAGCCAGTACGGCGCGGCTTTGGACGGTGCGGTCATGACTGCGCCCCCGCCCCGCGTGGCACCAGGCGCACGTGCTGCGCCGGCCAGCGCAGGCCGACCGTGTCGCCTTCGGCGGCGGTCGGTGCCCCCGAGTTGGGCAGCGTGACCTGCACCATGCCGGCTGGCGTGTCGACCTGGTACAGCCAGTGGTTGCCCAGGAACAGTCGTACGGTGATGCGGCCGCTCACGAGCGCGTCCACGCTGTTCGCCTGTGTGAAGGCGATCTTCTCGGGCCGCACGATGTAGTCGAGCGCACCGGCCTGCTGCGTGTCGTCGCTGGGAAACGTGAAGTTGCGAAACCGCACCGGGCCCTGCGCCTGCGCGCGGTCCACCTCGAACACATTGGCCTTGCCCAGGAACGTGGACGCAAAGCGGCCGTTCGGGTTCTCGTACATGTCCACCGGGCGGCCGACCTGCTGCACGCGACCCTTATCCATCAGCACGACGCGGTCGGCCAGCGTCATCGCCTCGGCCTGGTCGTGCGTGACCATGATGGTGGTGATGCCCACGCGGTGCTGCAGCGCGCGCAGCTCGATCTGCATTTCCTCGCGCAGCTTGGCGTCCAGCGCGCCCATGGGTTCGTCCAGCAGCAGCACGGGCGGCTGGATCACCAGGGCGCGTGCCAACGCCACGCGCTGGCGCTGGCCGCCCGACAGCTCTTTCGGGTAGCGGGCCGCGAGTGCGCCCAGCCGCACCTGCTCCAGTGCCGCATCGACACGCTGGCGGCGCTGCGCCGCACCGACCTTGCGCATCTCCAGCCCGAACGCCACGTTCTGCGCCACCGTCATGTGGGGAAACAATGCGTAGCTCTGGAACACGACGCCCAGCCCGCGCTGGCTGGGCTTGAGTGCCGTGATGTCCGTGCCGTTGAGCCGCACGCGGCCGGCGGTGGGCTCCACGAAGCCCGCGATCATCTGGAGCGTGGTGGTCTTGCCGCAACCCGACGGCCCCAGCAGGCAGATGAACTCGCCCTCGGCGATCGACAGGTTGCAGTCGGTGACCACGGGGGTGTCGCCGTAGCGCTTGCCCAACCCCTGCAGTTCCAGAAATCCGTTACGACTCGGCACGGCGGCTTTCCTTTTTAACGCTCGACTTCGCGGTTCCAGCGCTGCGTCCAGACGCTGCGCCGTGCATTGATGATCCCGTAGTTGGGCGCGACCAGCGCGTTCACCTTGTCGGGGCCGAACACGACCTTGCGCGCAAGTTCAGGGTCGAGCTTGACGGTCTTATTGGTGGGGCCGAAGCCCGAGTCGGCGGCCAGCAGCGCCTGCGATTCGGGCGACACCACGTGCTGCAGGAACAGCTGGCCCAGGCGGGCCTGCGGCGCGCCTTCGACCACGCAGCCCGCGACCATGAGCGCGACGGCGCCTTCCTTGGGATACACGAACTCGACCGGCGCGCCCTGGTCCACCACGCTCTGCACGCGGCCGTTGCCCCAGACCACCAGCGCGGCTTCGCCGGTCTGCAGCATCTGCGCCATCTTGCCCGGCGACGGCTCCCAGGCGATCACGTTGGGCGCCACGCGCTTGGCCATCACGTCGAAGCCGCTGTCCATCTTGTCCTCGCTGCCGCCGTGCAGGCGCGACATCATCACCAGCGTGAGCAGGCCGTAGCCGTTGGTGATCGGCGGGATCACGACCTTCTGCTTGAACTTGGGGTCGGCCAGCTCCTTCCACGAGGTGGGTGCCTTCCAGCCGTTCTTGGCGAACACTTCCTTGTTGTAGGCCAGGCCGCTGGCGATGTAGCCCACGCCCACCGACTTGCCGCCGATCATGCGCGCGCCGGGGTACAGGTCCTTGACGGCGCCGGCCTCATCGACCTTGGCGCACAGGCCCTGTTCCACGGCCTGGTACATGGGGCCATCGTCGATCATCGCGAACGAGATCTCCTGCTTGCCCTTTTGCGCCTGCAGCTTGGCCAGCACGTCCGTGGAGTTGCCCGAGACATAGACCACGTCGTGGCCAGTCTTCGCCTTGAACGCCGGAATGATTTTTTCCTTGAACGTCTTCTCGGTCGAACCGCCGGTGCCGGCGACGTAGATCGTTTCCGCTTGCGCGGCCAGCGTGGCGGCCATGGCGACGGCGCCAAGGATCGGAAGGGACTTGCGCATCTGATTGACTCCAGTAAGTGATTTTCTGTGGGGCCCGTCAACACAGGGTCATGCGATTCGGGTAATGAAGCGTAAGCGGGCCTCACATAAACAACAATTCAATATTCGGGGCCTGCATATGATCAAATGTTAAGTATGAAACCTGCCCTGAATTTGCGCCAGATCGAGGCCTTTGCCTCGGTCATGCGCACCGGCTCCGTCGTCGGCGCGGCCCAGCTGATGAACGTCACGCAGCCCGCCGTGAGCCGCGCGGTGAGCCTGCTGGAGCTGCGCATCGGCTACAAGCTGTTCGAGCGGCGCGGCCGCCGGCTCGTGCCCACGCCCGAAGGCGAAGGCCTGTTCCGCGAGGTCGAGCCGATCTACGGCAGCCTGGACCGCATCGCGCAGGCCACGCAGGACATCCGCTTCCAGAAGACCGGCGCGCTGCGCATCGCAACGCTGCCCGCGTTGTCGCAATGGGTCGTGCCGCGCGCCATCGCCGGCTTCCTGACGACACGGCCCAATGTGTCCGTGTTCGTGCAGAGCCTGCCGTCGCGCCAGATCGCGGAGCTGGTGGCCACGCGCCAGTGCGACATCGGCGTGGTGGAGCTGCCGCTGTCGCGGCCCGGCATCGCCATCGAGCCGATGGATCCGGCGTTCACCATGGCCGTGATCCCGGCCGGCCACCGCCTCGCCTCGAAGCGGCAGCTGTCGCTGAAGGACCTGGCCAATGAACGCATGATCCTGCTGTCACAGCACAGCTTTTTGCGTTACCACATAGAGGACGCGTTCTCGCAGCTGGGCGTGGCGCCGCAGGTGGTGATCGAGACGCCCAACTCGCTGATGGCGTGCTCGCTGGTCGCGGCGGGCGCGGGCATCACGCTGGTGCCGCGCTGGGCCGCGGAACAGTTCTCGGGGCCCAGCGTGTCGGTGCGGCCCGTGAAAGAACAGCTGTCGTCGCGGTGCGCGATCATCTACCCCGACCCCGGCCCGAGGCTGGCGCTGGCCGAAAGTTTTGCGACGCACCTGCGCGACGAGCTGCGCCGCATCGGCAAGCGGGCCTGATCAGGCTGACCGCCTTACCGCACCGCTCGCCAGCACGATGCCGGCGGCCACATGCGCCACCGCCACCCACGTCTGCGCACCCGCCGGCTCACCCAGCAGCCAGGCCGCGCCCAGCGCCGTGAAGGGCGGCACCAGCGCCGACGACAGCGCGGCACGCGCGCTGCCCAGCCTTGATACCGCCGCCATGTACGCAATGATCCCCATGAGCCCGGCCAGCACGCCCTGCCCCAGTGCCTGCACGGCCACATCCTGCCAGGGCGCGGTGAACAGGCGGGGCGTGCCGCCGTGGGCCCAGGCCAGCGGCAGCAGCAACAGCAACCCCAGGCACGACCAGCCATTGATGACGGCCGCCGCCTGCCAGGGCGACAGCCCGCAGCCGCGAAACGCCAACGTGTAGGCCGTCCACGCCAGCGCCGCCAGGATGAACAGCAGGTCGCCGCGCCAGGTGGACAGCCCCTGGCTGAACACCGACGCACCCAGCCAACCCACGCCGATGCAGATCAGCGCCAGCCCCAGCCAGCGCACCGGTGTCACACGTTCGCCCAGCAGCACAAGGCACGCCACCGCGGTGAACACGGGAATAGTCCCAGCCATGAATACACCCATGTGCGCGGCCGGCGCGAACTGCGCGCCGCCCAGCACGAGCAGGCCGAACGGCAGTCCGCCGCCCGCGACCATTACCGCCAGCCGCCAGGCCGGCATGCCTGCGGGCCGCAGGCCCACGCGACGCAACAGCGGCAGCAGCACCAGCGCGGGAATGCCGTAGCGCAGCCAGGCGAGATCCAGCGGACCCAGCGTGGTGGTGACGCCGTGGCGGGTGAGCAACTGCCATGCGACACCGAGCAGCGCCGCGGCGACGGCGGCCAGGGCGCCGGTGATCAACGGATTCGACATGGGGCGAGTGTCGCGCGGCGGCGCGCCACGATCTATCAGGATCCTGCTCAGGCCAGGGCGTTGCGCGCCTCGCCCGGGGTACACCCCGCCACACGCTGCATCACGTCGCCCAGGTGGCTCTGGCTGCAAAAGCCCAGGTCATGCGCCAGGCCTGCCAGGTCGCGGTCGCCGTCCTGCAGGCGCTGCAGCGCCGCGGCGATGCGCAGGTGCAGCCGGTACTGGTGCGCGGACGTGCCCAGCTCGCGGCGGAACTGGCGCATCAGGTGAAACGGCGAACAGCTCAGCTCTTCCGAAAGTTCATCCACCGACAGGCCGGCGCCATGCCGGGCCAGCACCTGCCGCGCGCGCGTGGGCAGCGAGGGGTCGGCAGCCACCGGCAGCGGCTGGCTGCGCGCCAGGGCCTGGTGCACGATACGACCCGCCTCGGCAACCGTCACGCGGCCGCGCTGGACATCGCGCGTGGCACGCCGCAGCTGCAGCAGCTCGCGCGGCCCCACACGCCACGCACGGACCGCGCCGGGCGCCGCGTCCTGTTCGCCGTGGCAATAGACGTCATGTTCGCGACCCGCGTCATGCCGCAGCTGGTACAGGTCACCGGGCCGCATGCGAAAAGCCGTGAGTGCATCGACGAACACCAGCTCATCGCCGCTGCGCCAGTGAACCTGGCCAGCGCCGGGCAGCACGCAACGCCATTGCTGCGACTGATGCATGGCCCCCCACCGCGAACCGTGGGCGGGCGCCGCCACCCGCTCCAGCAGGGCCGGGCCTTCGGCGGCGACAAGGTGGCGGTGAACGGGCATGGTCGCATCGTAGCGCCGCCGCTTGAGGCTGGCGTCAGCCTTTGGAGGCTGCCGGCGCCGCGATCTTCTGGTCGATCGCGCCGAAGATGCTCTGGCCGTCCTTGCCCTTCATCTCGATGCGGATGGTGTCGCCGAACTTCATGAAGGCGGTGGACGGTTTGCCGTCCTGGATGGTTTCGATCGCGCGCTTTTCGGCGATGCAGCTGTAGCCCTTGGGCCAGTCGGTCTTGCCGCTCGCGTCCGTCACGCCCTTGTTGCTGACGGTGCCCGAGCCCACGATGCTGCCCGCGCGCACGTTGCGCGTCTTGCCGATGTGGGCGATGAGCTGGCCGAAGTGGAAGGTCATCTCGGGCCCCGCCTCGCACATGCCGACCTTGCGGCCGTTCCAGGTGCTTTGCAGCGTCAGGTTCACGCGGCCGGCGTCCCAGGCGTCGCCCAGTTCGTCCAGCGTGACGGCCACGGGACTGAACGCGGTGGCGGGCTTGCTCTGGAAGAAGCCGAAACCCTTGGCCAGCTCGGCCGGGATCAGGTTGCGCAGGGACACGTCGTTGGCGATCATGACCAGGCGGATGCCGTCCAGCGCCTGCTCGGGCGTGACACTCATGGGCACGTCGCCGGTGATGACGGCGATCTCGGCCTCGAAGTCGATGCCGAACTCTTCACTGGGCACGACCACGTCGTCGGTCGGGCCGATGAAGTCGTCGCTGCCACCCTGGTACATCAGCGGGTCGGTGTAGAAGCTTTCGGGCACTTCGCTGTTGCGCGCGGCGCGCACCAGCTCCACATGGTTGATGTAGGCCGAGCCGTCGGCCCACTGGTAGGCGCGCGGCAGCGGCGCCATGCACTGGGCCGGATCGAACGGGAACGCGTGGCGCGCCTTGCCCTGGTTCAGCGTGACGTACAGGTCCTGCAGCTGGGGGCTGATGAAGCCCCAGTCGTCCAGCGCCTGCTGCAGGGTCTGCGCAATGCCGGTCGCATAATGGGCCGTGCTCAGGTCGCGGGAGACGACGACCAGCTGGCCGTCACGCGAACCGTCCTTGTACGTAGCAAGCTTCATGGTGTTTGTCCCCGGGGGTTGCATGCGGTAAAGTCAGATCGACATTACGCATTGTTAAACGAGTTTACCTAATCGAAATTGTACAGGAAGCCGGAAACACCATGAAAGAACGCGCGGGTATCCAGTCGGTGGAAGTCGGTTTTGCGCTGCTGGACGTGCTGGGCCAGGCTGCGGGGCCGCTGATGCTGCGCGACCTGGCCGCCGCCGCCGGTATGAGCGCGGCCAAGGCGCACCGCTATCTGGTGAGTTTCCAGCGGCTGGGGCTGGTGGTGCAGGACAGTGCCAGCACCCGCTACGACCTGGGGCCCGCGGCGCTCAAGCTCGGCCTGGCGTCGCTGTCGCGGCTGGACGCGGTCAAGCTCGCGCGCGAACGCGTGGCGCCGCTCATGGAGGAGATCGGCCACACGATCGCGTTGGCCGTCTGGGGCAACCATGGCCCCACCGTCGTGCACTGGGAAGAGTCCCCCACCGCCGTGACCGTCAACCTGCGCCTGGGCGACGTGATGCCGCTCCTGACGTCGGCCACGGGCCGCTGCTTTGCGGCGTATGTGTCGCGCGAGGCGATCGCGCCCATGCTGCGCGAGGAAATGGCCCGCGCGCAGAAATCCGGCCGCACCGACGTGCCCGCCAGCATGGCCGAAGTGAAGTCCATGCTGGACGACGTGCGCGAACGCAGCGCCGCGCGCGTGGTGGACACGCTGCTGCCGGGCATCGTGGGCTTTTGCGCGCCGGTGTTCGACTCGGACGGTCACATCGCGCTGGGCATCGTGACGCTGGGCTCGGTCGCCACGTTTGATGGCGCGTGGGACGGCGCCGTGCACCGCCCGCTGGCCGCCGCGGCGGCCCGGCTGTCGGCCGATCTGGGCTACAGGGGATGAGCCGGCCATGAAGCCCCGCGCCGACCCGGCCGTGCCGCTACGCATCGTGAGCGTGCTGACCGCCGTGGTGCTGGGGGTGCACCTGCTGCTGCTGCAGGCACGCCCGGGGCCGCTGACCCTCGCATCGCCGTGGGCGCAAGCTGCTCCCATGCTGACCCGGACCGTGACGTTGCCCCCGGCACGACCGTCGCCCCCCGCGGCCCCGCCGCGCCCGCCCGAGGTCGCGGCCGCCCCCGCCCCACGCGCTGCGACCCAGGCGCCAAGCCCTGCAGAGCTGCCGCGCCCGGCCCCGGAACCCGCGCCGGCGGCCCCCCCCGTGCCGTCCCAGGCGGCCGCACCGGAGCAGCAGCAACCGGAAGGCACTGTGGATGCCGTGCAGGCGCGCGTGCCAAACGCGCTGGCCATCCCCACGTCCGTCAGGCTGCGTTACAAGGTTTTTGCGGAATACAAGCGCCTGCCGCTGACCGGAAGCGCCGCGTTGACCTGGCGCCAGAACGGTGAGCAGTACGACGCCCGGCTGGAGATTGCGATGCTGAACCAGCAGCGCCAGCAGGCAAGCACCGGCACCGTCACAGCGGACGGCCTGGCGCCCCAGCGTTTTTCCGAGCGCGCGCGTGGCGAACAGGCCGCGCACTTCGAGCGCGAAGCCGGACGCATCAGCTTCAGTGGCAACACGCCGTCGGCCGAACTGCTGGCCGGCGCGCAGGACCGGCTCAGCGTGCTGTTGCAACTGGGTGCGCTGGTCGCGGGCGATCCGTCGCGGTACCCGCCTGGCAGTGCCATCCGGGTGCAGACGGCGGGCGCACGCGAAGCCGACGTGTGGACTTTCGAGGTGGTGGGCGTCGAAACCCTGGATCTTCCCGGCGGCCGCCAGCCCGCGCTCAAACTGCAACGGCTGCCGCGCCGCGAGTTCGATGTAAAAGTCGAACTGTGGCTGGGCGTGCAGCAGGAGTACCTGCCCGTGCGCGTGCGTCTGACGCAGCACGACGGAGATATCGTGGACCAGCAGTGGGAAAGTTCTGACAGGGGCTGATCCCCGCCCCCCCTATCCTGAAGTCAGCCCTGCCACCCGGCCCCCACCGTACCGCAGGCCTTGAAACTGGCGCAAACGTTGCTACGTAACTTTCGTGGCAGCGATGCTGCGAAGGGAAACGCCATGCAGATGCTTTACGACTCCGAATCCTTTGTGGTGGTGCACATGCTGCCCGAGGACACCGCCGCGGGCGCCACGCCGGGGGCGGCACGCCATGGCTTCGAAATCGTGGACAAACGCTCCAACAAGGAGGTCTACCTGGACGGCAGCTGGGCCGACCTGTTCCAGCGGCAGATCAACGCCTGGCAACTCAACACGCCCACGCAGGAAGAAGTGGAGTCCACGCTGGACGGCTATTCCGTGCTCGCCCAGAACCCCCTGGTCATGCACTGAGGCGCGGCGTACTTCCCTGGATGCCCCCCGGCATGCCCGCTAGGGACCGCGTCCATACAGCCGCAGGAAAATCGGCTCCACCAGCACCAGCACCGCCACCAGGCGGCAGACCTGAAACGCCGTCACCACCGGCACCCCCAGCTGCAATACCTTGGCCGTGATGGCCATCTCGGCGATGCCGCCGGGCGACGTGCCCAGGATCATCGTGGCGGGATGCAGCCCCGTCCCCAGCGCCAGCACCCAGGCAAATGCCGCGCACAGGGCCACCATCACCACCGTTCCCAGGGTCACGCCCGCCAGCCAGCGCGGTGCGGTATGCAGGAATTCCGCGGTGAACCGCACACCCAGGCTCACGCCGATGACCAACTGCGCGCCATTGGTCATCCACTGCGGCAGGGCCGACAGATGGATGCCGGCCATGGTGATCCCCATGGACACCAGCAGCGCGCCCATGAACCAGGGGTTCGCGCGGCCCAGCCACTGCATGACGAGCGCGCCCGCCCCCGTGGCCAGGGCCAGCAACGCAAAGCCGGGCCAGTGGGCTTCGCGCGGCCCCGGCGGGGTCAGGTCGATACCGTGCAACCCGCTGAACGTGAAGGCGAACGGCACCAGCAACACCACCACCAGCAGGCGCAGGCTGTGGGCCGCGGCCACCAGGTCGGTGCGGGCGCCTTCGCGCTCGGCCAGCAACGTCATTTCCGACGCGCCGCCGATGGCGCCGGCAAAGTAGCTGGTGGCGCGCTGCTGGCGTGCCGTGCCGCCAAAGCGCGCCGCATGGCCGCGGTGCAGCCACAGGCCGAACGCCCAGCCCAGCGCCAGCGCCCACGCAATGCCCAGCACGATGGCCCACCACAGGCTGCCGATCAGCGCGGTGACATACGGCGTGAAGTACAGGCCCAGCGCCGCACCGATGGTCCACTGCCCCGCGTTGCGCGCCGGTGCCCAGCTGGCGGTGGGCGCGCCCAGGATGGACGCAATGCCGGTGGCCAGCAGCGGCCCGATCATCCAGGGAATGGGCGTGCGCAGCGTCACGCAAAGCCACGCGCCGGCCCCTGCCAGCAGCAGGGTCAAGACAATGCGCACGGGGAGGGAAACCGCAAAGGCAGGGGACATCGGAAGTCCCGTAGTATCCCCGCATGCCGCGCCGATTTGCCGTCATCATCCTGCTGTTTTTGACCGGCTGCGCCCTCGTGGGGACGCCACGCGAACACCAAAGTGTGCAGGCGCCGCTGGCGGCCCTGCTGCCCGCCGGCATCCTGCTGGTGGGCGAGCAGCACGACGCGGCGGACCACCAGCGGATCGAACGTGAAGTCATCAGCACACTGGCCGCGCGCGGGCTGCTTGCCGCCGTGGCGCTGGAGATGGCCGAAGCCGGCACGTCCACGGCGCTGCTGCCCCGCACCGCCGACGAAGCCACCGTGCAGGCCGCGCTGCGCTGGAACGACGCCGCCTGGCCCTGGCGCGCCTACGGGCCGGTCGCCATGGCCGGCGTGCGCGCAGGCGTGCCCGTGCTGGGCGCCAACCTGCCGCGCGCGCAGATGCGCGACGCCATGGCGGACGCCAGGCT
>JAYRLC010000023.1:0-64019 GCA_041905405.1 Ramlibacter sp. | reverse complement strand
CGAACCTCGAAATATAGCACGGTTTTATGTCCGGGTCACACCCAAGGCAGCCCGAACTGCCAGAATCCCCGCATGAGCGACCCCGCCCCACTCCCCCGCACGATCAACCTCGCACTGCAGGGCGGAGGCTCCCATGGCGCGTTCACGTGGGGCGTCCTGGATTCGCTGCTCGCGGAGCCTCGTATTGCGATCGAAGGCCTCAGTGGCGCCAGCGCCGGGGCCGTCAACGCGGTGGCACTGGCCAGCGGCCATGCACGGGGCCTGGCCACCGGCGCGGATCCCAGGCGCTCGGCGAGAGACACCTTGACCCGCGTGTGGGAAGAAGTGATGGCGCTGGGACAGGCAGGCGCCGCATCGCAAAACCTCGTCAACCTTATTTGGGGAAGCTTTCCAAAGGAGTTTGCGCCTACAAACTTTTGGCCTGCGGCGATGCGGAACTGGTTGTCCCCGTACCAGGCCAATCCGCTGGACATCAACCCGCTTCGTGATTTGCTGGCCCGCGAGATCGACTTCAAGGCCATAGGCACCCTGTCGTCGCCGCGGGTCTTCATATCTGCCACGCAAGTCGACAGCGGCAAGGCCGTGCTGTTTTCCGGACCCCGGCTGTCTGCCCAGGCCGTGATGGCGTCTGCTTGCCTGCCGTTGCTGTTCCAGGCCGTGGAGATCGACGGCAAACCCTATTGGGATGGCGGCTATTCCGCCAACCCGCCGCTCATGCCGCTGGTCGACCACTGCCACAGCGCGGACATCGTGCTGGTGCAGATCAACCCCGTCCTTCGCGACGGGACGCCCCAGACGTCGGCCGACATTCTGGACCGCGTGAATGAACTGACCTTCAACGCGAGCCTCATGGCCCAGATGCGTGAGATCGATTTCATCAACCGCCTGTTGGCCGAGGGTGTTCTGCAAGGCAACCGTTGCCGCACCGTCATGCTGCACCGCATCGACGGAGGCGAGGCCCTTCGGGACTATCCGGCATCCACCCGCAGCACGGCAGACCCGGGCGTCATCCGGGCCTTGTTCGAACTGGGGCAGCAGTCGGGGCAACAGTGGATCCGGCGCCATCTGGACGACCTGGGCCGGCGCAGCACCATCGACATCCGGCGCGACTACCTGGATGACACGCGCGTGGACAGCGTGCGGCGCGCCAACAGCGCCACGCCGGTGCCGCGCCGTGGCCTGGGCTCGCTGATCAGCGCGCTGTTCAGCCGAAGGAAACGCTGACCCCGCGCTCGGCCAGCCAGGCCTGGGCCGTAGCGAAATGGCCGCAGCCGATGAAGGGCACCGGAGGGCGGCTGGCCGACAGCGGTGAGGGATGGTTGGCCGCCAGGATGAGTGCGTCGCGCCCATGCTGCGCCGCCGTGGCGGAGATCAATGCCGATTTGGCCTGCGCATGGGCGCCCCACAGCATGTAGACGCAGGGTGACGCACTGGCGGCCACACAAGCCAGCAAAGCATCGGTCAGCTGTTCCCAGCCCTGCCCGGCGTGGCTGGCCGGCAGGCCCTGTTCGACCGTAAGACTGGTGTTGAGCAACAGGACGCCTTGCCGCGCCCATGGCGTCAGCGAGCCCGACGCCGGAACAGGAACGCCCAGGCTGCGCTGACGCTCCTTGAAGATGTTGCGCAGCGACGGCGGCAGCCGCACGCCCGGAGCCACCGAGAACGCCAGTCCCTCGGCCTGGCCTGGGCCGTGGTAAGGGTCCTGCCCCAGGATCACGACCTTCACCGCGTCCAGCGGTGTGAGTTGCAACGCCCTCAGAGGTTGCGGCGGATACACGATGGCGCCCGTCGCCACGCGGTCCTGCACGAATGCGGCGAGATTGCGGCCCGCAGCGCTGGCCAGGAATTCGTCGACAACCGGCTGCCAGCCGTTCGCAACTTGCCATTGGTCAGGCGCCCACCGCTGCAAGGACGCAGCCTCGGGCAACTCGCCCCCCAGGTCCAGACTGCCCTGCGCCATTCAAACCGCCTGCGCGCCGAACAGCGTTGCCAGCGCCAGGCCTGGGTCGTCGGCGCGCATGAACGCCTCGCCGACCAGGAAGGCGTGCACGCCGGCATCGCGCATTTTCTTGACGTCAGCCGGCGCGAGGATGCCGGATTCGGTCACCAGCAGGCGGTCCTGGGGCACGTCGGCCAGCATGCCCAGCGTGGTGTCCAGCGTGACGTCGAAGGTACGCAGGTTCCGGTTGTTGATGCCCACCAGCGGCGTTTTAAGCTTCAGCGCCCGGTCCAGTTCGGCGCGGTCGTGCACCTCGACCAGCACGGCCATGTCCAGGCTGCGAGCGATGGCCTCCAGCTCCGCCATCTGCGCGTCATCCAGGCAGGCAGCAATCAGCAGGATGCAGTCGGCGCCCATCACGCGCGACTCGTACACCTGGTACGGGTCGATCATGAAGTCCTTGCGCAGCACAGGCAGGTCGCAGGACGCGCGCGCCTGCTTGAGGTAGTCGACGCTGCCCTGGAAGAACTGCTGGTCGGTCAGCACCGACAGGCAGGCGGCGCTGGTCTTGCCGTCGCCTTCGGCATAGCTCTGCGCAATGTCGGCGGGAATGAAGTCGGCGCGTAGCACGCCCTTGCTGGGGCTGGCCTTTTTGACTTCAGCAATCACGGCGGCATGGCCGGCAGCGATCTTGGCGCGCAGGGCACCGGCAAAGTCGCGCGTGAGCACGCGGCTCTGCGCATCAGCGCGCATGGCGGCCAGCGACTTTCTTTTGACGGCGGCCGCTACCTCCTGCCGCTTGACCGCAACGATCTTGTCCAGGATGTCAGCCATGGTCAGCCCGCCAGGGATGTCGTAGCCGCCACGAACTGCGCCAGCCGCGTCTTGGCCGCGCCCGATTCGAGCGCGGCGCGCGCCTGCTCGACGCCTTCTTTCATGGAGCCGGCCACATTGGCCGCGTACAGCGCCACACCGGCGTTCAGCACGACGATGTCGCGCGCCGCGCCGGGCTGGTTGTCCAGCACCGCCACCAGCATGTTGCGGGACTGCTCGGGCGTGTCCACCTTGAGCGCACGGTTGCTGGCCATGGGCAGGCCGAAGTCTTCGGGGTGGATTTCGTACTCGGTGATCTCGCCGCTCTTCAGCTCACCGACCATGGTGGCAGCGCCCAGGCTGACTTCGTCCATGCCGTCACGGCCGTAGACCACCACCGCATGCTCGGTGCCCAGGCGCTGCAGCGCGCGCACCTGGATACCCACCAGGTCCGGGTGGAAAACACCCATGAGGATGTTGGGCGCGCCGGCCGGGTTGGTCAACGGGCCCAGGATGTTGAAGATGGTGCGCACGCCCAGCTCCTTGCGCACGGGCGCCACGTGCTTCATGGCACTGTGGTGGTTGGGCGCAAACATGAAGCCGATGCCGGTTTCGGCGATGCATTTGGCAATCGCGTCGGGCGGCAGGTTGATGTTGACGCCCAGCGACTCCAGCACATCGGCGCTGCCGCTCTTGCTGGACACGCTGCGCCCGCCGTGCTTGCTGACCTTGGCGCCGGCCGCGGCGGCCACGAACATCGAGCAGGTCGAAATGTTGAACGTGTGCGAGCCGTCGCCGCCCGTGCCCACGATGTCGACCAGGTGGGTTTTGTCGGCCACGTTCACCTTGGTGGAGAACTCGCGCATGACCTGTGCAGCGGCGGTGATTTCGCCAATGGTTTCCTTCTTGACGCGCAGGCCGGTGATGAGCGCGGCCATCATGACGGGTGACAGCTCGCCGCTCATGATCAGGCGCACGACCCTGAGCATTTCGTCGTGGAAGATTTCGCGGTGCTCGATGGTGCGCTGCAGCGCTTCCTGAGGGGTGATGGGCATGGCCGTCTCCATTTATTGCGAAGGATTGTCTGTGAAGGCGAGCTTGAGGCCGAAGCCCACGAACATGGCGCCGGCAATGCGGTCCAGCCAGTGCATGGTTTTCTGGACCGCACTCACGCGCGACGCCAGCCAGGCCGCCGCCAGCGCCCAGCCGATGTTGACCCACAGGCCGTTGAAGTTGAACAGTAGCCCCAGCAGCAGGAAGGCCAGCGCCTTGTGCTCGACCGCCGGGCCGATGAACTGCGGCACAAATGCCAGGAAGAACAGCGCCACCTTGGGGTTCAGCGCATTGGTCCAGAAGCCACGCAGGAAGATGGTCTTCAGGGGTACGGCCGCCGCCGCGGATGCCCCGTCCAGCACCATGCCGGAAGGCGCGCGCGCGAGCAGCATGCGCAAGCCCACGTAGACGAGGTAGGCCGCGCCCATCCACTTGAGCACGGTGAACGCCGTGGCTGACGCCGCCATCAGCGCGCTGACGCCCACGGCTGCCGCGAAGATATGCACGAAGCAGCCCGCCGTGATGCCCAGGGCGGCCACGGACCCGGCACGCGCTCCCTGGCGGAGCGCGTGGGTCACGATGTACAGCACGTCGGGTCCGGGGGTGAGGTTCAGCAGCAGCCCGGCCGCTATGAAAAGAAGCAACTGGTCGATCGGCATGGTCAGGCTCCGCAATACGCGCGGATGGCCGCGACGGCGCGGTCCACGCCGGCCGCATCCACGTTGAGGTGCGTCACGAGCCGCAGGCGGTACAGCCCCGTGGCCTGGATGCCCAGCGCGGCCAGGTGCGGCAGCAGGCCCGCGGATTTTTCACGCGCGGCGCCGGTCAGGTCCACGAACACGATGTTGGTGTGCGGCGCCTCGACCTGCACGCCGTCAAGGCCCGCCAGGCCGTCGGCCAGCCGCCGCGCGAGCGCATGGTCGTCTGCGAGGCGGTCGATGTGATGGTCCAGCGCATGGGACGCGGCAGCGGCCAGCATCCCGGCCTGACGCATGCCGCCGCCCGCCATCTTGCGGACGCGATGGGCGCGCGCGATGAATTCGCGGCTGCCGCACAGGGCGGACCCCACCGGCGCGCCAAGCCCCTTGCTGAAGCACACCGACACGCTGTCAAAGCACTGCGCAATGCGCAGGGCTTCAGCCCGCGCATCGCCGCCCGTCTGCGCGGCCTGTGCCACGGCGGCGTTGAACAGGCGCGCGCCGTCCAGGTGGCGCGACAGGCCCTTGCTGCTGGCCAGGGCCGTCGCCTGCTGCACATAGCTGAAAGGCAGCAGCTTGCCGCCCAGCGTGTTCTCCAGCGCCAGCAGCCGGGTGCGCGCGAAGTGGGCGTCATCGGGCTTGATCGCGGCCTCGATGTCGGCCAGCGGCAGGCTGCCGTCGCCCGCGTGGTTCAGCGGCTGGGGCTGCACGCTGCCGAACACGGCGGCGCCGCCGCCCTCCCAGCGGTAGCAGTGCTGGAACTGGCCCACGATGTATTCGTCGCCGCGCTGGCAATGCGACAGGATGGCGCACAGGTTGCCCTGCGTGCCGGTGGGCACGAACAGCGCCGCCTCGAAGCCGAGCATGCCGGCGATCTTGTCCTGCAGGGCGTTGACGCTGGGGTCGTCGGCGAATACGTCGTCGCCCAACGGGGCCGCAGCCATGGCGGCACGCATGGCGGCCGTTGGCTGGGTCACGGTGTCGCTGCGCAAGTCGACAGGCGTCATGCGGCCTGATCCATGAAGTTGCGCAACATCGCATGACCATGCTCGGTCAGGATGGATTCGGGGTGGAACTGCACGCCCTGGATGGGAAGGCTCTTGTGGCGCACGCCCATGATCTCGCCATCGTCGGTTCGCGCAGTGACTTCCAGTTCAGCGGGGCACGAGTCGCGCTCAATCGCAAGCGAGTGGTAGCGGTTGACCGTGAACTGCGCGGGCAACCCGGCAAACACGCCTTGCTGCGTCGTGGTGATCACGCTGGTCTTGCCGTGCATGAGCTGCTGCGCCCGCACGATTTTTCCGCCAAATGCCGCGCCGATGCTCTGGTGGCCCAGGCACACGCCCAGGATGGGCAGCTTGCCGGCAAAGTACTTGATGGCCGGGACCGAGATGCCCGCCTCGGCCGGCGAACACGGCCCCGGCGACACGACCAGCAGGTCCGGGTTGCGGCCCGCGACGCCTTCCACCGTGATCTCGTCGTTGCGGAACACCTCGACCTGCGCACCCAGTTCGCCGAAGTACTGGACGATGTTGTAGGTGAAGCTGTCGTAGTTATCGATCATCAGAATTTTCATGAGGCCTCCGAAAGCGGACATCCGTACGCAGAGGGCGCAGAAGTTGCGCAGAGGACGCAGAAGGAATACAGAAAGGAATTCATAGTTTGTTAACCAGTCTGTGGATGCCCTTGACCACCGGGAAGGCGTGGAAGTTGATGAGCAGGCCGAGCTTCAGATTGGACAGCCGCAGGTACGAAAGCAGCTGGGCGCGATGAGCGTCCGTGACGCCGTCCAGGGCCTTCAACTCGACAATGATGGCGTCGTCAACGATGAAATCCGCGCGGTAACCCAGCCCGACGTTCTGACCTTTGTAGTGCGCCGGGACCGCCACTTCCCGCTCGAACCGCAAACCTCGCTGGGCAAGCTCCACCGCCAAAGCACCTGAATACGCGCTCTCCAGAAGCCCTACACCCAGAACGCGCTGAACTTCCACAGCCGCGCCGATGATTGCGTGAGTTCGATCATTTTCTTCCGGCTGTTCCTTCTGCGTCCTCTGCGCAATCTCTGCGTCCTCTGCGTACGGGTGTCCGATCCCTGTGGACGAGTGGTTCATTCCATTCCCTCCTCGACCAGCTCGCTCGCCCGCAGCAGCGCGCGCGCCTTGGCTTCGGTTTCTTTCCATTCGAGCTCGGGGACCGAATCGGCCACCACGCCGGCAGCCGCCTGCACGTACAGCGTCTGGTCCTTGATGAGACCCGTGCGGATCGCGATGGCCACGTCCATGTCGCCCGCGTAACTCAGGTAGCCGCAGGCGCCGCCATACAGGCCGCGCTTGGTGGGCTCCAGCTGGTCGATCAGCTCCATCGCATGGACCTTGGGCGCGCCGGTCAGCGTGCCGGCCGGGAAGGTGGCGCGCAGCACGTCCATGTTGGTCATGCCGTCATTCAGGATGCCTTCGACGTTGCTCACGATGTGCATCACGTGGCTGTAGCGCTCCACCGCGAAGGCCTCGGTCACTTTCACGGTGCCGGTTTTGGCGATGCGGCCGATGTCGTTGCGCGCCAGGTCGATCAGCATCACGTGCTCGGCACGCTCCTTGGGGTCGGTGACCAGTTCCTGCTCCACTGCCTTGTCCTGCTCGGGCGACGCGGCGCGCGGGCGCGTGCCGGCCAGCGGGCGGATGGTGATCTTCTGCGCGGGTTTTCCGTCATGCTCGACCTGCTCCTGGCGCACCAGGATTTCGGGCGACGCACCCACCACATGGAAGTCGCCGAAGTGGTAGTAGTACATGTACGGCGACGGGTTGAGCGAGCGCAGCGCGCGGTACAGCGACAGCGGGCTTTCGGTGTAGCGCTTCTTGATGCGCTGGCCCACCTGGACCTGCATGAAGTCGCCGGCAGCAATAAGCTCTTTGGCGCGCTCCACCGCAGCGATGTAATCAGCCTTGGCAAAGTCGCGCTCGGCCGGAAAGGTCTGGCTCTGCCTGATGACCGGCGCGCTGACCGAGTACTTCAGCTGTTCGCGCAACTCGCGCAGGCGCTTCTTGGCGTTGGAGAACGCCTCGGGTTGGCCCGGGTCGGCGTAGACGATCAGGTACAGCTTGCCCGACAGGTTGTCGATGACGGCCAGCTCCTCGCACTGCAGCAGCAGGATGTCGGGGCAACCCAGTGTGTCGGGCGGGCAGGACTTCTCGAGCTTTTTCTCGATGTGGCGCACGGTGTCGTAGCCGAAGTAACCCGCCAGGCCGCCGCAAAAGCGCGGCAGGCCGGGACGCAACGCGACCTTGAAGCGCTTCTGGTAGCTGTCCACAAAATCCAGCGGGTTGCCGCTGGCGGTCTCGATGACCTTGCCATCGCGCACAACCTCGGTCACGGCGTCGGCGCCAAAGCCGCTGGCGCGCACCAGCGTGCGCGCGGGCAGGCCGATGAAGCTGTAACGGCCGAAGCGCTCACCGCCCACGACGGATTCGAGCAGGAAGCTGTGTTTGCCGCCGTCACGTGAATGCGCGAGCTTGAGGTACAGGGACAGGGGGGTTTCCAGGTCCGCAAAAGCTTCCGCGATGAGCGGAATGCGGTTGTAGCCAGCTTGCGCCAGGCTTTTGAATTCGAGTTCGGTGATCAAGGTATGAGCCTTTCAGTGCTCGGCGGCCGCACGCTTGAGTTTCGGGCCGCGTTCATTCAAACCAGGTGCCTCAGGGGGAGGCGCGGGGGCACGGGCTGCCCCGTGCAGTCAGTTGCGCACGAACGGAGGCTTACGCCAGGGCCAGGCTCCCCGGTCGCTCAAACCTGTGATGGTGGTGCGGTGAATGAACATGTGCCTGCCAGTGTAGCAAAGGCTTCATGCGCGGCACCGAAACTTGGGGCCAGGCGCTCGAAAACCCTGTTGCCAACCGCAAGGCGCCGGTTGAGAATAGAAAAAGAACGATCGTACTTTTTTAGGAGACAAGCATGAAGGGTCTTAAGCAGCTCGCCGCAGGCGCCGTGTTGTGCCTGGCAGCCGCCGGTGCGATGGCACAGGTTACCGTCTCGGGCGTCAAATACGACGACACCCTCGATGCGCGCGGCACCAGGCTGCAGCTCAACGGCGCCGGCATCCGCTACAAGGCCGTGTTCAAGGTGTACACGGCCGGCCTGTACCTGCCCAGGAAAGCCGGCACGCCCGACGAAGTGCTGGCTGTGCAGGGCCCCAAGCGCATGAGCATCACCATGCTGCGCGAGATCGACTCATCCGAGCTGGGCAAGCTGTTCTCGCGCGGGATGGAAGACAACATGGACAAGGCCGCGTTTTCCAAGCTGATCCCCGGCGTGATGCGCATGAGCCAGATCTTTACCGACCACAAGAAGCTCAATCCCGGCGAGGTGTTCACCATCGACTGGATTCCCGGCACCGGCACGGTGATCACGGTCAAGGGGGTGGCCCAGGGCGAGCCGTTCAAGGAACCCGAGTTTTTCAACGCGCTGCTGCGCATCTGGCTGGGCCCGAACCCCGCGGACTACAAGCTGAAAGAGGCCTTGCTGGGCAAGGCCGCGAGCTGATCGGGTTCAGCCGAGTTCGGCCAGCGAATCCACGAACCCGTCCGCGTCCACGGCGCGCACGGGTTCGCCGTGGTTGTAGCCGTAGGTGACCAGCACCACGGGGCAACCGGCGGCGCGCGCGGCCTGCGCGTCGTTGCTGGAGTCACCAATCATCAGCGTGCGCGCGGGTGAAGTACCCAGCGCCTCGCAGGTCTTGCGCAGCGGCAACGGGTCGGGCTTTTTGCGCTCGAACGCATCGCCGCCGAATACCACCTCGAAATAACCGTCCAGCCCCTTGGCCTGCAGCAGGGGACGCGCGAATGCCGTGGGCTTATTGGTCAGGCAGGCCAGCCGCAAGCCCTTGCGACGCAATGCGGCCAGTCCGTCGGCCACGCCTGCGTACACGTCGGAGTGCTGGCCGTTGATGCCGATGTAATGGCGCTGGTAGCGGTCCCAGGCCGCGTCGTAGTGCGCGGCATCGGCGCCGACATGGACCAGCACGGAGCGGATCAGGTGTTCGGAACCCTTGCCAACCATCAGGCCGATGGGCTCTTTGCCAACGGCCGGCAGCGACAGGTC
Organism: Ramlibacter sp.; assembly: GCA_041905405.1. Classification (GTDB taxonomy): domain Bacteria; phylum Pseudomonadota; class Gammaproteobacteria; order Burkholderiales; family Burkholderiaceae_C; genus RAM1. The sequence goes on along the minus strand of JAYRLC010000023.1, from coordinate 54,425 downwards.
GGCCAGCATGAGGTTCAACGCGGCGTGGAAATCGCCGATGGTGTCGACCATGGTGCCGTCCAGGTCGACGATGGCGGCGTCAAGGGTTTTGAAGTCGGGGAGCATGTTACGTAACAACAGGTTCTTCGCGGTGATTGTGACCGCTATTGGTGCGCGATTTGCGCCCCTTTCCTACAGGCCCGCAAGTACCACAGTGGCAAAGTGACCACGAATGTCCAGCGAGAGGATCACCATGCACAACCGTATGACCAGCCGCCGCAACCCCAATCGCAAACCGGGCCGCACCACGCCGTCACAGGGCGAGACGACCACACCGCACGAAGTGCCGCGCCTGCCGCACGAGCGCGACCTGTCGGCCGACAGCCAGGCGGGCGGCGAAGCCAGCGGCAAGAAGATGGGTGCGCAGGCCCATGAGGACTTGAAACGCGGAATGACGGATACCGACAAGGGCCCCGTGATGGACCGGACTTACCAGAAGGTCAAGTCGGGCCCGGCCCGCTGATCGATCCAGCTGGCATTCAGGCCAGCGCCTTGCGCATCGCATCCACCACGGCCTTGTAATCCGGCTTGCCGAAGATCGCGCTGCCCGCCACGAAGGTGTCCGCACCGGCGTCGGCCACGCTGCGGATGTTGTCGGTCTTGATGCCGCCGTCCACTTCCAGGCGGATGTCTTTGCCCGACGCGTCGATGCGCTTGCGCACGGCCTCGATCTTGCGCAGCGCCGAGTCGATGAAGCTCTGGCCGCCGAAGCCGGGGTTCACGCTCATGATGAGGATCAGGTCCAGGTCGTCGATCACCCAGTCCAGCACATCCAGCGGCGCCGCGGGGTTGAACACCAGCCCCGCCTTGCAGCCCTTGGACTTGATGGCCTGTACGCTGCGGTGAACGTGGGCGGACGCATCCGGATGGAAGCTGATGTAGTCGGCGCCGGCGTCGGCGAACGCGGCGGCCAGCGCATCGACCGGCTCGATCATCAGGTGCACGTCCACGGGCACGGGGGTGCCCTGCGCGGTCTTCGCGTGCGGTTTCAGCGCCTGGCAGATCATGGGCCCGAACGTGAGGTTGGGCACGTAATGGTTGTCCATCACGTCGAAGTGGATCCAGTCAGCGCCGGCGGCGATGACGTTCTTCAGTTCGTCGCCCAGCCGGGCAAAGTCGGCGGACAGGATGGAAGGCGCAATGCGGAAGTTGGGGGCGGGCTTGCTCATGACGGGATTGTCGCAGCACCGCGCCGCGCCCCCGGCTTGCTACCATTGCAGCGCCATGCCCCACTACCAGTTCAGGATCGACGTCGAACCCCAGTACCTGCCGGACCAGTCATCGCCCGAGCAGCATCTGTTCAGCTTCGCGTACACGATCACCGTCACCAACACGGGTGACGTTCCCGCACAGCTGATCTCGCGCCACTGGATCATCGGCAATGCCCAAGGCCAGACTGAAGAGGTCAAGGGCCTGGGCGTCGTGGGACAGCAGCCGCTGCTCAACCCCGGCGAGTCGTTCCAGTACACCAGCGGCTGCCGGTTGCGCACCGCCACCGGCACCATGCACGGCACGTACTTCTGCGTGGCCGAGGACGGCGAACGTTTCGAGGTCGCGATCCCGGCCTTTGTGCTGGACGCCGGGGGCGGCCCGTCGCGGGTGCTGCATTGAGCGGCGCCCGCACCGCCGGCGCGGCCAGCGCGCTCAGGCACCTGCTGGACACGCTGGACCCGCAGGCACCGCTCGCGCAGCGTCATCTGTGGCTGATCGCCCTGCTGGACTGGGTGCGGGGCGACCGGGTATCGCCCCAGGCCGCAGCCAGCCGCGTCACGCTGTTTCTGGACGCCCTGCAGGCGCAGCCCGATGCGCAGGAACGGCTGCAGCAATGGTGGCTGGCGCTGACCGGCACCGTGGACCCATCCACGTTGCTGGCGGACTTCGGTTTCGCGCCGCGCACGGCGTTCATGAGCGAGATGGCCGCGCGGCTGCGCCACAAGCTGCTGCCCGCCACGCCGGAAACCAGCGACGCGTCCGAACTCTTCAGCCTGGCGCTGGGCGACAGCTTTGACGCCCAGTGGCTGGCGGCACTGGACGACGTGACGCTGCGCCGTCTGGGCGCGCTGCTGCGCGCGCCCAGCAGCGTGGCGGGCCTGACGCTGTGGCAGCGCGAGCTGCTGGAAGCCATCAACTACTGCGCAAGCCAGATCCGCTCCACGGGCTTCGCCGCCGAGCTGCGCCAGCGCATGGGCACGCCCGCGCGCCAGACCCAGCCGTTCCATGAACTGGCCGCCGACGTGCAGGCCCTGCATGCGGCGTTCGTCGCCACGCCGCGCGAGCCGCAGGACGTGGAAGCGGCCGCCAACCGCCTGCGCGAACGCCTGGACGCCTGCCGCCAGGCGGCCAACAGCGTCTATGCGCACCTGGAAGAACACGGCATTTCGGTGGGCCTGGTGTTCATGCTGCGCCAGTTGCGCGCGCGCGTGCTGCGCGTGCGTGAACTCATGGACTGTCTGCTGTCGGGCACGCCGCTGACCGCCACGGCGCGGCTGCTGTCGCACCTGGCCGCGGCAAGCCAGGAGCGGCGCAGCCTGCGCGCGTTGCTGGCGTCCAATTCGTCGCTGCTGGCGGCCAAGCTGGCCGAGCGCAGCGCGGAGACCGGCGAGCACTACATCACTCGCACGCGCGCCGAGTACCGCAGCATGCTGGGCAAGGCTGCCGGCGGCGGCGCGGTGACGTCGCTGACGGTGTCCGCCAAGTTCGCATTGGGGGCACTGGGGCTGGCCGCGTTCTGGGGCGGCTTCTGGGCGGGCGCCATGTACGCGGCCAGCTTCGTGCTGATCCAGCTGGCGCACTGGACGCTGGCCACCAAGCAGCCCGCCATGACGGCGCCGGCCATGGCGGCCAAGCTCAAGGACCTGGGCCGGCGCGACGCCGTGGAGGAGTTCGTGGACGAGGTCACGCACCTGGTGCGTTCGCAGGTCGCGGCCGTGGCGGGGAACGTTGGCATGGTCACGCCCTGCGTGCTGCTGATCAGCTACGCCATCTACCTGGCGAGCGGCCACCCCATGATCGGCCGCGCCGAGGCCGACTATGTGTTCCATTCGCTGAGTCTGCTTTCGCCCAGCACCCTGCTGTTCGCCGCGTTCACGGGCGTGCTGCTGTTCGCGTCCAGCCTGATCGCGGGCTGGGTGGAGAACTGGTTCGTGCTGCACCGGCTCGATTCGGCCATGCGCTACAACCCGCGCATCACGCGGTTCCTGGGCGTGCAGCGGGCCGACCGCTGGGCCCGCTTCATGCGCGAGCACATTTCCGGCTTTGCCTCCAATATTTCGCTGGGCTTCATGCTGGGCCTGGTGCCGCCCGTGCTGGCCTTCATCGGTATCGGGCTGCAGGCGCGCCACGTCACCCTGTCCACCGGCCAGCTCGCGGCGGCCGCGGCCAGCTACGGGCTGGACGTGCTGCATCTGCCGCAGTTCTGGTGGTGCGTGGCCGCCATTCCGCTGATCGGCGTGCTCAATCTCACCGTGAGCTTTTACTTCGCGTTCCAGCTCGCGCTGCGCGCCCACAACGTCAGCGGCGTGGACCGCAGGCGCATCTACAGCGCCATCCGCGCCAGGCTGCGCCGCCGGCCGGGCAGCTTCTTTGTGCCGTCCCGACAGGCCTGAGCCTTGTCCCCGCGCCGGGGTGCGGCATTGGCGGCCGGCTTGCCGCAATACATTCATACAAATACAATAGGTACTCATTTCAGGCTCGAACTGCTTGTCAGGGCAGCGAATCCGAGCTTTCGAGCCCCGCCCGGGGCTCTCTTTTTGGGTGACATGGCGCGGTGCAGCAGCACTGTTGTGCGCCGTGCACGCTCCACACGGCGGCACGTAGCCGCCATCTCAGGGACGGCCTATGATCATTGGCTATGCCATCCACCGCCGCGCAGTCCGTCGTGCCGCTCCAACCCGCGTTGCAGGGTTCGGGCGACGCGGAAAGACAGGTGCTGCGCCGGTTTCGTGTCGTGTTCAACGCGGTCAAGACCCACTTCCAACAGGTGGAAAAGCAGGCCGGCATCGGTGGCGCTCAGGTGTGGGCGCTGAGCGTGGTGCAGCAGTATCCCGGCATCCGTGTGTCGGCGCTGGCAGTGGCCATGGACATTCACCAATCCACCGCGAGCAATCTGGTGCGCCTGCTGGTCAACCGCGGGCTGGTGGAAACCACGCGCAGCGGCGAGGACCGGCGCGCCGTCCAGCTACAGCTGTTGCCGGCGGGCCTGCAGATGCTGCAGCGCGCGCCCGGGCCGTTCACCGGCGTGCTGCCGGCCGCGTTGCAGCAACTGGATGCGGGAACGCTGGCACGCCTGGACGACGATCTGGGCAAGCTCATTGCCGTGCTGGCGGCCGATGCCGCAACCGACCCGCAGGCCGAAAAGACACCCCTCGCGCCGCTCTGATTGGCACGCCGCGCGCGCCTGAAAGGCGTTTGCGTCCAAGTCCTACAGGCGGTGTCGTAACAAGGGGCTACAGTACCTGCGGGAGACTCCACAATGAATGAACTGATGGCCTTCTGGGCCGAATGGCTCAAGCCATCGGCCGGCCTGCCCACCGTGCAATGGTCGCTGCTGCTGGCCATCGCCGCCGCGATCGGGCACCTCATCCAGCGCTACACCGGACTGCCCAAGGTCGTGGGCTATTCGGTCGTGGGCGCGTTCGCGGGCCTGGCCGGTTTTTCCGGCGCCGCCTGGCCGTTGCAGGGCATTGGCCTGTTCCTGCTGGAGCTGGGCGTGGCCGTCGTGCTGTTCGAGGCGGGCGCGCGCATCCCGCTGCGCTGGTTCCGCCACAACCCCATGGTGCTGGCGCAAAGCGTGCTCGAATCGGTGCTCACCTATGCGGCCGTGTACTGGGTGCTGGTCTGGCTGGACGTGCGGCCTTCGGTCGCCGAAGCGCTGGCCATCGTAGCCATCGTGGCGTCTCCGGCAGTGCTCACGCGCGTGGTCATGGACACACGCGCCTCGGGCCCGGTCACCGAACGCGCCATCGTGCTGGCCACGTTGGGCACGCTGTATGCACTGACCTGGGGCAGTGCCAAGGCCGGTCTGCTGAACCGCCCGCACACGGACCTGGCCGACACGTTCTACCCCGTCGCCGTGGTGCTGGGCCTGTCCATCGTGGTGGGCGCGGCGCTGGCGCTCGCGCTGCGCACCGCGCTGCGGTTCATGAGTCCCACCAGCGAGAACACGTCGATGATGGTGCTGGCCCTGCTAGCCGCCGGCACGGCGCTGGCGGCGCACTTCGGCGGCTCGGCGCCGCTGGCGGCGCTGCTGGGTGGCATGCTGCTCAAGCAGCTGAACCCCCGGCCCTGGAGCTGGCCGCGCCAGCTGGGCACGGCCGCGTCCATCCTCACCACGCTGATGTTCGTGCTCGTGTCGGTCGTGGCCGCGCAGGCTGATTGGAGCAAGCCCGTGGCCGGCGTGGTGTTGGCGCTGATCGGCGCGCGCGCCCTGGCCAAGATCACGGGCGTGGCGCTGGCCAACCCCGGCAGCGGCGCAAGCTGGCGCCAGGCGCTGTGGGTGGGTTGCGCCATGGCGCCCATGTCGTCCGTCGCGCTGTTGCTGGTGTCTCAGTTCGTGGTGGCGTCACCGGCCAATGGCGCGATGATCGCCCGCATCGCGCTGCCGGCCATCCTGCTCATGGAAGTGCTGGGCGCCGTGATCGCGACGCTGGCCATCTACCGCGCGGGCGAGAGCATCAAGCCCTGGCTGGCGCCCGCCGCTCTGGCACAAACCGACAACCGCGACCGATCGGGAGCTCCCCATGGCACTTGAACCGTTCAGCCGATCCGATGCGCTGTCGCTCGGCGTGGAGCTGGAGCTGCAGCTCGTCAACACCAACGACTACGACCTGGCGCCCTATTCCGACGACATGCTGCGCCTGATGGCCAAGGTGCCGCTGCCCGGCAGCGTGGTGCCGGAGATGACATCCAGCATGATCGAAATTTCCACCGGCGTGTGCCGCTCGTCCAGCGAGGTGCTGGGCCAGCTCACGCAGATCCGCGACGCGCTGGTCAAGAGCGCCGACAAGCTCAACATCGGCATCACCGGCGGCGGGACACACCCGTTCCAGATGTGGCACGACCAGCGCATTTATGACAAGCCGCGCTTTCGCGAACTGTCCGAGCTTTACGGCTACCTGTCCAAGCAGTTCACGATCTTCGGCCAGCACGTGCACGTGGGCTGCCCGGACGCCGACAGCGCGCTGCTCATGCTGCACCGCATGTCGCGCTACATCCCGCACTTCATCGCGCTGTCCGCGTCCAGCCCTTTCGTGCAGGCGCAGGACACGGCGTTCGACTCCGCGCGGCTGAACTCCGTGTTCGCCTTTCCGCTGTCGGGCCGCGCGCCGTTCACGCTGACTTGGGACGGTTTCAGCGACTATTTCGACAAGATGACCCGCACCGGCGTGGTCAAGAGCATGAAGGACTTTTACTGGGACATCCGTCCCAAGCCCGAGTACGGCACGATCGAGATCCGCGTGTTCGACACGCCGCTGACCGTGGGCCGCGCCGCGGCGCTGGCCGCCTACGTGCAGTCGCTGGCGGCCTGGTTCCTGGAAGAAGACCCCTTCATGCCGGCCGAGGACGACTACCTCGTCTACACCTACAACCGTTTCCAGGCCTGCCGCTTCGGGCTCGAAGCCGTGTACGTGGACCCGGCCACCGGCGAGCACATGGCGCTGCGCGACCACATCCTGGCCACCATGGCGCGCATCCACCCACAGATCCAGAAGCTCAACGCGAGCGCCGGCGTACACCTGCTGCGCAGCAGCGTGGAGCTGGGTAACAACGACGCGCGCTGGCTGCGCGAACGCCAGGGGCAAGAGCGGCTACTGGCAGAAGTGGTTCGCCAGTCGGCTCAGAAATTTCGCGGGCTCTGACTCGGCCGCAAGCTGGTCAAGCGCATAGGGGTGGCTATGATCGGCGGGTCCCCATAGCCCGCCAGTTCCTTCCATGGATTTCCTGCCCGCCTGGCCGATTGCGGCGAATGCGCTGTTCTTCTTCGGGTTTCTGCTGTTTTGCGGTGCGCTTGGCGGCTATGTAGCGCATCGCTGGCCGTGGCTGCCCAGTATCACTGGCTTCATGCTGGTGGGCTTCGTGGCAGGGCCCAATGTGCTGCACCTGGTAAGCCATGAAGGTTTGGCGGGTGCCCGCGTTGTCATCGACATCGCACTGGGGCTCATCCTGTACCGGCTAGGCCTGTCGCTGGACATCAAAAAGCTGGCGCATGATCGCCGGCTGCTGGTGGTCTCGCTGAGCGAATGCTCGCTGACCTTTGTGATCGTGTATTTCACGCTGGACCTGGTGGGCGTGCGCGGTCTGCCCGCGGCGGTCATCGCCGCGATTGCCGTGTCATCGTCGCCCGCCGTATTGCTGCACGTATCGCATGAGCTGGGCGCGCATGGCCCGGTCACCGAACGCGCCAAGAGTCTGGTCGCACTGAACAATGTGCTGGCTTTTGTAGCGTTCGCCGCGCTGCTGCCGCTGATGTACAACCGCGCCGATGCACCACTGTCCACGATGCTGCTGGCCCCGCTGTACAGGTTGCTGGGATCGGCCGCGCTGGGCGCCTTCGTGGGCTGGCTGCTGCATCACGCGGCGCGACGTACCAAGACGGCGCCCCAGTATCTGCTCGCACTGGTGGTGGGAGCCGTGGCGCTCACACTCGGCCTGGCCATGATGTTGAAGTTGTCGCCGCTGTTCGCACCACTGGTGCTGGGTATCGTGGTGCGTAGTCTGGAACAAAAGGAGCTGGTCGCCGATATCGAATTCGGGCCGGCGTTCGAGCTGTTTTTCATTGCGCTGTTCGTCTATGCGGGGGCCAACCTGCATGTTGCCGAGATGGTTCAGTACGCGCCTGCCGCAGCCGTCTTCGTGATCGGCCGTTCGCTGGCCAAATGGATGGGCGTTGGAATGGCCGCGCGCCTGGCGGGCGTACCCACGCAGCAGGCTGCCACCACCGGACTGCTGCTCATTCCCATGGCTGGACTGGCTATCGGCCTTGTGAACACCACGGTTTCACTGTTTCCGGCCGACGGCGCCGTGGTCAGCTCGATCGTGCTGGCGGCGGTGGCTGTGCTGGAAACGGTAGGCCCACCGATCGCGTCGCGGGCGCTACGCTGGTCTGGCGACAGACTGAGAACGGATGCGCCTTCCGCGCCAGCAGGGGTGACCCATGGGTGAGTTCGATCTGATCCGCCGCTTCTTCGTGCGGCCGGCGCGCCGCGCCGCCCTGGGCAACGGAGACGACTGCGCGCTGCTCGCGCCATCGCCGGGCATGCACCTGGCCGTGTCCAGCGACATGCTGGTCGAAGGCCGCCACTTCCTGTCCACCGTGGACCCGGCCCGCCTGGGCCACAAGGCGCTGGCCGTGAACCTGAGCGATCTGGCGGCCTGCGGCGCGCAGCCGCTGGCCTTCACGCTGGCCCTGGCGCTGCCGCGCGCCGACGAGTCCTTTCTTGCGCCTTTCTCGCGCGGCCTGCTGGCGCTGGCGGACGCTCACGGCTGTGAGCTGGTGGGCGGCGACACCACCCAGGGCCCGCTGAACATCTGCATCACCGTGTTCGGCGAAGTGCCGGTGGGCCAGGCCCTGCTGCGCAGCGGCGCGCGGGCTGGCGACGACCTGTGGGTCAGCGGCACACTGGGCGACGCACGGCTCGCGCTGGAGGTCTTTCGCGGCGGGCTGACCGTTGGCGCGGACACTTTCGAAAGCGCGCGGGCACGCATGGAAACGCCCACGCCTCGCGTGGCGCTGGGCATCGCGCTGCGCGGCATCGCCACGTCAGCCATCGATGTGAGCGACGGCCTGCTGGGCGACCTGGGACACGTGCTGCACGCCAGCGGCGTCGGTGCATGCATCCACATACCAGCCGCGCTGGGTCTCATGGCGTCCCCTTACCAGGGGGAACGGCGGCTGGAATTCGTCCTCGCGGGCGGTGACGACTACGAGCTCGCGTTCACCGCGCCGCCCGCGATGCGGGCCGCCGTGCTGAATGCAGCCGCCGGGGCGGGCGCCGCCGTCACGCGCATCGGCGTGATCGACGCCGCGCCCGGCCTGCACCTGCGGGACGCGCAAGGCAACATCGTAGACGCCGCCTACGCGTCGTTCGACCACTTCGCCTGATGCGCCCGGCAGGCGCAGCGTTAGCGCTTATTTGTGCTTGCTGGCCGGATCGTCCAGCCAGATCTGGCGGGACAGCGCCGGCATGGGCGATGAGGGACTGCCGCCACCCATGCCGAATCGCGGCGGGGCGTCCTGCGGCCCCCCTACGACGGCCTCGGGTGGGACATAGATGCCTCCGTCCAGAACGAACCGCAGGGCGCTGAGCAGGGCGTCCTTGCCGGCAAGCTTGGGGATGAAGCCCAAAGCGCCCTTGCGCAGAGCCCCCTGCACGGTCTGCATGTCGTAGGAAGCCGACACCACCACGATGCGGGCGTCGGGGCAGCTCTGCTCGAAACCGTCCAGCGCGGACGCCGCGCCTGTCGTGCCGGGCATGGACAGGTCCAGCAGGACCAGATCGAAATCGGAATGAGCGCGATAGGTCTCGATGGCCTTGCCCAACGTGTCCGCCTCCAGCACCTCCACGTCGTCCTGAATCTGGCGCAGGGCAAGTTTGAGCCCCTCGCGCACGAGATGGTGGTCATCGACCACGAGGACTTTCAGGCGCTGAGCCTGACCGGAACCTGTTGCGGACATGAGAAACAGTATAGGCCCGCCGGGTCGATTGCGCGAGCTTTAGTGATACACGATACTGGGTCCATGATCTGACCGCACAAAGGCCATGCACGACGCCACGGATTTCCGGAACCTTGCCGAACTCTCTTCCGACGCGCTCGTGCTGGTCATGGACGGCCTCATCGTCTATGCCAATCCTGCCGCACAGGACCTGCTTGCGCCGGCGGCGCAGGCCGCCATGGGCGGCCTGCAGGGCATGGCCGCGGCGTCGGTCTGGCAGCCTGAGCCGTTGGCCGATGCCGCAGGCTGGAAAGGTACCGACCAGCTCCCTCCCACACCCGTGAAGCTGCTGGGGGCAACCGCACTGCCTCTGGAGCTTGCGGCAACGCGCTCCACGACGGGCGGCAGGCAAGCCTTCTGTGTCCGGATTCGGCACGCCACGACAGCGGCGGACGGGCTGGCATCGCGTGTGAACTCCGCGCTATTCCTCAGCCCCGACGCCGCGATGGTGGTGGACGCGCGGACGCTGGTCTTCCTGGACGCCAATCCAGCCGCCTGCGCGTTGATGGGCATGACCCTGGAGGAGATGCGCCGACGCGGTCCCACGACCCTGCGCCGGCGCGACGGCAGTGGCAATGAGGATTTCCACGCCCTGTATGCGGAACTCATCAAGCGCTCGCCCCAGGCGCTGACGCATGAGTACGACTTTCTCCGCGACGACGGACGGACCGTTCCGGTCGCCGCCACCCGCCAGGCCCTGAACGTGGACGGCCGGTGGCTGATCTTCATCACCTGGCGGGACATCTCGGCAAATGTGGCCACCCAGGCGCAGCGCGAACTGTTCCAGGCCGCCTTCGAGCAGGCCACGGACGCCATCTGCATCGTGGACGTGCAGGCTTTGTCCTATCTGTACTTCAACGACGCATTCCAGAAGCTTACGGGCACTCCCGCGCAGGACATCGCCGCGCTTGGCCCGGCCGGGCTGGCGCGCCGGTTCGGAAACATAGGAGACATCCGGCCGTTTTATGCCGACGTGGTGGCGCGGCACCCCGAAACCATCGTCCGCGAGGAGGGCGCCACACGCCCCGACGGCACGGCCGTGCAGCTGGAGATCCGCCACCGCGCCATGCACTCGGGTGGCCGCTGGCTGATCCTGAGCACCCGCATCGACATCACCGCGCGCAAGCGCCAGCAACGGCATCTGGAGCGCATCACGGCTGCCTTCGACGCGTCGGGCGACGGCATCTACATCATCGACCCCCGAACCTTCGCCTATGTCGATGTCAACGAGGCGGCCGCGCGGATGCACGGCGTATCCCGCGACGAACTGCGGGCCCTGGGGGTCCGGGGGGCGTTCGGCAACAGGTTCGACGAGGCTGGCCTGCGCGCACGCTACGACGAGCTGATCAGCCGGTTCCCCGACTCACTGACCGAAGAACGGCAGATTCCGCGCAGCGACGGACGCGTGGTGTGGGCCGAATCGATCCGCCGCGCCATCCGCGTCGATGGCGAATGGCTTGTGATCAGCGTGATGCGTGACATCACCGAACGCCGGGCGGCCCAGGCTCGCCTGGAACTGCTGAAGGCGGCCATCGACGCCGCTCCCGATGCGATCCTGGTCATTGATCCGGCCACGCTCGACTACATCGACGTGAACGAGGCTGCGGCCCAGCTCACGGCGCTGCCGCGTGCCCGGATGCTGGCCAGCGGCATCACGGGGGTGTTCCAGGACGAGGAAGCACGCCGGCATCTGCGCGAGGTGTACGCCAAGGTCATTGCGCAAAGCCCCCAGCCCGACATCGAGACGCGGCCTCTGCGGCGGCCGGACGGCTCCGAACGCATGGTCGAGGCCACGCGCCGCGCCGTCCGCGTCGACGACCGCTGGATCATCGTCAGCGTCAACCGCGACATCACGCAGCGGCTGGCAGCCCAGGCCCAGCTCGAGTTGCTGCTGGCCGCCGTCGACGCCGCACCCGACGCCATCGCCGTCGTGGACCCCGACACCTTCCAGTATGTGCACGTGAACGACGCCGTCTGCCGCCTGCACGGCCTGCCGCTGCAGGAGGTAATGAAACGCGGCATGCTCGGCATGTTCCCGCAGTTCACGCCGCAGTTGCTGCGTCAGCGCTATGACGACCTGATCGCCATGGCGCCCCAGGCCGTGTCCGAGGAGCGCGTCGTGCGCCGCCCCGACGGCAGCACGATCCTTACCGAAGCGGTACGACGGGCCGCGCGCGTGGGCGACCGTTGGCTCGTCATCAGCGTGGCGCGGGACATCACCCAGCGCAAGGCCGAGCAGACCCGGCTGAACATGCTCAAGGCCGCGATCGACCTGGCGCCCGACAGCTTCTACCTCATCGATCCCGAAAAACTCGAATACGTCGAAGTCAACCGCGCGGCGGGCTCGCTGTACGGCCTCACGCGCGAGCAGGTGCTGGACATGGGCATGACCGGCCTGCTGAAATGGCTGGGCTCCTTCAACGAAGGCATGACGCCTGAGAGGCTGCGCGAAAGCTACGCGGAGCTGATCGCCAACCATCCCCAGGCCCAGACCCAGGAACGTACCCAGCGCACGCCCGACGGCCGCCGCGTGCACACCGAGACCGTCCGCCAGGCCGTCCAGGTGGATGGCCGGTGGCTCGTCGTCAACGTCACCCGCGACATTACCGAACGCAAGGCCGCACAGGCCCGCATGGAACGGTTCGCGGCGATTGTCAGTCTGAGCGCCGACGCCGTGTTCGTCGTGCAGCGTGACGGCATGCGCATCGTGGATGTCAACGACGCCGCCTGCCGCATGTACGGCTACACCCGCGAGCAGTTGACCACCATGCCACCGCATCTGCACAAGGACGGCGGCTCGCTCGAAGAACTGGAAAAGCTGTACGACGAGATGATCCGCACGTCGCCCGCGACCAGCCGCGCCGAAATCCAGGCCATCCGCGCCGACGGCAGCCGCTTCCCCGCCGAGGCGCAGCGCCAGGCGGTGCGGGCCGATGGCGAATGGGTGATCGTCATCACCGTGCGCGACCTGACCGAGCGCAAGGCCGCGCAGGCTCGCATTGAACGCTTCGCGGCGGTGGTGAACATGAGCCCCGACGCCGTGATGCTGATCGACCGGTCGACCATGCAGGTCATTGACGTGAATGAAGCCACCTGCGCCATGCACGGCTGCACGCGCGACGAGATGATGGCCCTGCCAGTGCACCTGACCCTGCAGGACACCACGCGCGACGAGCTGGCGGCCAGGTACGACGCCGTCATCCGGCAGTCCCCGGCCGTCGTGCACGAGGAAGTGGTCGAGCGGCGGCCCGACGGCAGCACGTTCGCGGCCGAGGTCCGGCGCCAGGCACTGCTGTCCGACGGGGCCTGGGTCATGGTGGTGACCGTGCGCGACCTGAGCGAGCGCAAGGCCGCGCTGGCCCGCATCGAGCGTTTCGCAGCCATCGTGAACCTCAGCGCGGACGCGCTGTTCGTGATCGACCGGGAGTCCATGAACGTCGTGGACGTCAACGACAGCGCCTGCCGGATGTACGACTATTCGCGGGAGCAGCTCATCGGCCATCCGGTGCACCGCTTGACCCGGACCTACCAGGAAGCCGCCGCCAGGATGGCGCGCGAATACGACGAGGTGATCGCCCAGTCGCCACGCGTGACCGTCACCGAGGTCGAGCCGCGACGCGCGGACGGCAGGAGCTTCCATGCCGAGGTCCAGCGCATGGCCATCCGGTCCGAGGGTCGCTGGCTGGTGGTGACGACCGTGCGCGATATCACCGAGCGCAAGCTTGCGCAGGAGCGCATCGGGCGTTTTGCCGCAGTGCTGAACCTCAGCGCCGACGCAGTGCTGCTGGTGGACCGCGCCAGCATGCGCATCATCGATGTGAATGAGGCCGCCTGCCGCCTGCACGGATACACCCGCGAGGAACTGCTGGCCCTGCCGCCGCACCTGAGCCGGGGCAGCACGACACTGCAGCAGCTGGAAGCGGACTACGACGAGGCCATCCGGCGCTCGCCGGAGGTCATTCACGCCGAGCTTGTCGCCCAGCGCGCCGACGGCAGCCACTTCGTCGCCGAGGTGCAGCGCCAGGCGCTGCAATCCGGGCCCGGCGGCGGCTGGATCATCGCCATCACGGCCCGCGACGTCACGCAGCGCAAGGCCGCCGAGGCCGGACTGCGGCAGCTGAAGGCCGTCGTGGATGTGGCGCCCGACGGCATGTACATCGTGGACGCCGACAGCGGCGAGTACATCGACCTGAACCACGCAGCAGGCCGGCTGTATGGGCTGTCGCGGGAGGAAGTTCTGGGCATGGGCATGACGGGCTTCATGCGCTGGCTGAACAACCATGATGCGAATTTCACCCTGGACGGCGTCCGGGAGCGTCACAACTGGCTGATCCAGAACTATCCACAAGTTCATACGTCGGAGCGCCGCGTTCGCCTGCCGGGACGGCCCGACATCGTGACCGAGACGCTGCGCCAGGCTGTGCAGGTGGATGGGCGCTGGCTGATCCTCATCGTCGTGCGGGACATCACGGAGCGAAAGGCAGCGCAGGACCGCATCGAACGTTTCGCCGCCATCGTGAACCTCAGCGCGGACGCGGTGCTCGTTTTTGACCGCACCCGCATGTCGATCATCGACGTCAATGAAACCGCCTGCCGTATGTACGGCCATACGCGCGACACCTTCCTGGCACTGCCCCCGCACAGGGGCCGCACCGGAGCGACCCAGGAGGACCTTGAGCGCCAGTTCGACGACGCCATCCACGCCTCGCCGGCCGTCATACGGACCGAGATCACGGCCATGCGCGCAGACGGCAGCAGCTTTCCGGCGGAAGTGCATCGCCAGGCCATCCGGTCCGAGGACGGCTGGCTCGTTGTCGCGACGGTGCGCGATATCACCGAGCGCAAGGCCGCCCAACTGCGCATGGAACGCTTCGCCGCGGTGGTCAACCTCAGCGCCGACGGCGTGTTCGTGGTGGACCGCGAGACGCTTCGCACCATTGACGTGAATGAAGCCGCCTGCCGCATGTATGGCTATACCCGCGAAGACCTGCTGGCCTTGCGCCCCAACGCCAACCGGCCAGGCATGAGCACCGCGGATCTGGAAGCGCTGTACGACGAGACGATCGCCCGCTCGCCTGAAATCCACTACATGGAGCACGATGCGGTACGCTGCGACGGCTCGGTCTTCCAGGCCGAGACACATCGCCTGGCGATCCAGTCCGACGGACGCTGGCTGATCCTGGCCACCGTGCGCGACATCACCGAACGCAAGCGTGCCGAAGCCGAAATCCGCCGGCGCGTCGCCGAGCTCGAGCTGCTGCGCCAGGCCTACGACGCCGCGGTGGACGTCATCATGATCGCCGACCCGGAAACACTCGAGTACTACGACGTGAACCAGGCAGCGGTGCAGATGCTGGGCGTGCCACGCGAAACGCTGCTGGCGGGGGGGGTGGAATCCAGCTACTACTCCACGGCGAACGAGCCCTTCAATCCGGACAGGATGCGAAAGGGCTATCAATATGTCATCTCGCGGGCACCCGAAGCCATCGTAGACGTACGCACCGTCAATCCGCTGGGCCTGGGCGGACGCGACACAGTGATTGAATTTTCGCGGCGCGCCGTCAACGTGGATGGCCGATGGGTGATCGTCACGCTGATGCGCGACATCACCGAGGCCCGTCGCGCCGAGGAGGAAATCCGCCAGCGCGTGGCCGAGCTCACCCGTTCCAACCAGGAGCTGGAGCAGTTCGCCTACGTGACGTCGCACGACCTGTCCGAGCCGCTGCGCATGGTGGCCAGCTACACGCAGCTGCTGTCCAGGCGCTATGCAGACAAATTCGACGACGACGGGCGCGAATTCATCAAGTACGCGGTGGACGGCGCGCAGCGCATGAAGCAGTTGATCGACGACCTGCTCATGTATTCGCGCGCGGGCCGCTCCAAGGTCCCGATGCGCCAGATCCGGCTGGACCGCGCGCTGGACGACGCGCTGGCCAATCTGGCCAACGCCATTGAGCGCAACGGCGCCGTCATCGAGCGCGGCCCCATGCCCGAGCTCGTGTGCGAGAAGGCCGGCCTCACCCAGGTGTTCCAGAACCTCGTGGGCAACGCCATCAAATTCCGTGGCGAGGCGCCACCCGTGGTGCGCATCACCGCGGTGGAAGACGCGCAGTTCTGGACCATCTCGGTGGCCGACAACGGCATCGGCATCGCGCCGGAATATTTCCAGCGCATCTTCATCATCTTCCAGCGCCTGCATTCGCGCACCAAATACGAAGGTACAGGTATCGGCTTGTCCATCTGCAAGAAAATCGTGGAGCGCCACGGCGGACAGTTCACCGTGGCATCCGGGCCCGGCCAGGGCACCACCTTCAGTTTCACGCTGTCCAAATCCCTCACCGAAAGCGAGACACCATGAACATTGACGTAGCGCCCAAGCCCCTGGACATCCTGCTGGTGGAAGACAACCCCGGCGACATGCGTCTGACAGTGGAAGCCCTGCGCGAGGGCAAGGTGCTGTGCAAGCTGCACTGGGTGGAGGACGGCGTGGAAGCGCTGGACTTCCTGCACCGGCGCGGCAAGCACGGCGACGCGGTGCGGCCCGACCTGATCCTGCTGGACCTTAACCTGCCGCGCATGGACGGCCGTGAGGTGCTGCAGCACATCAAGACGCAGCCGCAGCTGCGGCGCATTCCCGTCGTGATCCTCACCACGTCCAAGGCCGAGGAAGACATCCTGCGCAGCTACGACCTGTACGCCAACTGCTACGTCACCAAGTCGCCTGTGGACTTCGACAATTTCATCGAAGTGATCCGGTCGATCGACCGCTTCTGGCTGGCCCTGGTCACTTTGCCACCCAAGGCGGATGACTGAGGAGCCCGCCCATGAAGGACGGCGTTCAGGAGATCCTGCTGGTCGAGGACAACCCCGGCGACGCGCGGCTGATCCGCGAACTGCTGGTGGACGAGATCGGCCGCGCCGCCTTCAGCATGCAGATCGCCGAATCGCTGGAAGACGCGCTGGCCACGCTGGAGTCAGGCCTGCCGGATGTGGTGTTCCTGGACCTGTCGCTGCCGGACAGTTTCGGGCTTGAGACGCTGTACAAGCTGCAAAGCCGGGCGCCGGCGCTGCCCGTCATCGTGCTGACGGGCAACGAGGACCAGCAGCTCGCGCTGTCGGCCGTGAAAGCCGGCGCGCAGGACTACATGGTCAAGAACGATCTGTCCGGCCGGCTGCTGGTCAAGACCATGAAGTATGCGCAGGAGCGCAAGGCGATCGAGGCGTCGCTGCGCATCAGCGAGGCGCGCTTTCGCAGCCTGGCCGACCTGTCATCGGACTGGTACTGGGAACAGGACCTGCAGGGGCGTCTGTCCTACCTGTCCGAGGGTTTCGCGGAAAAATGCGGCATCGATCCGGCCGCCCTGCTGGGCCGCACCTGGGAGGACCTGGCCCGCGCCGGCGCCGAGGCGGACTGGGCCGTGCTGCGGGAGGCCCAGGCAGCGGGCAAGCCGTATCACGACTTCGTGATCCGCTACCCGACCGACGGCGCCGAGTCGCTGCACATCAGCATCAGCGGCGTGCCCGTGGCATCGGACGGCGAGCGGCTGGTCTACCGGGGGCTGGGCAAGGACGTGAGCACACGCGAACGCGCCGCGGCGGCGCTGCGCGGCAGCGAGGAGCGATTTCGCCGCATCATGGACAGCGGCCGCGACGGCATCCTGATGACCGATGCCGAAGGACGCATCACCTTCGCCAACCGGCGCGTGGCCGCCATGCTGGGCTACCCGGAAGCCGAGCTCACCGGCCAGTTGCTGTCCAGCCTGGTCCATGACACGCCGCTGCAGCCCGAGGACGGCAACGGGGCGCAGGACGACGGCGCCGCCGTGACGCTGCGCCGCAAGAACGGCAGTGCCGTGCTGACCATGCAGACCCGCTACCCCGTGTACGGCAAGGATGGCGCGCACGCCGGTACGCTGGCGATCGTCACCGACCTGACCGAGTTCAGGCAGCGCGAGGAGCGCCTGCAGCAGCTGGCCACGCTGTCCGCGCAGAAAAGCGAGGCTGAACGCGCGAGCGCGGCCAAGTCGCGGTTCATGGCCGCCGTGAGCCATGACCTGCGCCAACCCATGCATGCGCTGGGCCTGTTCCTGGACGACCTCAAGAGCATTGCAGCGCTGCCGCCGCAGGTCGCGCCCCTGCTGGAACACATGGAATCGGCCCTGCATTCCACGCAGTCGCTGCTGGACGCGATCCTTGTCATCTCGCGGCTGGAAAGCGGGCTGATCGCACCCAACCTCATGGCGTTCCCGCTGCAGCCGGTGCTGGAGCGGGTGCGCCGCGCGTTCTCGGCTGTGGCGCAAAAGAAGAACCTGCACCTGCGCGTGGTGCGCTGCGACGCCGTGGTGTTCAGCGACCCGGCGCTGCTGGAGCGCATCGTGGCCAACCTGGTGTCCAACGCGCTGCGCTACACCGACAGCGGCGGCGTCGTGCTGGGCTGCCGCAAGCGCGGGCAGGCGCTGCAGATCGAGGTCTGGGACACGGGCCTGGGCATTGCGCCCGAGCACAAGGAGGCGATCTTCCGCGAGTTCTTCCGCGTCGAGCGCGATGGCGACAACCGTGGCGGCCTTGGCCTGGGACTGGCCATCGTGCAAAGTTGCACGCAGTTGTTGGGCTACACCGTCCAGCTCGACTCGGTGCTGGGCCGCGGGTCGCGCTTTGCGCTTCAGGTGCCGCTGGGCCAGCTGTCCCCCACCGCGCAGGCCGAGCCAGACCTGCTGGCCGAGGACGACGCGAGCCCCGACACCTTCGCCGGGGTGCGCGTGGTGCTGGTGGACGACGACGCGCTGATCCTGGAACGCACGGCCATCCTGCTGCAACGCTGGGGCTGCGAGGTGATCATGGCCGGCTCCGGGCCGCAGGCCGAGGCGCTGCTCGCGCGCGAGAGCGCGGCGCCGGACATCATCATCTCCGACCTGCGGCTGGACCACGGCGAGCTGGGCACCGAGGTCGTGCGCCGGCTGCGCGCGCGGCTGCGCCCCAACCTGCCGGCGCTGTTGCTCACGGGCGACACGTCGCTGCAAACCGCGCGCGACGTGCGCCGCAGCGGCCTCATGCTGCTGTACAAACCGGTGCCGCCTGCAAAGCTGCGGGCGGTGATGAAGAACCTGCTGCAGCGCTGACGCCGCACAGCAGGCCGACCAGTGCGTGCGCGTCGGCCGGCAGCGCGTCGCCGCGCCACACCACGTGCTGGTCCGCCCGGCACAGCACCAGCCGGTGCCGGTAGGCCTCGGGCATGTCCTGCACGGCCTGCAGGTCCAGCACCTGCAGCGGCATGCGGCGCGCCTGCGCCGCGGCCACCAGCGGCGCCGTGTCGGCCCGCGCGTCCAGTCGCAGCAGCGTGTAGCCCGGCCCGAAAGCGTCATACAGCGAGCGGCCGTCCGGCAGCCAGATGTGCGGCGCACGGCAACCCGGCACGGTCGACGGCGTGAAGCCGCCCATGGTGTAGGCCGGTGGCGGTTCGCCGTCGCCCGCCATGATGGGCGAGCCGCTGTAGTAGTAACCGAAGTTCAGCCCCGCGCAGCAGAACTGCTGCACGTTCAGGTCATACGATTCGCGCCCGATGCGTTCGCGTTCGGTCGCACCCGCGGCGTCGGGCGCCTCCAGGTTGGGCGGCACGGCGCTGCGCGCGCGGATCATCTTCTGCGCATGGTCCATCGCGAAATGCGACACCTGCTCGGTGATGGGCTGGCGCTCGGCCTCGTAGGCGTCCAGGATCGCCTCGCCGGCCCAGCCCTGGATGCGCGCGGCCAGCAACCAGGACAAGTTGATCGCATCGGCAATGCCCGCGTTCATGCCGTAGCCTGCGTAGGGCACCCACAGGTGCGCCGCATCGCCCGCGATGAACACGTTGCGGTCGCGGAAGCGGTCGGCCACCAGGCGGCGCCCCACCCAGTCTTCTTTACTGATCACCTCATACCGGAAGTCCTCGCCCACGCCCAGGATCTGCCGGATCGCCCAGTCGCGGTCCACCGAATCGAACTCGGGCTCGTGGGGGTTCAGGTGGTTGTGCACGAGCCAGGTCTCGTGCCCGTCGATGGCAAACACCGTTCCGCAGCGGCGCGGGTTGACCGCGTAGTACGACCACGCGGGCTTGCCCGGGATCAGCGCGCGCAGACCCGGCGCGCGGATGAAGGTGGACTGCACGCGCTGGATCACGGCCGTGCCCTCCAGCTTCGCACCGATCTGCTTGCGCACGCCCGACGAGCCGCCATCGCAGCCGACGAGGTAGCGGGCGCGGATCGTGCGCTCGCCGTTGGTATCCAGGTCCAGTGTCTGCGCCTGCACACCGCCGCCGTCCTGGGTGAAGCCTGTCACCTGCGTGCGGTTGAGCAGCGTCACGCCGGGCAGCGCCGCCGTGTGTTCCAGCAGGATGGGTTCCAGGTAGATCTGGTTGATGCGGTGCGGCGGCTCGGGCGTGGGCCACCAGGCGTCCGGGCCTTCGGTCTCGGTGTAGCGGTCGCGCTGGCAGGGGATGGGAATGCGCGTGAGCTCCTGGCCCGTCACGCTGGTGCGGAACACCACGTCGTTCGGGTGGTCGGCCGGCAGCCCGGCACCGCGCAGCTTGTGCGCAACGCCCAGGCGGCGAAACTGCTCCATGGTGCGGGCCGACACGTGGTTGCACTTGACGCTGGGCGGCTCGGCGTAGCGGCGCGTTTCGGCCACTACGACCTTCACGCCGCGCCCGGCCAGGTCCATGGCCAGCGTCAGGCCCACGGGGCCTGCGCCCACCACCAGCACGTCGCATTCCAGCGGTGCAGTCTTCAGCGTATCCACCATGTCATTCGGCCTTGATGTTGGCGGCCTTGATGACCCGGGACCACTTCTGCGTCTCGGACCGGATGTACGCGTCAAACGCCTGGGCCGTGCCGGGCGCGGGCTCCACGCCCAGGTTGCGCATGGCGGACTTGATAGCCTCGTCGTTCAGCGCGGCCGTGATTTCGGCGTTCAGCCGCGCCACCACGGCGTCGGGCGTGCCGGCCGGCGCCACCACGCCGAACCAGCCGGTGGAGTCATAGCCCGCCAGCCCCGCCTCGGACACGGTGGGCACGTCCGGCAGCATGGGCAGGCGCTGCGGGCTGGTCACGGCATAGGCGGTGAGCTTGCCGGCCTTGATGTGCTGCAACGCCGACGGCAGGTCCACCACGCCCAGCGGCACCTGGCCCGCCAGCACGTCCAGCGCCACGGGACCGGAGCCCTTGTACGGGATTTCGACCAGCTTCACGTCCGCCATCTGCGCAAACAGGGCAGCCGACAGGTGCATGGCCGTGCCGTTGCCGCCGTGCGCCAGCGACAGCTTGCCAGGCTGCGACTTGGCCAGCGCGATCAGGTCCTTCTGCGTTTTGGCGGCGACCGCCGGGTTGCCGATGATCACGAACGGAATGGCCGCGAGCATGCTCACCGGCTTGAGGTCCTTCAGCGGGTCGAACGGCATCTGCGAATACAGGCTGCTGTTGGCGGCCAGTGCACCCGCCGCCCCCACACCCAGCGTGTAGCCGTCGCCGGGCGCCGCCTTGGCCACCACCGTCAGGCCGATGTTGCCGCCCGCGCCGGGGCGGTTGTCCACCACCACCTGCTGCCCGAGTTTGTCGTTGAGCCGGGGCACCAGCATGCGCACCACGGCGTCGGCGCTGCCCCCGGGCGGGAAGGTCACCACCACGCGGATGGGTTTGTTGGGAAAGTCGGTCTTCTGCGCGTGCGCGGGCAACAGCGCCGCGCCACCCAGCGCAAGCGCGACGGCCAGCGCGCAGATCAGTCGGGAACGAACCACGGGATGTCTCCTTGATGTTGTTGTCCTTGATTGGAATCAACACTCATTCATTCGTAAATCGAAATATTTCGAATGAAATATGATGTTTATTCATGAATCAACCTGCGCCCGCGAGCAAGTTCACGCCCAGCATGCGGCAGCTGCGCGCCTTCGTCGCCGTGTACGAGCTGCGCAAACTGGGCGCGGCGGCGCAGCGGCTGTCGGTCACGCAGTCGGCCGTGAGCGTGCTGATCCGCCAGATCGAGGAGGGGCTGGGCGCGCGCCTGTTCGACCGCACGACGCGGTCGCTGCAGCCCACCCAGGCCGCGCATGAGGCGGTCGTGGTCGCCCAGCGCATCCTGCGCGACGTGGACTCGCTGGGCGCGGGGCTGCGCGACCTGAGCGGACTGCGGCGCGGCCGGGTGGCGCTGGCCATCACGCCCACGCTGGCCGAAATCCTGCTGCCCGCGGCCATGCGGCGCTTCGGCGCACAGCATCCGCACATTCGTGTGGAGATCGACGACTGCGCGCCCGACCAGTTCGTGGGCCGCGTGATCGGCGAACACGTGGACTTTGGCATCGGCACGCCCGAGCGCGCGGGCGCCGACGTGGACACCGAAACCCTGGTGCGCGACCACCTGGCGCTGGTGTGCCTGCGGGGCCACCCGCTGGCCGCGCGCCGCACGCTGCGCTGGGCCGACCTGGCGGGCCACCCCATCATCACCGTGCGGCCGGGCTATGGCATCCGGCCGCTGATCGACGGCGCGGCGGCGCAGGCCGGCGTGCGGCTGGATGTGGTCAACGAGGTCGCCTTCCTGTCCACGGCGCTGTGGATGACGGCCGCCGGCATGGCCGCGGCCATCATGCCGTCGGCGTTCGCCACCCGCAGCGGCGACGCGTCGCTGGTGGTCAAGCCGCTGGCCGCGCCGCGCGTGTCGCGCGACATCTTCGTGGTGACGCGCCGCGGCCGGTCGATCCCGCCGGCTGGCCGCGCGCTGATCGAGGTGCTGCG
This sequence comes from Ramlibacter sp., assembly GCA_041905405.1. GTDB lineage: Bacteria > Pseudomonadota > Gammaproteobacteria > Burkholderiales > Burkholderiaceae_C > RAM1. The sequence goes on along the minus strand of JAYRLC010000023.1, from coordinate 31,916 downwards.
TGACGAGCTGGGCCGCACCCGCGGCTGACGCAGCGCCTTCGGATCAGGCGGCCAGCCGCATGCGCGCGAGCTGGCGCTGCTGCTGCGTCAGGCCCCCATAGCCCCAGTCGGCGGCGGGCACCTCGCGCACGGTCACGTAGCTGGCTTCCTCCAGCTCGCCGCCTGCGGCCAGTTGCCGGCGCAGTTCGGCGAAAGCCGCCTCGACGAACGCGGCCTTCTGCGCGGGCGTGTTGGTGCCGGCGGTGATGGTGATCTCCAGCGTCGCGGCGGGACGCTGCACGGCACGCCCGCCCACGTACCAGCGTGCCGCGGGCAGGTCGTCGATGGTGACGGCCGTGACGTCGGCGCGCTTGCCCAGCACGTCCGCCGTGATGCGCGTGAGCGCGGCGGCCAGCGTCTCGTAGCGTTCGGGGTTCTGGAGCGGGGCAACCCGCAGGTGCAGCGTGGGCATGGAGCGTCCTTTCGGCAGGAACGGCCACTGTAGGCCGCAGGGCCGCCTGCGGAAAGCCGTGTCCGCGCAAAGGCCTGTTGCGGTGCACGCAAGACCCCGCCGCCGCCGCACTACCATTGCCGTCATGAGGGACCTGGCATTCGACGATCTGGCGCTGTTCGCGCGTGTGGCCGAACTGGGCACGCTGTCGGCCGTGGCGCGCGAGCGCGACGTGCCGGTGAGCCAGGTGTCGCGTTCGCTCGCCCGCATCGAAAAGGCCTGCGGCGCGCGGCTGATCCACCGCTCCACCCACGGCCTGGCGCTCACGCCCGAGGGCGAAACCTTCCTGGACTATTGCCACCGCATGGCCGGCACGATCACCGAGATGGAGGCCGAGTTCGCCAGCAAGGCGCGCGAGGTCGGCGGCACCGTGCGGCTGGCCGTGAGCCCGGCCATGGCGCATTTCCTGATCGTGCCGGGGCTGGCGGGCCTGACCGAACGCCACCCGCGTCTGCAGGTGGACATCCATGCCGACGACCGGCTGGTGGACATGGCGCGCGAAGGCATCGACATGGCGATACGCACCGGCACGATCCAGACCGACGCGGTGATCGCGCGCGAGATCGGCAGCCACACGCGCTACCTGTACGCCAGCCCCGACTACCTGGCCGCCCACGGCACGCCGCAGCATCCCGACGAACTCGCCGCGCACCGGCTCATCACCAACAGCGTGGCGCTGCACCTGAACCGCTGGCCGTTCCTGCTGGACGGGCAAGCCGTGCTGCGGCCGCAGCAGGGCCACTACCGCACGGCATCCACCGGCATCATGATGTCCATGGTGCTGGGTGGCCTGGGCATCTGCCGCTGCAACGACCTGATCGCCAAGCCGCTGGTGCGCCAGGGCCGGCTCGTGTCGGTGCTGGACAGCTACGTGGACGCGCAGCGCTTCCCGATTTACGCGATGATGCTTCCCCAGCGCCACCGCCTGCCCAAGATCCGCGCCTGCATCGACTACTGGGCCGAATGGTTCGGCAGCATCTAAAGCCCCGCCATGTCCACCGACGACACCACCACCGCCCCGCCCGCGCCGCTCCGTCGCGCGGGCGCCGGCTTTGCGCTGCGCCACGGCGCGCACTTCTTCGCGCTGGGCCTGGGCTCGGGCCTGAGCCCCAAGGCGCCCGGAACCGCCGGCACGCTGTGGGCCTGGCTCGCGTTCCTGTGCATCGGCTATGTGTTCGAACCCACGGCATGGCAGTGGGGCCTGCTGATCGTCACCACCTTCCTGCTGGGCTGGTGGGCCAGCGTGATCACGGCGCGGCACATGGGCGTGGCCGATCCCGGCCAGATCGTGATCGACGAGATCGTGGCGTTCTGGCTCGTGCTGTGGCTGGTGATGCCGGCCAGCCTGTGGGCGCAAGGCGCGGCGTTCCTGCTGTTCCGCTATTTCGACGCGGCCAAGCCCGGGCCCGTGCGCTGGGCCGACGGCCTGTTCAAGGGCTTTGGCTGGCGAGGTGGCTTCGGCATCATGTTCGACGACCTGGTGGCCGCGGGCTGCACGCTGCTGGTCATGGCGCTGTGGAGGTTCTGGTGAACGACGCATCCCCCATCCCGTCTAGGGTTGCCGCGCTGGCCGGTGCGCTCCAGGCGCGCGGCTGGATGATGGCCACGGCCGAAAGCTGCACGGGCGGCCTGATCGCGGCCGCCTGCACCGACCTGGCCGGCTCAAGCCTGTGGTTCGAGCGCGGCTTCGTCACCTATTCCAACGAGGCCAAGACCGAAATGCTGGGCGTGGACCCCGCGCTGATCGAAACGCATGGCGCGGTAAGCGAGGTCGTGGCCCGCGCCATGGCGTTCGGCGCCGTGCGCCATTCGCGGGCGCAGGCCGGCGTCGCCGTGACCGGCGTGGCCGGCCCCGGTGGCGGCACGCCGGACAAACCGGTCGGGCTGGTGTGGTTCGGCTTTTCGGTGAACGGCGGGCTCACCAGCGAGAAGCAGCACTTCAGCGGCGACCGCGCCGCCGTGCGCGCGGCCACCGTGGCGCACGCGCTGCGGCGGCTGCATGAACTGACGGGGTAAGACCCGCCGCCGGGTTTGCGGGAGCGATCGTTTAACGATATATTGATCGATATGGAAACCGTCACACTCTCTCCGAAGTTCCAGGTCGTCATTCCGCAGTCGATCCGCACGGCGCTGCAGCTGTCGCCGGGCGACCGCATGCACGTCATCGGGTATGGCGACCGCGTCGAAATCATTCCTTCGCGCAGCATGAAGTCCATGCGCGGCTTTCTGAAGCGGCCGGGCCTGACACCCGACACCGCCATCGCCCGTGATGAGGACCGCCTGTGAACTGCCTTGACACGGTAACGGCATGAACGTGGTCGATTCATCGGCATGGCTGGAGTACTTCTTCGACACGCCACAGGCCTCGCATTTCGCCAAGGCCATCGAAAACACCGACAAGCTGCTCGTGCCGGTGATCACGCTCTACGAGGTGTTCAAAAAAGTCATGCGAACCCATGGCGAGGACACCGCGCTGCAGGTGGCGGCCCAGATGCAGCAGGGCCGGTTGATACCGGTCGATGAGAGCCTGGTGCTGGACGCCGCGCGGCTCGCGCTGCCGCTGGCGGACAGCCTGATCTACACCACCGCGCAGCAGCACCGGGCGACGCTGTGGACACAGGACGCCCATTTCCAGGGTCTGGCCGGGGTCCGTTACTTTGCAAAACCGTGAGCATGACGGCCGCCGCCGACGACGCCCTCATCGACTCGCTACAGGCCTGGCGGCGGCTGGCCGTCACGCTGGCGCTGATGACCGTGGGCGCCAGCGGCATGTATGTGGTGCCCGTCGTGCTGCCGGCCGTGCAGGCCGACTTCGGCGTGGCGCGGGCCGATGCGTCGCTGCCCTACACGCTGCTCATGATCGGCTTTGGCATCGGCGGCGTGCTGATGGGGCGGCTGGCCGACCGCTTTGGGGTGGCCATGCCACTGAGCGTGGGCGCGGTCGGGCTGGGGCTGGGCTACCTGCTTGCCGCTTTCAGCGGCAACATCTGGCTGTTCGCCATCGCGCACGGCCTGCTCGTGGGGCTGGTGGGCAGCTCGTCCACCTTCTCGCCGCTGCTGGCCGACACCTCGCTGTGGTTCCTGCGCCGCCGCGGCATCGCGGTGGCCATCTGCGCCAGCGGCAACTACCTGGGCGGCGCGATCTGGCCACCCATCGTCCAGCACTTTGTGGAGACCGTTGGCTGGCGCCAGACCTACCTGGGGCTGGCCGCGTTCTGTACGGTGACGTTGCTGGTGCTGGCCCAGTTCATGCGCCGGCGGCCGCCCGCTCTGGCGGCCGCCGCACCCAACGCCCAGGGCGTCATGCCGGGCACCCTGCCGTTCGGCCTGTCGCTGGGCCAGGCCCAGCTGCTGCTGTGCGTGGCGGGACTGTCATGCTGCGTGGCCATGTCCATGCCGCAGGTGCACATCGTGGCGTACTGCACGGACCTGGGCTACGGCGCGGCGCGTGGCGCCGAGATGCTGTCGCTGATGCTGGCCTGCGGCATCGTGAGCCGGCTGATTTCAGGCGCGATCTGCGACCGCATCGGCGGCCTGCGCACGCTGCTTTTGGGCTCGGCCCTGCAGACGCTGGCGCTGGCGCTGTTCCTGCCGTTTGACGGCATGGTGCCGCTGTACGTCGTCTCGGCGCTGTTCGGGCTGTTCCAGGGCGGCATCGTGCCCAGCTACGCCATCATCGTGCGCGAGCATTTTCCCGCGCGCGAAGCTGGCGCGCGCGTGGGCACGGTCATCATGTGCACGATGCTGGGCATGGCGCTGGGCGGCTGGATGTCGGGCAAGGTGTTCGACCTCACGGGCAGCTACCACGCGGCGTTCATCAACGGCATCGCCTGGAACCTGCTGAACTTCGGCATCGTGTTCATGTTGCTCATCCGTGTGCGCCGCCGCGCTACGCGCGCAGGGGCTGCCGCGTGAGCCTGCCGCTGGCGCGGCTGCAGCGCGGCACGCAGCGCGTGTGGCTGTACGACCGGCTGGGCGCGCCGACGCAGGTGCCCGCGACGCCCGCCGAAGGGCCGGCACCTGCGGGCACCGCTGCACCGGGCGCCTCGCCGCCCCCCGCGGCATCCCCACCGCCCACAGGCGCCCCCCCGTTTCGCATGATGGGCGGTGCGCCCACGCCACCGCCCGCGCCGCCGCCGCAGACAGGACCGCAGGCAACACCATCCGCCGCCACGCGCCGCGCCTTCTGGCGCGCCGACGACGCCGCGCAGTACCTGCGCTGGTGGCGCCAGGACCCTGCCGCCTGTCGCGAACTGCGCCTGGCGCTGCAGCGGCTGGAGCCGTCCACCTGGGTGTTCGCCCACACCGACGACCGCGTGATCCAGGCGCTGGCTGCGGCCATGGCGCAGGGGCTGGTCGTGGTGACGGAAAGCCCGCTGCCCGCGCAGACCTCGGGCCTGCCCGCCGTGCCCGCGCCACCGGCCATGGCGGCGCCGGCACTGGCGCTGGCCGTGGCGCCCATCAAGCCGCCGGTTCCGCCGCTGCTGCCCGTGCTGGAAGAAGTGCAGATCGAAGGCGCCGAGGTGCTGCCCGAAATCATGCAGTCGCTGGAGCAGATCGACCTGACGCTGGCCGAGATCAACCTCGCCCCGGTGTCGCTCGCGCCCACGCCGTCCAAAATTCCCGACATCGAATCGGCCATGTCGGCGGCCACGGGCGACGTCACGCGCACGCTGGACGGACTTTGACGCACCGCTGACATGCAATTCGTCACCAAGGCATCCACCACCATCAGCACGGGCGCGGTCCGTGTCGTGGAAGCCGTGGGCACGGCCACGACGACGATGCAGACCGAGCTGGCCGGCGGGCTGGCCGACGCCGGCACGGCCGTGGACACCGTGTCCAGCCAGCTGGGCGAGCTGGTCACGCAGCTGCAGCAGCTGGCCACGCCGCTGAACCCGGTGACGCTGATCGCGCCACTGCCGCCCGCGCTGTCCACGATCCAGGCCGACCTGAGCGCGGTGGTGGATTCGCTGGCGGGCATGGGCAGCCGGCTGGCGTCGGCGGGGCAGAACCTGGCCGGCATCACCGGCGACGTGCAGGGCGTGGTGACCACCGTGCAGGGCGTGCCCGGCCGGCTGGCCGCGATCCGCCCCGACGTCACCCCGTTTGCGCCGCGTCTGGCCGGTGTGGCCTCCGACGCCCAGGCGCTGGCCCAACGGCTGCAGGCGCTGCGCGACGTGGCTGCGGCCCGCGCCGAGCTCGGCACGGGCACCGCCGCGCTGCAGGCGCAGGTGGACGGCGCGCAGGCCGACCTGGGCGCGCTGATCGACGGCGTGGTGGCGCAGGTGGACAGCATCACCGGCGACGTGGCCGGCTCGGTGGACGCGGTGATCCAGCGCGTGGACACGGCCATCGGCGCGCTCGAACAGGAGATCGACGCCCTGATGGCACAGGTGGACGGCTTCAAGGGCCGCGCGCACGAGATCGCGCTGCAGGTGGTCGCGCCCATCGTCGCGGTGGAAGCCGCCATCGACGGCGTGGCGGCCCGCATCGACGCCGTGGGCCAGGCGATCGAGGGCATCCTGCAGACGGTGGAAACCCAGATCAGCCGGCTGGACACCATCGTCACCGCGGTCAACAACGTCATCGACGCCGCCGTGCAGGGCGTGGACGATGCGATCGACCTCATGAAAACGTCGCTGGACGAGGTGATCGCCGGCATCGACGAGCTCAAGGCCAAGCTGCAGGTGCTGCCCGACCGCTTCGAGCCGGTCGAACAGAAGATCGACGAGGCCAAGGCGCTGATCGAGGACATCAAGACCCGCATCGAGGACTTTGTGGAGCGCGCCGACGCGACGCTGGCGCAGGCCAGCCGCGAGCTGGACCAGGCCGATGGGCGCTGCGACAACGCGATCGCCGTGTGCACCAAATACATCACGCGCGCACCGGCGCTGGTGGCGGCGCGCGCGCTGTTCATGGGCGTGAAGGCGTCCATCCCCGGCATCCAGGTGACGATTGCGGGCGCGCGCAGCGCCGTGCGCTCCGCGGGCGCCACCGCCACCGGCCTGCTGGACCAGGCGCTGACCGTCGTGGAGCAACTGCGTGCGGCACTGCAGCAGGCCATCGCCCAGGTGCGCGCCGCCATCGACAAGGTCATGGCCGTGCTGGACCAGGTGCGCGCCGCGCTGCAGACCGCCAAGGACCAGATGGACCAGGCGTCCGCCAAGCTGCATGAGGCGGCCGATGAGGTCAAGGCCCAGCCACCCAAGCTCGTCGCGCAGGTACGCCAGGCACGCGACACCTTCGTGGCGCTGGTGCAGCCCGTCGAGAAGGTGGAGCTGGTCAAGGCGCAGGTGCTCGCGGTCAAGGCGCGCGCCGTCATCCCGGTGCGCACCCAGGTGGAAACGGCCGAAGCCCGCGTGGTGCAGACCATTGACGACGCCCAGGCGCAGATGCGCGTGCCGGTGGCCCAGGTCAAGGACAAGATCGCGCTGCTGCGCGGCAAGGTCACCGAACTGCAGGCCAAGGTGCGCGAGCCGGCCGTCAAGCTCAAGTCGCTGATGGACGAGCTCAAGGACAAACTCATGGCGCTGGTGACGCAGGCGCGCGCCAGGCTGGACGAACTCATTGCCCAGGGCGAAGCCAAACTGGCCAACGCCGCAGCACAGGCGACGGCCCAGGCCAGCGCGGCGGCGCAGGGTGCCGCGGGGCCATTGGCCGAAGCGGTACAGGACTTCAGCGGCGTGGTGAGCGACATTGAAGCGACCGCGCAGCAGGCACAGGGCCGCGCCGATGCGCTGGCGGGTGAACTGCAGGCCCTCCAGGCCGACGTGGCCGCCGCGCTCGAAGCGGCGGGCAGCGCTGTGCAGGGCGCTGCCGACAGCGCCGCGGCGCTCAAGGGCGACTTCGAATCCGCCGGCCAGGCGGCGGCCGATCGCGCGCAGGCGGCGCTGGCCGCTCTGGCGGCGCTGGCCACGGCGGCCGACCCGCTGCAGGGCGACCTGCAGGCCGCGCAGGACAACGCCAGCGCGCAGGCCAACGCCGCGGCCGCCGCCGGCACGGCCCAGCGCGAACAGCTGGCCGACGTGGGCCGCCAGTTTGCACAGGTGCTGGAAGACGCGCAAAAAGCCATCGCGCCCCCCGCCGACGAGGCCCAGCGCGTGCAGAAAGAGATGGACGAGCAGCTCGCCGCCGTGGCGGCGCAGGCCGACGCGCTGCGCGAAGAGGTGGTGGCAGCCGACAAGGCCATGGCGGAAGAAACCGCCCGCGCCGAGCGCGAAGTCACCGCCAAACGCGACGAAGCCCAGCAGGCCGTCGACGCGGCGCGCGACAAGGCCGAGGCCGCGCAGAGCCAGACCAACGCAGCCCGCGCCGACGTGGTGAGCGCCGAGTCCATCGTGGCGGCCGAGGTGGTGAAGAACGGTGGCGAACCGCCGAAGAAGGACGAATCGAAGGACAGCGCCAAGGATGCGGCGCAGGACACGAAGCAGGCCGATGCACCGGCACCGGCAGCAGCGCCCACACCGTCGCCGGCACCCGCCCCCGCATCGGCGGACGCGCAGGCACCAGCCCCCGCAGGCGCCAGTCCAGCGCCAGCCCCCTCCGCCGCACAAACGCCGGCCCCCTCACCCGCGGCTGCCGATGGCGCCGCGCCCGCCACGTCGCCGGCGTCATCGCCAGCCCCCGCGCCCGCACCAGAGCCTGCGCCTGCGCCGGAATCTGCGCCGCCCACACCGGCCGACAGTGCGGCCGACGCGCCGGCCGCCGGCACGTCACCTGCAGCGTCCCCGCCACCCATTGGCGCGGACAGCAGCGCGCCGACGCCCTCCGCCCCCGGGCCGGCACCAGCATCTACACCGACGTCCGCGCCTGCGCCTGCGCCTGCGCCTGCGCCTGCGCCTGCCACTGCACCTGCACCCACCCGTGCCCCCGCACCGGCGACCGGCCCCGCCCCGCCGGCGGATACGCCTGCGGCGCCGGGCCAACCTGCCGCCGCACCTGCCGGCAGCACTCCCGGCGCGGCCCCGGCCTCGCCCGCATCCGCGCCTGCGGTCAACACGCCGGCCCCGCCAGTCGCGCCCCCGGCGGGCGCCGCAACGCCGCCCGCGCCCACACCCGCGCCTGCCCCTGTCCCCGCGACCGCGCCGGGCGGGCTGCCGTCGGCCGATGCCCTGCAAGACGCGCTGGCCCAGGCCGGCGCCGACCCCGCAGCCGCAGCCCCCCTCAAAGACGCCGCAGCCGCCGCGGCAGAAAAGAAGAAGCTGCTGGACGCACTCAAGCAGGCCGCGGGCGACGCGCCAAAGGGGTGAGATCATCCGAACACCCCAGCAAACATGAGCAAGAAAATCATCATCATTGCCGGGCCCAATGGCGCAGGTAAAACCACCTTTGCCCGCTCGTTTCTTCCCGCAGAAGCGCAGTTGCCGCGCTTCATCAATGCAGACCTGATTGCTGCAGGTCTGGCGCCGTTCGCGCCGGAATCCGCTGCCATCAAGGCAGGCCGGCTGATGCTGCAGGAAGTGGCGCAAGCGGCTCACCGGGGTGAGAGCTTTGCCATTGAAACCACCTTGTCCGGCCTGGGATACTTGCGACACATTGAGCAATGGCGAGCGCAACGCTTTCGGGTCAGCTTGTTTTTTCTCACCCTGCCGAACGTCGAAACGGCCATTGCACGGGTGGCGGAGCGTGTCCGCCAGGGTGGGCACGACATTCCGGCGACGGTGATCCGCCGCCGTTTTTCGGCGGGCTGGCGCAACTTTGAGCATGCCTACCGGGATGCCGTGGACGACTGGGCGGTGTATGACAACTCGGGCGCTGCGCCCATACTGCTGGATTGGAGAGAAAACGCATGAAGCAACACGAACTCTCGCAAGCCAAGAACCCGGATCTGCGGGCCTCGCTGGCCGCCATGAAAAGAGCCGCCGAGCTGGCCCGTCAAACTGCCTTGCAAACCGGAACAGCCATCGTCATCGTTGAGGACGGCAAGCCGGTGCGCGTTACGGCCGAGGAGCTGCGCCAGGAACAGCAAAAGCCATGAACCGGCCTGCAATTGACCGATAGCCCCACCTCAAGCCATTTTCCAGGCACCCCTGAAAGGCCCCCATGCACCCGAACGCAGCCACCCTCGACAAGTTCTACGCCGCCTTCGCCCGGCTGGACCCGGACACCATGGCCCAGTGCTACGCGCCCGATGTGGCCTTTGACGACGAGGTCTTCTCGCTGCGCGGCCGCGAAGCCACCATGGGCATGTGGCGCATGCTGTGCGAGGCCACGCGCGCCAAGGGGATGGCCGACTGGAAGCTGGAGTACAGGGGGATCGAGGCCGACGCCACCACGGGCCGCGCCCACTGGGATGCGCACTACCGCTTCAGCGCCACCGGCCGGCTGGTTCTCAACCGCATCGACGCCGCGTTCACCTTCAACCCGCAGGGGCTGATCGCCACGCACCGCGACCGCTTTGACTTCTGGGCCTGGTCGCGCCAGGCGCTGGGCGCGCCAGGCCTGCTGCTGGGCTGGACGCCGCTGCTGCGCAACAAGGTCAAGGCCCAGGCCGCCGCCAATCTTGCAAAGTTCAACGCGGCGCGCGGCCGCTGAAAAGGAGCCGCCATGACCTGGTTCGACGGCTTCGAGTCCCGCACATTCGACCTCGGCGCATCGCGGGCTTTCGCCCGCTTCGGCGGCCACCGTGACAAGCCCGCGCTGGTGCTGCTGCACGGCTTTCCGCAGACACACGTGCTGTGGCACCGCGTGGCGCAGACGCTCAAGAACGACTTCTTCATCGTCATGCCCGACCTGCGCGGCTACGGCGATTCGTCCCGCGCGCCGGGTCTGCCCGACCACGCCAACTACAGCAAGCGCGCGATGGCTCAGGATGTGGTGGACGTCATGGACGTGCTGGGCGTGAGTCACTTCTACCTCTGCGGTCACGACCGCGGCGGCCGCGTGGCGCACCGTCTGGCGCTGGACCATGCACCGCGAGTGAGGAAGCTGTGCGTGATCGACATCGCACCCACGCTGGACATGTACAACGCGACCGACAAGCAGTTCGCCACCTGGTACTACCACTGGTTCCACCTGATCCAGCCCACGCCACTGCCGGAGATGATGATCACGCCCAACGCGCGCGGCTACCTGCATGCCAAGCTGGGCGGCTGGGGCAGCGCGGGTCTGGGCTATATCGAGCCGCAGGCGCTGGCCGAGTACGAGCGCTGCTTCTGCCGCGAGGACGCCATCCACACCGCTTGTGAAGACTACCGTGCCAGCGCCGGGATCGACCTGGAGCACGACCGCGACAGCCGCGCGCGCGGCGACAAGGTCGCCTGCGACCTGCACGTGCTGTGGGGCGAGCGCGGCGTGGTCAACAAGCTGTTCAAGCCGCTTCAGCTATGGCAGGCGCAGTGCGCGGGCCGCGTGACGGGCCAGGCCGTGCCGGCGGGACATTTCATCCCCGAGGAACTGCACGCGCAGACCGCGCAGGCGCTGTCCTCGTTTTTCCGCTAGCCGTCCGTCAGGTGTCGCCGTAGTGGAAGCGGCATGCAATTACAGTGAGCACTTTCGAGCCGCCATGCGCATCCACGGCATACACAAGCCGGTTTTTCTCGTCAATGCGCCGCGACCAGAACCCAGACAGGTCACCCACCAGAGGCTCGGGCTTGCCGATGCCCTCAAAAGGCGTTCGGGTTGCAGATTCAATCAGCGTATTGATCCGCTTGAGCGTCTTGCGGTCCTGGGATTGCCACCAGACGTAATCTGCCCACGCCGCCGGCGTAAAGCTCAGCTGGTGCGCCATGCTCAGGAACTGGAGAGGTTGCGGGGCTTTGCCTTCCCTTGCCGGTACTCGCGGATGGATTTGGCCAGATGCGCCGCGTTGTCAGGGCTGGACAGCAAATGCAATGTTTCCATGATGCTGCTGTACTGGTCGAACGACATCACTACAGCGTCTGGCCCGTCCCGGCGGGTAATAACCGTGACATCCGCGTCGTCGATGGTGGCGTCCAGAACAGCCTTGAGTGAGTTGCGAGCTTCGCTGTAGTTGATGAGCCGCATGCCGGATTCCTTTCACTTCCGCAGTTGTTTTGCCAATTAATTGTACAAGTTATCCAGCCACAAAGATTCTTTTCCCGTTAGCATGCCCCTCAACGACGGAACCGCGCCATGCTCAATCAACTAGACCACCACTACCCCGTGCGCTACACCGTCCTGGGCCTGTGCGCCTTTGGCGCGCTGCTCAGCCTGTTCAGCCTCGCCGCGTTCGGCGTGGGCTGGATCGCGCTGCTGCTGTTCGCAGGCCTGACCGCCCTGGGCGTGTACGACCTGCGCCAGGCGCGCCACTCCATCCTGCGCAACTACCCGGTCATCGGGCACCTGCGCTTCGCACTGGAGTACATCCGCCCCGAGATGCGGCAGTACTTCATCGAAAGCGATCGTGAGGCCGAGCCGTTTTCCCGCGTGCAACGCTCGCTGGTCTACCAGCGGTCCAAGGGCGAGCCCGACAATCGCCCGTTCGGCACGCAGCTGGACGTGGGCGCGCAGGGCTACGAGTGGATCAACCATTCCATGCAGCCCACGCGGCTGGGCTCACACGACTTTCGCGTGACCATCGGCGCGGACCGCGCGCAGCCCTACAACTGCAGCATCTTCAACATTTCGGCCATGAGCTTCGGGGCACTGTCGGCCAACGCCGTGCTGGCTCTGAACGCCGGTGCCAAGCGCGGCAACTTCGCGCACGACACGGGCGAAGGCTCCATCTCACAGTACCACCGCGCCAACGGCGGCGACCTGATCTGGGAAATCGGCTCGGGCTACTTCGGCTGCCGTGGCGACGATGGCCGCTTCAGCGAGGAACGCTTCGCCGCCAATGCGGCCGACCCGCAGGTGCGAATGATCGAGCTCAAGCTCAGCCAAGGCGCCAAGCCGGGGCACGGCGGCATCCTGCCCGGCCCCAAGGTCACCGCCGAGATCGCGGCCGCGCGCGGCGTGCCAATGGGCGTGGACTGCGTGTCGCCGTCGTCGCACAGCGCGTTCAGCACGCCCATCGAGATGATGCAATTCATCGAGCGGCTGCGCACCCTGAGCGGCGGCAAACCCACGGGCTTCAAGCTGTGCATCGGCCACCCTTGGGAATGGTTCGGCATCGTCAAGGCCATGCAGGAAACCGGCATCACGCCCGACTACATCGTGGTGGACGGTGCCGAGGGCGGCACCGGCGCGTCGCCGCTCGAATTCAGCGACCACGTGGGCGCGCCGCTACAAGAGGGTCTGCTGCTCGTGCACAACACGCTCAAGGGCGTGGGCCTGCGCGAACGCATCAAGCTGGGCTGCGCGGGCAAGGTGATCACCGCGTTCGACATCGCGCGCATGATGGCGCTGGGCGCCGACTGGTCCAACGCGGGCCGCGGCTTCATGTTCGCGCTGGGTTGCATCCAGGCACAGACCTGCCACACGGGGTTTTGTCCCACGGGCGTGACCACGCAGGACCCGTTGAGGCAGAAGGCCCTGGTCGTGCCCGACAAGGCCGAGCGTGTGTATCAGTACCACCGCAACACGCTGCACGCGCTGAAGGAGCTGGTACAGGCGGCGGGCCTGCAGCACCCCAACGACATCACGGCGCACCACATCGTGCGGCGGCTGGACAACACCGAAGTGCGGCTGCTGGCCAACCTGCTGCCGCAAGTGGAGCCCGGCGCGCTGCTGGACCGCGACATCAGCACGCTGCACAACGTGTTCAGGCTCTACTGGCCCAAGGCACGGGCCGACAGCTTCAAGCTGCAGATGTGAGGGGGGTCCAGGCGCGAGACACCGCCGCGCTGCGCGCCAGCATCCGCTTGGCCATCGTCAGCACGGCGGCGTCCTTGCTGAGCAGCAACGCGCGGTGTTGCACGGCCAGGTCAATGAACTTCTGGTCGTCGGCGTCCTTGCAGGTGATGTCGGCCTTGGGGGCGATGTCGACGATGCGGGCGTGGCGGTCGAATTGGGCGAGCACGTCGTCCGCGCTCAGCTTGTAGAACGTGAGGCGCGGCACGATCTGCGGGTAGGCCAGCACGCGCTGCAATTCGTCGCGCATGGGCTGGGTGGCGATCCAGCGCAAGACACCGGATTCCAGGCCATCACGCACCGGGATCGCCGCCACATCGCTGAACACAAACGCGTCCAGCACGATGTTGGTGTCAAGTACGATCGTTTGCTGCGGCAGGCTTGTCACGCGCGGACCCCTTGATCATGTCGAACCTGAACAACCGGCATTCGATCGGCCCGTTCCACATGGGCACGCGACGCGACTCCTTCAGCCGCATCTTCGACGGCAGCTTCAGGTCGGGCGTGAGCATCCAGGCGGTCCAGCCGGGGTAGTTCTTCTTCCAGTGCGTGGCGAGCTGGCTGAAGAACTCGCCACCGTCCTCGGTCTGCGCGGCTTCGCGCGCGCCGAAGCGGGCCTGGTGCTGCGCGCCCGCCACGCCACCGGCCTCGATCCGCTCGCCGTACGGGGGGTTCAGCAGCATGACGCCAGGCGTTTCGGTGGGCGGCATGCGCTGCAGCGCGTCGCCGCCGCGCAGCTGCACCACGTCGCCCACACCCGCGCGCTGCGCGTTGCGCTGCGCGAAGTCCACCATGCGGTGGGCCACGTCGCTGCCGAACACGGGCGCCGCAGGCGCATGCTGTGCGGCCTGCGCCTGCGCCTTGAGCGCCTGCCACACGTGCGCCTGGAACGGCAGGAGCTTTTCGAACGCGAAGCGGCGCAGCGAGCCGGCCGCGATGCCGCAGGCGATCTGCGCGGCCTCGATCGCGATGGTGCCGCTGCCGCAGCAGGGGTCGTACAGCGGCACGCCGTCGGCGCACTGGTTGGGCCAGCCGCTGGCGGCCAGCATGGCGGCGGCCAGCGTCTCTTTCAGCGGGGCGTCGCCTTTGTCTTCGCGCCAGCCGCGCTTGAACAGCGGCTCGCCCGAGGTGTCGATGTACAGCGTGGCTTCGTCGGTGGTCAGGTGCAGGTGGATGCGCGCGTCGGGCCAGCGCGTTTCCACGCTAGGGCGCTCGCCGCCCTTGTGGCGGAAGCGGTCGGCCACGGCGTCCTTCACGCGCAGCGCCGCAAAGTTCAGGCTTTTGAGCGGGCTGTGCTGGGCGGTAACTTCGATCTTGAAAGTCTGGCGCGTGGTGAACCAGATTTCCCAGGCGACCGCGCTCGCCGCTTCGTACAAGTCATTTTCGCTGCGGTACATCGTGTGCGACAGCTGCACCAGCACGCGCTGCGCGAGCCGGCTGTGCAGGTTCAGCTGCAACGCGTTGCGCCACGAGGCCCGCAGCAGCACCCCGCCGCGCCCGGTCAAAAGGTCTTCGCCCGTCAGGCCCGTGATGGCGTGGACCTCGTCGGCCAGCAGGCCCTCGACGCCGGCGGCGCAGGGCAGGAAGAGCTGCAACTGATTCATTGAATGATATTATAGGCAACATCATGAAAATGCTTGCCGCGTTGGATACCAATGTGCTGGTTGCGGGCCTTTCGAGCCGCAACGGCGCATCCAACCGCATTCTTGAACATTTGCTGGACGGCACATTTGCGCTGCTTGCCACCCCGGCACTGTGGCTCGAATACGAAGCCGTCCTGAAGCGCGAGCAACAGCTTCTGCGTCATGGTTTCAGCGCCGCCGAGGTGGACGTGCTGCTGGACACGTTCGCCCAGTTCGCGGTCCCAGTACGCCTGCACTACCTATGGCGTCCCCAGCTGCGGGACGCCAATGACGAGATGGTGCTGGAGCTGGCAGTCAACGGCCAGGCTCATGCGCTCGTGACCCACAACACGGCGGATTTCGCCGCCGCTGCGCCCCGGTTCGGGCTGCGCGTACTGAGGCCCGCTGAATTCCTGAAGCTTCTGGAGAGCCATCATGAGTAACTTTGCCCTGCGCCTGCCGGATTCGCTGCACGACTACGCCAAAACTCTGGCGGCGCGCGACAACACATCGCTCAACCAGTTCATTGCCATGGCCGTTGCCGAGAAGGTTTCCGCGCTCGACGCAGAAGCCTTTATCCAGCAGCGCGCCAGCCGCGGCAACGTCCGCGAGGCGCGCAGGCTGTTGCGCCGCGCGCCCGATGCGCCGCCAGCCGCTGGCGACGAACGCTGACAGGCTGGCCTACAACGCCTTTCGCAGGTTCGCGGGCGCGATCTTCAACGCCTCGCGGTATTTGGCGACCGTGCGGCGCGCGCACTCGATACCCTGCTCTTTCAGCATCTCCGAGATCTGGTTGTCCGACAGCGGCTTCTTGGTGCTTTCGCTGGCCACGAACTGTTTGATCAGCGCGCGCACCGCCGTGCTGGACGCATTGCCGCCCGTCTCCGTTCCCAGTGCCGAGCCGAAGAAGTACTTGAGCTCGAAGGTGCCGTAGGGCGTGGACATGTATTTGGCCGTGGTCACGCGGCTGATGGTCGACTCGTGCAGGCCCAGCTCGTCGGCGATCTCGCGCAGCACCAGCGGCCGCATGGCCAGCTCGCCGTGCACGAAGAAGTTCTTCTGCCGTTCCACGATCGCATTGGACACGCGCAGGATGGTGTCAAAGCGCTGCTGGATGTTCTTGATGAACCAGCGCGCCTCCTGCAGGCGCTGCTGCAGGGCCTGGTGGCCCTCGCCCTTGTGCGCCTTCAGCGCGCCGGCATAGATGTCGTGAACGCGCAGGCGCGGCATGACGTCGCCGTTGAGCTGCACCCGGAATTTGGGCTGCGACGCGCGGCCCACGCGCGTGACGATCACGTCAGGCACCACGATGTTGCGTTCCACGTCGGTAAAACGCCGGCCCGGCTTGGGCTCCAGCCGCGTGATCAGGCCGATGGCGGCCTTGACGTCGGCCTCACTGTCACCCGTGGCCTGGGCCAGCCGCTTCACGTCGCGCCGCGCGAGCAGTTCTATGGGCTGCGCGCACAGGCGCAGCGCCGCGTCGCAGGCATCCGGCGGATCACCCCCGGCCTGCAGGGCGCGAAGCTGCAGCGTGAGGCATTCGCCCAGCGTGCGCGCGCCCACACCGGCCGGCTCCAGATGGTGCAGCAGGCGCAGCGCCACGGTGAAACGGTGCACCAACTCTTCCAGCTGCTCGTCGTCGCGGCCCGCCAGGCTGATGGCCAGCTCCTCCAGCGAGTCTTCCAGGTAGCCGTCGTCGTTGAGCGATTCGATCAGGAAGCGCAGCGCGGCGCTGTCCTCGGCCGACAGCCGCAGCGTCAGCGCCTGGCGGTGCAGGTGGTCCTGCAAAGATTCATGGCCGCGGGCGAGTTCGGTGGCGTCCATGTCGCCGTCCTCGCCCGCGTTGTTCTTGCGCGCGGGCGCCTCGCCGCCCCATTCACCGTCGTCGGGCACCATTTCGGTGGTGCCGTCGCCGTCCCAGCTCGGGTCGTCGCCCTCGGCGGCGGCAGGAGCATCTGCTTCAGCCGCAGCCGCAGCCGCAGTCGCAACGGATTCGGAGGCCTGCGCTGGCGCATTCACGGGGTCGGCCACGTATTCGGCCTCGCGGTCGTCTTCGCGCACCGGCGTGTCGGCCTGCGCCAGACCGAATTCCTCGCGCGGCGCCTCGTCGGTGTTCAGCTCCAGGAACGGGTTGTCGTCCAGCATCTGCTCGACTTCCTGGCTCAGCTCGAGCGTGGACAGCTGCAGCAGCCGGATGGACTGCTGCAGCTGCGGCGTCAATGCCAGATGCTGCGAGACGCGTAGCGACAGACCCTGTTTCATGACCAAGAACCCAGGATCACATGCGGAAGTGTTCGCCGAGGTACACGCGCCGCACGTCCGCGTTGTTCACGATCTCCGACGGGGTTCCCTGCGCCAGCACGTGGCCGTCGCTGATGATGTAGGCGTGATCGCAGATGCCCAGCGTTTCGCGCACGTTGTGGTCGGTGATGAGCACGCCAATGCCGCGCGACTTCAGGAAGCTGATGATGCGCTGGATCTCGATCACGGCGATCGGGTCGATGCCGGCAAACGGCTCGTCCAGCAGGATGAAGCGCGGCTGGGTCGCCAGGGCACGCGCGATCTCCACGCGTCGGCGTTCGCCGCCGGACAGCGCCACCGAAGGCGAACCGCGCAGATGCTCGACGCGCAGGTCCTGCAGCAGCGCGTCCAGGCGTTCGTTGATGACGGCCCTGGCCAGCGGCCGGCCGTCCTCGCCACGCTGAAGCTCCAGCACGGCGCGCACGTTTTCCTCGACATTGAGCTTGCGGAAGATCGACGCCTCCTGTGGCAGGTAGCTCAGGCCCAGGCGCGAGCGGCGATGGATCGGCATGTGCTCCACCGGCTGGCCATCGATGGCAATCTCGCCCGCGTCGGCCCGCACCAGGCCCACGATCATGTAGAACGAAGTGGTCTTGCCCGCGCCATTGGGCCCCAGCAGCCCCACGACTTCGCCCTTTTGCACGGCCAGCGACACGTCCTTGACGACCTTGCGGCTGCCGTAGGACTTCTGCAGGTGCCGGGCTTCCAGCCGGCTCGCACCGCCGGATGCCGGCGCGACGGGTTCGGACAGGGCCGCAACGCCTTCCGTCACTTGCGCTCCCCGCCGATGGTAGTGCTCTGGCGCAGTTGCGCCGGCGCGGCCGGGGCGGCCTGCGCGGCGGCGGATGCGGCGCCGCGCGGCGTCAGGATGGCGCGCACCCGCCCGCCGGTCGCCGCCGGCTGGCCCGCCGCCGTGACGCTGCCATCCACGGTGAACACGTCGGTGGTGTTGTCGTACACGATCAGGCTGCCGGTCATTTCGTCGGCCACTGTCGCCCCGCGCAGCCGGCGCAGCTCGGCGTTGCGGATGAAGCGCACGCGGTCGGCGCGGCCGTCGTATTCGATACTGTCGGCCTCGCCCTCGATGTATTCGTCCACGCCTTCGCGTTTCTGGCGGTAGTAGGCGAGCTTGCCGGGCTCGGCCGTGACAGTGCCGAACTGGTAGCCCTCTGCGTCTTGGCGCACGTCCACGCGCGCGCCGCGGATCACGATGGTGCCCTTGGTCATGATGACCCGGCCCGTGAAGATGCTGGTTTGCTTGAGGTCGTCGTAGCGCAGCGCGTCGGCTTCGATGTTCATGGGCTTGTTGCGGTCGGCCCGTTCGGCGTGCGCCACGCCCCCGGACAGTGCACAGGCTGCTGCGATCAGAAGGGGGGCGTAGGAAAGTTTCATATCGGCACGAATCTTGCTGGCCATTGTAGCGGCCGACTTCGGGCGCTCAAGGTAAAAAGCCCGCGCGTGCGGGCTTTTTCATGACGGCGGGCTGTCGACCCGCCGGTGACGCTGATTACTTGCTCTTGCGTGCTTCGGCGATCAGGTAGTCGGTGACCTGAAGCGCACGGTCCATGGTGCCGGCGAGCGTGCCGTCGGTGTACCAGCGCCCGGCGATGCCCAGCGCAGGCACGCCCTGGACCTTGAAAGCGTCCTGCAGCTGGGCCGCGCGACGCGCCTTGGTGGACACCCAGAACGAGTTGTACAGCTCGGTGAACTTGGCCTTGTCCACGCCCTGCTTTTCGACCCAGGCGGTGATGGTGTCTTCCTTGTCCAGAGACAGCTTGTCCACGTGGATGGCGTTGAAGACCTTGCGGTGCACTTCGTCAACCTTGCCCATGGCCTCCAGTGTGTAGAACAGGCGCTGCTGCGGCACGAAGCTGTCGCGGAAGGCGACCGGCACGCGGCGCACGACGACGTCGGCCGGGTTCTTCTTGATCCAGGCTTCCAGCTTGGGCTCAAAGGCGTTGCAGTGCGGGCAGCTGTACCAGAAGAACTCAATCACCTCGACCTTGCCCTGTGGCGCCTCGACCGGCACACGCTTGTCCAGCGCGAGGTAGTCCGCGCCTTCATCAGGCTTTTTCTGGGCATGCGCCGGCAGCGCCAGCCCCGTGGCGGCCACAGCGGCTACCGTTGCGAGGGAAAAATCGCGTCGCTTCATGTCAATTCACTCCTTGAATGTCGTCTGAGCCGGTGTGCCGGGGAAAGTTCAGCACGGCGGGCGCGGAACCTTCAGCGTTGCTGGCGAACAAGCGCCGTTTCAACACCGCTGGCCTCCAGCCGTTCTTTCTGCTTTTCGGCCTCTTCCTTGCGTTCGAACGGACCCACGCGCACGCGGTAGACCGTGCGGCCGGACTGCTCGCGTTCGGTGACCTTGGCTTCCAGCCCGATCAGCGACAGCTTGGCGCGCTGTGCCTCGGCGTCATCGGGCGTACGGAAGGCGCCGGCCTGGATGAAGTACAGGAACGGGTCCGCCCCGGTGGTAGCACCGGCCGCCGCGGGCGCGCCGCCCGCCTTGGCGCGCGCCAGATCACCCAGCGGGTCACCGCCGGTGACGGCAGGCTTGGTCTCTTTGCCGTCGGCCGTTTTCGGTGCGCTCGCGCCGGCCCTGGGCGCGGACGCGGCTGCCGCGGGCCCTTCGCTCACGGCGCCAGATGCAGCGGGCGCGGGGCGCACGGGGTTCTTGCCGTACAGCGGCGCGTTGGGATCCCAGTCCTTGTTCTTGCGGGCTTCGGCCGCGTCCTGGTCGGCGGTGCGATTCGTGCCCTTGTTCATGAAGGGCACGGGCACTTTCGTCACGTAAACGGCCACGGCCAGTGCCGCACCCAGGCCGATCACGACGCCGATGATCAGGCCAAGGACGAGGTTGCCGCGTTGTTTCATGGTTGCCATGTTCACATCTTCTGCGGTGCGCTGACACCGAGCACCTGCAGGCCATTGTGCAACACCTGCGCCGTGGCGGCGACCAGGGCCAGCCGGGCCTTTTTGACGGCCTCGTCGTCCACCAGAATGCGCTCGGCGTCGTAGTAGCTGTGGTAGCCCGCTGCCAGCTCGCGCAGGTAGAACGTAACGTCGTGCGGGGCGAAGTCCGCCGCGGCGGCGGCCAGCATGTCGGGGTATTTGGCCAGTTGCAGCATCAGCGCCTGGGCCTGCGGGCTGATGAGCGGCGAGAGATCGGCGTCCTTCAGGGACGCCACCTCGCCACCGTCCTTGGCGTGCCACGCGGCCAGCACCGAGCAGATGCGCGCATGGGCGTACTGGACGTAGTAGACGGGGTTGTCGTTGTTCTGCGCGACGGCCAGGTCCACGTCGAATGTGTATTCGGTGTCGGGCTTGCGGCTGAGCAGGAAGAAGCGCACGGCGTCCTTGCTGGTCCATTCGATCAGGTCGCGCAGCGTCACGTAGCTGCCGGCGCGCTTGCTGATCTTGACCTCTTCGCCGCCCTTCATCACGCGCACCATGGTGTGCAGCACGTAGTCGGGGTAGCCCTGGGGGATGCCCACGCCCGCGGCCTGCAGCCCGGCGCGCACGCGCGCGATGGTGCCGTGGTGGTCGGTGCCCTGGATGTTCACCACCTTCTGGAAGCCGCGCTCCCATTTGGTGATGTGGTACGCCACGTCGGGCACGAAGTAGGTGTACGTGCCGTCGGACTTGCGCATGACGCGGTCCTTGTCGTCGCCGTAGTCGGTCGACCGCAGCCACAGCGCGCCGTCCTGCTCGTAGGTCTTGCCGGCGTCCTGGAGTTTTTTCACCGTGGCATCCACCTTGCCGCTGGTGTACAGGCTGGATTCCAGGTAGTAGTTGTCGAACTTCACCTGGAACGCCTTGAGGTCCAGATCCTGTTCATGGCGCAGGTAGGCCACGGCGAACTGGCGGATGCCGTCCAGGTCGGCCGCATCGCCGCTGGCGGTGAATTCACGGTCATCGGCCCTGACGGTCTTTTTCGCCAGGAAGTCGTTCGCGATGTCCTGGATGTATTCGCCGTTGTAGGCAGCTTCGGGCCACTGCGGGTCGCCGGGCTTGATGCCCTGCGCGCGCAGCTGGGTCGAGTTGGCCAGCGTGGCAATCTGCACGCCCGCGTCGTTGTAATAGAACTCGCGGTGCACGTCCCAGCCTTGGGTCGTGTACAGGTTGCAGATCGCGTCGCCCAGCGCGGCCTGGCGGCCGTGGCCCACGTGCAGCGGGCCGGTGGGATTGGCCGACACGAATTCGACCATCATGCGCTGGCCGTTCGCCGGCCGGCTGCCGAATGCGGCTGCCGCCGCCAGCACCTCGCGCACGATCTGCTGCTTGGCGGCAGGCTTCAGGCGGATGTTGATGAATCCAGGCCCGGCAATGTCGATCGCCTCCACCCACTGCTCGTAGGGGGGCGTCGCGAGCAGCGCGGTGCGCAGGTTTTCGGCCACCTGGCGCGGATTGAGCTTGAGCGGCTTGGCCAGTTGCATGGCGGCCGTGCAGGCAAAGTCGCCATGCGCTGCGACCTTGGGCGACTCGAAAGCCGCGCGCGCGCCGGCGCCGGGCGACAACTGTTCCAGCTCGGCAACGAGTCTGCCAAGCAATTCCTGTTTGACGGAGAGCATCGGCGGATTTTACGGGCGGGGCGTCATCCGCCTTGCCGCTGCCCACGTTATGTGCTCGAATCCTCGCGGGTTCAACCACTCAACCCCAACACCTGTCCAGGAGACCCCATGAAAAAGCTGCTTTCCCTGATGGCCCTCGGCCTGTGCCTTTCCGTGGGCGCCGCCCACGCCGCTGACGACAAGAAACCCACCGCCCAGCAGAGCAAGATGACCACCTGCAACAAGGACGCCGGCGACAAGAAGGGCGACGACCGCAAGGCCTTCATGAAGGAATGCCTGAGCGCCAAGCCCGCCGCCCCCGTGACGCAGCAGGACAAGATGAAGGCCTGCAACGCCGACGAGAAAGCCAAGACGCTCAAGGGCGACGAGCGCAAGAAGTTCATGAGCGAGTGCCTGAGCAAGAAGGCCTGAGCTCCAGAATGCCCCCACAAAGGCCCGCCGTCGCGGGCCTTTGTTTTGGCGATGCCTCAGCCCGTTGGCCGGCCCGCGTCGATCCAGGCCTGCGTTCTGCCGAAAGGCAGCCGGTAACGGGCACAGTTGTACGGCTGCAGATGCTGCAGTTCCGTTTGCAGGATGGCGTTGAAAGCAAGCTGGTCGCCCGAGGCCACGCCCAGCGCGGCGACGGCTTTGTCCTGCGACAGACCGTAGAACACGATCTGGCGGATCGCTTCGCCCAACTGCTCCCGATAGCGCGAGCGCACAGGGTCCGGCCCGCCCATCGATTCGACAATGGCCTGATACTTGTGGATGGAGCGGCGATACGTCCACTCGAAGAGCTCCACGGCGGGCAAGACGTCGCAGCGCTCATACACGGCAAGCATCGCCAGTGCGTAGTCGTTCGATTCCACGTCCAGGAACGACAGCGGCGCACAGTTGGACAGCATCAGCGGCATGTTGGCGGCCAGGCGGCTCGTGCGCTTGTTTCCATCAGCGAACGGCTGCAGATAGGCCAAATTCACCCACAGGAAAAACGCCGACTCCACGGGGTTGTTGATCTGGCGTGCCTTGGCCACGATGGTCGACAGCGTTTCGTCCAGCAGCGTGGGCACCTGGCTGGGCAGGTAGACCGATCCATGGATATTGACGACACGGCTGCGGATGGCCCCCAGGTCCGCCGGATCGGGCAGCAGGTCGCGCATCAGCACGGCCTGCAGGTTGCGAACCACCGGGACCGTCACACCCTCGGTTGGCACGGCGTCCACCATGAACTCGATGGCTTCCTTGTGGTTGAGCAGCATCGTCGCGTCCCGGTCGTCGCCGGGCGAGCGACCACGCTCGAACAGCTCACGCGTGTCCAGCAGGCTCTTGCGGTTGCCTTCCAGCCGTGAAGACGACCACGACAGGTCGATCAACAGTTGCTCCAGCACCTTGCGGGCATACGTGCCCGCAGGCTGCTGCTCTTTCGAACGGCCCGCCTCTGCCAACCCGGCAGCCAGGCTGGGCGGCAGCAGGCTGTTGGCGTTGGGCTGATAGCCGCCGACAAAGCCACGCTGGTAGGACACCGGGCTGCGCGTGCCCAATGGCGCACTCAGGGCCTGAATCACAGGCAATGCGTCACGGCTCCAGGGGAAGCCAGCGGCTCCCATCGTGGGTGGGGGAGCAGGCTCGCGCGCATACAGCACCAGCGGGTCATGGGGCGGCGCCGCGAACACCGGTTGATAAACGACACTGCGGCCCGCGCCGCTTTTTTTGAGCTGCCCGCCGTTCACCAGCCGGCTGAGCGACCGGTTGACCGTGGCGCGCGGCTCATTCAAATGCGCCTGAATGGCACCCGCCGCAACCGGAACGCCATGTGCACGTGCAAAGCCCAGCACGGCAGCATCCAGATCACGGGTCGAGTGAGACATTTTCTTATCAATTTGAGATGATTAGCCATTCTAGTCAAATTGATAGGAAAAATGAGAGGATTTTGATCAACTTCCCCAGCCACGGGCCAGGAACACGGCGGCCAAAGGGATGAGCGGCAGGATATGCGCCTGCACCATGATGAGCTTACGCGTCTGCCGCACGGCGTCCGCTGCGGGCAACGCCCCGTTGGCCTTCAGCTCCCGGCGCCAGCGGATGAACGTGAGCGTCGGCTTGATCGACAGCAGCCCGAGCAAGACGAACAAGCCGAATTTGACGTACAGCAACGGGTTGCTGGCGTAGAACGCGCCGCCTTTCACGCCGATGAACACGCGCATCAGCCCAGTAGCAAATACCGCGATGGACGCGATTCCGTAGATCATGTCCACGCGGGCCAGGCGCTCCACCACGGCGGCGTTGAGCCACTCGGCGCGGCACAGCGCCGCCTCGCTCGCCAGAAACACCACCATCGTCAGGATGGCCAGCAGGTGGGCGTAGGCCAACAGGGCTTCGGTCGTCATACGGTTGCCTTCCAGAAATCGGGTTGGCCGTAGTTGTGCTTGAGGAAGTCTATCCACAGCCGCACGCGCAGGGGCAGGTGCTTGCGCTGCGGAAACACGGCGTAGATGCCATTGGGTGGCGCGGCAAACGCCTCCAGCACCGACACGAGCCGCCCGGCGGCGATGTCGCCCTCCACCTCCCAGATGCTGCGCCAGGCGATGCCCCAGCCCGCCAGGCACCAGCCGTGCAGCACCTGGCCGTCGGAGCAGTCCAGCGGGCCGCCGGGCTTGAGGTGCACGACTTCGGAGCCGCCGTCGCCCTCTCCCACGGGAATGCGAAACGCCCATCCCCGCGTCTGCGACGCGTCGCTGGACAGCGTGAGGCAGTCGAATTTGACGAGGTCGTTGGGGTGCTGCGGCGTGCCGTGCCGCTTCAGGTATTCGGGCGTGGCCACGCACAGGCGGCGGTTGTCGGCCAGGCGCACGCTAACCAGCGACGAATCCGGCAGGTCGCCCACGCGCACGGCGCAGTCGTAGCCCTCGCCGGCCAAGTCCACCACGCGGTCGCTCAGGTTCAGTGAGATCGTCACGTCGGCATGCAGCGCGCGAAAGCGCGGCACCAGCGGCGCGACGTGCCGGCGGCCGAAACCCGCAGGCGCCGTGATGCGCAGATGCCCACTGGCCTTGACCCCGCCGGCGCTGACGCTGGCCTCGGCGTTGGCCAGGTCGGCCAGCAGGCGCTGGCAGTCCTCCAGGAACGCGCTGCCTTCGTGCGTGAGCGTGATGCGCCGCGTGGTGCGCACCAGCAGCTTGACGCCCAGCTTTTCCTCCAGCGCGTCCAGCCGCCGACCCATGATGGCCGGAGCCACGCCTTCGGCGTTGGCGGCGGCCGTCAGGCTGCCGCGCGTGGCCACCGACACAAAGGATTCCAGCGCCTTGAGCTTGTCCATGGCCGCAGATTATGCGGATGGAAGTCAAAGATCAACCGGACTTTTGCGCCGATTGGCGCGTGATCCGGAAGTTCTGGTCGTGCGCTATTCGGCCTTGAAGCCCGACGCCTTGATCGGCGCCTCCCATTTCTTCAGGTGGGCGGCCTGCGTGGCCACCAGGTCGGCCGACGGCGCGTGGCTGGGCACGAGGCCAAAGCCGTAGATCTTGTCCTGCACGTCAGGGGCCTTCAGCGCATCGGCCACGGCGCGGTCGATACGCGCCGCAACGTCGGCCGGCAGCCCGGCCGGCCCGTACAGGCCAAAGAACGCATCGGCCGCGACGTTGATGCCCACCTCTTTGAGCGTCGGCACGTCGGGCAGCGCGCGCGAACGTGACTCGCCCGTAACGGCCAGGATGCGCGCCTTGCCGGCCTTGTGGTGTTCCAGTGTTTCGCTGGCCGTGTCCACCATCAGCGGCACCTGGCCGCCGATCAGGTCCTGCGCGGCCGGCGCGCCACCGCGGTAGGCCACGTGGGTCAACGGCACGCCCGAGGCCTGCGCCAGCATCTGGCCCGCGAAATGCGGCACCGTGCCCGCCCCGGACGTGGCGTAGTTGGCCTTGGCCGGGTTGGCCTTCATCCACGCCAGCACGGCCTTCAGGTCGCCCGCGGGGGCGCCGGGCCCCGCGGTCACGGCGAAGTCGAACGTGGTCACGCGCGAGATGGGCGTGAAGTCCTTGACCGGGTCGTAGCCGAGGTTGCTGTACAGCCAGGGCTGGATCACCAGCGCCCCGCTGGGCGTAAGCGCCAGCGTCTGGCCATCTGGCGCGGCGCGCTTGAGTTCGTTCAGCGCCACGCGGCCGCCCGCGCCCGGCTTGTTGTCCACGATGACGTTCTGCGCGAGCGACACGCGCAGCTTGTCGGCCAGCAGGCGCGCGATGACGTCCACGGAGCCGCCCGGCGGGAACCCCACCAGAATCTTCAGCGTGCGGTCCTGCGCGAACGCGGGCGCGGCCAGGCTTGCGGCTGCGGCCGCTGCGGCAAAGGTGAAGTGGCGTCGGTTCATCGTCATGGCAGGGCTCCGGTCGTGGTGGATGAAATGATGGCGGCGGCTCCGCTGCGCGCCAGCGCCTGCAGCACGGCCTCGTTCTGTTCAGGCAGGCCCACGCTGATGCGCAGCCAGTCGGCCATGCCGTAGGGCTCCAGCGTGGACACGGCAATGCCGGCGGCAAGCAGCGTGCCATGGGCCGCCCCGGCATCGGGGAAGCGCACCGTCACGAAGTTGCCGGCCGAGGGCAGGCATTGAAGCCCCATCGCCGACAGGCCCTGCGTGAGTTGCTCGCGGCCCGCCGTGTTCAGCGCATAGGTGCGCGCCAGGTAGTCGCCATCGGCCAGCGCGGCGCGTGCCGCAGCCAGCGCCGGCGTGGTGACGTTGAACCGCGGGCGGATGGCATTGAGCCGGGCCGCCAGCGCGGGCTGCGCCACGCCATAGCCCACCCGCAGCCCCGCCAGGCCGTAGGCCTTGGAAAACGTGCGCGCCACGATCAGGTTGGGGTGCGCGCGCACCCACGCCATGCTGTCGTAGCGCTGCGCGGGCGTGAGGTATTCGGTGTACGCCTCATCCAGCAGCACGGTGACGTGCGGCGGCACGCTGGCAATGAAACCCTGCAGCCAGGCAGCATCGATGAAGCTGCCCGTGGGGTTGTTGGGGTTGGCCAGAAAAATGAGGCGCGTGTCCACATTGACGGCGGCGCGCATGGCGCCCAGATCGTGGCCAAAGTCGCGCGCGGGCACCACCACGGCCGCGCCGCGCGCAAGCTGCGCCGCCTGCCCGTAAACGATGAAGCCGTACTGCGACCACACCACGCCCTGCCCCGGCTGGACACAGGCCTGCGCCGTGAGCGTGAGGATTTCACTGGAGCCACTGCCCAACACCAGCCAGCCAGCCGGCACGCCCAGGCGTTCAGCCAGCGCGGCTTTCAGGTCGGCGCCGGTGGCGTCGGGGTACTGGCCCGCGGTTTGCAAGGCATCGGCCGCGGCTTGGCGGGCGGACTGGGGCATGCCCAGCGGGTTTTCATTCGAAGCAAGCGAGATCATGGAATCTTGTTATTTAAGAGGTTAAATATATGCGGCAATGCGCGGCAGGGCATGCGGGGGTTCCCCAAGCAAGTGCCCACCATTACATTTGTTTTTGTCACGGATAAATCTCATATTCCCGACTTAATGCCACTCAAAGTATCGAATACAGTGGCGTTCAGGCTCCCCCTTTGCCCTCTTCTTTGGAGAACACCATGACGCAACGCACCCCCGTTCACCGCCTGCAGGTGGCCACCGAGCTGTACGAGTTCATCCAGCACAAGGTCCTGCCTGGCACCGGCGTGGACAGCGCCGCGTTCTGGAAAGGCTTCGACGCCATCGTGGCCGACCTGGCGCCCAAGAACATCGCCCTGCTGGCCGAGCGCGACCGCCTGCAGACCGAGCTGGACGCCTGGCACAAGGCCAACCCCGGCCCGATCAAGAACATGGGCAAGTACCGCAAGTTCCTGGAAAAGATCGGCTACCTGGTGCCCGTGCCGGCCAAGGTCAAGGCCACGACGAAGAACGTGGACGCCGAGCTCGCCACGCAGGCCGGCCCGCAGCTCGTGGTGCCGATCCTGAACGCGCGCTATGCGCTGAACGCCGCCAACGCGCGCTGGGGCAGCCTGTACGACGCGCTGTACGGCACCGACGCGATTTCCGAGGCCGACGGCTGTGGCAAGGTGAAAGAAGGGGGCAAGGGCTACAACGAAAAGCGCGGCGCCAAGGTCATCGAATACGCACGCTACGTGCTGGACCGCACCGCCCCGCTCAAAAAGGGCTCGCACATCGACAGCACCGGCTACGCCGTGGCCGGCGGCAAGCTGGTCGTCACGCTCAAGGGCGGCCAGACCACCGAGCTGAAGGATGGCAAGCAGCTCACCGGCTACCAGGGCGACGCGGCTGCGCCGTCGGGCGTGCTGCTGCAGCACAACGGCCTGCACCTGGACATCCGCATCGACCGCAACACGCCCATCGGCGCGACCGACGCGGCCGGCGTGAGCGACCTGGTGATCGAGTCGGCGCTGTCCACCATCCTGGACCTGGAAGACTCCGTCGCCGTGGTCGATGCGCAGGACAAGGTGCTGGCGTACGGCAACTGGCTGGGCATTTTGAAGGGCACGTTGACCGAGGAAGTCGCCAAGGGCGGCAAGACCTTCACGCGCGGCCTGAACGCCGACCGCGTCTATACCGGCCCGAACGGCGGCGAGGTGAAGCTGCACGGCCGCTCGCTGATGTTCGTGCGCAACGTGGGCCACCTGATGACCAACCCGGCCATCCTGTACACGGCGGCCGATGGCAGCACGAAGGAAATTCCGGAAGGGATCATGGATGCCGTGATCACCACGACCATCGCGCTGCACGACCTGCAGGGCCATGGTGCGAACGGGATCCGCAACAGCCGCACCGGAAGCGTCTACATCGTCAAGCCCAAGATGCACGGCCCCGCCGAAGTGGCGTTCGCCGCCGAGCTGTTCACCCGCGTCGAGAAAGTGCTGGGCCTGAAGGACAGCACCGTCAAGCTGGGCATCATGGACGAAGAGCGCCGCACCAGCGTGAACCTCAAGGCCTGCATTGCCGCGGCCGCCAGCCGCGTGGCCTTCATCAACACGGGCTTCCTGGACCGCACGGGCGACGAAATGCACACCTGCATGCAGGCCGGCCCCGTGCTGCGCAAGGGCGACATGAAGTCCAGCGCCTGGATCCAGGCATACGAGCGCAACAACGTGCTCGTGGGCCTGAGCTGCGGCCTGCGCGGCAAGGCGCAGATCGGCAAGGGCATGTGGGCCATGCCCGACCTGATGGCCGCCATGCTGCAACAGAAGATCGCCCACCCCAAGGCCGGCGCCAACACTGCCTGGGTGCCCAGCCCCACGGGCGCGACGCTGCACGCGCTGCACTACCACCAGGTCAAGGTGTCCGACGTGCAGAAGGACCTGGAAAAGATCGACGCCGACGGCGCGCGCGACGGCATTCTGAACGATCTGCTGAGCATCCCCGTGGTCAAGGCCGCGAAGTGGACTGATGCCGAGAAGCAGCAGGAACTGGACAACAACGCACAGGGCATCCTGGGCTACGTGGTGCGCTGGATCGACCAGGGCGTGGGCTGCTCCAAGGTGCCCGACATCCACAACGTGGGCCTGATGGAAGACCGCGCCACGCTGCGCATCAGCAGCCAGCACATGGCCAACTGGCTGCACCACGGCGTGGTCACCAAGGCACAAGTGAATGCAACCTTCAAGCGCATGGCCAAGGTGGTGGACAAGCAGAACGCGGGCGATGCGCTGTACAAGCCCATGACCGGCAACTACGACGGTGCGGCGTATCAGGCGGCGACAGAGCTGGTGTTCAAGGGCAAAGAACAGCCCAGCGGCTACACCGAGCCGCTGCTGCATGCGTGGCGGTTGAAGGTTAAGGCAGGCGGTTGATCGACTGCTGAAGGTGCAGGGCCGCGCGGCAGGCGTTCCTCTGAATACTTACGCGGCCTTTTTCAGCCTCATCTCCACCCGCATCCCGGCGGACGCCAGCATCTGCACAAGCATATCGATCGAAAACAGTTCGATCTTGCCACGCACCAGATCTGAAACGCGCGGTTGAGTTACGCCGAAAAGCTTCGCCGCCTCCGCCTGCGTGAGACCCCCTTTGCGGATGTGTTCGGCAATGGCCATCATGGGTTCGCTGCGCGCTTTCATGTGCGCGGCTATACAAGATTTTGTATTTTCAACAACGTGCACTTCAGTCAGCCGTGCTTGTGAAGCAGAGCGGGGATGTAGGCGCCCGCGTACAGTACGGCGCGCCCTGCTCCGGCCCACCGCAGCCTTACCCTGCGGCACCATGAATTCCTGTACCAACCGACCAAGGAGTTCACATGAACAAGGATCAAGTCAAGGGCCGCATCAAGGAAGCAGCGGGTGAAACCCAGGAGCAGTTCGGCAAGCTGATCAACAGCAAGGAGCAGGAAGCCAAGGGCCACGCCCGCGAACAGGCCGGCAAGGCCCAAAAGACCGCTGGCGACCTGCGCGAGCAGGCCAAGGACGACGCCAAGGAAGCGTTCAAGAAGCCCTGAGCTTCGGGCGCTTTCCTTTTCGGCCAGCGTGCAAGTTGTGCGCCGGGCCGAAACACTGGCACACTGCTTTCGTCGTTGTCACCACGAAAGCCCCGCCATGCGCCGCCTGCCCCGCCGCCTGTCCGTTTCAGCCGCCGTTGCCTGTCTAGCCTGGGGGCTGTCCGCCTGCGGCGGGGGTAGCGACACCCCGACGTCGGTGGCCGTCGGCGACACCATCATCGTGACCGAATCCAACCAGGTCGCGTCGTTCAACCGGGCCACGCCGGGCACCCAGATCGGCACCCGCGCGATCATCGGGTTACAGGCCGGCGAGACCGTGAGCGGTATCGATTTCCGCCCGGCCAGCGGCCTGCTGTACGCATTGGGCAGCCGCGGCAATCTCTACACGCTGGACGCCGCCACGGGCCGCGCCACCTTCCGCGCGCAGCTGAAGGCCGCCGCCGGCGACGACAACCCTTTCACGGGTCTGCTGGGCACACAGTTCGGCGTGGACTTCAACCCTGTGGCGGACCGGCTGCGCGTGGTGAGCAACACGGGCCAGAACCTGCGCATCAACGTGGACACGGGCGACACCATCACCGACGGCGCGCTGACCGGCACGAATGCTGCGGGCGCGCCGGTCACGCCGACAGCCACGGCGGCGGCCTATACCAATTCGTTCGCGGGCGCCACGTCCACCACGCTGTACATACTGGACCTGACCCTGGGTTTGCGCTCGGTCATGAACCCGCCCAACGACGGCAACCTGACCAGCAGCGTGACGCTGGGCGTGGTGGGCAGCGGGGTCAACGGCTTCGACCTGGAATCGCGCACCACCACCGGCTACGCCGCCATCCGGTCGGGCACCGTGCTGTCGCTGTACCGCATCGACCTGTCCGCGGCCACCAACGCGGCCACGCTGCTGGGCGGCATCGCCGGCGTGGACAGCGTGTCGGGCCTGGCGCTGGTACAGAACTGACCGGGGCGCCCCCGCTTACTCCAGTGATTTGAGCCAGTCGCCCACGGGCTTGGCTGCCGCCTCTATTGTTCCCTTACGGTCCGACTTGACGGATTCGTACCGGCTTTGCGGGTGCGGTGGGGCCTTGGCGTAGGCAAAGTCCTCGCCGCGCTGGAACAGCGGGTCGCCCGTGCCCAGCACCCACAGCGCAGGGGCATGCTGGCGCATGGCCGCAGCGGTGGCGGGCAGCGTTCCCAATCCTGGCGCGTCCGCTTCGGGCGCGATGGCCACCACGCCGTCCGATTCACCCACTGCCGCCGAATAGGCCATGGCCGCATTGGCGCCGAACCCTGCGCCGCCGACCAGCACGCGCTTGTAGCCCTGCTGGCGCAGGCCGCGCACATGGCGGGCCAACTCCTGCCAGGCACCGGGCAGGTCCTTGTCGTTGGCGCGGGCCTGCGACCATGGCATTTCCACGGCGCGGACCGTGCAGGTGCCCTGCAGCTTGCGCCCCAGCGCCGCCATGGGCGCCGCAGTGCCGCCACGGTCGTGCATCAGCACCAGCGCGCAGCCCTTGCCTTCGGCCTGGCCCCAGGCGGGCGCCACGGCGCATGCGGCCAGCAGGGCCGCCAGCAGGGCGCTTCGCCGCCCTTCCCTAGGTATCTTGGACATGATCTTGCCCTCCTGCGGATCATGATGGCACCGCTGTCGGTGCCGCCATACCCGTTCAGACCCTGATATGCCCCGCGGCAGTAGACTTGAACGCCATGCCATCGCCATCGCCCGCCACGCCGGACCCGCGCCTTTGCCCGCTGTGCGGCCA
>JAYRLC010000022.1:0-64244 GCA_041905405.1 Ramlibacter sp. | reverse complement strand
CGGTCTGTCACCGGCGGGTACACGCCCTGGGTTTGGAGGTAACCAAGCCGGTCCCAGCACGGGGACTTTAATCTGGAGAAGTAGACTAGGGCAATGCAGCCCAATGAAGCTACCGATCCAGTGGTCGCGCGTGAGCCGGATGCGCCGAAAGGCGCACGTCCGGTTCTTAGGGGGGAGGGAGGCCGAGAGGCTTCCTTCCTACCCTCCACAAGCCCCGGACCGAACTCCCACCCCCTCCCTGAAACGCTGGCCGACGACATCGGCCTCATCATCGTCGGCGACGAAATCCTGTCGGGCAAGCGGGCCGACAAGCACATGGCCAAGGTCATCGAACTGCTGGCGGCCCGTGGCCTGGCGCTGGCATGGGCGGAGTATGTGGGCGATTCGCCCGCGCGCATCACCGCCACGCTCAAGCGCGCCTTCGACGGCGGGGGCCTGGTGTTCTCGACCGGCGGCATCGGCGCGACCCCCGACGACCACACGCGACAGTGCGCGGCCCGGGCGCTGGGCGTGGAGCTGGCGCTGCATCCGCAGGCCGAGGCGCTCATTCGCGAACGCATGCAGGACGTGGCGCGGGAGCAGGGCGTGCCCTACGAACCCGACCGGGCGCACAACGTGCACCGCCTGAACATGGGCGTGTTTCCGGCCGGCGCGCGCATCATCCCCAACCCGTACAACAAGATTCCGGGGTTCAGCGTGGACCACGTTCACTTCGTGCCCGGATTCCCGGTCATGGCCTGGCCGATGGTGGAATGGGTGCTGGACACCCACTACCGCCCCCTGTTCCGCCAGTCGGCGTGGCTGGAAAAATCGGTCATTGTCTTTGGCGCCATGGAAGCCACGCTCACCCCCCTGATGGAGGAGATCGAGCGCGGCCACTCCGGGGTGAAGGTCTTCAGCCTGCCCAGCGTCGACCACCCCCAATATGGCCGGCACATCGAGCTGGGCGTCAAGGGCGCGCCCGCCGCCGCCGAAGCGGCGTATCCGGCGCTGCTGTCCGGCTTGCAGGGCTTTGGCGTCAAGCTTGGCCCCGAGTTGGTGCGTTGAATCATTTGCACCAATAAGGTGCAAATCACCATTGCACCGTTCAGGTGCGGTTGCCAGATTTTCCTAGGGGCGAGGCCGGGAAACCGCAGAAGTCGGGGCACAATCCGCTGCGTTGCGCGCAGCCGGCATGCACCAGCTTTGGCACAGAAACTGCATTCCCGCATCGTCAATTTTTTCAACACCCCATCCAACCCAGGAGATCCTGATGGCAAAGACCGTCGCAGACGTGATGAAGATGGTGAAGGAGAACGAGGTCAAGTTCGTTGACTTCCGCTTCACCGATACCCGTGGCAAGGAACAGCACGTGACCGTGCCCGTGTCCGCCTTTGACGAAGACAAGTTCACGTCCGGCCATGCGTTCGACGGTTCGTCCATTGCCGGCTGGAAGGGCATCGAAGCCTCGGACATGCAACTCATGCCCGACCCCAACACGGCCAACATCGACCCCTTCTTCGAAGAAGCCACGCTGTTTCTGCAGTGCGACGTGGTCGAGCCCAGCGACGGCAAGTCGTATGACCGTGACCCCCGTTCCATCGCCAAGCGCGCTGAAGCCTACCTGAAGGCCTCCGGCCTGGGCGACACGGCCTACTTCGGACCGGAACCCGAATTCTTTATCTTCGACGGCGTGCGCTGGTCCAATGAGCCCGGCAAGGTCGGCTTCGAGATCGAAGAGTACGAAGCCCCCTGGAACAGCGGCAAGGTTCTGGAAGGCGGCAACCGCGGCCACCGTCCCACCGTCAAGGGCGGCTACTTCCCCGTGCCCCCGGTCGACAGCACGCAGGACATGCGCGCCGAGATGTCCCTGATCCTCGAATCGCTGGGCATCCCCGTCGAAGTGTTCCACCACGAAGTGGCCGGCGCCGGCCAGAACGAAATCGGCACCAAGTTCTCGACCCTGGTCGAGCGCGCCGACTGGACCCAGGTCCTGAAGTACGTGGTGTGGAACGTCGCCAACGCCTACGGCAAGACCGCGACCTTCATGCCCAAGCCCTACGCCGGCGACAACGGCTCGGGCATGCACGTGCACCAGTCCATCTGGAAGGACGGCAAGAACCTGTTCGCAGGCGACGGCTACGCCGGCCTGAGCGACTTCGCGCTGTTCTACATCGGCGGCATCATCAAGCACGCCCGTGCCCTGAACGCCATCACGAACCCCGGCACCAACAGCTACAAGCGCCTGGTGCCCGGCTTCGAAGCCCCGGTCAAGCTGGCCTACAGCTCGCGCAACCGCTCGGCCTCGATCCGCATCCCGTTCGTGGCCAACCCCAAGGGCCGCCGCATCGAAGCGCGCTTCCCCGATCCTTCGGCCAACCCGTACCTGGCCTTCTCGGCCCTGATGATGGCCGGCCTGGACGGCGTGGAAAACAAGATCCATCCGGGCGAAGCCGCCACCAAGGACCTGTACCACCTGCCGCCCGAAGAAGACGCGCTGGTGCCCACCGTGTGCCACAGCCTGGACCAGGCGCTGGACTACCTGGACAAGGACCGCGGCTTCCTGACCAAGGGTGGCGTCTTCACCGACTCCATGCTGGACGCCTACATCGAGCTGAAGATGCAGGAAGTCACGCGCTTCCGCATGGCGCCGCACCCGGTCGAATACGACATGTACTACTCGCTGTAATTCCATACAGCCTGTGGCAGGAAAGGACGGCGCAGGCCGTCCTTTTTTCATGGTGCGTGTGTAAATGCGCGCGCACATAGACCTCTGTATTTTGAAAATGCCTGCGATTGCCGCATACTGGCAGACCGTCCCTGCATCTGTGGATGCGAGGAGAAAGCCATGAAGTCCCCTGTATTGATCGCGTTGCTTGCTACGTTTCTGGTAGCAAACAGCCATGCGCAAAGCCGCATCTTCCGTTGCGGCAACGAATACACCAACAACGCCGCCGAAGCCCAGGCCAAGGGCTGCAAGGTCGTTGAAGGCGGCAATGTCACCGTGGTGGAAGGCACGCGCGTGGCGCCGTCGACCGCGTCCTCCACAGTGCGTGTCGCCAATGCCCCGCAGGCCAGCCAGCGCATCGACAACGCCGAACAGCGTGTCCGCGACAACGAAGCGCGCGCAATTCTTGAATCTGAACTGCGCAAGGCCGAGGCACGCCAGGCCGAGCTGCTTCGCGAATACAACAACGGTGAACCCGAAAAACTGGGCCCCGAGACGCGCAACCACCAGAAATACCTGGACCGCGTGGCCGAGCTGAAGGCCAGCATTGCCCGCAATGAAAGCGACATCGCCGGCATTCGCCGCGAACTGGGCCGCAGCGGCGGCGCGACTGCGACAAAATAGGTGGCTTGAAGCCCGCCACCATACCGCCCAACCTGCTGCGCTTCCAGTCGTTTGACCTGCTGGCCACCCTGGTGGCTGTGTTGCGCAGCGACGGAACCGTCCTTTTTGCCAACTCCGCCCTGGAGGATGCGCTGGGCACGTCCCGGCGCACGATCGAAGGCTCGCAGCTGGCCGACTGCTTTACCGAACCGCAACTGCTGCGCACGGCGCTGGAAGGCGCGGGCAGCAATGAGTTTGCGGCGCTGCGCTATGACGCCTGGCTCAAGCGGCTGAACCACGACCCGATGCCCGTGCACGTGATCGTGGCCCAGACCGAGCGGCCCGGCGAAATCATCGTGGAGCTGCTGCCGCTGGAGCAGCAGGCCAAGCAGGACCGCGAAGAGCGCCTGATCGACCAGGCCCAGGCCAACAAGGAACTCATCCGCAACCTGGCGCACGAGATCAAGAACCCGCTGGGCGGGATCCGCGGGGCTGCGCAGCTGCTGCAGCTTGAAATCGACAGCAGCCTGACCGAATACACCCAGGTCATCATCCACGAGGCCGACCGCCTGCAGACGCTGGTGGACCGGTTGCTGGCGCCGCACCGGCGCCCGCACGTCGTGGGCGACGTGAACATCCACGAGGTCTGCGAGCGTGTGCGTTCGCTGATCCTGGCGGAGTTTCCGCGCGGCCTGGCGGTGGTGCGGGACTACGACACGTCCATCCCCGAATTCCGCGGCGACCGCGAGCAGCTCATCCAGGCGGTGCTCAACATCGCCCACAACGCCTGCCAGGCGCTGAACGAGCGCATCGCGGCGGGCGATGCGCAGCTCATCTTCCGCTCGCGCATCGCGCGGCAGGTGACATTCGGTAAGCAGCGGTACCGACTGGCATTGGAATTGCATGTCATCGACAACGGGCCCGGCGTGCCGGACTCGATCAAGGACCGCATCTTCTATCCCCTGGTCTCAGGGCGCGAGGGCGGTTCGGGGCTGGGGCTGACGCTGGCGCAAACCTTTGTGCAGCAACACCATGGCCTGATCGAGTGCGACAGCCTGCCTGGCAGGACGGATTTCAAACTGTTGATTCCTCTGCCATGACCCGACCGATTGACCGCTGACCTGAGGTGACGATAAAAACATGAAGCCGATCTGGATAGTTGACGATGACCAGTCCATCCGCTTCGTGCTGGAAAAGGCCCTTCTGCGTGAAGACCTGCCCACGCGCAGCTTCACCAACCCGCGCGAGGTGCTGCAGGCGCTGGATGCCGCCAACGACGAGGACGGCCCGCAGATCCTGGTGAGCGACATCCGCATGCCGGGCGGCTCGGGTCTGGACCTGCTGTCCAAGGTCAAGGAGCGCCACCCCGGCCTGCCCGTCATCATCATGACGGCGTTCTCGGACCTGGACAGCGCCGTGTCGGCGTTCCAGGGCGGCGCGTTCGAATACCTGCCCAAGCCCTTTGACCTGCCCAAGGCGGTGGAGCTGATCCGCCGCGCGGTGGAGGAAAGCCAGCGCGAAGAGGTGGCCGAAGAGCGCATGAGCGCCGCCCCCGAAATGCTGGGCCAGGCGCCCGCCATGCAGGACGTGTTCCGCGCGATCGGCCGGCTGAGCCAGAGCAACGTCACGGTGATGATCACCGGCGAATCGGGTTCGGGCAAGGAGCTGGTCGCGCGCGCGCTGCACAAGCATTCGCCGCGCGCCAACGGGCCGTTCGTGGCGATCAACACCGCGGCCATTCCGAAGGATCTGCTGGAGTCCGAACTGTTCGGCCACGAGCGTGGCGCGTTCACAGGCGCCCAGACCATGCGCCGCGGCCGCTTCGAGCAGGCCGAGGGCGGAACGCTGTTCCTGGACGAAATTGGCGACATGCCGTTCGACCTGCAGACGCGGCTCTTGCGCGTGCTGAGCGACGGTCACTTCTACCGCGTGGGCGGCCACAACGCCGTGAAGGCCAATGTGCGCGTCATCGCGGCCACCCACCAGGATCTGGAACAGCGCGTGAAGGAAGGCGTGTTCCGTGAAGACCTGTTCCACCGTTTGAACGTGATCCGCCTGCGCCTGCCGGCGCTGCGCGAGCGCCGCGAAGACGTGCCCATGCTCACGCGCCACTTCCTGCAGCAAAGCGCCAAGCAGCTGGGCGTGGAGCCCAAGCGCATCTCGGACCAGGCGCTGGCGCAGCTGGGCGGGTTCAACTTCCCCGGCAACGTGCGCCAGCTTGAGAACATCTGCCACTGGCTCACGGTGATGGCGCCGGCCCAGGTGATCGAGCCCAAGGACCTGCCGCCCGAAGTGGTCGGCGTCGTGCGACCGGCGGCTGGCGAAGCCGTGGCTGCGCGCGTTGAAACGGCGCGCATGCCGGACGACGCAGGCCTGCCCACCGTGGCGCCCGCCGCTGCGGCGCCGCTGGGTACGGACGGTGCCGCCGGGCTCAACGGCGCGGGCTGGGAATCAGGCCTGGAGGCCGAGGCGCTGGAGCTTCTGGCCGCGGGCCGTCATGACGTGTGGGACGAACTGACCAAGCGCTTCGAATCCAAGCTGATCCTGACGGCGCTGGCCAACACGCGCGGGCGCCGCATCGAAGCGGCGCAGAAGTTGGGCATTGGGCGCAACACCATCACCCGCAAGATCCAGGAACTGGGTCTGGAATAGGACGCCCCCCGAAGCGGCCTGCGGCCGCCTCCCCCCACTGGGGGGCAACGCAGCGGCCCGGCAAAGCCGGTTCCGCGCGTTCCCGCGAAGACACTGCTTCTTATTGCGGTTCGAGGCCGACCTTCTTGACGAGGGCCGCATATTTGGCCAGTTCCTGGCGGAACGCTGCCTGCGCCTGTTCCGTCGTGCTGACGTTGATCGTGTTGCCCTGCTTGGCCATGGCGTCCTTCACGGCCGGTTCGGCGAACGCGGCCACCACCGCGTCGTGCGCCTTCCTGACCTGCGCGGGCGGCAGGTTCTTGGGGCCGATGACGGCGAACCAGGCTTCGACCGCGAAGTTCGTCAGGCCCTGTTCGGCAAAGGTCGGGATCTCGGGCGCGGCCGGCGTGCGCTGCGGCGACAGCACGCCGATGGGGCGCAGCGCGCCGCTCTTGATGTGGGCCTGCAGGCTGGGCAGGGCGGCGGTGCCAAACTCCACCTGGCCGCCGATCAGGTCGGTCACCATCGGGCCCACGCCCTTGTAGGGTATGTGCTTGGCTGTGGCGCCCGACGCGTCCAGGAACAGCTCGGTCGCCAGGTGCAGGATGGTGCCGTTGCCGCCCGACGCAAAGTTCAGCTGGCCCGGCTTGCTCTTGAGCAGCGCGACGAATTCGCGC
Source organism: Ramlibacter sp. (assembly GCA_041905405.1). GTDB lineage: Bacteria > Pseudomonadota > Gammaproteobacteria > Burkholderiales > Burkholderiaceae_C > RAM1. Next base: position 57,626 of record JAYRLC010000022.1, on the reverse strand, counting down.
ATGTTGGTGGCGGGCACCTTGGCCGCGTTCACCACCAGCACCATGGGCGTGGCGCCTACCACGGCGATCGGCGTAAAGTCGCCCGGCATGTCGAACGGCAGCGACTTCAGCACGCTCGGGAAGATCACCACGTTGTTGGACACCACGGCCAGTGTGTTGCCATCGGGCGCGGCCTTGGCCAGCGCCTGCAGGCCCACCACGCCGCCGGCGCCGGGCTGGTTGTCCACCACGACCGCGGCGTTCAATGCCTTGCCCAGTGCCGCCTGCGCGGCGCGCGTGATCGCGTCCACGCCCGAGCCCGTGGCGTTGGGCAGGATGAAGCGCACGGTGCCCGACTGGGCCATCGCCGCCAGCGGGCTCAGGCCCGCGACGGCGGCGGCCGATGCGGTCGCGCCCAGCAGCGTGCGGCGCGACAGGTGTTGATGTGTGGTCATGGGTTTGTCTCCTTGGGGGTTGTGATCGTAAGGCCGAGCTCGTCCATCAGTTCGGCCGTATGTTCGCCCAGCTGCGGCGGATGCAGCCGCACGCCCAGGCGTTGGCCGGCCAGCGTGAATGGCAGTAGCGCGGCGGGCGCGGTCTGCCCGGCGCGCTCGCCATCGGTCAGGCGCACGGGCGCCAGGCCGCCGGTGGCGCGCAGGTGCGGGTCGTCCAGCAGGTCCTCGGGCTTGCTGATGGGAGCAAATGGCAGGCCGGCGTCTTCAAAAATGCGGGCCAGTTCCGCCGCGCTGTGCAGTGCCAGCCGCTCGCGCAGCACCGGCAGCAGCGTGGGCCGCTGGCGTACGCGGTCGTTGTTGGTCGTGTAGCGGGTGTCGTCCTTCAGGTCGGCATAGCCCAGCACGTCGCAGAACTTGCGCCACTGCGCGTCGCTGACAGCCGCCAGGAATATCTGCTCGCCGTCCTTGACCGTGAACACGTCGTACACGGCCCAGGCCGAGATGCGGTCGGGCATGGGCGCGGCGGGCTGGCCGGTGATGGCGTACTGCAGCATGTGCTGGCCGACCAGGAAGATGTTGTTCTCGAACAGCGCGCTTTGCACTTCCATGCCGCGGCCGGTGATGCCGCGCTGCACCAGCGCGCCCAGCGTGCCGATGGCGCCGAACATGCCACCCATGATGTCGTTCACGCTGGTGCCCGCGCGCAGCGGGTCGCCGGGGCGGCCCGTCATGTACGCGAGGCCCCCCATCATCTGCACCACCTCGTCCAGCGCGGTGCGGTGGTCGTAGGGGCCGGGCAGAAAGCCCTTCAAGCTCACGTAGATCAGGCGCGGGTTGTCGCCCGACAGACCGGCGTAGTCGAGCCCGTACTTGGCGAGCGTGCCGGGCTTGAAGTTTTCGACCACCACGTCGGCCGACAGGCACAGCTTGCGCGCGGCAGCTACGCCCTCGGGCGTGTGCAGGTCAATCGTGATGCTTTTCTTGTTGCGGTTGAACATGGGGAAGAAGCCCGCGCCCGCGCCCAGCAGGTGGCGCGTGCGGTCGCCGTCCACCGGCTCGACCTTGATCACCTCGGCCCCCATGTCGCCCAGCACCAGGCCGCAGGTGGGGCCCATGACCATGTGGGTGAATTCGACTACACGCAGGCCCTTCAGGGGCTGTGCTGCCAAAGAGTTCATGCCGCCGCCTCTTCAGCCGCCTTCATGGTCTTGGGCAGCCCGGCGCGCCACAATGTGCCGTGCAGGCATTCGCCTTCCAGCCATCCGGCGACCTTCTGGCGCAGCGCGATGAGTTTGTCGAAGTCCTGCCCGGTCTCGATGTTCATGCTGGCCAGCATATAGGCCAGGTCTTCGGTCGCGACGTTGCCACTGGCGCCCGGCGCGTGCGGGCAGCCGCCAATGCCGCCAATGCAGGCGTCAAAGCGCGTGATGCCGACCTCCAGCGCCGCATACACGTTGGCCAGCCCCAGGCCGCGCGTGTCGTGGAAATGCCCGCAATTGAATTTGCCGCCCGCCACGGGCAGCACGCGCTCGAACAGCGCGCGCACCATGGCCGGGTCGGCATAGCCCACGGTGTCCGCCAGGCTCACCGCGTCCACACCTGCGTCCAGCACGGCCTGCACCAGGCGCATGACCTCGGCCGGGTCCACATGGCCCTGGATCGTGCAGCCGAACGCAGTGCTGATGCCGACCTCCAGCTTCGTTCGGGACCCCGTGGCGTCGCGCGCCGCACGGATGCGCGCGATATCCGCCACGACCTCGTCAGGCGTCTTGCGCAGATTGGCCAGGCTGTGCAGGTGGCTGGCCGACAGCGGCACGAGCATCAGCTCGGCCCCGCACTCCATGGCGCGTTCGGCACCCTTGAGGTTGGGCACCAGCACCGACGCCTTCAGGCCCGGCAGGGTCTGGGCATAGGCCAGTAACTCGGCCGTGTCGGCCAGTTGCGGCAGCAGGCGCGCGGGCACGAACGAGCCCACTTCGATTTCGCGCTGGCCGGCTTCGTATGCCAGGCGGAGCCATTCGAGTTTGGCCGCAGTGGGTACGGTGCGGGCAATGCTTTGCAGCCCATCGCGAAGGCCCATTTCGCGAATGACGGCGTTGGTAATGGTCATGCGCTGAGTTTAGAATTTCCAATCGGACATGTTATTTCAATTTGAGAAGGGCAACGTTCCGTTTTGGAATATCTAAAGAGGATGTCTTGAGAGACCTGGATCTGACCACCCTGCGCCTGTTCGTGACCGTCTGCGAGGCGGGCAACATCGCGCGCGCGGGCGAACGCGCCAACATCGTGGGCTCGGCCATCAGCAAGCGTCTGACCTTGCTGGAGCATCAGGTCGGCACGCCGCTGCTGGTGCGCAAGCGGCATGGCGTGGTGCCCACCGCCGCCGGCGAAACACTGCTGGAGCACGCGCGCGGCATGCTGGACAGCGCCGCGCGCATTGAGCGCGACATGGAGGCGTATGGCGCCGGTGCGCGCGGGCAGGTGCGCATCCTGGCGTCGGTGTCGGCCATGACCGAATCACTGGCCGACGACGTCGCGTCGTTCCTGCAGCAGCCGCCGCACAGCAGCATCCAGGTCGACATGGAAGAGCGCGTCAGCCCCGAGATCGTGCGCGGTGTGCGTGACGGCCTGGCGTCGCTGGGCGTGTGCTGGGACGCCGCCGAGCTGGGCGCGCTGCAGTCGCGCCCGTACCGCAGCGACCACCTGAGCATTGTCGTGCCGCCGGGCCACGCGCTCGCGCGCCACAAGCGCCTGCGGTTCGAGCAGACGCTGGACTACGAATACGTGAGCCTGCCCATCAACAGCGCCGTGCAGGTGATGCTGCAGCGCGCCGCCGCGCAGCTGTCGCGCAGCATGAAGCACCGCGTAATCGTCTCCAACTTCGAGGCCGCCATGCGTGTCGTGCGCGCGGGCCTGGCCATCAGCCTGGTGCCGCGCGAGGTCGCGCAGCAGCACACCTCGTACGGGCTGCGCATCATTCCGCTGGACGAGCCCTGGGCGCAGCGGCGCTTCGTGGTGTGCTTTCGCGACGCGCAGGCGCTGTCGCCCGCCGCGCAACTGCTGGTCGATCACCTTGCCGCGCAAGCCGGCACCGCCATGACATGACATCCCCTTCCATGCATCTCGACCTCGGCGCCACAGGTTCACTGCCGCGCATCCTGCGCCTGGCCAACCCCGACGGCAGCCTGCGCGACGACGTGTCCACCGACGAGATCACGCCGGTGGCCATCCTGTCGCACTACGACGCGCGGCTGGCCCGCTTTGCCTACACCGGCTTCAAGTCAGGTGACGCGTTCCCCATCGCCGCAGGCGACGTGCAGGCGGGCGGCTACACGGTGACCGTGGCCGGCCAGCGCTACGGCAAAGGCTCGTCGCGCGAGCACAGCCCGGCGGCCGAGCGGCTGGCGGGCATCCGCCTGGTGATCGCGCCGAGCTTCGAGCGCATCTACCGCCAGAACGCCGACAACATCGGCCTGTTCACATCCACCGACATGGGGCTGGTAGCGCGCATCGAACGCGGCGAGCGCATCACCATCGACGAACTGCTGACCGGGCGCGACGCGCTGGCGGCCGGCATCCTGCGCGCGGGCGGGCTGTTGCGCTTCGGCCAGATGCACCTGAAGGGCGCGGTGCCTGCAGAGCCGACCGACGCGGGCCAACCGCTGACGCTGTTCGAGAAGATCGTGCGCCGCCACCTGCTGGCCACGCCGGTCACGCCCGCGGACCCGCAGCCGGGCGAGGGCGCGTTCGTGCGCGCCGACCGCCGCTTCATCCACGAGTACTACACCGGCATGGCCGCGCACATGCTGCATGAATCGCTGGGCCATCCGCTCGTGCTGCACGACCCCGCGTCCATCGTCGTGTTCGAGGACCACACCTCCTACATCGACGAAAGCCCGGTGCATCTGCGCATGGGCCTGGTGCCCAATGTGCGCGCCATGATGCAGGCGCAGCGCGACTTTGCGGCGCAGTACGGGCTGCGCGAACACCGCACGCTGACCGATGCCGAGGCGGCCGAAGACGACGGCACCAACGTCGCTGGCATCTCCCACGCCATGGTGGCCGAACACTATGCGCTGCCGGGCCAGGTCGTGGCGGGCACCGACTCGCACACGCCGCACAGCGGCGCTCTGGGTTGCGTGGCGTTCGGTGTGGGTACGACCGACATGGCCAATGCCTTCGTCACGGGCGCGGTGCGCATGACCATGCCGTCCGTGCTGCGCGTCGAACTCGGCGGCGCGCTGCCCGCTGGCGTGACGGCCAAGGACGTGGTGCTGCACCTGCTGGCGTTGCCCATGGTCCGCGCAGGCGGTGGAGTGGGGCGGGTATTCGAGTTCACGGGCAACGCCGTGGCAGCCATGTCCATCGACGAGCGCGCCACGCTGACCAACATGACGGCGGAGCTCGGCGGCTTCACGGGCATTGTCGCGCCCGATGCGCAGACCGTGCGCTTTCTGAAAGAGCGGCGCGGTGTCGACTTCGAACTGCAGCCCTGGATGTGCAGCGACGAAGGCGCCACGTACGCGGATGTCATCACGATCGATTGCGCGGCGTTGTCGCCGTTCGTGGCGGCGCCGGGCGATCCCGGCAACGGCCTGCCGCTGGACCAGTTGGGCCGCAAGGTCACGGTCGACATTGCCTACGGCGGCTCGTGCACCGCGGGCAAGCGCGAGGATTTCGACCACTACCACGCGGTGCTGGCCTGGGGCCTGGCGCACGGCCTGAAGGTGCCGGCCAGCGTGCAGCTGTACCTGCAGTACGGCACGACGGCCGTGCGCGACTATTGCATCGCGCAGGGCTACGACCGCACCTTTGCCGCCGCAGGCGCGCGCATGCTGCAGCCGTCGTGCGGGGCCTGCGCCAACTGCGGGCCGGGCTCGTCAACGACAACCGGCCAGGTGACGGTGAGTGCGATCAATCGCAACTTTCCCGGCCGCTCAGGGCCGGGCCAGGTGTGGCTGGCCAGCCCGCCCACGGTCATGGCCAGCGCGCTGGCGGGGGAACTGGTGTCGTTCGCCGAACTGCAGCGGCGTGCGGCTTAAGCGCCAAGCTCCAGCACCACGGGCGCGTGGTCGCTGGGCTTGTCCCATTTGCGCGGCACGCGGTCGATGCGGCAGGACTTCACGGCCGGCTTGAGCGCGTCGCTGACCAGGATGTGGTCGATGCGCAGGCCGCGGTTCTTCTGGTAGCCCAGCATACGGTAGTCCCACCACGAATAGCTTTTCTCGGGCTGCTCGAACATGCGGAAGCTGTCGGTCAGGCCCAGGCCGATCAGCCGCTGGAAGTGATCGCGCTCCTGCACCGTGTGATGGATGGTGTCCTTCAGACCCACGGGATCGAATGAATCACGGTCCTCGGGCGCGACGTTGAAGTCGCCCAGCAGCACCAGGCGCGGGTGGCGCGTCATCTCGTCGGCCACGTAGCGGTGCAGGCCGGTGAGCCAGTTCATCTTGTAGGCAAATTTGTCGCTGTCCGGCGCCTGGCCGTTCACGAAGTAGCCGTTCAGCACACGAATCTCGCCGCCGGGTCCGTCAACCGTGGCGGCGATCACGCGCGAATGCTCGTCCTCGAACCCCACGATGTTCTTCACCACATCACGCACGGGCGCGCGCGACAGGATGGCGACGCCGTTGTAGGTCTTCTGGCCAAACACGGCCGCGTGGTAGCCGGCCGACTGCAGCACGTCCAGCGGGAACTTGTCGTCCGTCATCTTCAGCTCCTGCAGGCACAACACATCCACGGGGTCGGCGGCCAGCCAGTCCAGCACGTGCTGCAGGCGGGCGGTGAGGGAGTTGACGTTCCAGGTGGCGATCAGCATGGGTGATTCCGGAAAAAGCGGGGTATTCGGGCTGTTGATTCTAGGCAGGGGCGCACGGCAACCGCGGCGCGTTAAGGCGGTCTTAAGCCGCGGACCCAAATATCACGTCCATGCAAGCCGCCACAACCCCCATGGACGAGCCTACGCCCCGTCGCATCATCACCGTCCATACAGAACACGACGTGGGCCGCGTGGAAACACAGGCCTTCATCCAGCGCATCTATGCGGACCGCTTTGGCGCCGCTGTCACAGCCTTTGCGCCGGTGCTGCTGGCGCTGCGCGACGCGGGCAGCGGCGAGCTGCTGGCGGCCGCCGGCTACCGGCGCGCCAGCGAGGGGCCGCTGTTCCTGGAGCGCTACCTGGATTCACCGGTGGACCAGCTGCTGGCAACCGACGGCGCCGTGGCGCGGGCGAGCATTTTCGAGGTGGGGCATCTGGCCGCTGCACGGGCCGGTGAAGGCCGCCGCCTGATCCTCCCGATGGGGTCGCACCTGGCCCAGCAGGGCGCGCAATGGGTGGTCAGCACGCTGACCCAGGAGCTGCGCCACCTGTTCGTGCGCCTGGGCGTTACGCCGCTGGCCCTGGGCCGCGCCGACCCGGCTGCGCTGGGCGACGGGGCGTCGCAATGGGGTAGCTACTACGAACACCATCCGGTCGTTCTGGCCGGGCAGGTGCAGCAGGCCCTGCGCCGGCTGTCGGCCCGGCAGCAGGAGTTGCCGTCATGACGGCGCTTCATCCCCTGGCACGGCTGGGCGATGGCCGGATCCTGCTGGAAGGTCCGGTCATTGAAATGGAAACGCAACGCCTGGCATCGCTGCTGCGCGAAAGCGGCTGCCGCGTGCTGGCCACGCTGGCGGACAACGGCCCTGAATGGGTGATCGCGGACCTGGCCGCAGCGCGGGCGGGCGTGGTGCACGTGCCGCTGCCGGTGTTCTTCACCCCGGCGCAGATCGGCCATGCGCTGCAGGCGGCGGGTGTGGACGCCGTGCTGGCCGCGCCCGACGCCGCCCGCGCACTGCCGCCGGTGCCGCAGCATGCGCTGGAGGTGGCCGGCGCCACCCTCATGATGGCCAGGCTGCCGGCGCGCGCGGTCCCCATGCCGCCGGGCACCGCCAAGATCACCTTCACTTCCGGCACCACGGGGCAGCCCAAGGGCGTGTGCCTCACGGCAAGCGCCATGGACGCCGTTGCGCAGGGTCTGGTCCAGGCGCTGGCGCCTCTGGGCATCGAGCGTCACCTGTGCGCGCTGCCCCTGGCCGTGCTGCTGGAAAACATTGCCGGCGTCATGGCGCCGCTGGCCCATGGCGCCGCGTGCATCGTGCCGCCCTTGGGCGAGGTGGGCCTGACAGGCTCGTCCGGTTTTGATCCCGGCATGTTCCATCAGGCCGTCCTGCGCCATCAGCCGGGCAGCCTGATCCTGCTGCCGCAGATGCTGCGCGCCTGGACTTTGTGGCTGAACCACCATGGCGAACGGGCGCCAGACTGCCTGCGCATCGTGGCGGTGGGCGGTGCGGCGGTTGGCGTGGGAACGCTGCAGGCGGCGCATGCCGCGGGCATTCCGGCCTGCGAAGGCTATGGCCTGTCCGAAGGCGCGTCCGTGCAGACGCTGAACCTGCCGGGTGCGCAATGCCCCGGCAGCGCGGGCCGGCCGCTGCCCCATGCGCGGCTGCGCGTGTCGGCGCAGGGCGAGATCGAAGTGGCGGGCGCCCTGTTCGCGGGCTACCTGGGCAGTGACGTGCCCGTGCCCGAATGGTGGCCCACGGGCGACCTGGGCCATATCGACGCGCAGGGCTTCGTGCATGTTCACGGGCGCAGCCGCCATGTGCTGATCACGGCCTTCGGCCGCAACGTATCGCCTGAATGGGTGGAAAGCGCGCTGCGCGACAGCGCCTGCATTGCCCACGCCGTCGTGCTGGGAGAGGCGCAGCCCGCGCTCAGCGCCGTGCTGTGGCCCGCCATGCCCGGCGTGACGGACGCCCAGCTTGACCAGGCGGTGCAGGCCGCCAACGCCACGCTGCCCGACTACGCCCGGGTACACCGCTGGGTGCGCGGACAGGCCGCCTTCGACGCGGCCAGCGGCATGGCCACGGCCAACGGCCGGCCCCAGCGCGCCGCCGTGCTGGCGCTGCACCTGGCGGCGCTGGGCATCACCGAAACACAGATTGCATGAAACGGAGTGACTCCATGAGCTTTTATCAACGCCTGATCGACGAAACCAGCCAGGACCGGCTGGCGATGCTGGGCGCGCCCATCATCCAGGGGTGCATGCGCGGCGAAGTGTCCGTGCCCAGCTACATCGCCTTCCTGGAGCAGGCCTACCACCACGTCCACCACACCGTCCCCCTGCTGCGCGCGTGCAAGGCCGCGCTGCCGGCGCACCACGCCTGGCTGAACGATGCGATGGACGAATACATCGAGGAAGAACAGGGCCACGACGAATGGATCCTGAACGACATCCGCGCGGCGGGCGGCGATGCCCGGGCCGTGCGCGACGGGCGCCCGGGCTTCGGCGCCGAAGTCATGGTGGCCTATGCGTACGACACGATTGCGCGGGGCAACCCGCTGGGCTTCTTCGGCATGGTTCACGTGCTGGAAGGCACGAGCGTGTCGCTCGCGCTGCTGGCGGCGGACAACATCCAGGGCCCGCTGGGCCTGCCGGACGGTGCGTTCAGCTACCTGCGCTCGCACGGCACGCTGGACCGCGAGCACACCGCGCATTTCGCACTGCTCATGGACCAGATCAACGACACAAAGGACCAGGCGGACATCATCCATTGCGCCCGCAACTTCTACCGCCTGTATGGCGAGGTCTTCCGCGGCCTGCCGCTGCCGCAGGCAGCCCCGCGCGTGGCTGAGGCCGCGGCATGAAGGCGCGCGAGGCGCGCGTGCTGCTGACCGGCGCCACGGGCGGCATCGGCCAGGCCATGGCGCAAGCCCTGGTGCGGTCCGGTGCTGCGGTGCTGCTCAGTGGCCGGTCCGAAGAGTCTCTGGCGGCGCTGGCGGGCCGGCTGTCCCCGGGCGCGCAGGCGCAGCCGGTACAGCGGCTGTCCTGGCACGCGGCGGACCTGTCGCAGCCTGACGGCCCGGTGCCGCTCGCCCACGCCGCGGCGGCCTGGGGCTGCAACGTGGTGATCCATGCGGCGGGCGTACCGGCCTTTGGCCCGCTGCGCGGCATCGGCGGCGCGGCCATGCATGCCGTGCTGCAGACCAACCTGCTCGCGCCCATGTTGCTGACCCAGGCGCTGCTGCCCCACCTGCTCGCGCAGCCGCGGGCGCAGGTGGTTTGCGTGGGGTCCGCGCTGGGTCGCATCGGGCTGCCCGGCTACAGCGTGTACAGCGCCAGCAAATTCGGCCTGCGCGGCTTTGCCGAGGCGCTGCGGCGCGAGCTGGCCGGCACGGCCGTGCGCGTGCAGTACCTGGGACCGCGCAGCACGGTCACGGCGTTCAACGACGAGCGCACCCAAGCCTACAACGACGCCACGGGCACCGCCATGGACACGCCGTCGCTGGTGGCGCAGCACCTGCTGCGGCTGCTGGAATCGGAGCGGGCCGAGCGCTTCATCGGCTTTCCCGAGAGGCTGGCCGTGCGCCTGAACGGGCTGGCGCCCGAATGGCTGGACGGCAGCTTCAAAACCCACCGCGACAGCCTGGGCCCGATGGCCGAAGGCCGCGCTTCCCCATCCGTCTGATTGTCAGGAGACACCCCATGCATCCCTACCTGTCCCAACCCTCCCGTCGCGCGCTGCTGGCACTGGCCGCCGCTGCAGCCCTTTCGTCGGCCTGGCCGGCTCATGCGGCGCCGCTGGACGACGCCATTGCCGATCTGCAGCGCGACTGGGAAACCATCCGCTACCAGAGCCCGGTGAGCGAACGCGAGAAGCGCTTCGAGGCGCTGGCGGCCAAGGCCCACAAAGTCAGCGAAGCCAACCCCGGCCGGGCCGAGCCGCTGGTGTGGGAAGGCATCATCGTCAGCTCCGTCGCGGGTGAAAAGGGCGGGCTGGGCGCGCTGTCGCTGGTCAAGCAGGCCAAGGCGCTGTACGAGGCGGCCATCCAGATCGACGGCAACACGCTGGAAGGCTCCGCCTGGAACAGCCTGGGCGTGCTGTACTACAAGGTGCCGGGCTGGCCCGTGGGCTTTGGCGACAAGGCCAAGGCGCGCGAGCTGCTGCAAAAGGCATTGGCCGTGAACCCCAAGGGCATCGACGCCAATTTCTTCTACGGTGAATACCTGGTGGAGACCAAGCGCCCCGAAGAAGCTGCGCCGTATCTGGAGCGTGCGCTTCAGGCACCGGGCCGCGCGGGCCGCCAGATCGCCGACGCGGGCCGGCGCGAAGAGGCCCGCCAGCTGCTGAACAAGATCCGCACGCGCTGACAGGGTGGGGGCGGTCACGCCCCCGGCGCATCAGATGTGCGCCAGCGCCAGGGCACCAACGCCCAGGCCAACGGCGCCCACGCCGAACATGCCCCATTCCAGCCACTTCTTTTTGGTGAGCAGGGCAATGGCGGCCAGGGCGATCGACACCTGCAGCGCCGTCGTGGCCTGGGCCCAGCGGTGGTGCAGGTGCATCTGGGCGTCGCTCTTGCTGTCCCAGTCCTTGGATTCCTTTTCGATGGCTTCGGCCTGGGCCTTGATCTCGTTCTTTTCCTTCTCGTAGCGTTCGATCTTGGCCTGGTACGTGGCCTGCCGGTCAGGCGGCGCCAGGTCGCGCGACACCTCGGCCAGCGACTGCTTGGTGCTCTTGGACTGGAAGTAATTCCACTGGTTGGACGCTTCGGTCTTCTTGATGGCGGCGTTGTTCTTGTACAGGCCCGCGTTGGCCTGGGTGGCGCCGCCCATGTACGAGAAGATTGCGCCAACCGTGGCGATGACGGCCGTGAACAGCGCGATCTGGTTGGTCATGCTGCCGCCGCCGATGCCGTGGTGGGCGGTGTCGCCGTGGCCTTGCGCCGCATGCTGAGTGGCATGCTCGAGCTCATGGTCGTGCGGGCCATGAACGTGGAAACCGGAACCGGACATTTTTTACCCCTCGGGTTGTTGTGTGTTCCGGCAGGTAACGAATGAGAACGGCAATCCGTTGTCAGCGATGTGATTTTCCCGGCTGGTTTCACGCCAGTGCGCCGGCAGCTCCGGAGCGAACGCGTCGCCTTCATAGTCGGCGTCGATGACCGTCACCTGGGCGACTTGCGCCAGCGGCGCCGCCAGACGGTAAATCTGCGCGCCGCCGATCACCCAGACGCGCGGCGCATCGCCGCACAGCGCCAGCGCCTGTTCCAGCGACGCGGCGCGGTCGACGCCGTCGGCCTGCCAGCCACCATCGCGCGTCACGACGATGTTGTGGCGCCCCGGCAGCGGCCGGAACTTTGGCGGCAGCGAATCCCAGGTCTTGCGGCCCATGATGACGGGGCAGCCCATGGTCACGGTCTTGAAATGCACCATGTCCTCGGCCAGCCGCCAGGGCAGCGCATTGTTCTTGCCGATCACGCCGTTGCGCGACCGGGCGTAGATCAGGCCGATCTCCATCAGACCGCCACCGGCGCCTTGATCGCGCCGTGGCACTGGTAGTCCAGCACCTCGAAGTCCTCGTACTCGTAGCCCAGGATCGAGTCGGGCCGGCGCTTGATGTTCAGCACCGGGTAGGGGTAGGGGGTGCGGCTGAGCTGCAGCTCGACCTGTTCGTGATGGTTGCTGTAGATGTGGCAGTCGCCGCCGGTCCAGATGAAGTCGCCAACCTTCAGGTCGCACTGCTGCGCGACCATGTGGGTGAGCAGCGCATAGCTGGCGATGTTGAACGGCACGCCCAGGAAGATGTCGGCGCTGCGCTGGTAGAGCTGGCACGACAGTTTGCCGTCGGCCACATAGAACTGGAAGAACGCGTGGCACGGCATCAGCGCCATCTTGTCCAGCTCGGCCACGTTCCAGGCGCTCACGATGATGCGGCGGCTGTCGGGGTTGGTCTTGATCGTGTGGATGACCTGCGCGATCTGGTCGATGTGCGTGCCGTCGGGCTTGGGCCAGCTGCGCCACTGAACGCCGTACACCGGGCCCAGGTCGCCGTCCTCGCGCGCCCATTCGTCCCAGATGGTCACGCCGCGCTCGCGCAGCCAGTTGTTGTTGGACGACCCGGTCAGGAACCACAGCAGCTCCTGGATGATGGATTTGAGGTGCACCTTCTTGGTCGTGACCAGCGGAAAGCCTTCGTTCAGGTCAAAGCGCATCTGGTGGCCGAACACGCTGCGCGTGCCGGTGCCCGTGCGGTCGGTTTTGGGCGTGCCATGGGTGTACACATGGCGCATGAAATCTTCGTACTGGGAACGGACGGGGCGGGTCATGGCGTGATTATGCGGTGCAGCCCCGCGCCGCGCCCCGCTCTGCCCCGTACACTCGGCGGCATGCCGCGCACTGCTGCCAAAGACACAGCCAAAGACACTTCCTCTGCCGCCGCCGACGGCGACAGCCAGCACATCGTTCCAGCGCTGCGCCGCGGGTTGGCCGTGCTGCGCATGTTCACGCGCGAACGCCGCGTGATTTCTCTGCCCGAGATCGTGCGCGAGCTCGACGTGCCGCGCGCCACGGCGTTTCGCCTGGCCCATACGCTGGAGGCCGACGGCTACCTCAAGAAGGCGCCGCATTCCACTGCGTTCCAGCTGGGCATCAACACGCTGCTGCTGGGCTTTGAATACCTGTCGTCGCAGAACCTGATCGAGGTCGCGCGGCCGGTGCTGGAAGACCTGCGCGACCGCGTCGACGCATCGGTGCACCTGGGGGTGCAGGACGGCGCCGAGATGGTCTATGTGGCCACCGCGCCGTCGCGTCACCGCCTGCGCTCCAACGTGATGGTCGGCGAGCGCCGGCCCATGCACGCGGCGACCATCGGCTGGGTGCTGCTGTTCGACAGCCCGCGCGAGGCGCTGCGCCGCGATTTGCGCGGCGTGGACCTGCGCGCGCAGTTCGCGCACGCGCCGGCCACGCCCGACGCGCTGTATGACGAGGTGCAGGCGAGGCGGCCGCAGGGCTATGTGGCGTTCCGCGCGCGCTTTATCCCCGGCATGTACAGCGTGGCCGCGCCGGTGCGCGACGTGAACGGGCGCATCGTGGCGGGCGTGAACGTGTCCGACTACGAGTCCATTCCCGCGATGGGCGAGCTCGAAGGCCGTGTGAAGGACGAGCTGCTGAAGGCCGCGGCGGTGATTTCGCGCGGGCTGGGTTATCGGCCGCCGGCCGGGAACGCCTGACGGGACGGGCGCCTCCCCGGAGGACCAGAAGTACGGAATTGGTGTCGACAGACCCCGGCTCAGCCCTGAGCCGCCAGCTTTTCTTCCAGAAAATCCAGCCGGTCCTGGCCCCAGAACCGTTCACCGTCCACCACCCAGGTCGGCGCGCCGAACACCTGCGCGGCGATGGCGCGGTCGGTGTCGTCCTGCCAGGCCTGGTAGATGGCGGGCTCGCGTGAAGCAGTCATCAACACCGCCCCGTCCAGCCCTGCGTCATTGGCAATGGCGGTGAGCGTGGCTGCGTCGGCGATGTTGCGGTCCTCGACCCAGATCGCGCGCAGCAGCGCGTGCGACAGCGCGAGCGCTGCGTCTTGCCCCAGCGTGCGTGCGGCCACCAGCAGGCGGCTGGCGGGCTCGCGGTCCACGGGGTAGAACGCCGGCTCCAGTGTCAGCGGCAGGTTAAGCCGCCTGCGCCAGCGCGCCAGGTCCTCCTGGCGGTAGCTGGCCCGCTGCGCGGGCCGCTGCTGGTACGGCAGCCCGCCCGACGCGGCCAGCAGCCGGCCGAAGTCGACCGGCCGCACGTGCACCTGAACGGCATGGCGGCGCGCCAGTTCGATGAACCGCGCGCTGCCCAGCCAGGTCCAGGGGCTGGCGATGCTCAGGTAGTAGTCAACGACCACCCGTGCCCCGTCAGGCTGCGACCGCTTCTGCGGGTGCCTGCACGTCGCGCACCTCGTCCGCGTGCAGCGGCATCTTCAGTGCGCGCAGGGCGGTCTGCACGCGGGCCACGTCCACGCGGCGCACGGTCACGCCCTGGTCGATGGCCACGGCCGCCGCGATGCCCGCGGCCTGGCCCGTGGCCATGCAGGCCGGCATGTTGCGCGAGCGTGCGTGGGCCGTGTGGTCGGCCGAGATGGCGCGGCCGGCGACCAGTACCTGCTCGACCTTCTGTGGCACCAGGCAGCGGTAAGGGATCTCGTACGGGCGCATGCCCTGGAAGTCCACGTCACCACCCTTGGGGTCATGGATGTCCAGTGCCGACGCGTCGGCGGCAATGCTGTCCTCAAAGCCCACGCCGCCCAGCGCGTCGCTGCCGCTCAAGGTGTATTCGCCCAGCACATGGCGCGTTTCGCGCACGCCCAGGGCGGGCGAGATCTGGCCGATGCCCGATTCCTCGAAGCCCGGCACGGTGTCGCGCAGGAACTTCGCCACGCCCTCGATCTGGCGGTAGCACTCGACGATGGCCGCGCTGAACTCCTGCGGCGAGAAGATGTCCACGCCCAGCACGCGCGTGCCGTTCACGTACATGATGCCGTTGGCGGTCTTCAGCGTGATGTTGTCGCGCTGCAGCGTGATACCGCTGTCTGCCTGGAACTTGCGCAGCATCTTGTTGAAGCCCGTGAGCCACAGGCCGTAGTCCAGCCCTTGCACGGTATCGGGGATGGCGCGCGCGGGCACGTCGTCGGTCGTGCGGGCCCAGTCAGCCAGGCGCTTGAGGTCCACCTTGGTCATGGTGAAGTACATGGACACCGGCTGCATGGTCTGCTCGGTACCGCCCGAGCCCATGACGAAGGGCGCGCCGGCCTGCGCGGCCATGTCGGCGTCGGCCGAGCAGTCCACCACCACCTTGGCCAACACGGCCTGGCGGCCCGACTTGCTTTCGATCACGACGCCCTTGACGGTGTCACCTTCGGTGATCGGAGCCGATGCCACGGTCTCGAACAGGATCTGCACACCCGCTTCGACGCACAGGCGCGTGAGCAGGATCTTCATGATCTCGGGGTCGCAGGGCGAGGCGATCTTGACGCCGCCGGTCTTGGTCAGCGCCATGTAGTCGGCGCCGGCGCCGCCGATGCCGCGGGCCATGTTCCAGATCTCCAGCGGCAGGCCGCCCACCAGGGCGCCCGACGGCTTGGTGTTCAGGCCCAGGGTCAGGTTGCCGCCCAGCGAGCCGAAGCGTTCGATCATCACCACGCGCTTGCCCTGGCGCGCGGCGGCAATGGCCGCGAACGGGCCGGTGGTGCCGCCGCCGACGACGACGATGTCGGCCTCCATCAATACGGGAATGTCGCGGGCGGGTTCGGTATAGGTCTTGCGGGTCATGGGTTCTTTCAGGTTTCGCTCAATCGTTTGTTCGGGCGGTTGTTCAGTCGGCCACGGCGCCCGAGGACTTCACGGCCCTGGCCCACTTGGCGATTTCGTTGTTGATGAAGGTGTTGAACTCGGCCGGCGTGCCGGGGGACAGTTCGGCACCCGTGGCGGCCAGGCGTTCGCGCACGTCGGGCATGGCCAGCACGGCCAGCGTGTCCTGGTGGATGCGGTCCAGGATGGGCTGCGGCGTGCCGGCGGGCGCCAGCAGGCCGATCCACGACACGGCCTCGAAGCCGGGCAGGCCGGACTCGGCCACCGTCGGCACGTCGGGCAGGGCGGGGCTGCGCTTGAGGCTGGACACCGCCAGCGGTTTGAGCTGCCCCGACTTGATCTGCGGCATGGCCGGCACGATGTTGTCGAACATCACGGCCACGCGCCCGGCCACCAGGTCGGTGTAGGCGGCGGGCGTGCCCTTGTACGGCACATGGACCATGCCGGCGCCGGTCTGCGTGGCGAACATTTCGCCGGCCAGATGGTTGCTGGTGCCCACGCCGCCCGAGCCGTAGGCGACCTTGTCGCTGGACCCCTTGGCGAAGGTGATGAACTGCGGCAGCGTGTTCGCCTGCACGCCCTTGTTGGCCACCAGCACCAGCGGGGTCTTGGCCACGAGCGTGATGGGCGTGAAGTCCTTGCGGAAGTCGTAGCCCAGCTTGGTGTACAGCGTGGCGCTGATCGCGTTGGCGACCGTGCCCCACAGGAGGGTGTAGCCGTCATTGGGCGACTTGGCCGCGACCTCGGTGCCCAGGTTGCCGCCCGCGCCGGGACGGTTGTCGATGACCACCGGCTGGCCCCACTTGTCGCTGAGTTTCTGGCCGACCGTGCGCGCGATCACGTCGGTGGCGCTGGCCGCAGGGAACGGCACCAGGAACTTGACCGGCTTGTTGGGCCAGGCCTGCTGGGCCATGGCGGCGGGGGCCAGACCGGCCATCAGCAGGGCGGCCAGGAGTGTGCGGCGGGGCGTTGTCTGGAAGGCGGAATGAAGGGTCACGTTTGTCTCGCTTTCGGGCTGTGGTGTTGTGGATGATTCATAGATGAATCAATGATTCAAAATAATAACAAGAAAAGATGGGCGAGGCAAACCCAGGTTTTTCTGGATGTAGCGCCTGCTGTGGAGCAGCTCTCGCGTTACCGTCGCTGCACCGCGCGGCAAAGCCACGTGGGCGGTGTGCGGGGCTGGGGGCTTCACTGTGACGGTCGCCTTCGGCGACTTCCCTGCGCTGCTCAGGGATCGGTCGCACCGCAGAACTCACTGCATTTCGCTTCGCTCCACTCCGTTCAAACAGCTGCGGTGAGTCAGAGCACGATGCGCGCTGCGCGCGCCGACACTCACCCTTGCGCTGCTCGGCGTCACAGAGGCGCCCCCAGCCCCGCACACCGCCCACGTGGCTTTGCAGTGACATTGGAGCGCGCCACCATTGGCCTGCCGCGAAGCAGCGCGCGATACAAACCGGGCCGTCAGACCCTCATCAAGCCAGGGAACGCAACGAACAGGTCAGGCGGCCAGCGGCTGCGACACCTGCGCGTCCGCCAGCGGCAGGTGCAGGATCACGCGCTTGGGCTCCAGCCGGTCCAGCACCACGTTCAGCCGCGCGATCAGGCGCTGTACGTCCTGCTCCTCGGCCGGGGGCTGATCCTGTGTCCAGTCGGGCAGGGCAATGGTCACCACGCGGTAGCGCAGCGGCTTGTGCAGGGGCAGCGCGGGTGTCTGCGACAGGCCCCTGGCCACGATGTGCGGCGCGAACACTTGTAGCAGCTCGGGCCGGTACGCGCTTTCCAGCAGCACGGCAAAGCGGTTGTCGGCCACGCGGCATACCGTATCCACATCCTTGACGATCGCGGTGAGCTGCGATGCCGCCACCACCAGCGCCCGGTCGCCGAACGGGCGGCCGTCCTCAGCCACCAGGTCGGCGTGGTTGGCCAGCTCCACCAGCGCCAGCCCGCAGTGGCCGCGGTTGCGGCGCGCGCGGCGCAGTGCGTCGCCCAGGCGCAGCACCAGCACCGGCACGATGGGCAGGCCCGTGAGCGGGTCGGTGCTGTCCAGCGCCCGCATGCGTGCGCGGTTCTCGTTGAAGTCCTTGGCCCGGCGGTGCAGGATGTACAGCAGGATGGGGATTTCGACAGCCGAGCCGATCAGCACCGCGTACTGCGTGATCCAGCCGTCGGCCAGCACACCGGCCGTGCGCAGCGCGGCGAACGGGTAAGCCAGGTGCAGAGGCGCAAAACCCAGCGCCATCCAGCCCGCGTAGGTCTCGCCCTTGCGCCAGGCCCAGACGCACAGGCCCACGCTCAGCAGCACGGACAGAAAGCCGTACAGGTTCAGCACCGCCAGCGTCGCCGGGGTGGTGTACAGCAGATAGACCACGGGGTACGCAAAGCCGAACTGCACCCAGCGCAGGACCAGGCGGTTGAGCATCCGGCTGTAGCGCTGTGGCGCGCAGACCTCGCGCACAAACCAGATGCCGGACGCGGTGAGCCACAGCATGAACAGCGCCGGCGCGGCGTCGTTGAACCGGGGCCACTCGGGCCAGAAGAACAGCGAACCCAGGCCCGTGTAGGCCACCTGGAACACCAGCATGCAGCCCACGTAGCCCATGTACGGCACAAAAGCGCGGTCCCGGTACAGGCGCACGTGCACCAGCCCCAGGAACATGACCAGCAGCCCGAAACCCAGATAGGCACCCATGCCCAGCAGCGTGGCGCTGCGGCGCTGGTCGACTTGCTGCCAGTCCAGCAGCGTGAGGCCCGGGTTCAGCGCGGCGGGGAAATTCTCCAGGCGCAACCAGACCGTGCGTTCGGGCGTGACATTGGCGTCGCCGCCTTGCGGGCCCACGGCAAAGCGGGGCGTGAGTTCCGGTCGTGCCCACTGCGACATCGGAACCTGGTCGCCGGCCTGCTGGGCAACCCATGTGCCGGCGGCGTTGCGCTGGTACAGCTGCGCCCGGTTGATGAAGGCGGGGCCTTCCACCAGCAGGAACCAGCGGCGGTCCGGGTCCAGCACGGGAAGGTCGTAGCGCAGCCAGAGCGCGCCGCGGCCGACGTCGAAGGGCGCGGCGCCGGCCATTGGCCTGAAACTGTCCGGGGGAAGCTGCGCGACCTCATCAATGGTGGACCGGCCGCCGTCATCGATCCAGTAGCGGGCCGAGGCGGTCACATCGGCGGCATGAAGCTGGACCGTTGCCAGCAGGGCCAGCCACCAGAATGCAAGGGCGCGGAGCATCCTCAAATCTTAAGGGGTGCGTGTCAGGGCTTGGGCGCTGCGGTGGATTTGGCGCGCATGACCGTCGCCCAGGCGCCACGGGTGGTGAGCCGGTCCTCGATCCAGTTGAGCCAGCCCGGCGCGCGCGGCTCCTCGCTCCACTGCGCCACGGTGGCCTGCATGGGGTTGATCACATGGTCGGGCAGGCCGATGGGGCGCGTCTGGTCCAGCAGGAACTGGCTGAGCATGTGGTAGCCGATCACGCGCGTGAAGAGGCGCGCCAGCGAGAACCCCGGCGAGAACAGCTGCCCGATGCCGTCGATGCAGCCCACAATGCCGCAACCCAGGCCGAACAGCAGCCGCGTGATGAGCGGCACGCGCCCGTTCACGCCGATGTCCTGCGACGCCTGTGCGCCGATCAGCCGCTGCGTCAGCGGCACGGGCAGGCTGCGCACGAACGGAATGCGGATCACCCGGGCCAGCGTGTTGACCAGCGCCTGGCCCAGCGGCGGGCGCGGGTCGGGCTGCACCGGGCGGGCGCGGCCATAGGCCTGCATCTGCGCGAACAGCGCGTCGGCTTCGTCCATGGTGTGGACCATCAGGCCGCCCTGGATGCCCAGCACATGGCCCATGACGTTCCAGGTGTGCAGGCAGGCTTCCTCGTCCTCGCGCGGCAGGCCCAGGCCCATGGTGCGCATGCCCTTGAGGAACACGTAGCCAAAGGTCAGCAGCGTGTAGGCCAGCTCCATTTGGCTGCAGGGCAGGCCGCCCGCGTCTACGTCCCAGCCGTGGGCCATCAGGGCGGACTGCATGTCCGTGGCTGTCACGCCGGCCGCCGGCACGCTGCGCGCCACGTCGGCCGGGTTGCCGTGCAGGATCAGGTGGCGGATGGTCGCGTGCACCAGCCGCACCTTCAGCACCTGGGCCACGCCGCTGCCCTGCGGGTCCATCAGGCCGCCTTTCATCATGACCGGGAAGATCATGGCCGCCGTCTGGCGGATGCGGTATTCGGTGTGGGCTTCCAGCTGGCCGGCGATGTGCAGCACCTCGGCCAGCCAGGGCAGCACGTAGCACTGCGGCAGGCTCGCGCAGAACAGCAGCGTGCACGACAGCGGACCCTCGTCCATGAAGATCTCTTCGGCCCGCGCGACCTTGGCCGCGTCGGCCCACGCCGGCAGCACGCTGCCCTGCACCAGGTAGTCGTGCAGCGCGGCCGCGACCTCGGGGTCCAGCGACGGATCGGCCACCGTGGTGGCGGGGACCCAGCCTGACAGTTCGCCGTTGAAGCGCCACTGCGCCATGCAGCGCGTGGCCTGGTTCAGCCGTTGCAGGCCCGCCGCCGGCGGCGCGCCGGCGCTGCCCGCGCCTTCGGGCCAGGGACCGACGATGCGGGCCACGGTGGTGTCGGCCAGCGGATCGGCCTGGTGCGCGGCGGCCTCGACCGGCCAGGCGCCCTGGGCCGCCGTGGCTGCCGCGGCGCGCCAGGGCCACCAGGCGGCCAGCGCGATCGTGAGCGGGATGCCCATGGCAAAAAAGGCAATGGCCTTGATCTCGATCGGGCTGCCGAACACCATCTGGAACACCAGGCTGAACGCGTACAGCGCCAGCGGCGCCAGGGCCGCGTTGCGTTGTGCGGTGGCGCTGCCGGGCGGCTGCTGGGGCTGCACGCGCCACTGCGCCAGCAGCACGATGGCAAAGCTCACGATCATCCAGCCCACAAAACCCTGCAGCGTCTCGCCGAACCAGCCACCGTCGGTCTTGGTCATGATCCAGGCGTGCAGGGTGAAGACGAAGTAGGGGTCCGCGCCCAGGTCGAAGGCCGTCACGATCATGGCCGCGAGCCACGCCGTCAGGATGCGGCGCGGCCAGCTCAGCGCGCGCAGCACGGGCTCGCGCCACAGGATCAGGTTGGCCATGACCCAGGCCAGCCAGGTCAGCGCGAACCACATGAGCGGGATGGTGAAGGGAACGTCGCCGATCTTGGGACCCAGCACGTTTGTGTAGTGGTAGCTGCCAAAGAACCAGCCGCGCGACGAGCCCATCTGCTCGGCGAACCAGCCGATGGGAACGGCCAGCGCGGCGGCGCCGCAGGCGGCTGTCCAGCCCATGAGCGTGCGGGCCGACCACAGGCAGATGGCGAACTGGCCGATGCTGGCCAGCACCAGCCCCAGGGTGATCCATTGATCTTGCGTCATACCGTGTCCCCTTCTCCCCCGGCCGGTGTCCGGCCTGCGTTGCGTTGCTTGTTGCGTTATGTCATGGGTGTTCGAGCACGCGCCCCGGGTTCATGATGCCCTGCGGGTCCAGCGCCTGCTTGATGGCGCGCATCATCTTCAGCGCCACCGGTGACTTGTAGCCGGGCAGCTTGGCCGCCTTGAGCTCGCCCACGCCGTGTTCGGCCGAGATCGAGCCGCCGAATGCGCGCACCTGGTCGTACACCAGCGTGTTGACCTTGTCTTCCCAGTCGCGCAGGAAGGCGGCGGTGTCGCCGTCGGCCGGCGCCTGCACGTTGTAGTGCAGGTTGCCGTCGCCCAGGTGGCCGAAGTTCACCAGCCGCACACCCGGGATGCCGCGCGCCAGCAGCGCGTCGGTTTCGGCGCAGAACGCGGGAATGCGCGACACGGGAATGGAGATGTCGTGCTTGATGTTCAGGCCTTCTTCGGCCTGCGCGAGCGGAATGCTTTCGCGGATGTGCCACAGCTGATGCGCCTGCGCGATGTTCTCGGCGATCACCGCATCGCTCACGCAGCCGTCTTCAAAGGCAGCCTCCAGCAGCGCTTCGAACCGGCTGCGGGCGTGGGCCTCGCTCTCGTTATCGGACGCTTCCAGCAGGACGCAGTACGGCGCCTGTTCATACAGCGGCACGCGCATCTGCGGGTAATGGCTGGCCACCAGGCCCAGTGCGAACTGGCCCATGACCTCAAAGCCTGTGAGCGACGCGCCCAGGTGGCGGTGCGCCATGCCCAGCAGCGCCACGGCCTGCTCCAGCGACGCCACGGCTGCCCACGCCGTGAGCTGCGCAGCGGGCAGCGGGTACAGCTTCATGGTCGCGGCGGTGATGATGCCCAGCGTGCCCTCGCTGCCGATGAACAGGTCGCGCAGGTCGTAGCCGGTGTTGTCCTTGCGCAGGCCGCTCAGGCCGTCCCACACCTCGCCCTGCGCGGTGACGACCTCCAGCCCCAGGCACAGCTCGCGCGTGTTGCCGTAGCGCACGACCTGCGTGCCGCCCGCGTTGGTGCCCAGGTTGCCGCCAATGGTGCAGCTGCCCTCGGCCGCCAGGCTCAGCGGCAACAGGAAGCCGGCCTTTTCGGCCGTTTCCTGCAATGTCTGCAGCACGCAGCCGGCGTCCACGGTCATGGTCAGGTTGTCGGCGTCGATGCCGCGCACCGTGTTCAGCCGCGTCAGGCTCAGCAGCACCTGCGTGCCCGAACTGTCGGGAATTGAGCCCACGACCAGCCCCGTGTTGCCGCCCTGGGGGACGATGGCCGTGCCGGCGGCGGCGCATGCCTTGACCACCGCCGCGACTTCGGCCGTGTTGCCTGGCCGCACCACGGCCAGCGCGCGGCCGCGCGTGCGCTTGCGCCAGTCCTGTTCCCAGGACGACAGGTCGGCGGTTGCATCGTCGTGCGTCAGTACGTGGGTGGGGCCCACGGCCTCGCGAAGTTCGTCAAGCAGCTTCATGGCGGACGGATTTCAGGCGCAGCCGCACATGCAGCGCGCAGGCGGCAAACAGGGTCAGGCACAGCAACACTTCGACCAGCGCCAGGTAAGAACTGGGCGCGCGGTCGCTGTAGGCGCGCACAACGCCCTCGGTGAAGTACAGCCACACGAGCAGGCTGACCCAACGGTAGGTGTACATGCGGTTCTTCAGCAGGCCTGCCAGCGGAATGCACAGCGGCAGCACCTTGAGCGCGAGCCACGACCCGCCGGGCCGCACGGGTGCGAGCCACAGCTCCCACAGCAGGCCCAGCACGATCAGCCCCAGCAGGCTGCCCACGGCCAGGTTGCGCGTGAGTCGGACATGGGTGGCGGGGATCGGTGTGGCGGGCGGGGCAGGGGGCGGGGACTCGGGCATGGCGATGGCATCATAGCGGCGATGAACTTTCGGCAACTGCTTGCGGACCTGTCGGCCTTTCCGTGGCGCACGACGGCGCTCACGCTCCAGGAGCGCTTCCGCGAAGACCGCCTGGGCCTGACGGCCAGCAGCCTCACCTTTACCACGACCATTGCGCTCGTGCCGTTCTTTACGGTGGCGCTGGCCGTGTTCACGGCCTTTCCCATGTTCGGCAAGCTACAGGGCACGCTGCAGACCTGGCTGGTGCAAAGCCTGGTGCCGGACGCGATCGCGCGCCAGGTGCTGGGCTACCTCACGCAGTTCGCGGGCAAGGCGAGCCGCCTGGGCTCCGTGGGCCTGGGCGTGCTGTTCGTCACCGCGCTGGCGCTGATCCTGACCATCGACCGCACGCTCAACAACATCTGGCGCGTCAAGCGGCCGCGCCCGTTCGCGCAGCGCGTGCTGGTGTACTGGGCCGCCATGACGCTGGGCCCGCTGCTGCTGGGCGCGAGCCTGGCGCTCACGTCGTACGTGGTGTCGGCGTCGCGCGGCCTGGTGGGCGCCATGCCGGGCGGCGTGCGCTTTTTGCTGGACGTGCTGGAGTTCCTGCTCATGTGGATCGGGCTGTCGGCCCTGTACCGCTACGTGCCCAACACGCACGTGCGGCGCAGCCATGCGCTGTCTGGCGGTCTGTTTGCCGCCGTGGGAATTGAGGCGGCCAAGAACCTGCTGGCGCTGTACATCGGCATGGTGCCGACCTATTCGGCGGTGTATGGCGCGTTCGCGACGCTGCCCATCCTGCTCGTGTGGATCTACATGGCCTGGGTCATCGTACTGTTGGGCGCGGTGGTGGCCGCGTACCTGCCCAGCCTGATGCAGGGCGTGGCGCGGCGCGGCGGCGGCCACGGCTGGCAGTTCCAGCTGGCGCTGGAGGTGCTCCAGCAGCTCGAACGCACCCGTCCCACCGCGCGCCGGGGCTTGAGCGGCGACGAGCTGGCGCATGCGCTGCAGGTCGATGCACTGCAGCTCGCGCCCGTGCTGGAAACACTCACGGCGCTGGACTGGGTCGGCCGCCTGAACGAGGTCGAGGACGAAGCCGCCACCCGCTACCTGCTGCTGGCGGACCCTGACGCCACGGTCATGGAACCGCTGGTGCGCCACCTGCTGCTGGCACCCGCGCCGGCCAGCCAGGCGCTGCTGGCCCATAGCGGGCTGATGAAGCTCACGCTGCGCCAGGCGCTGTAGGGAACGCGCTGCCGGTGCCGGATCAATCAGCCTTGATGCCCGCGCGGGCGATCACCGCCTTCCAGCGCGTGCGTTCCGTCGCGATGAACTTCGCAAAGTCCGCTGGCGTGCTGCCCACGGGAATGGCCGCATCCAGCGCCAGACGCTCCACCGTGGCCGGGGCCTTGATGGCGGCGGCGCAGCCGGCGGCAAGCTTTTCGACGGCGGCTGCGGGGATCGATGACGGCGCATGCATGCCGTACCACTGCGTCATCTCGAAGTTGGGGTAACCCTGCTCGGCGACGGTCGGAACGTCGGGCAACTGCGGGATGCGCTGCGCCGTGCCGGTGGCGATGCAGCGCAGCTTGCCGGTCTTGACGAACTGCATGACGGCCGCCGCGCCGACGGAAGCGGCCTCCAGCCGGCCGGCCAGCAGGTCCGTGAGCTGCGGGCCCGTGCCACGGTAGGGCACGTGGGTGATGAAGGTGTCGCTGGCCATCTTCAGGTATTCCATGGCCAGATGGCCCGCGCTGCCATTGCCGGCCGAGCCATAGTTCAGCCGGCCCGGGCTCTTTTTGGCCAGGGCGATAAATTCGCGCAGGTTTCTGGCCGGCACGTCGGGGTGCACCAGGTACAGGCTGGGCACCTTGGCCAGCAGCGACACGGGGCGGAAATCCTTGTCGGCGTCATAGGGCAGGCGGGCGTAGATATACGGGTTCACGGCCAGCGTGCCGATGTGGCTGAGCACGACCGTGTGCTGGTCGTCGGCGCGCGCGACTTCGGACATGGCGATGTTGCCGGACGCGCCGGGCTTGTTGTCCACGAACACGTTCTGGCCCAGGATTTTCGTCAACTCGCCTGCGGTGGCGCGCGCGATGATTTCCGAGCTGCCCCCCGGCGCGAACGGCACGACAAAACGGATGGGTTTGCTGGGCCAGGCCTGCGCGCGCAGGGCAGGGGCGAAGGTGGCGGCGGCCGCGCCGGTGGCGGCCAGCAGAACGGTGCGCCGTTGCAGGATGGTCATGGTTGTCTCCAGATTGCCGTTGTGAATGGGGTGATGCTGCCAGAGCCGACCTATCAATTGCCTTTCAGGCGGCGGCCCCGCGCGGGCGCACAATCCCCGCCATGCGCATCCTGCTGGCCGAAGACGAACGCGAACTGGGCGAATGGCTCGCCCGCGCGCTGGAGCAGGCCGGTTTTCGCGTGGACTGGGTCGACGACGGCCGGCTGGCCGAAACCGCGCTGGAAGGCGGGCAGGGCGACGGCCGCACGGCGCCCTACGACGTGCTGGTGCTGGACCTGGGCCTGCCGGGCCGCGGCGGGCATGAGGTGCTGCGCCGCCTGCGCGCCCGCGACCAGCGGTTGCCCGTGCTGGTGCTCACGGCCCGCGACTCGCTGGCCGAGCGCGTGAGCACACTGAACGAAGGCGCCGACGATTTCCTGGCCAAACCGTTCGCGCTGGCCGAACTGGAAGCGCGCCTGACGGCCCTGATCCGCCGCGCGCGCGGCAGCGAGCATCCGCGCCTGGCCTGCGGGCCGCTGCAGTTCGACACCGTCACGCGCCGCTTCACGCTGGCCGACGAGGTGCTGTCGCTGTCCCCGCGCGAGCAGGCGGCGCTGCGCGTGCTGGTGCAGAAAAGCGGCGAGCCCGTGACGCGCCAGCAGCTCATGGACCGCGTGTTCAGCGACGAAGAGGACGTGCAGAGCAGCGCCGTGGACGTGCTGCTGCACCGCCTGCGCCGGCGGCTGGACGGCAGCGGCGTCCGCATCCATACCTACCGGGGGCTGGGCTATGTCCTGGAGCCGCATCCGCAGCCTGGCGCGTAGGGCCAGCCTGCGCACGCAGCTGCTGGCGCTGCTGCTGCCGGCCATGCTGGGCGTGGCGGCGCTCAGCCTGTGGGCCACCCATGCCGATGCCGTGGGCTCGGCCAACGCCGCCTACGACCGCTCCCTGCTGGGCGCGATGAAGGCGCTGGACCTGAACGTGTCCACCGCGTCCGGCGGGCTCGCGGTGGAGCTGCCGTACCGGCTGTTTGAATTTTTCCAGCTCACGGCCACGGGCGACGTGTACTTTCGCGTGGCCACGACGGATGGCCTGGTGGAGATCGGCCACCCCGACCTGCCCGCGCCGCCGCGCACGCCGGCGCCGGGCGAGCCCGTGTTCTACGACGCCACGTACTTCGGCGAATCGGTGCGCGTGGGCGCCTGGGTGCGCCCGCTGGAACAGCCCGTGGGCACGGCGCAGGACGTGATGATCCAGGTGGCCGAAAGCACGGCATCACGCGCGCAGTTCACCGCGCGCTTCGTGCGGCGGGCGGCGCTGCGCGACGCGGCCCTGCTGGCGGCCATGGTGGGCAGCATCGCGCTGGCGCTGTGGGTGGCGCTGCGGCCGGTGTCGCGCCTGGCGCAGCTGACCGCCGCCCGCGCGCCCGACGACCTGCGGCCGCTGGAGGCCGGCGGCCTGCCGCGCGACATCGCGCCACTGGTTGACGCCGTGAACGAGCAGCTGGCGCGCACCGACGCGCTCATGGACGAGCGCCGCAGCTTCATCGACGATGCGTCGCACCAGTTGCGCACGCCGCTGGCCACGCTGCGCGCCCAGGCCGACTATGCGCTGCGCGAGCCCGACCCGGTGCGCATGCGTCAGGCGCTTGAGGCGCTGTCGGCCGCGCTGGACAACGCCGTGCGCGCCACCAACCAGCTGCTGGCGCTGGCGCGCAGCGACGCCGCCGCCGTGCAGCCCGAGCCGTTTGACGCCGGCGAACTGGCGCGCGAAGCGGCGCTGGCCCAGCTGGCGCAGGCGCGCGAACGCGGCATCGACCTGGGCGTGGACGCGCCCGAGGTGTGCCGCGCCAGCGGCGACCGCGCCCTGCTGGGGCAGGCGCTGGCCAACCTGCTGCACAACGCCATCCACCACGGCCGCGCGCAGGGCGTGGTGACGGTGCAGGCCGCGTCGGATGCGCTGGGCTGCAGCCTGGCCGTGCTGGACGACGGCCCCGGCGTGGACGCGGCCCTGCTGCAACGCCTGGGCCAGCGGTTTGCCAAGGGGCGTGCCAGCAGCGGCAGCGGCCTGGGCCTGGCGATTGCCGAATCGGTCATGGCGCGCCACGGCGGGCGGCTGCGTGTGGAGCCGCGCGACGACGGGCCGGGGCTGAAGGCCGTGCTGTGGTGGCCGCACGCATGAAGCGCATCGCCGCACTCGTCTTCATGGCCGTCACCACCGTGCAGGCAGTGCAGGCCGTGCATGCCGCGCTGCCCGACGGCGCGCGCTGCGTGGCGCCCGCCAAGCCCGGCGGCGGCTTTGACCTGACCTGCGAGCTTGCGCGCACGGGGCTGCAGGCCGCGGGCCAGATCCCGGCGCAGGCCAGTGCGCTGCCCACGGTCTACCAGCCCGGCGGCATTGGCGCGCTGGCGTTCAACACCGTGGTGCGCCAGCAGCCGGCCGACGCGGCCACTCTGGTCGCGTTCTCGGCCGGATCGCTGCTGAACCTGGCGCAGGGCCGCTTCGGCCCGCACAGCGAACGCGACGTGCGCTGGGTGGCGGCGCTGGGCATGGACCATGGCGTGATCGCCGTGCGGCGCGACGCGCCCTATGCGTCCCTGGGCGACCTGGTGGCGGCGCTCAAGCGCAACCCGCAGGGCGTGGTGTTCGGCGCGGGCGGCACCATTGGCAGCCAGGACTGGATGAAGGCCGCGCTGCTGGCGCGGGCGGCGGGCGTAAGCCACAAGACCATGCGCTTCGTGGCGTTCGAAGGTGGCGGCGAGGCACTGGGCGCGCTGGCGGGCGGCCACGTGCAGGTGCTGGCCGGAGACGCGGCCGAAGTCGCGCGCCAGATGCAAAAGGGCATGCCCGTGCGCGTGCTGGCGGTGCTGGCCGACCAGCGCCTGGGCGGCGCGTGGGCGAACGTGCCCACGGCCAGGGAGCAGGGCTACGACATCCGCTGGCCGATCCTGCGCGGCGTGTACGTGGGGCCGCAGGTGCCCGATGCGGCCTATCGGCAGTGGGTGGATGCCTTCACGCAGGCGCTGGCGCATCCGCGGTACGCGCAGGCGCTGGCCCAGGCAGGCCTCGCGGCCGCACCGGCGACGGGAGCCGCATTGCAGGAGCAGATTGCACAGCACATGGCGCGCTACCGCGCGCTGGCCCGCGAATTTGGCCTGGGGCCGCGCTGATGCCGCGGCGCAGTCAGAACAGGATGCGTCCCGTCCACAGGTCCTTGTACATGACCCAGTCGCCCATGAAGCTGTACAGCGGGCGCTTGAAGCTGGCGGGCTTGTTCTTTTCAAACCCGAAATGGCCGATCCAGGCAAACGCGTAGCCGCACAGCAGACCCGCCAGAATCCACAGCGGATTGCGCTGCACCACCGCCAGCGCCAGGCACACCAGACCCAGCGACGAGCCCACGAAATGCAGGCGGCGGCAGGTGCGGTTGCTGTGCTCCTTGAGGTAGAACGGGTAGAACTCGGCGAAGCTCTTGAAGGCGCGGGGATCGACGGTCGCGGCGGCAGCGGTCGTGTTCATGGGGCTTGTCTCCTGTCTGCCGCAGTTTAGGCGGTGGCAAACGGCGCGTGCAAGAACCCCCTGAAACGTGCGCGACCCCCGCGCTGCGGCGCGGCCGTGAGCCGGTAGCCCGGAAACCGTTGCAGGAACCGGCCGAGGGCGATGCGCCCCTCCAGCCGCGCCAGGCTCAGGCCGGCGCACTGGTGGATGCCGAAGCCAAAGGCCAGGTGGCGGTTGCCGGATGCGCCGGCTCCGTCGCCCGTCCCGCGTGACAGGTCCAGCACGTCGGGGTTGGTGAACTGCGCCGGGTCGCGGTTGGCCGCGCCAATGCACAGCGTGACCAGCGCGCCGGGTTCCAGCGCGACGCCGCCCACGGTGCAGGCTTTGACCGCGCGCCGGTTGCCCAACTGGTTGGACGACTCGAAGCGCAGGAACTCATCCACGGCGGGCGTCATCACGGCTTCCAGCGCCGCGGCATCCGTGGCCGCGGCCATGCGCGCGAGCAGCCGGGCCTTTTCATCGGGCCATTCCTGCAGCGCGACCAGCGCGTTGCCGATCAGGTTGGTGGTGGTCTCGTGGCCGGCGTTGAGGATGAACACGCAGTTCTGCAGCAGCTCGGCTTCGCTGAGCTGTTCGCCGGACGGCTCACCCTGGATCAGCCGGGTCAGCACGTCGTGCTCGGGGTCGCCGGGGTGGGCGCGGCGGTCGCGCACCAGCTCGCGCAGGTAGGCGGTGAACTCGCTCACGCTCTGGTTGCCCACCGCCTCCTGCTCGGGCGTGAGCCGGGGCTCCAGCGCGCCCAGGATCGCCAGCGACCAGCCGCGCAGCGGGGCGCGGTCGGCGTGCGGCACGCCCAGCAGGTTGCCGATGATCTCCACCGGAATGGCCGACGCGAAATCCTCGATCAGATCGCCGCCGCCCTTGACCTGGATGGCGTCCAGCAGCCCGTCCACCAGCGTGATGAGGCCCGGCTCCATGTCGGCAATGGCACGGCGCGTGAGCGCGCCCATGATGAGCCGGCGCACGCGCGTGTGCAGCGGCGGGTCGTTGAAGACGAGGCTGGTCGTGTGGTGTTGCAGCAGCGGGGCGCCGTCGCCGTACTTGGGCGTGAACTCGACCTTCTTGTCGGAGCTGAACGACTGCGCGTCGCGGTACACCGCCACCAGGTCGGCGTGGCGCGTGAGGAAGTACGAGCCATCGGGCATGCGCCGCACCGGCTCATGCTCGCGCAGCCAGGCATAGACGGGGTAGGGGTTGGCATAGAAATCAGCGGGCAGGGCGCGCAGGTCCAGACGGGTGGCAATGGCTTGCGCCTGGGCAGCGGCCATGGGGGGCGTGATGGTCATGGCTGGGTTATACAGCGCAGGATGCGTGCGAGCGCAAGCGGCTCCACCAGCGAACGGGGAAACATGACCAGCCGCGCCGGCAAGAGCGTGCGAAGCGAGGAAGACCCTGCCGAGCAGATGAGGCGGGCGATTGACAGCGAAGCGGGCCGGGCGCTGTACAGCCGGCGCATCGGCACGGTGGAGCCGGTGTTTGCGAACATCCGCCACAACAAGCGGCTGGACCGCTTCACGCTCAGAGGCCGCGCCAAAGTCAACACGCAGTGGCACCTGTACAGCCTGGTGCACAACATCGGCAAACTGGCCACGGCGGGCTACGCGCGCTAAAAGGGGCAAGCAGGCCGTACTCAGCCCATCATCCATATGCAGGATGGTCAGACGGCGCGAGATCGGCTAAAAACGGGTGATGCCGACCAAGAAATCGAGATCCAATTGTGCTGAGCAAGCAGGCGTGTCATCGGCTGCTGAAACCCCCTTCGCGTGGACGCGAAATGGGGTTAATGCACAGCTTGGTTAGACCCCGAAGCCACCGAACTCTGCACATAGGCTTGTATGGCAAAGCTTGGAATCACCGAAGCGTTCCGTCGCTATGGCGCAGAGCTCCGCAACCCACAGTGGTCGGTCTCTGCATGGGCACCTGATGGGTCCCTTGTTGTGAGCCTATGGGACCATCACTACCGTAAGGGACCTCCGGGCACAATGGAGTTCACAGGAAAGATGAGCCGCTGGGCTGGTCACGGCAATGCTGAGTTCAGAGCCAACATAGCCCGCGCCTATGCGGAGAAGAGGCCCGTTCGCTTGGTGATCTCCAAGACCGAGGAGATCAAGCACGTGGAGGACGGACACGACGCGAGTCTCGTTGACAAGGAGTTCTTCATCAGAGACGAAGTCATCGGCTCAGTGATCCACCTCGACGGCGATGACTACGTCTTTCAGTTCCGGAAGGCGTAGCAGCAAGCCTCCTGTTCCGCCGACATCGGGGCCTAACCCCTCGGTCGAGGCGAGGCCCAACGGCAAGCCAACCCGCCCGCTTCCAGGTTGTGCATATCATCCTTTCAGCGGGCGGGTCGCCTCGCCGGCGGCCCCGCCTCACCTCGAACGTAGGTCTCATAGGAACGCAGATGGCTCTCGACTGGTTTGAACGCGCTGACATTGATCTGGCAATTCGTCGGATCGACGAGTTGCTCCAGTGCGGGATTTTTCAGCCACAGAACGCTAGGAACGTTCTCTTCCGAGCCGCGTTCATCGAGCTGCTGATCGCTTTGCGAGACCTAATGTACAAGACCGAAAAGCACGCGTCCCGCATCTCATTCGATGGTGACGTCCGCAAGACATCCAAGGTCCAAGACGTATCGGACCTGATCAAGTATGTCCGCGATGCCCTTTGCCACCCTGACTCAGACAATCATTACATTGAGGCAGGCGGCGCCAAGGCCACGTTCGATGTGGCCTTTGGGAAGGCCAACCTGATGAAGATCGGTGAGTTCGAGCAGTCCTCCAACTACGAGGACGATATCTGCTTCTTCTTCGGAGCGCAGGGCATTTACATGCGGCGGCACATCCTGCGGGCCTTTGAGGAAGCGAAGGGGAAACTCTGTCCGCTACTCGCAGCATGAAACGCGCGCTGAGACCTAACAAGTCGATCGGCACGGACGCCAAACAGCAAGTTAGGCACCGATGGGCGAACGCACCGCAGCTGAAGCGAAGGCCGCCAATGTGGCGGTTATGGGGAATCCCCTTGGCTTTGTGTATAGCGAGTTGTGGCAAGAGGTCGCATGGATTCACAACAACTGGTCGCACTACGTAGAGCTGTTGTCGTGCGACAGTCCGGGCTCGATCTTGATCACAGGCTCAGGAGGCTTCGGGAAGACATACTGAGGTCCGTAGTCCGCGCGTACCTCGCCGTGCGGCGTCTTTTGCTTGTCATGTAGGCAGGGGAATCCGATCAATGCCATGACTGGCCAGTGAGTCTTCTGGCTCCCGCGGTCGAAAACGGCGTTGAAAGGAACGAACACGGCATTTATCCGGTCCGTGTCGTACACCAGCTTTTCTGTTGGATTCGTCCCTGCCTTGAATGATGTGTTGACGAAATAGGTTGAGTTGGCAAAGCCTCGGGGCGCCTGAACGTATTGGGATGAGAGCGTCATGTCGTAGTCGGACCGTGACGGGCGATCGCGTTTGAAATCTCCGTACTCACGCTTCCTGGTCGCGAGGAGCTCGCCGCCGAAGATGCCCAGCAGCGTGAAGCGATCCGCGCGGTGACCGGGTCGTGCACTGGCGAAAACGCCGTGTTTCCCAATCAGGTCCTTTTCATGTGAAAGTGTTTCCTGCGCTGTCAGCTTTCGAACGCAGAGCCATGGTGACGAACGTTTTTCGCCACGCACAAGGCGCTGCAGCTCGGCCCGGGTGTCACTTTCAATGGCGTAGAGCACCTGCTGTATCTCGTTTGCTTTCAGGGCGAGTCCTTGTTGTTTGCAGATGGCGCCGAGTTGTTTCTTCATGCCATGTGCGATGGTTGCTTGCGCTACCTGGACGTTGCCAGCGCAACGTTCGGGGAATTTTTCATCGGCCAGGCAAGCCAATACATGATTGGGATTTTTGGGGTCACGCAGCGGAAACTGATCGTCCTTGGCGGGATCCGGCTCGACAAGGTGGTCCATATAAATTTCTTCGGTACCCTTTTGATCACCGATGAGGATACGAATGCGCCCCATGTCGACGATCGTTTCCTCGTAAATGGTTCCCGTCGGCTCTGGATCAGTTTGGAGCCGCCGCTGGCCGACATCGGGCTGGGAGTTGATGTCGGCAATGAAGAAAGATACGTCTTCAAATTGAACTGGCCGTCGAGCGCTGCTGTCAGAACGGGTTGAGGGGCTGGCATGAGCCATGGAGAGAGCGGTATCTTCACGTGCCGGTCGGGTGCGGGGTGCGACCGCAGGCGCGTGTCGAAGCCGTTTGGGTTGTGTTGCAGCACTGGCAGGGGTGTGACTCTTGCGCTTGCCAGCCTGCTGCTTTTGCTGTTCCTCTTTCACCAGGCCTTCCAGCGTCGTTGCCTTGGAGTCCTGAACAAGTCTGCGCAGTTCGGACAGCGCTTCCACGGGAAACTCTCTCAGTGCTTTCAACAGATGCTCCGTGCGCTGTGTGCATTGCAGAACCTGGGCCGCAGTGGCGCCAGACCGGGAATGCATGACCCGCGGCCTGGGGGGCGTCTGCACCGTTTGCGATGGTGCAGCGCCCGCCACCGGCCGCGTGGCTGGATTGGTGGCCAGGCTTGCAGGATTGGGCATGCGAGGCGGTGACAGGTCGCTGAGGGGGGTGGACATGGGTGCGTGGGGTAGCCGAAAGAACGGCACTGTAGTGAGCGGATTCGCCGCGGTCCATTGACCACTGGTATTGCCTATCTCTTTGTCTGACCATTCACGGTTTGAATGACCATATAGCCCGATTCAATTTGACGGGGCAGGGGGCGGGGCGGACACTGCGCCAACAGAACCCCACGAAAGACGGCCCAGGCATGAGACAAGCGGACCGCAAGACGCCCGACATGGCGCAAAAGAACAGCCCGCAGATGCAGCAGGTCCGCGCCATCGTCGCGCGGCATGTCGGTGAGAAGGGCGCGCTGCTGCCCGTGCTGCACGAGGTGCAGGACGCGCTGGACTGCATTCCGGCCGAGGTCGTGGGCGAGATCGCCGATGGCCTGGACCGCACGCGGGCCGAGGTGCATGGCGTCGTCACCTATTACCACCACTTCCGCGAACAGCCGGCGGGCCGCCACGGGCTGGAGGTCTGCCGCGCCGAGTCGTGCCAGGCCATGGGTTCCGACGCGCTGTGGTCGTATGCCTGTTCGCGCCTGGGCTTGGGCGCGGATGGCGGCACGGCGGCCGACGGCAGCGTCACGCTGGAGCCCGTGTACTGCCTGGGCCTGTGCGCCCAGTCGCCCGCGGCCATGCTGGACGGCAGGCCGCATGCGCGCATGAGCCCGCAGCGGCTGGACGCGCTGCTGGCGCGGACCGTTCAGGCGGAGGCCACGGCATGACGGACAAGGTCAAAGTCTTTGTACCGTGCGACAGCGCGGCGCTGGCCGTGGGCGCCGACGAGGTGGCCGCCCGCATCGGCGAGCTGGCGGGCCGCCATGGGCGGGCCGTGCAGGTCGTGCGCAACGGCTCGCGCGGCATGTTCTGGCTGGAGCCGCTGGTCGAGGTGCAGACGGCCGCCGGCCGCTTCGCCTATGGCCCCGTGATGCCCGAGGACGTGGACAGTCTGTTCGACGCGGGCTTTCTGCAGGGGCGGCCACATCCGCTATGCCTGGGGCTGACCGACGCGCTGCCCTGGCTCAAGTCGCAGCAGCGCCTGACATTCGCGCGCATGGGGCTCACCGACCCGCTGTCGCTGGATGACTACGAGGCGCATGGCGGCTTGGCTGGCTTGCGCCGCGCCATCGCATTGGACGGTGCGGATGTGGTTAAACAGGTGCTGGATTCCGGCCTGCGCGGGCGCGGCGGCGCGGCCTTTCCGGCCGGCATCAAGTGGAAGACCGTGCGCGAAGCGCAGGCGCCGCAGAAGTACATCGTCTGCAACGCAGACGAGGGCGACTCGGGCACCTACTCGGACCGCATGGTGATGGAGGGCGACCCCTTCATGCTGATCGAGGGCATGGCAATCGCCGCCGTGGCCGCCGGTGCAACGCAGGGCTACGTTTACATCCGCTCCGAATACCCGCACGCCGTTGCGACGATGCGCGAAGCCGTGCGCATTGCGACCGCAGCCGGCGTACTGGGCGCCGACGTGCTGGGCAGCGGCCACCCGTTCACGCTGCACGTGCGCAAGGCCGCGGGCTCGTATGTGTGTGGTGAAGAAACCGCGATGCTGGAAAGCATCGAAGGCAAGCGCGGCATCGTGCGCGCCAAGCCGCCCATTCCCGCGCTGTCGGGTCTGTTCGGCATGCCCACGGTCATCAACAACGTGATCACGTTCGCCAGCGTCCCCATCATCCTGGACAAGGGGCCGGTGCATTACCGCGATTACGGCCTGGGCCGTTCGCGCGGCACGCTGCCCATCCAGCTCGCGGGCAACGTCAGGCAGGGCGGGCTGGTGGAGCTGGCGTTCGGCGTCACGCTGCGCCAGCTCATGGTCGACTACGGCGGCGGCACGGCCACCGGCCGGCCCATCAAGGCCGTGCAGGTCGGCGGCCCGCTGGGCGCGTACGTGCCCGAATCGCTGTGGGACACGCCGATGGACTACGAAGCCTGGGCGGCAGCCGGCGTTGTGGTGGGTCATGGCGGCATCGTCATGCACGACGACCGTGTGGACATGCTCAAGCTCGCGCGCTATGCCATGGCGTTCTGCGCGATCGAATCCTGCGGCAAATGCACGCCGTGCCGCATCGGCTCCACGCGCGGGGTCGAGGTGATCGACCGCATCGCGGCCGGGCAGCAGCGCGAGCAGAATGTGACGCTGCTGCGCGACCTGTGCGACACCATGGTCCACGGCTCGCTGTGCGCCATGGGCGGCATGACGCCGTATCCGGTGCTGTCCGCGCTCAACCATTACCCCCAGGACTTCGGTGTGACCGACAAAGAGGCCGCCCATGCTTGAACACCAATACGTCAGCGACTACGGCACGCCGCGCCGTGAGTCCACTGAACAGGTCACGCTGCAGATCGACGGCCAGAACGTGACCGTGCCCAAGGGCACGTCCATCATGCGCGCCGCCATGGATGGCGGCACCAAGATCCCCAAGCTTTGCGCGACCGACAGCGTGGAGCCGTTCGGCTCGTGCCGCCTGTGCCTGGTCGAGATCGAGGGGCGCAAGGGCTACCCCGCGTCATGCACCACGCCGGTGGAGCCCGGCATGGTCGTGCGCACGCAAAGCCCCAGGCTGCAGGCGCTGCGCAAAGGCGTGATGGAGCTGTACATCAGCGACCACCCGCTGGACTGCCTGACCTGCAGCGCCAACGGCGACTGCGAGCTGCAGGACATGGCCGGCGCCGTGGGCCTGCGCAATGTGCGCTACGGCTTTGACGGCGCCAACCACCTGCAAGACAAAAAGGACGAGTCCAACCCGTATTTCACCTACGACCCGTCCAAGTGCATCGTGTGCAACCGTTGCGTGCGCGCATGCGAGGAAACGCAGGGCACGTTTGCGCTGACGATTAGCGGGCGCGGGTTTGAAGCGCGCGTGTCACCGGGCCAGGACCAGCCCTTCATGGACAGTGAATGCGTGAGCTGCGGCGCCTGCGTGCAGGCCTGCCCCACGGCCACCCTGCAGGAAAAGACC
The DNA here is from genome assembly GCA_041905405.1 of Ramlibacter sp. GTDB lineage: Bacteria > Pseudomonadota > Gammaproteobacteria > Burkholderiales > Burkholderiaceae_C > RAM1. The sequence goes on along the minus strand of JAYRLC010000022.1, from coordinate 21,416 downwards.
GTGATCGAGCTCGGCCAGCCCGAGCACAGCGCCATCACCACCTGCGCGTACTGCGGCGTGGGCTGCGGCTTCAAGGCCGAGATGAAGGGCACGCAGGTCGTGCGCATGACGCCGTGGAAAGACGGCAAGGCCAACGAAGGCCATTCGTGCATCAAGGGCCGCTTTGCCTGGGGCTATGCCACGCACCCCGACCGCATTACCCAACCCATGATCCGCGCGAAGATCACCGACCCGTGGCGCGAAGTGAGCTGGGACGAGGCGATCAGCTACGCCGCGTCCGAGTTCCGCCGCATCCAGGCGCAGCACGGCAAGGACGCCGTCGGCGGCATCACGTCCAGCCGCTGCACGAACGAGGAAACGTATCTGGTGCAAAAGCTCGTCCGCGCCGCCTTCGGCACCAACAACGTGGACACCTGCGCGCGCGTGTGCCATTCGCCCACGGGCTACGGCCTGGGCCAGACCTACGGTACGTCGGCCGGCACGCAGACCTTCAAGTCGGTGGAAAAGTCCGACGTGATCATGGTGATCGGCGCCAACCCGTCGGCCGCGCACCCGGTGTTCGCGTCGCGCATGAAGCGCCGGTTGCGCCAGGGTGCCAAGCTCATCGTGATCGACCCGCGCGAGACCGAAACCGTGCGCGGCCCCCACTACCGCGCCGACTACCACCTGCAGCTCAAGCCCGGCACCAACGTGGCCGTCATCACCGCACTGGCTCATGTGGTGGTGACGGAAGGCCTGCTGGCTGACAGCTACATCGCTGAGCGCTGTGACGACACATCATTCCAGCAGTGGAAGGCGTTCGTGGCCCGGCCCGAAAATTCCCCCGAGGCCATGGCCGCTGTGTGCGGCGTGCCGGCCGACCAGCTGCGTGGCGCCGCGCGCCTGTATGCCCAGCCGGGCAACTCGGCCATCTACTACGGCCTGGGCGTGACCGAGCATGCGCAGGGCTCGACCATGGTTATGGGCATCGCTAACCTGGCCATGGCCACTGGCAACGTGGGCCGCGAAGGCGTGGGCGTGAACCCGCTGCGCGGCCAGAACAACGTGCAGGGGTCGTGCGACATGGGCTCGTTCCCGCACGAGCTGCCGGGCTACCGCCACATTTCGGACACGACCGTGCGCAGCCAGTTCGAGGCGGCCTGGAGCGTGTCGCTCAGCCCCGAGCCGGGCCTGCGCATCCCCAACATGTTCGACGCTGCGCTGGACGGCAGCTTTCGCGGCCTGTACTGCCAGGGCGAGGACATCGTGCAGTCCGACCCCGACACGCAGCACGTGGCGGCGGCGCTGTCGGCCATGGAATGCATCGTGGTGCAGGACATCTTCTTGAATGAAACGGCCAAATACGCGCATGTGTTCCTGCCGGGTGCATCCTTCCTGGAAAAGGACGGGACGTTTACCAACGCGGAGCGGCGCATCTCCATGGTGCGCAAGGTCATGCCGCCGCTGGCAGGCCATGCCGACTGGGAAGTGACCCAGCTGCTGTCCAACGCCCTGGGCTACCCCATGCACTACACGCACCCGCGCGAGATCATGGCCGAGGTCGCCGCGCTGACGCCCACGTTCGCGGGCGTCACCTACGACAAGATCGAACAGCACGGCAGCGTGCAGTGGCCCTGCAACGACAGCACCGACCCGCTGGGCACGGCCATCATGCACACCGACCAATTCGTGCGGGGCAAGGGCCGCTTCATCATCACGCAGTACGTGGCCAGCGACGAGAAGGTCACGCGCAAATACCCGCTGCTGCTGACCACGGGCCGCATCCTGAGCCAGTACAACGTGGGCGCGCAGACCCGGCGCACGCCCAACAACCAGTGGCACAGCGAGGACGTGCTCGAGATCCACCCGGTCGACGCCGAGGACCGCGGCATCAACCACGGCGACTGGGTCGGCATCGAAAGCCGCGCGGGCACCACGGTGCTGCGCGCCGACGTGACCGGGCGCATCCAGCCCGGCGTGGTCTACACGACCTTCCACTTCCCCGAGTCGGGTGCCAATGTGATCACGACCGACAGCTCCGACTGGGCGACCAATTGCCCCGAGTACAAGGTCACGGCGGTGCAGGTCATGCCGGTGGCGCAGCCGTCGGCCTGGCAAAAGGACTATTCGCGCTTCAACGCGGTGCAGCTGGGTCTGCTTCAGGCTGCGCAAAAGAATGAAGGCGCAGCGGACAGCGTCCCGGCAAAATGACGGCATGAAGCCCGCCGACGCACCCTTTGCTCCACCCTCCGGCACGCGCAGCGTGGCCGCCACTGGCCTGCGCGGCGGCAAGCGCTTCGACGCGCGCGACTGCGTGGCCGAGGAGGTGCCCGTCGCGCTCGAATACAACGGCGTGTCGCATGCCGTCATGCTGGCCACGCCGGCCGACCTGGAAGACTTTGCGATGGGTTTCTCGCTGACCGAAGGCATCGTGGGCTCGGCCGCCGAGGTCTACGGCATGGACGTGGTGCCGTCGTGCGACGGGCTCACCGTGCAACTGGAAATCGCGTCGTCACGTTTCGCGTCATTGAAGGAACGCCGCCGCAGCCTGGCCGGCCGCACCGGCTGCGGCCTGTGCGGCACCGAGAGCCTGGACCAGGCCGTGCGGCCGGTCGCCGCGCTGGCCAGCGATGCGCGGTTTGCGGCGCAGGCTGTCACGGCCGCGCTGCAGGCCCTGCGCGGCCGTCAGTCATTGCATGAAGCCACGGGTGCGACTCACGCGGCCGGTTGGGCTCGCGCCAACGGCACGCTGGCCCTGGTGCGCGAGGACGTGGGCCGCCACAACGCACTGGACAAGCTGGTGGGCGCCATCGCGCGTGAGCGTCTTGTGGGCGGCGAGGGCTTTTTTGTCGTGACCAGCCGCGCCAGCTACGAAATGGTCGGCAAGACCGCACAGGCCGGCGTGGCCCTGCTGGCGGCGGTGTCGGGCGTCACGGGGCTGGCGGTGGACATTGCGCTGAAGTCCGGCGTTGCGCTGGCGGGCTTTGCACGCGGGCAGGACCTGACCCTGTATGCCCATGATGAACGGCTGATCTGGCCGGAGGGAAGCTGACCATGGATGCCGACAACCTGGTGCGCATGGCCAACCGCATAGGCGATTTCTTTGAAGCCATGCCCGACCGCGCCGAGGCGCTGGAAGGCATTGCGACCCACATCAGGAAGTTCTGGGACCCGCGCATGCGCGGGCAGTTTCTGGCGCTGGTGGATGCAGGGGCAGATCAGCTCAAACCCATCGTGCGCGATGCGGTGACGACGCACCGCGCACGGTTGACCTGACCCAAGCTGGGGCTTGCTAACACTGCTCTTTAATGACGACCGTGTTGTATCGCGCGCTGCTTCGCGGCAGGCGGGAGTCCAGTTCACCTCACGTTCTCAGACCTCGCGGCAAAGCCCCGCGTGCGGGCGCACCGGCCTGAGGGCTTCACTGGAACGGTCGCCTGCGGCGACTGCCCTGCGCTGCTCGCGGTTCGGTCGCGCCGAACAGGCCGGTGCGCCCGCACGCGGGGCTTTGCAGTGGCATGGGTGGTGCGCCAACGCCGCTGCAATACCCATGGCAGCGAGCGCCAACCTTTGTCGCACACCGCCCGCCGTGATGCCGCCGCGTGCAACGCACGTTTCATGTGCTGGCCGGCAGCAGGTCTGCTTCTCTTTGCGTCGCAAGAACTGGCGAGGTCCGCACACCGCCCACGTGGCTTTGCCGCGCGACAGGCCCTAGTTCTTGCACTGATTGCCGTCCACGACGGCAATGTCCTTCGCGTCTTCCTTCTTCTTTTTGTCGGCGGCATCTTCGGCCTGCTTGGCTTCTTCCTTGACCAGCAGCGCCACGAACTGCGTCACCGTGTTGTCCACCTGCTGGATGACCTCGGCGATCTCGGCGCGGGTGACTTCGCGTGAACGGTTGTCGGTGTTCAGCAGCGCGACGACGCTGTCCACCACGGGCGCCGGTGCGGCAGCGGGTGCAGGGGCCGGCGCGGGCGCAGGGGCTGGCGGCGTTGGGGCCGGGGGCGTCGGTGCAGGCGGCGTGGGCGCCGGCGGCGTCGGAGCTGGGGGCGTCGGAGCCGGCGGCGCGGGTGTGGCGGGCGGCGGCGGAGTAGGCGTGCCGCCACCGCCGGCAGGCGGCGGCGCCGGCACGGGTGCTGTCACGGGCGTGCCGGCCGCTGTGTAGCTCTGCGGCCCGCTGGTGGTGGCCGACGCCCCGAAGGTGATGGCGCCGCCAGCCGTGGCGTTCGTGCCGGTGACACTGCTCACGCCCGCGTTCTGTGTCAGCGTGCCGGCGGCGTTCATGTTGACGGAACCCGTGCTGGACGACACGTTGCCGTTGAGCACCATGTTGCCCGCGCTGGTCACGTTGGTGGCGGTCAGGCTCACGTTGCCCGTGGCGCTGGCGCCGCTGCTGCCAATGGTCAGCGGGCTGTTGCTGGTCAGGCTGAGCGTGCCACCGTTGGCCGCGACGGGCCCGCTGGTGCTGACACCGCCCGTGCTGGACACCGTGACGTTGCCATTGGCGGTCACGGCCTTCTGCAGGTCCAGCGCCACGCCGTTGATCACGTCGATATTGCCGGTGGACGTGTTGTTGGCCGACAGCATGGCGAACTGGTTGCCCGCGTCGTTCAGCGCGATGCCGTCGCGCGCCACGGCTTTGACCAGGCCGCCCGTGGTGTGGACGGCGCCGTTCTGCGTGATGTGGCCCGTTGACGCCGTCAGGTCCACGGACGCCGCCGTCATGCCACCCACCACCAGGTTGCCCGTGGCCTGCGTGATGTTGACGGCGCCGCCCAGGCTGATGCTGCCACCCGTGCGGCTGAAGCTGTTGCTGACCGCCAGCGAGCCGCTGCCGGTCAGCGTGCTGCCCACCGTCTGGTTGTAGACCGCCGTGTTCAGCGCCCCGCTCATGGACAGCGTGCCGGCCGTCAGGTCCAGAATGCCGGCGCTGGTCAGCGTCTGCAGGTTGGTGGTGGTTCCCAGGTCATGGTTGACCTGGGCGCCCGACGGGATGCTCACCGCCAACACGTTGGACAGGTCGGGCAGCGCGTCCCAGTTGGCGGCGTTGCTCCACAGCGTGTTGCCGCCCGCGCCGGTCCAGGTGGACAGCGCGCGTTGCGTAATGGTGCTGTTGGTGTTGGTCTGCTGGGTCAGCGAATAGTTGTTGCCGCCGTTGCCGTCGCTGATCGTCACGCCGGTAATGCTGACGGTCTTGCCCGTGCCGGCGTTGCGGTCGCTGAAAGCCAGCGTGTTGCCCGTGATGGTGTCGCCACCCAGCAGGCTGCCCGCGGTCACGGCCACAGTCCCCGTTGCGGCCGTGGTGCCGTCGTAGGTGCGTGACACATCGTTGGGCCACACGGTCAGCGGCGCGGGGCTGATGGTGCCGGCCGCCGTATTGGCCGTCACGCTGTAGTTGTTGCCGCCGTTGCCGTCGTTGACCGTGTAGCCACTGTTGACCTGCAGCACACTGTTGTTGGCGCCCAGCGCGTTTTTGCTGGCGAACGACTGTGTCAGGCCTGTCACTGCATCTCCGCCCAACAGGCCGACAATGCCCACCGTGCCGCTGGAGCCCGTCGTGCCGTCATAGACGCGGCTCTGTCCCGCGGCGTTGAGTGTCAGCGTGGCGGGCGTGATGTTGGCAGTCAGCCCCGCTGGCTGGGCGAGGGTGTAGTTGCCGGCATCGCCGCCTGCCAGCGTGAAGCCGGTGACGGTGACGGGCTTGGCCGTGCCCACGTGGCGGTCGGCGAAGCTGCCGGCGCCCGTTCCGGTCACGGTGACCGTGTCGCCGCCCAGGGGGGTGACGGTGGCCGAGCCGCCCAGCGTTGCCACGGTGCCGGCATCGTAGGTGCGCGAGGTGGCCGTGACACCGCTGACCGTCAGGCTGGCCGGCGTCACGTTGGCGCTCAGCCCCGTGGGCTGCGCCACCACATAGTTGCCGGCGTCCGCGCCGCCCAGCGTGATGGCGGTGGTAATGAGCTTGGCCGTGCCCACGTTCTTGCTGGCGAAGCTGCCCGTGGCGGTGTTCAGGGGGTTGACCACGTCGGCGCCCACAATGCCGGCCAGCGCCGCCGTGCCCGACAGCGCCACGCCCGTGGTGGCGTCGTACACACGGTCCACACCGCTCAGCCCGCTGACGGTCAGGCTTGCTGCCGAAATGTTGGCCGTCAACCCTGTGGGCTGCAACAGGGTGTAGTTGCCGGCATTCGGCCCCGTCAGCGAGTAGCCGCTCACGGATACGGCCTTGGACAGGCCCACGTTCTTGTTGGCAAACGCGCCCACGCCCGTTCCGGTGACGGTGACCGAATCGCCGCCCAGGGCCGCCACGGTGGCGCCGCCGCCCAGCGTGGCCACCGTCGTGCCGTCATAGGTGCGGCTGTTGGCGGTCACGCCCGTGACGGCCAGGTTGGCCGGCGTGATGTTGGCGGTCAGGCCTGTGGGCTGGACGATGCTGTAGTTGCCTGCGTCAGTGCCGGTCAGCCCGAAGCCGCTGACCGTGACGGCCTTGGCCGTGCCCACATGCCGGTCGGCGAAGCTGCCGGTGCCTGCGCCCAGCACGCTCACCACGTCGGCGCCGATGCCGGTGACGCTGGCCGTGCCGCTCAGCGCGGCCACGGTGGTGCCGTCGTATACCCGGCTGGTGGCGGTCACGCCGCTGACCGTCAGCGGCGCCTGGGTGATGTTGCTGGTGTTGTTGGGTGCCTGGGTGAGGGTGTAGTTGTTGCCGCCGTTGCCGTCGCTCACGGTCACGCCGCTGACGTTGACGGTGACGTTGGAGCCGGCGTTCTTGCTGACGAAGGCAAAGGTGCCGCCGGCCAATGCGTCGGCGCCGTACAGCGTGCCGCTGGTTACCACGGCGCTGCCTGCGGCGCTGGTGGTGCCGTCGTAGACCTTGTTCACGTTGCTGGTGCTGACCGTGAGCGCGGCAGGTGTGATGTTGGCGTTCAGGCCCGTGGGCTGTACCAGCACGTAGTTGCCCGCGTGGGTGCCGCCCAGCGTGTAGCCCGAGACCGTGACGGCCTTGCCGTTGCCGGCATTGCGGTCGGCAAAGCTGGACGACGCCGTGCCGCCCAGCGACACGCTGTCCCCGCCCAGGGCCGCCACGGTGGCGCCGCCGCCCAGCGTGGCCACCGTCGTGCCGTCATAGGTGCGGCTGTTGGCGGTCACGCCCGTGACGTTCAGGTTGGCCGGCGTGATGTTGGCGGTCAGGCCCGTGGGCTGGACGATGCTGTAGTTGCCCGCGTCAGTGCCGGTCAGGCCAAAGCCGCTGACCGTGACGGCCTTGGCCGTGCCCACGTGCCGGTCGGCGAAGCTGCCGGTGCCTGCGCCCAGCACGCTCACCACGTCGGCGCCGATGCCGGTGACGCTGGCCGTGCCGCTCAGCGCGGCCACGGTGGTGCCGTCGTATACCCGGCTGGTGGCGGTCACGCCGCTGACCGTCAGCGGCGCCTGGGTGATGTTGCTGGTGTTGTTGGGTGCCTGGGTGAGGGTGTAGTTGTTGCCGCCGTTGCCGTCGCTCACGGTCACGCCGCTGACGTTGACGGTGACGTTGGAGCCGGCGTTCTTGCTGACGAAGGCAAAGGTGCCGCCGGCCAATGCGTCGGCGCCGTACAGCGTGCCGCTGGTTACCACGGCGCTGCCTGCGGCGCTGGTGGTGCCGTCGTAGACCTTGTTCACGTTGCTGGTGCTGACCGTGAGCGCGGCAGGTGTGATGTTGGCGTTCAGGCCCGTGGGCTGTACGAGCACGTAGTTGCCCGCATGGGTGCCGCCCAGCGTGTAGCCCGAGACCGTGACGGCCTTGCCGTTGCCGGCGTTGCGGTCGGCGAAGCTGGCCGCGGCCGTGCCGCCCAGCGACACGCTGTCCCCGCCCAGGGCGGACACGGTGGCGCTGCCGCCCAGCGTGGCCACGGTGGAGCCGTCATAGGTGCGGTTGTTGGCGGTTACACCCGTGACGTTCAGGCTGGCCGGCGTGATGGTGCTGTTGGTGTTGGGCTGCAGGGTCAGCGCGTAGTTGTTGCCGCTGTTGCCGTCGTTGAGGGTCAGTCCGGTCAGGTTGACCGTCTTGCCGGTGCCGGCGTGCCGGTCGGCGAAGGCGAAGGTACCGCCCAGCGGCGTGTCCCCGCCCACGATGCTGCCCGACGTGACCAGCAGCGTCGCCCCGGGGGCCGCAGTGCTGCCGTCGTACACGCGCGTGAGGTCGTTGGGCTTGATGCTGACCGGGCGCGCCGTGATGCTGGCGGTCAGGCCCGTGGGCTGCACGATGCTGTAGTTGCCCGCGTCGGTGCCCGTCAGCGTAAAGCCGCTGACCGTGACGGCCTTGGATACACCCACGTGCTTGTCCGCGAAACTGCCCGCGCCCGTGCCGGTCACGCTGACCACGTCGCTCAGCAGGCCCGTGACCGTGGCGGTGCCGCCCAGGCTGGCCACGGTGGTGCCGTCGTACACGCGGTTGGCCGTGGTGACGCCAGTGACGCTCAGCGGGGCCGGCGTAATGTTGCTGGTGTTGTTGGCCGCGTGGGTGACTGAATAGTTGTTGCCGCTGTTGCCGTCATTGACGGTGATGCCGCTGGCGTTGACCGTGACGTTGTTGCCGACGTTTTTGCTCACAAAGGCGAAGGTTCCGCCGCTGAGCGAGTCGCCCCCGTACAGCGTGCCGCCGGTCACGATGGCGGTGCCCGCGGCACTGGTCGTGGCGTCGTACACCTTGTTCACGCTGCTGGTGCTGACGGTCAGCGCGGCCGGGGTGATGGTGCCCGGCGCGGTATTGGTGGTGACGGTGTAGTTGTTGCCGCCGTTGCCATCGCTGATGGTGTAGCCGCCATTGACTTGCAGTGTGCTGTTGCTGGCGCCCAGCACGTTCTTGCTGGCGAATGACTGGCTCAGCCCCGTGATGCTGTCCCCGCCCACCAGGCCGGTGGAGCTGACGGTGCCGCCGGACGCCGTGCCGCCGTTGAAGGCGCGGCTGTCGCCCACGGCCGACAGCGTCAGCGCCTTGGCCGTGACGGTGGCGTTGGCCGGCGTGTAGTTGACCGTGTAGCCCGAAGGCGCCGTCAGCGTGCCGATGCCGATGGCATAAGTGCCCACGTTCCTGCCCGGGCTGGTAACGCTGAGCGCGCCCGTGAGGATGTCCTGGCTGAAGACGTTGCCGTAGGTGGAGGCGTCGACCAGGCCGCTGGTGGTGTGGGTGACGGGCGCGAACATGGTGCCGCCGTCGTAGACGCGGGTCTGGGCATTGGCGGTCACGTTGACCGTGGGGGCCAGCGCAAACGCGTAGCGGTTGCCCGCGGGCAGGGTACCCGGCGGATTCAGCGCGTAGGTGCTGTTCCAGACCGCGGAATTGACTGAGTTCAGCCCGCCGAAGTTGTTGCCGGACGGCGACGACAGATAGACCAGCCAGCGACCGCTGGCATGCGTGGCCGACAAGCCGGTGGCGCCCGCAGTGTTGAAGTAGTTGGTGCCGGCCGACAGCACGATGGAGTCACCCGCGGCGCCGGAGCTGACCTGCTGCGATTGGCTGATACTGCCCGGCGTGCGGATGTTGACGGTGCCGCTGGGCGCGCTCACCGCGCCCGAGATGTTGAGGTTGTCGGTGCCATCCACCACCGTCAGTCCGCCGCCACTGGTGGAAAGCGTGCCGATGCCAATGAAGTTGTTGCCGGTGTTGGACAGGTTGATAACGCCCGAGTTGCTGCCGCCGCTGAGCAGGCCTGCGGCAATGCTGGTGCCCACCTGCTGGCTGACGTTGCCAGTGATGCTGTTCAGGCTCAGGCCCCCGGTCAGTGCGGAAATGGAGCCCAGCGTGGTGCTCGCCGCATTGGTCAGCTGGATCGATCCCAGGGAACTGACGGTGCCCTGGCCCAGGTTCATCACGCCGCCGCCGGCGTTAAGTGAAACGCCACTGCTGGCGTAGATCGTGCGCGTAGTGTTGAGCGTGATGCCCGCGCCGGTCATGGTGACCGACGCGCTGGGCGCGGACACGTTGCCATTGACCGTGAGCACGCCGCCGGCCTGCACTGTGATGCCGCCGGTCGTGCTGGCGCTGATGCCGGCGGTGCCATCGACGGTGCTGACCGTCATCGCGCCGGCTGTGCGCACGTCAAATGTGCCTGCGTAGGACCGGCCGGACAGCGTGCCAATGCTGTTGCCCGACTCGCTGAGCGAGACAAATCGTGCGTCGGCATTCAGGTTGTTGATGGTGATCGCCGTGGAGCCCGACTGGGCAATGCCGCCGCTGCCGGTGGATTCGGCAATCAGGCTCAGCGTATTCACATTGGTTGGCGCGATGCTGCTTACGATGTTGATGCCAGCGCCATAGCTGCTGCCACCCACCACCAGCGCTGACGCGGTGATGGTGTCGATCTCGGCGCTGGTCAGGTTCAGCGTGCCGGTTTCGTTGCTGCCGCCCAGGGCGATCGCGCGGTTGGTGCTGAACGGCACGATCATGGTGCGTCCGGAGCTGGAGTTGATGGCTCCGACCAGTTCCATGCGGTCGCCCGACAGCTTGATCTGCCCACCGGTGCTGCTGATGGTCCCGCCTGCAATGTTGATGTCGCGGCTGCTGGCCGGCAGCGGGGCCGGCACGCCCGAGCCCGTGATGTTCAGCTGGTTGCCTGAATTGGTGCCCGTGATCACGCCGCTGACCACCACGCCCGACGCACCCACGGCATTGGACGCTGACACCGTACCCGAGATATTGATGGCGCTGGTGGTCGAGATGGTGCCGGCGATCGAGGCCGCCACAATGTTGGTGGCCGTTGTGGACGAAGACACCGAGCCGGTGGCCGTGACGCCCAGCGACGTGCTGGAAATCACCGCGCCTGCCAGAATGTCCAGCCCCGTGCCGGACATGTTCCCGACGGTGGCACTGCCGGTGAGCGCCACCTGGCCCACAGCTTCCACCCGCCCGCCAATGGTCAGGCCCGTGCCTGCGGTGACGGAGGCGTTGTTCAGCGTGCCCGACAGGCTGACATTTCCACCCGTGCTGGCCACCGTGGCACCGCTGGCCAGCATGCCGCCGTGGCTGTTAGCCGACGCGCTGGCGCCGACCTCGCCGGTGAGACTGATCACGCCGTTACCGGCAATGCGTGCCCCTGTCTCCAGGCTGAAGCCGCGCGAAACCTGCGCCACCCCACTGGGCACGCCCACCCTGCCCTGCAGGGTGATGGAGCCGTTGCCTGAGGAGACGGTGGAGTTGCTGACCACCACGCCGCCGGCATAGCTGCCGGCGCTGCCGCCATAGTTTGTCAGCTCGCCAGACAGCGTGATATTGCCGCTGCCCGTGGTGCTGACACGGGAGGGCACGGCAGGCGTGCCGGCATATTCCACGATCTCCAGCGCGCTGTAGTTGTGCGCGCCGGCAGTGGTGATGTTGATATTGCCGCCCGTGCTGCTTACGGTCGAGCCCGCCAGTTTGATGTTGGACGTGGTGCTGCCGATGGTGATGGCGCCCGCGCCGCTGTTGATCGACGTGCGGTCCAGGTACACGCCGCGCCGGTTCACACTGGCGTGGGTGCCGTTGAGGGTGATGGCGCCGCCGCCGGACGTGATGAAGGCTTCAGAGGCCTGCACGGCTTCCAGTGCCGTGGATGCGGTGCCGGTGCCCGTGAGCGTGATGGTGCCGCCATTGGAGCCCAGCGACGCCCCCGTGCCGAGGATGACCGAGCCGCCGGTGGAAGAATTCACCGTATCGGTTGCGGAATACCCCGATCGCAGCTCGATGTTCAGCGCGCCACTGGTGGATCCGATGGTGACGCCGGTGTCCAGCTGCACGTTCTCATGTGCCACCAGCTTGAGCGATGCCGTCCCCCCTCCCGTCTTGACGATGCTTTCGGCCACGCGGATGCGCACCTCGTTGGGTGCCGGGGCGGTCGCGCCCCCCGAAGTCTGCAATGTGACGCTGGAGCCGGAGTTCAGCGCGGTGACCAGCGTGGCGGCCGACACATACGAGCTGCCACTACCACTGTTGGCGCCGGTATACACATTGGTAGTGGGCGACTCGGCCGGCGGCGTGCCGGGGCCCACCACCAATTCGTAAGGGTCCAGCAGCCAGTCGCCGCCGAGCCAGCCAGCGACGCGGGCGTTGAGTTGCGGCGCCACATTGGCATCCAGAAAGCGCTTGCCGGAAGTTTCCAGCTTGCCGCCGTGGCCGCCGGAAACGCCGCCGCGCGCTGAAATGGCCGCCCGCGTGCGTGTGGCGTCATCCGACCACAGTACCACCGTGCCGCCATTGCCTCGCTGCGTGGCGTCCGCGTTAATAGTGGCGCCCGCCTCGGCAGTGGTTTGCTGGGCGTTGGCCAGGCGCGCGTCCTTGCCCTGCCAGCCGCCGCCCACCAGCACCTCGCCGCCGCCGTTGGCCCCGCTGGCGTCGATGATGGCGCCGCTCTTGAGCATGACCTTGTTGGCCGTTGCATGGACCGTGCCGCCCAGGGCGCCCTTTTGCGCGGTGGTGGTACCGGCAATCTCGGCGGATGCCTGGCCCTTGAGGACCACCTTGCCACCTTCGACCGACACCGCTGTGGCCTGCGCCAGACCGCTGTGCTTCAGCGTGCCGGCAAAGATGCCTACGGCGTCGCCCTTGAGTTGGCCCAGGTTGACGGCCTGATCCGTGGGCGCCTGAACTTGCAGGTGGATGCCTTCCAGCCCGCGGCCCGTCACCTCGACCTTGCGGCCCGCGGCCAGCATGGTGGCCCCGTTGGGCGATTCGATGATGGCGCCCGCGCCGGCCTGCACGTCGGGGGCGATCAGCACCACGTCGCCGCCACGCGCGACGATGTGGCCGTTCACGCTCAGTCCACCGGCCAGCGCGCCGTCGCCGAACACCAGGCGGCCGGCCAGCGCGTCGGCGTCGCTCATGCGCAGGGTGGATGCCGTGAAGCCGGCGGTGTCCACCACCGCGCCCGCGCCCACGGCGATGCCGGCCGGGTTGACCAGCACGAGCTTGCCGTTGGAGCTGAGCGTGCCGAAGATGGCCGACGGGTTGTTGCCCAGCACGCGGTTGATCGACGTGCTGGCGGCGGTGGGTTGTGCGAAATGGGTGGTGGCGCCCGGCGCCACGCCGAAGCTTTGCCAGTTCAGCGCGCTGTGGGCCGTACCTGTGCCGTTCTGCGTGGTGATGAGCGTCTTGTTGCCCTGGGTTGTGATGCTGGCGGCGCCGTGAATGGCCTGCATTCCACTGGATTGGGCGGCCGCAGCGGTCGGCAGCGAGAAGCAGGCTGCAACGGACATCGCGAGCGTCAGGGGCGAATGGCCGCTGGCCGCGGGGCTGGCGGCAAAGCGGCGGGAGCGCGCCTGGCGTGTGGACGGAAGGTACGGCATGACCGGCTTGGCGTGAAACGGGGAGGGTCTGTTATAGACGAAACGCCCCGTTACACCAAGGTTATATGTCTCACATACCTGCTGGCAGTCCCAATGGGCGCGAAACCGTTGTGATGCAGTGCAAAAATGCTACAAATTGGGTGAAGGCGGAAGGAAGCGGGAGTCGAACCCACCCGGCGACGCGTGGCGCCACCCACCGGGTTTGAAGCCCGGCCGCCCCACCAGGGGCGTTTTCCTTCCGTTGTTGAAACTCATGGGGCGGCTCCCTGCGGGAACAGCGGTGTGCCGGGCCGCAGCAGGTGGCTGTCGCCCACCCGCCGCAGGAAGCCGATTCTGTCAAAGAACTCCAGGATCTGGATGGCGCGTTTGCGACCCAGGCCCGTGGCGTCGCGAAAGCTCGCCGCCTGCACTTCACCGTCGCGCGCCTCGATGCCGCGCGCCAGTTCGGCCAGCTGCTGCACCACCTGCGGGTGGTAGTACAGGTCGCGCACGACCTGGTAGACCTCGCCGCCGCGCGCCAGGCGCGCCAGCACGCTGCGCACCTGCGCTTCGGGCAGGCGGGCCGTGCCCGCGATGTCGCGCACCCACGGCGGATCGAAGCCGCCCTGCAGCAGCAGCGGCAGCGCGCGCTGCGCCACCACGCGCTCGGCCTCGCGCAGCTGCGCGCCATGCTCGGGCAGGTGGATGAAGCCGCCGCTCCGCGTGATGCGGCCCGCGTCGGCCATCTGCTCCACCAGCGCGGTCCACAACGCCTCGGGCATGCGCGGCAGCGACAGACGCCGCGCGCGGCGGATGTCCGGGCCCGTGTCGTCGGGCTGCTTCGCGTGAAAGTCTGTGAGCATGGCCAGCACCGCGGCTTCGTTGCCGGCCAGCCGGTCGGCCGCCACGGCCCATTCGCGCCCCTTGCCGAACACCGCGTCCGGCAGGTCTGCGGGGGTGAATGGCCAGCCGGCCAGGCCCTGCTGGCGCAGCCACTGCGCCGCGTGCACACCAAACGGCGCGCTGGCCAGCGCGCCCCCCAGCCGCTGGATGGGCGTGTCCGCGCGCTGGCTGTGCAGGTGGGCAAGCCGCTCGGGCGTCTGCCGGTAACGCGACAGGCCCTGGGGGTCCAACACCGCGCCGCCCGCGACCGTGCGTGTGGCGGACGCGTCGCGCAGCACGAAACGTTCGCCCTGCCACACATGCACCGGCTGCTGCGTGACGAGCTGCGCGATGGCGCCCTCGCCGGGTGCGATGGTGTTCTGGCCCAGCACGGCGACAGTGGCGGTGGTGTCCTGCGTGCCCGCATGCAGGTGCACGCGCGCGCCGGAGCGCAGCGGCTTGTCTTCGGTCGGCGCGACGTGCAGCCACACGTCCACCCGCTGGGTGGCCAGGGCAATGGCGGGGTCGCACAGCGTCATGCCGCGCTCGACCTTGCTGCGTTCCAGCCCCGCCAGGCCGACGGCGCAGCGCTGGCCGGCGTGCGCCGCATCGACGCTGCGGTTGTGGCTGTGCAGGCTGCGCACGCGGTACAGGTCGGCGGGCGCGTGGGCCAGGCACAGCATGTCGCCCGTGCGCACCGTGCCGGCCCCGATGCTGCCCGCCACGACGGTGCCGATGCCGTCCAGCGTGAACACGCGGTCCAGACCCATGCGCAAGCCTTCGGTGGGGGCGGGGGGCGCCGCCTGTGCGTTTGCCTGTTCGCGCAGCAGGGCGCGCAGCGCGTCCATGCCGTCGCCGCGGTGGGCGGACACGGCCAGCACGGGCCAGTGCGGCACGCCGTGTTGCGCGAGCAGGGCGCGGACTTCACTTTCACGCTGAGCGAGCAGCGCCGCGTCGGCGCGTTCGGCCTTGGTGATGAGCGCCGCGCCGCTCTGCACACCCAGCAGCGACAGGATGGTGAGGTGCTCCACCGTCTGCGGCATGACGCCGTCATCGGCCGCCACCAGCAGCAGCGCAAAGCCTATGCCGCTCGCGCCGGCCACCATGGTGCGCACGAGCTTTTCGTGGCCGGGCACGTCCACGAAGCTGATGGTGTGGGCATCATCGAGCTTCATCGCGGCGTAGCCGAGCTCTATGGTGATGCCCCGGCGCTTTTCTTCCGGCAGGCGATCGGTGTTGGTGCCCGTCAACGCCTGCACGAGCGCCGTCTTGCCGTGGTCGATGTGGCCTGCGGTGCCGACGATCATGTGTTGTGCTCTGTTGTGGCGCTCGCTGCATCGCGGCGGGCGGCACCACACTGCTGGTGGCTTTGCCGCGAGGTGCAACAAAAGAGAAGCACCGAACTCAAACCAATCTCTCACGCAAGAAGGGCAACTGGGACACCAGCGCAGCCGCATCCTCCAGGCACCGGCAATCCAGAATCAGCCGGTCGTCCTCGATCCGCCCGATGACCGGCATGGGCAGTTCGCGCAGCGCCGTGGACAGGGCGTCCAGCGCCGTGCCCATGCCGCGTTTGCCCGACAGCACGGGTGAAAGCGCCACGCCGAACGAGGGCAGCAGGTCCACCGGCAGCGAGCCCGACCCGATCTGGCCCATGAGCGAAACGGTGGTGACGCTGTAGCGCGGCGCCACGGCTTCACGCAAGGGTGCAAGCAACGACTGCGCCGTGGCCGTGATATCCGCCAGCGGCCGCGTCAGCCAGCGCAGCGTGGGCAACTCCACCGGCAGGCGTTCGGGCTGCAGGTACAGCATGAGCGTGGCTTCCAGTGCGGCCAGCGGCAGCTTGGACAGGCGCAGCGCGCGCTTCATGGGGAACTTGCGGATGCGGCCCACCAGCTCCTTGCTGCCCACGATCAGCCCCGCCTGCGGACCGCCCAGCAGCTTGTCGCCCGAAAAAGTCACCACGCCGCAGCCGGCGGCCAGCATCTCCTGCGGCGTGGGCTCCTTGGGCAGGCCCCAGCGGCTCATGTCCACCAGCGCGCCGCTGCCCAGGTCCGTGGCCAGCGCCACGCCCCTGGCCTGGGCAAGCAGGGCGAGCTCGGCCTCAGTCACGCTGCTGGTGAAACCCTGCACGGCGTAATTGCTGGTGTGCACCTTCATGAGCAGGGCGGTGTCGGCGGTGATGGCGCGCTCGTAGTCGGCCAGGTGCGTGCGGTTGGTGGTGCCGACCTCGACCATGGTGGCGCCGGCGCTGGCCATCACGTCGGGCATGCGGAATGCGCCGCCGATCTCCACCAGCTCGCCGCGCGACACGATGACCTCACGCCCGCGCGCCAGCGCGGCGATGGTCAGCAGCACGGCCGCGGCGTTGTTGTTGACGACTGTGGCGGCCTCGGCCCCGGTCAGCTCGCACAGCAGGCCCTCGACGATGCTGTCGCGGTCGCCGCGGCTGCCCGCGGCCAGGTCGTATTCCAGGTTCAGCGGGCCGCCCATCATGGCGGCGACCTGGTCGATGGCCGCCTGCGGCAGCACCGAGCGGCCCAGGTTGGTGTGGATCACCGTGCCCGTGAGGTTGAGCATGGGCTTCAGGCGCGATGCGGTGCGCTCGCGGCAGCGGCCGGCCAGCGCGGCATCCAGCGCGTGGGCGTCGCCCAGCGCGGCAGGGCTGCCGCCCGCCAGCACGGCTTGCCGCAGCCCGGCCAGCAACGCCCGCGCCTCGTTCGTGACCAGCGTGGCACCGTGCGCCGCCACCAGCGCCTGCGCGCCGGGCCGGTTGATCAGCTTGTCGACCGAGGGCAGCCTGGCCAGCAGTGCCTTCGGACCATCGACGATGGATCCGTCAGGCGCGCCCACTACGGACTCCCGCCGTCGTCGGGCGCGCCGAACAGCAGCATGAAGTTCACGCCGTGGCGCTGCGTGCCCGATTCGGACACCAGCAGGTCCAGCATGACGGACGCCAGGTCGTCGGCCACGGGGTCCACGTGGGCGTCCTTTTCCATGGACACGATCTTGAGGTAGTGCCCGCAGTCGCCGCAGGATTCGGTGCGCACGGCGCCGCGCGGCGGGGCGGCCGTGGGCTGCTCCGCACCCTCGGCCGCCTCGGCCTCCTGGTAGGTGATGTCGCGCGTGCTTTCGCAGCGGGCGCATTTCACGCGGACCATGTGCCACTGGCTCTGGCACAGCGAGCAGTGCAGGTAGCGCGAGCCGGTGTCGGCACCGCCCAGGCGGATCACGCTGGCCGTCGGGCCGCTGCCGCAGCAGGGGCAGCGCGTGGCGTCGTCCACGCGGCCGAAGGCCAGCTCGGGGTACTGCGCCTGCGTGTGGGCCACCAGCCGCGCCCAGTACACCTGCAGCGCCGCGCCGATCAGCGGCGCCTGGCCCAGGTCCAGGCCCAGCATCACGCCGGCCAGCAGGCGGTCGGCCTGGCGTTCCAGTTCGTCGGCGCCCAGTTGCTGCAGGGCCTGCACCGTGCCCCGCGCCGCGCCGTCGGGCAGGCGCGGCAGCAGATCCGCCAGGATGTCGGCCAGGTCGTCACGCCATTCGGCGCTGCGCTTGAACAGCGTGGGCGCCAGTGGCGCGACGCCCGCGCGGGCCGCGTCGCCCAGTGCCTGCTCGGCGGGCAGCGGCGTGACGCGCGGCGCCGACAGCGCGCGCTGCTGCGCGGCCGCCACGTCGGCCATGAAGATGAGGTAGTCGCGCATGGCATGGCCCGCGGCCAGCTGGCGCAGCCGCGTGCCGCGGTCGCCGAAGATGCGGGCGGTATCGGCAAAGCGGATCTGCGCGGCGTCGCCCACGTCGCGCGCGGCGATCTCCTCGGGCGACATGATCTTGACGGTGACAGCTTCGGTCATGGGTACTGCAAAAAGAAAAGCGGCACCCCGAGTGTGCCGCCGTGGGGGAGGGGCGCGACTCCCTATTTACCCCGTGTCATTTCCTCATGCCACAGCGGGTGGTTGGCGCGGGCCCAGCCGCGGCTGACGGTGCCGCGCGTCATGGCGCGCGTCGTGCCCTTGACCCAGATGGCCGCGTAGACGTGGACGATCACCGTCAGCACCAGCACCACGGCCGAGATCGCATGCAGCAGCACGCCGATGCGCCGCGCCAGGATGGGCAGGTCGGGGAACCAGGCATGCCAGAACAGGATGCCGGTGCACAGCAGCACCAGCAGGCTGACCGCCATGAGCCAGAACACGATCTTCTGGCCGGCGTTGTACTTGCCCGCGGGCGGCATGGCGTCCTTGTTGCCGCGCAGCATCTCGCCCGACTTGTCCAGCCACTGGCGGTCGCCATCGTTCAGGATGTTCTCGCGCCACAGCCGCAGGAACATCACCAGGAAGCACACGAACATCAGCACGCCAAAGTACGGGTGCAGGATGCGCGTCCACGTGCCGCCGCCGAACAGCGCGCTGAACCAGTACATCGACGGGTGGAAGAACGCCAGGCCCGACAGCGCCGCCACGATGAACAGGAGCACGATGGCCCAGTGGTTCATGCGCGTGCCGTCGTCGTAGCGCTGCAGGTCGTTGGGGTTGCGCTTCATGACCGTGCCTCCTCTTCCTTTTCGTCCTTCTCCTCGACCGGACCGACCTTCATGTAGTGGAAGAAGCCCGCCACCACCGCGCCCACCATGGCCGCCACGGCCAGGGGCTTGGCCGCTCCCTTCCACAGCGACACCAGCGGGCTGATGGTCGGGTTGCTGGGCAGGCCCGAATATTTCTCGGGTGCATCGGCGTGCTTGAGCACATACATCACGTGCGTGCCGCCCACGCCGGCCGGGTTGTACAGCGCCGCGTTCTTGAAGCCGCGTTCCTTCAGCTCACCGGCGCGCTTGTCGCCATAGGCCACCATGTCTTCCTTCTTGCCGAAGGTGATGGCGCCCGTGGGGCAGGTCTTGACGCAGGCGGGCTCCAGGCCAACGGACACGCGGTCCGAACACAGCGTGCACTTGTAGGCCTTGTTGTCCTTCTTGGAAATGCGCGGAATGTCGAACGGGCAGCCAGTGACGCAGTTGCCGCAGCCCACGCAGTTTTCCTGCTTGAAGTCCACGATGCCGTTGCTGTACTGCACGATGGCGCCGGGGGCCGGGCAGGCCTTCAGGCACCCGGGGTCGGCGCAGTGCATGCAGCCGTCCTTGCGGATCAGCCATTCCAGGCTGCCCGAGGTTTCGACCTCGGCAAAGCGCATGAGCGTCCACGACTTGTCGGTCAGGTCGGCCGGGTTGTCGTACACGCCCACGTTGGTGCCGATGTCGTCGGACAGCTCGTTCCACTGGCTGCACGCGACCTGGCAGGCCTTGCAGCCGATGCACTTGGACTCGTCGATCAGCTTGGCGACTTCGACCCCCTGGCGCACCGACGCCGACGGCGTGGTGGTGGCCGAGCGGGCCGTGATGTCGAGGGAGGATTGCATGGTCATGTCGTGTCCTCCTTGATTAAGCTTTTTCGATGTTGACGAGGAACGCCTTGTACTCCGGCGTCTGCGAGTTGGCGTCGCCGACGTACGGGGTCAGGGTGTTGGACAGGTAGCCGTTGTGCGCCACGCCGATGAAGCCCCAGTGGATGGGGATGCCCACGGTGTGCACCTTCTTGCCGTTGCAGTCCAGGCCCTTGATGCGCTTGGTCACCACGACCAGGGCCTTGATCTCGCCCCGGTTGGAGCTGACCTTGACCATGTCGCCGTTCTTGATGCCCTTTTCTTTGGCCAGGTCCTCGCCGATCTCGACGAACTGCGACGGCTGCACGATCGCGTTGGCACGCGAATTTTTTGTCCAGTAGTGCAGGTGCTCGGTCAGGCGGTAGGTGGTGGCGGCGTAGGGGAACTTGTCGGCCTTGCCGAACTGCTCCAGGTCGCCCTTGTACACACGTGCCGCCGGGTTGCTCACGGCCTTGGGGTTGGTCGGGCACATCAGGTTGGTGCCCACCGGCGTCTCGAATGGCTCGTAGTGCTCGGGCAGCGGGCCCTCGTTCATCAGGCCGATGGCAAAGAGGCGCGCCACGCCTTCGGGCGTCATGATGAACGGGCCCGCGCCAGTGTCCGGCCCCAGGGCCGGGGCGATATCGGGCACGTCCACGCCGGCCCAAGCCGTGCCGTTCCACGCAATGCCGCGGCGCTTGGGGTCCCACGGCTTGCCGTCGGGCGATGCGCCCGCGCGGTTGTAGAGCACGCGCCGGTTGGCCGGCCACGAGAAGCCCCAGTTCTGGAACACGCCCAGCCCGGACGGGTCGGCCGTGTCACGCCGCGCCGACATGTTGCCGGCCTGCGTCCACACGCCCGAATAGATCCAGTTGCCGCAGGCCGTGGACCCGTCGTCGCGCAGCATGCCGAAGCCCGGCAACTGCTCGCCGGCCTTGACCAGCACCGTGGGCACGGCCTTGGGGTCCTTGGGGTTGGGCGGGGACATCACGTCCGCGATGGCGCGGCCGTTGATCTCGCGCAGCACTTCCTCAGGGGCCGGATTGCTCGGGTTGCTGTAGTTCCAGGTCAGCGCCTTGATCGCGTCGGGGAACGCGCCGCCGTCCTTGGCGTACATGTCGCGCAGCTTCAGGAACAGCGTGGACATGATCTCGCGGTCGGTCTTGGCCTCGCCCGGCGGCTCCACGGCACGGCCGTGCCACTGCACCTGGCGGCTGGAGTTGGTGAACGAGCCCGGGTCCTCGGCAAAGCAGGATGCCGGCAGGCGGAACACCTCGGTCTGGATCGTGGCCGAGTCGACGTTGTTGAACTCGCCAAAGTTCTTCCAGAACTCGGCGGTTTCCGTCTGCAGCGGGTCCATGATGACCAGGTACTTCAGCTTGGACAGGGCCGTGCCCAGCTTCTTCTTGTTGGGCACCGCCGCGATCGGGTTGAAGCCCTGACAGATGAAGCCGTTCATCTTGCCCTGGAACATGCTTTCGAACATCGACAGCACGTCATAGGCGCCGTCGCGCTTGGGCAGCCAGTCGTAGGCGAAGTTGTTGTCCTTGTTCGCTGCGGGGCCGAACCATGCCACACGCTGGCTCACTGACCACTTCGGGAAGTTCGCCGGGAAGTTCATGGAGCCCGGGCGCAGCGGCTTGGGCGTGCGCGCGGCCAGGTACTTTTCATGCGTGTCGTCGGCGTCGCCGGGCGCGCCCAGGTAGCCGGGCAGAACCTCGGAATAGGCGCACATGTCGGTGATGCCCTGCACGTTGGCATGGCCGCGCAGCGCGTTCACGCCGCCGCCCGCGCGGCCCATGTTGCCCAGCAGCAGCTGGATCATGGCCATGGCGCGGATGTTCTGCGAGCCCACCGAGTGCTGCGTCCAG
>JAYRLC010000109.1:0-1350 GCA_041905405.1 Ramlibacter sp. | reverse complement strand
TCAAGGAATAGAGTGAGCTGGGCAAGGGAAGAATTCAAGACGCTGGATCTGGGCGATACGCGGTTGGACGCGCGCGCGGTGCTGCTGGCCCAGCGGCTGGGCAGCAAGCCGATGGAGAGCATCCCCAATGCCTGCAGCGGCTGGGCCGAGACGCAAGGGGCCTACCGGTTCCTGTCCAATACCAAGACCGACTGGCACGCGCTGCTGCAGCCGCACTGGGACTGCAGCATTGAGCGCATGCGCCCGCATGCGGTGGTGCTCAACATCCAGGATACAACGGAGTTGGACTTCAATGGCCGCCAAACCACAGGGCTGGGGCCGCTGAGCTACGAGGCGCAGCGCGGCATGTACCTGCATCCCACCTACGCGGTGAGCCCGCAGCGCGAGCCGCTGGGTGTGCTCGATGCCTGGATGTGGGCGCGCGAGCCTCGTGATGCCGATGGCGTACGAGGAGGGATCAAAGAGAGCGAGCGCTGGATCGAAGGCTACGAGCGCGTGGCCGAGCGGGCGCTGGAGTTGCCGCAGGTGCGCCAGGTGGTTGTGGCCGACCGGGAGGCGGACATCCTCGCCTTGCTGGTGCGCGCCCGGGAGTTGGACCATGCGGCCGACTACCTGATCCGTTGCCAGCATGACCGGGCGCTGCCCGAGGGCGGCAAGCTGTGGGCGCGCATGGCGCAGGCGCCGCAGCTGGGCCGGGTGGTGTTCGATCTGCCGCCTGGACGTGGCCGCCAGGCGCGCCGGGTCACGCAGAGCCTGCGTGCCGACGTGATCGAACTGGCCGATGGCAGCGGGGGCCGTCTGAGCGTGCACTGCGTGCTGGCCCAGGAGATCGACCCGCCTGCAGGCGTCAAGCCAGTCGTGTGGCGACTGCTGAGCAACCGGCCGATCCACACGTTGGAGCAAGCCACGGAACTGGTGGACTGGTACCGCGCGCGCTGGGAGATCGAATTGTTCTTCCTGATCCTGAAGGAGGGCTGCCGCATCGAGGCGCTGCAGTTAGGCGAGGTGGCGCGCATCGAAACGGCGCTGGCGCTGTACATGGTCGTGGCCTGGCGGATCAACCGCCTGATGCGGCTGGGCCGCAGCCTGCCGCAACTGCCCGCCGATCTGCTGTTCGAGACGGATGAGTGGCAGGCGGCCTATGTGCTGAACAAGAAGAAGCCGCCCAAGACGGTGCCACCGCTGAACACCGTGGTGCGCCTGATCGCCCAACTCGGCGGCTTCCTCGCGCGCAAGGGCGATGGCGAGCCTGGTGCCAAGACGCTGTGGCTTGGCCTGCGTGACATCGCCGTGTTCGTCCAAGGGCTGCGTTTCGCCCGGCAAACGCTATGAGATGTGTGTAATGCGATG
>JAYRLC010000108.1:0-1372 GCA_041905405.1 Ramlibacter sp. | reverse complement strand
CAGCATGAGGCGAGGAAAACGGGCGAAATCGCCCGAAAACGCGAGTCTGAGTCGACACTTCACGATCACGCGTCGGAACGATGCGTACAACGTGCGCTCGAATCGTCCTTGTTCAGACCTTCCTTAACGATCAATGATCTTCTGAATAGGACGGCAATTGATCGGCTAATCATTGCGTCCGGCGGAGTTACACGCGACTTCGTAGGCATTTTTTCAAATGCTATCTCGCAAGCGAGAAATCGCGGAAGTGATCATCACAGAGGCGCAAAAGTGGGCGCGGAAGATGTCAATCTTGCGGCCGGTGAATACGACACCAACAAGCGCGAAGAATTCAAGCTGGATTCAGCGGGCGATCGCGTCGCACTAGAAGCAGCATTCACAGAGCTAGTTACTTTTTGTACAGAGAAAGCTAAGTGCAATGTGTTCCTGATATCTCAAAAGCTTTCGGGTAGTACTCGAGACTCGATAGATCAGTTGATTGATCTGCGCCTTATTCATCCTGTCAAGTCTCGAGTCACTCTCAAAAAGGGACGTGCGGGGGAACTTTTCGAAGCATATATGCTGGATCTTAGTCAGTACACCGCAGCAAGAAAGGTTCATGAATTTCATATGCTGGACCTAAGCGCCAATGACAAGGACGAAGCGATGCGCAAAGCATCTTTGATTTACGCTAGCTGAGGGTTTCGTAGAACACAGTTGCGGTTGGTATGTGTCCCTCATTTGTTGGACTACTGTTATGCGATCAGGGGCGAGGAAACAGCTGATTTATCAGGCACGACACCTCGTCAAATGTCTGAAGTACTGAGGGAGTCAGCGTTGAGGAACCATGCGCCAAGTGATTCCTCCGTTTCGGAAGCACTCCTACCAGAACTTTCAGCCAGTCAACGGAAAGATCCTCAGGTTCCGGGTGTATCTCGTCGGGTGAGAACGTCATCTCGGACAACCCATTGGTCTCCATGTAATGAATACGCGCAAAAGATGCGCGAGTCTCCGCTCGCCTCTTTACCCATCTAAAGCGGCTTTCGATCTTGTCGTTCGTGAGGATCGCTGTATCGCAGGCGAACTGAAGCAACGATGAGAGCGTCGCCAACCTCTTCGGAAAGTTCTGTCGGAATTGGTCACCAACGCGCAGGCGCAGCGCGAACTCCAGCGTAGACAAAGCATGCGTTTCTGCAACTGTATGAAAACGATAGACGAACCAGGCATACAAAAAGAGATTTCGGCTCGTTTCATACTGGATGCGAATTTCCTCCGGCACGTTGTCATGCAATCCATAGTTGCTTAATGCCTCGCATCTGCGCTGCAGATCAAAACGCCCAACATTTGGGCCGCTTCTCACAGACAGCCAGAGAGATCGTGCGTCAGGCGACAG